>JBGUHQ010000058.1:0-88487 GCA_045112195.1 Christensenellales bacterium | reverse complement strand
GGGCTGATAGAAACACAGCGCGTCCCTGGAAAACAGCTTCGCGGTCTTCTTCGTGACCCGGGTCTTTTTCCCGGTGGCCGGATCCCGGTAATAATATCCGAAGAGCGGCCCGGGCAGCAGCGCCACCGTAGCGCCGGTGTCCTTCATGCAGCCGAGCATCGGCCCGAACGCGTCGTTCTGCCAGTTTTCCGTCAGCTCCACGTCACGGGCCATCAGCCCTGAGGGGCGCATGGCGTATTCCAGCTGATCGATGACGTCCGTCACGTCTTCCGGAATTTCCACCGGCTTATGGCGGAAATATTTCAGGATCTCGTCAATCGCTTCCTTCGCGATTGTCCGGTCATCCTCCAGCCGTTCCGCGTCCCACTTGTCCATCACTACGCTGGCCATGCGGAAAAAGGAGTCTTCCAGGATATTCTGGTCGCTTTCGCTTCGCTGCCTGATCTGTTCGTCAAACCAACCCATGCCTGAAACCTCCTTTCTTATTCGCTTGTGACCAGTTCGGCATAGACGCCGCCCCGGGCATAGAGTTCCGCGTGGGTGCCGCGCTCAACGACTTTGCCCTTTTCGAGCACGATAATCTCATCGCAGTCGCGGATGGTGGAAAGCCGGTGAGCAACCACAATACAGGTGATCCCGCGGTCTTTTACGGCCTTCACCAGCTCATATTCGGTTTTGGCGTCCAGCGCGCTGGTCGCCTCGTCCAGGATGACAATAGAGGGATCCTGCGCCAGCACGCGGGCGATCTCCAGCCGCTGCCGCTGCCCGCCGGACAGGTCCCGGCCGTTTTCGATCAGCTTGCTCTGGTATCCGCCGGGCCGCTGCAGGATATCGTCGTGGATCTGCGCGTCCCGCGCAGCGAGGATCACCTCGAAATCGGCGATGCTCTCGTCCCACATGCGGATATTGTTGGCGATGGTGTCCTCAAAGAGCACGATATCCTGGTCCACCATGGCCACAGATCCCGTAAAGACGCTCCGCGGGATCCGGTCGGCGGGTTTTCCGTCAAACAGGATCTCGCCTTCCCAGGGCTGATACAGGCCGGTGATCAGTTTGCTGACGGTGGATTTCCCGCAGCCGCTGGCGCCGACGATGGCCACCCGGCTGCCGGGCTTCAGGTGCATGGAGAAATCGGTGACCGTCGGCTCGCCCAGCCGGGAATAGCCGAAGGTCACATGTTTCAGTTCCACTTCACCCTTCAGTTTCGAATAGTCCCCGTCCGCGGCTTCCTCACGGTCCGTAACCGCCGGATCGTCCGGGTACTGCATGACGTCCTCCACCCGTTCCATCTCCGTGCGCATTTCCTGGATGGTCTGTCCGGCTTCCACCAGCATCGTCGCCGGGCCCATGAAGGAAGCAAGCAGGCCCTGGAAGATGGTGATCATACCGATCGTGAACTGATTGTCCATAGCCAGGCGTACGCCCAGGAACATTACCAGGTAGTTGCTCGCGGTGCTGATGAAATCCGGGATCACGCTGATCCGGGCGGTCAGGGTGTCAAACTTCACCTGCTGCGTGTTCACGGACGCCTGGTAGCCGCTCCACTTGCGGAAGAAACCGGCTTCCGCGCCGGAAGCGCGGATTGTTTCCGTCTGGCTGATACCCGCCATCGTGGCGGAAGCCAGTTTGCCCTCATCCCGCAGCATGACGCGGGTCAGGTTGATCCGTTTCCGGGCCATATAATTGGCCACGCCCATGTTGATGGCCAGGGAGGCGATGCCCACCAGCGTCATCAGGACGCTGTAGCGGATCATGATGACCAGATAGAAGAACATCATGATCGTGTTGAGCACCAGCGGCGCCACCGTTTTGACCAGTGTGGACGCGATCGAGGCGTTGGTGCCCTGGCGCTGCATGATGTCGCCGGTCATGCGCTGGGAGAAAAAGCTCATCGGCAGACGCAGGATTTTCCACATATAACTCGCGTTGCCCTCGATGGCCATCTTTCCGTTAATCTTCAGATTGTATACCGTCGAAGCCCACTGTACGATGAGCTGGAACGCCGTCAGGGCAACCAGCGCCGTCAGGAAGGGATAGAACCACTCCGGCGCCTGCCCTGTCAGCAGGCGGTCGTAAAAGATCCGGGTCATGACCGGCCTGATGATCTCGAACAGATAGGAGATCACAGAGGTCAGCACCACAAAAGCCACCGCCGGCGCCGCGCCTTTCAGGCGCTTGCGGGCAAATTCCAGCGTGCTGCGGCGTTTTCCGGAAGGCTCGAAGTTTTCGCCGGGCGCAAAAGTCAGCACCAGCCCCGTAAAACCCTCGTCAAACTCCTCCATGGAGAGCTTCACGATGCCGCGGGCCGGGTCGTTCAGAATCGCCTTGCCGCCCTTGAAACCGTCCAGCACCACAAAATGGTTGAACTCCCAGTGGATGATGCAGGGGAACGTGCCGTTCTCCTTCAGCCCCTCCGGCTCCATGCGGTAGCCGTGCACGTCCAGCCCGTAATGCTGGGCGGCCAGGTACACGTTCTTCATATTGGAACCGTCCCGGCTGACGCCGCAGTCGTACCGAACCTGCTCCAGCGGAATCCATTTCTGATAATAGGCCAGGACCATAGCAAGGCAGGCCGCGCCGCATTCCAGCGCTTCCATCTGCATGATCACCGGCACATTTGCCGCGCCTGTCTTCACAGGAGCTTTCCGCTTCGTTTTCTTAGCCATTCAACTATCTCCGTTATGCAGGGTCAGTTCCACAGGAAACTGATCGGCGTGGTGGATTCCAGGACCAGCTCCGCGTCATATTCGCCGTCCTTCATCGGATAATTCAGCGGATCCATCTCGAAAACAACCGAATTCGCGTCTTCGTTTTCCCCCGTCGTAATCCAGCTGACGCGGCCCGTATTGTTCAGTACGCGCAGCTCCATGCCGATTTTGACCGATTCCACCTGGTTTTTCGTCATCATGCTGTACACCATGGTAGCGTCCCGCTCACTGTCCCCGGTCTCCTCCGCTGTCATGTGGTAGGTTTCCACCGTCACCCGGATCGGGATGGTGTTCTCCATCTTCGCGGTGGAGGCGTACACGATAAACCCGCCCAGCAGCAGCACAATCGCCGCCAGGATCATCCACAGGCGGGGGCTGGTCACGCGCATATAATCATGCAGCGCCTCCGGAGAGGAGATGCGGTCCATGCTCTTTTTCCTGAAAAGTCCGTTATCCATGGTTTTTCCTCCTGTTGACAGATCGGGGCTCCGCCCTTCAGCTCAGTTTCTTCCGGATCGTCAGGATGTTCTCCCCGTTCTCGCGCCGGTACAACACCTCGTCCATGGTTTTCTTGACCATGAAGATGCCCAGGCCGCCGACCTGGCGTTTCTCCGCGGAAAGCGTCACGTCCGGATCCCGCTTGGCCAGCGGATCGAAGGGATAGCCCCTGTCACGGAACTCAATGGTGATGGTGCCATCCTTCACCGACGCGTTGATCCAGGCCGATCCGACGCCCGGCGAATAGGCATAGCTGGCGATATTGATGAAGATCTCCTCCGCCGCCATCAGCAGCTCGTTCTGCGCCTTCGGGGTGTATTGTGATTTCTTCAGCTGTTCGTTCACAAAGTCGAAGACTTTATCCAGGTTCTCCGCCTTCGCTTCCACAATCAGTTTGCCCATTCCTTCCAGCGCTTTTTCCGGTCCGTAATAAGCGACGTTCAGCATGGTAATATCGTCAAACTGATCTTCCTCGCCCACGAAAGCAGTGACATCCTCCCGCACGGCGATGAGCGCTTCCTTCAGCGTACTCTCCCCGACGCGGTCCAGCACACGGATCATCCGGTCCGTACCGTACTGCTCCGTCTCCCGGTTGATCGCTTCCGGCACGCCGTCCGTATAGACGAACAGCCGGTCGCCGGGATTCAGCTGCAGCGAGTATTCGGAATAGCGCATTCCCTCCATCGCCGCCAGCGCAAGCCCGTGCTTGTCTTTGATCAGTTCATAACTGCCGCCGGCGCGCTTCACGGCCGGATACTCGTGCCCGGCGTTCGCGCACTTCACTTCCCCGGTCTTCAGGTTGAGGATGCCCAGCCAGACGGTTACAAACATTTCCGCGTCGTTGCCTTCACAGAGCATATCGTTGGCCCGGCGCAGGACATCCGCCGGCTCCCGGCCGGATTCCGCCAGGCCCCGGATCCCCGTCTTCGCCCGCATCATGAACAGTGCGGCGGGAATGCCCTTGCCGGATACGTCCGCGATCACCAGCGCGAGCCGGTTCGGGCCCACGAAGAAGAAGTCGTAGAAATCGCCGCCGACTTCCTTCGCCGGATCCATGACCGCGTAAATCTCAAAGTCTTCCCGCGGGAATTTGAAGTTCTTCGGCAGCGCGGAATCCTGGATGGTCCGGGCGAACTCCAGCTCCTGCTCGATCCGTTTTTCCGCCGCGGTGATATAGCCTTTCAGCGTATCCACGGTCTGGTTGATGTCGTCGGACAGGGAGGTAAACTCGGAGGATTCGCGGACGCTGACCACCTCGTCCAGGTTGCCGCCGGTGATCTTTGCCAGGGAAGCGTTCACCAGGCTCAGGTTGTTCACGACGATCAGCTGGACCAGCTCGGAGATCAGCGTATAGACAGCCGCGAACAACAGGATTGCCTCAAAGGCGTTCTCATACACCTGCGCGTCCCGCGCGGAGTAGATTTCATCATACGGCAGCATCGCCATGATCGAGATGTGCTCATTCAGCGGCTCCATGCGGCACAGGCAGGATATGCCATAGAAGCTTTCGGTGAAAAACTCGTTTTCCGGCGCTTCCATGATCATCTTCCGGTCCTCCGCCGTCAGATACATCTTCTCATGCGCGCCTTTCAGGACCGTTTTCCTGTCTTTGATGATGTCGTAAGTGCCGTCCCTGCCCACCATGAACGCCGCGCTGTCGCCTTCAATCTCGTCCGGGTTTTCCATATAGGTTTTCTTGATTGCGAAAATGGAGAGCGACACGGTGTCCCGGCCGTCCTGGATAGCGGCCTGCGTCTGAAGCATATAAATCAGGAACGTATTGCACAGCAGCAGCGAAACCGTCACAATGAAAAGCCAGAACTGGAACCGCCGGGAAACCGGCACCCGGTCACGGGTCACACGGCGGAACGGATTCTGCCATTCGCCCGTCATGACGCGCAGCACCGTGGAATTGGCTGCCATGCCCAGGCCCGTGAACAGGATCATCGGCCCGGAACAGGTCTTCACGACATACAGGGCCATGTTCATATCATCCCGGTGGGTAATCAGCACCACGTACATATGGAACACTTCCATGACCGCACCGAGAATGAAGGCGTAGGTTCCGGAAGGCTTTTTGTGCTTAAACAACCAGATACGCAGCGCCGCGGCCACGAAACCGGCCAGGCAGGTGGACGCGCTGCAGGCAATGCGGGTGTAGCTGCCGATATTCCAGTACGTTCCCGCGATATACCGCTCAACGCCGCCGATCAGGCCGGCGATGATGCCCGAGACCGGATCGAAGAACATACCGGCCGTCAACGGCCCCAGGTCGCGGACGTTCAGCAGCATCTGGCTGTAATCAATGGCGAAATGCGTGGAAAGCACGGAGCAGCCGCCGTAGATCAGGCCGATCAGCAGCCTGTGCCACCAGGTCATCTTCCGGGTGCCCATCCATTTCCAGATCAGCACGGTCAGCACCACGTACAGCAGCGTGACCCCGGCCATTTTCAGAATCATGATCAGCATCGGTTCTACCTCATAAATATCACTTATACCGGCAGGTTTGTCCAGGCTCCGGGATTTTTCTGTCTTTGAACTTATATTTTATCAGAAATCAGCGGTGCTTTCAACGTTTCCGGCCAAACGGCGCCCTGATGAAAAAAAACCGGCCCGGTACTGGACAACTGACGGATAAAACCTGTAAAATATTTTTCAGCCGAACTGCCACCTTGCCGTGCGCGTCCGTATAAACCGGTGTAAAGACCTTTGAAAGGAGGGTACGACCATGGAAAACAAGCTGAAAGCCATGTTCGATTTCCAGAAGTTCGATGGGAACGCCGATCTGCAGAGCGTGATCAATTCCACTCATTCCCGCTACTCCGCCAGGGAGCTGAGCCTGGATGAAATGGAATGGGTTAACGCCGCAGGAGTCCCCGAGATGAACACGGGCGTCCGGAAGGACAAGGATGCAGACCCCAGATCTTAACCAGATTTATGCGGAATACAGCGGCAAGGTAATGGGATATATCCGCGCGCGGGTACGCGGCCGCGCCGACGCGGAGGATCTCCATTCGGAAGTATTCGAAAAAATCCTTCGGAAACTCGAAGGATTTGACCCGTCCAAAGCCTCCCTGAACACCTGGATCTTCACGATCACGCGGAACACGGTCATCGACCATTTCCGCCGGACCAAACCCAGCGAGGAACTGGACGAGAACCTTTCAGACAATATCGAGCTGGACGAGGGGCTGCTCAATTCCGAGACCCTCGGCGAGCTCGCCGCGGCGCTGAAGCGCCTTCCCGAACAGATGCGGGATATCATCGTGCTGCGATACTACGACGGGAAACCCCTGACGGAAATTGCGGAGATGATGAGCCTGAGTTACGGCGCGGTCAAGCTCCGGCATCAGAACGCCGTCCTGATGCTTCGCGAGGCGCTGGCCGTATAACGGCACGATACACAGGGCCGGCAGTTCATTCGAACTGCCGGCCCGTTTTTTCATTTATTCCGTTTCCGCCGCGGGCGGTCCCCCGATGCGGATGCAGACGTTGTTCAGATTCAAAGCGTAGGTATAGCGCGCGTCCTGCGCGAAAGCCAGGACCAGCCGGATGCCCAGGGCGTCCTCGTTGTCCTTCGGGATATAGCGGACCGGGTCAAAGGCGCCGCAGTCGTCCCGGAAGCGCAGCACCAGGTCGTTTTCCTTCTCCAGCAGACGCACGGACAGATCGTGATGCTTCTGATCCATGGTAAACCCGTACTGGATGGTATTGGACGCCATCTCTTCAATGCACAGCGCGATATGGTTGCTGATCTTCGGATCCTGCCCGTGGTCCAGGCAGAACTTCTCCGCCCGCTCAGCCGCTGCCGTCACGTCTTCCATGGAATGGATATCCATTTCCAGCAGGCGCTCCGGCGGAACGCCGAAATCATCCTTCAGCAGCAGGGCCGCGCCGTCCCGCCAGGGCTCGTCCCTGGTTTTGGCCGCCACCAGCATCGCGATGAACAGCAGGGTCAGCGTTTCACCGGCAATGAAGTACAGCCACGCGCCGTTCGTTCCCAGGAACCGGCTGAACACAAAGGCGGCCAGCACGGGGAAAACCGTGCCCTCCAGCAGGGAGATAATCACCGTCAGCGAAACCCGCCCCGTTCCCTGGTACGCGTTCTTGATAGCGTTGTTGATACAGCAGGGAATCATGCCCACGGCAAACAGGCGCAGGCCGAGGATCGCCGCCCGCTGTGCCTCCCCGGCGTCCGGGATGAAGAGCGAAACCAGCGCCGGCGCGAAAATTTCCAGCAGCGCCGCCATGCCTACCCCCAGGATCACGCCGTATCTGCACAGCAGGGAAAGCATCTTTTTCAGTCCGGTCCGGTCCTCCTCATGGAAGAAGATGCCGGACAGGGTCAGCGATACGCCGCCGATGCCCGTTGTGATGCAGTTGGCGGTGTTGCCCAGCGTCGTGATCGCCGCGAAGGCGGCCAGGGCGCTGCTGCCGCCGGTAGACCTCAGGATCCGGTTGATCAGGAAAACCATGATCACGGACGAGGCCATGTTGAACCCGGCCGGGATTCCGCCGCGGAACAGCTCCGCGATCTTCCGCCGGCTGACCTGCTTCAGGCTGAAGCGGAACACGCAGCGTTTGGACAGGAAATAGAAGCCCACAACCAGGATCGCCGCGTAGTAGCTCAGGGAAGAAGCCAGGCCCATGCCGAACATGCCGCCGTGGAAAACCAGCGCGTTCAGCAGATCCAGCCCGATATCCGCCACCGTCATCGTCAGCACCGCGACGATGAGCAGATTGCTCTGCCCGGCCATCTGCAGGAAAGGAATCAGGACCAGCGCGCCCATGCTGCCGGGCGCCCCGATGCTGAAGCCGATCAGGTAGCCCCGGGTCATGTCGAACAGTTCGCCCTCCATGCCAGCGCCCATGGCCCTGGCCAGGAAGGGCGCGAAGATCACGACCACCGCCGCGAAGGCGAAGGAAACCATCGCGCCGAAGGCCACCGCGGAAGAATAGCCGGCGTTGGTCTCCTCCGCGGAGCCGGTGCCCAGCGACTTGCCGCAGGCCACCTGTACGCCGGCGGAAAGCAGCGTGCCGATCGCCCCGATGGAAAGCAGCAGCGGATTGGCCAGGATATAGGCGGCCATCGCCTGCTCCTTCAGGAAGCGGCCGATCATGATGTTGTCAACCAGCAGACACAGAGAAACTGCCAGCGCAGAAAGAATCTGCGCTGACAGCATCTGCCTTACAAGTTTCCGGATCATAAATGATCCTCCGTAAGATTACTTTTCAGGGTGATATTTTACTGCGCGGGGGTGTAGAACCGCACGACGGTTGTCCAGTTTCCTTCCGCGTCGAAGGTCACGTAGACGTTGTCGGTATTGAATCCCGGGAGGGTATCTTCAGCCAGCATGGCCTTGAGTTCATCGGCTGTGTGCTCCGTATCTGTCTCCAGCGCTTCGCCGGTTTCCGGATTGATTCCGTCATAGAAAACCAGGCTGTCCGGGATCTCCAGCTTCAGGTCGGCATAAGGCTCGGTATACTCATACTCGCCGTCCGGATAGAAATGGTACTCGTCTCCGTACTTGATCAGCGTAGCGCCGTCGTTGATGATGATGGTCGCGTCCTCGAAGGTTTCCAGTTTCCCGATCGCTTCTTCATAGTTTCCAACTTTCAGCGTATCGCCGACCTTCAGCGCTTCCGCTTCCGCCGCGGGAATCGTGACCGTGCGGGAGGCGGCCACCGTAACGGTGCCGGTTTCAGCGTCATAATCGATCAGGCTGGCAAGCCACTTCGCGTCCTTCATGTCGTCCGGAACGCCCGCTTCATCAGCCGGCACAAAGTCCATATCGGTCAGGAAGTCGATGCACATCTGGATCTGCTCGTCCGTCAGGTCCTTCACTTCAGCGGACTCGGAAGGCACCAGGACGCATTCGACAAAGTAACCCTTGTAAATGCTCATGAAGTCCAGGAAATCGTCGCCTGCGTCGTTCTGTTTGGCAATCATCAGGCGGGTGCCCAGGCCGGTATCGCTGTAGGTGATCTCCACCAGGGGATTGTCGTCCGTGAAGGTCTTTTCCAGCACGGCGAAGGCTTCGTCGTCCAGGTCGTTCAGCCGGTCCACATGGGCGTAGGCTTCGTCATAGGCCACAGCCAGCTGCAGCAGGGGCTTGGAGAGGTCCTCGGAGGAGACGACCGCCAGCAGCTGGTCGTTGGCGGACCGGACGGTCTGGATGGAGTAGCCTTCCGGCAGCTTGCACTGCAGGGAGAAAGCGCCGTTGATATCGATCACGCCCAGATCCGTTTTGCCGTTGTCGGCAACCGTCATTTCCACCGGCTTCTGGTGCTGGACTTCGCCCACCGCGACAGCATGGGCCTTGGGGATATAGCCGATATCGCCGGTCTGCATATTCTCAACCATCAGCCAGTCGGGCAACTCCTTGCGTACAAGCAGCACGGTACGGGCGGGATAGGTCGCCTCGACAGGCGACTGTGTGCTCGGCACCCAGCGCATGGAAACCCAGCCGCTTACGCGGGTCGGATGAACCTCAATCTCATAGGGGTCAACGGACTTCGCCTCATTAAACTGGGCGATAATCTCCTGGATAGGATCAACAGCCGTCTCTTCCGCGACGGAAGCAGGCACGATCATCAGCACCGCCATCAGTGCCGCGACGATCATCGAAACAATACGTTTATTCATTCAGAATAACCTCCTTACATATGTTCGCCGGTTACAAATGCACCGGGCACTTCTTGGTGGGCTGGTTCCGCGGCTGGATGGTCTTCACCCAGTCGTTGTCAATCTGGTATTCGACAACCTTGATCACATAATAGGCCACAAGCGCGTTGTCCGACGGTGTAAAGTCGATGACCTTCCAGTACCGCTCCTCGGTGGACGCGCCCGGATTCAGCGGCCTGTTGTAGACGATCCTGGACGGCTTGCTCGGATCCTTCAGATTGCTGGGAATGACCTGATCGTTGATATCGTAAACCGTGAACTCGCAGGTGATGGAGGTGATATACAGATCGCTGACGTTTTTCACCGTCACGAACGGCCATTCTCCCCGGACTTCGGCGTCGGTAAGCTTCAGGCAATGCTGCCAGTCGCCGACCTTGACGACAATGCTCGCCTGGAATCCACCGTCCTCGGTGGTGCCGGTCACGGTGGTTTCACCTTGGTTATTGCCGTGGATGTCAGCCTTGTTGGGATTCTTCTTCTCCGGCGCCACGGTGGCAATGGACGGATCCGCGCTTTCCCAGGTCATGTTCCGGTTGATGTACTTGGCCTTCTCCGGCTCCAGGATCGCGGTGGTGGGAGAGGTCGCGTTCAGGTCCACGTAGGCGACATGCCGCTTCATGTGCACGCCGGTCACGTGCTGCATAACCCGGATCTTCAGCTTGGCCTGGCGGTTTGAGCCGTCGGTGGTCTTCGCGATGACGGAGGCGTCGCCGCCCATCACGCCGGTCACAAGGCCGTTCTCATCCACGGTCAGGATCTTCGTGTTGGAAGAGGAGAACTCCAGTTCCGGGTGGGAGGCATTGGCTGGATCAACCGTCCAGGACAGCTGGGCGCTCTCGCCGTTGTATACAGACGGGGCGTCGCCGAAGATAATCTTCTTCACCGGCTGCTGTACATGAACCACAGCCTTCGCCTGCACGTCGCCCGTATCCTTGCTGGTGCAGATGATTTCACAGTCGCCCAGCGCCACGCCGGTAACGCGGCCCTGCCCGTTGACCTTGGCAACGCTTTCATCCGAGGAGGACCAGACAACGTTCTTGTTGTTCGCGTCCTTCGGCAGCACGGTCGCCTTCAGCACGCCGCTCTTGCCGGCGTCGACGGTCAGTTCCGCCTTGTCCAGCTGGATCTCCTGCGCCCCCTGGGTAACCTGCACGTTCACGTTGGCGCGGATCTTGCTGCCGTCCGTGGCCACGGCTGTAATACGGGTATTGCCCCGCTTCAGGCCGGTCACGACGCCGTTGGCGTCCACCGTGGCGATCTGCTCGTTGGCGGAAGTCCAGGTGACACCCTTGCGGGTCGCGTTGTCCGGCGTATAGACGGGCGTCAGCTGCATCGTGCTGCCGACTGCCACGGTTTTCGCGGGTGCCGTAACCGTGAGGCGGGTAACCGGCTGCACGACCACGATCCGGTACTGCAGCGTAACGGAGGGATCCTGCTTGCTGGCAATCGTCAGCACAGCTTCGCCGGGCGCCACGCCGGTCACGGTGTTTCCTTTCGCACGGGCCACACCCTCGTTATCCACGGAGAGGGTGACCTGCTTGTTTTTCACTGATTTCGGCTGCACGGTCACCTGCAGCTGCACGCCTTTCTTCACGGAAAGGACGATCACCTGCAGTCCGTCTCCCGCCGCCGTCAGCCCCTCCAGATAGGGATCATCCGCGGCGTAGAGCGGCAGCTTGGCCGTCTTCAGTTCCATGGTGATCGCGTCGCTCCCCTCGGCCAGCACGGCCACGCTCGTCAGGAGCATCGCCATCGCCAGCAGGAGAACAAGAATCCTCTTCATTCCTTTAGCCTCCTTTTTTCTTTATCAGACACAGTCAGAGCAACTTTATCAGCCGTCTCCCGGGATATCGTCGTCCATCTGTTCCATTTCATCCACGGCTTCCAGTTCGTTCGCGTCGTCGATATCCAGGGTGCCGCTGGGTACGCAGCCGCGGGCAACCTGCCCGTTGACCGTCGTCTCGATATAGTCCCAGGCGCCGGTGCTGAAATACATGGTGGTCAGGTAGGTGACCGTTGTACCGGCCGGCAGGGTCGTGATCGCGGTGCCGGTCCAGGCGGGATCGTCCGTCACGACCGCGGCGGTTACCGTTTTGCTCTGGATGTTGGCAAAAGCCAGCATGCCGATTTCAGCGGGAATCTTACCCTTGATACGGCTTCCGTCAATATAGCCGAGCCGGGCTCCGCCGCCGTTGGTTTCATACATGATCAGCAGCCAGCCGTTGGCCCAGCCCATGGTGTAAATCTCGCCGTTGGTGGTGACCAGCGCCTTGCCTTTGTTCGCCCGGTAGGCATAATCGCTGGGCGCGCTCATGACCGGGAACTTCTGATTTTCCATCAGCGTGACCGGGACAAAGCCCTGCATGTTCTTCAGCTTCTGGGACGGCGGAGTGGGCATCTTCTTCGGGGCGTTGGCGTTGGTCGTCCCCGCGGCTTTCATGTCCTTCCGGACCTTTTTGATCAGGTCAAAGTTCTTCCTTTCCAGATTGGACATCGCCTTGTAGGTCGGCGTGTGGTACTTGCTGTTCTCTTCCGGGTTCGGATGGTACCACGACATCTGGGTGAACCAGTTGTAGCAGCGGCTGCCGGTTTCGAACTTGTAGCCGTGCCGGGCCAGGATCTCGTTGAACGCGAACATCAGCGTGTCGTACGAATAATCCCACAGTTCGGCTTCGGTCAGCTCCCGTTTATCGCTGCCCGGGATGACGTAAACCCCGTCCGCCTTGGCGGCGGCCGGCGCCATCAGCGCGGCGCAGGGCAGCGCGATCGCCAGTGCGAGCAGCATTGCAAGCAGTTTTTTCATGATATTTTCCCTCCTGTAAAATCACCCGCGGCGCGGGGAATAATAGGGCTTGTTTGATTGATGTCTGTACTGTAACAAACATTATATCATACAGCCAACGGTTCGGCAATCACCGGATCGACATTTGTTGATACGCTGCCGGAACGGGTCCCGGCAGTCTGATTTACGAAAAACCGTCCAGCGAGCCGTTCTGTTCAATCCAGACATATTTCCGCCAGTCCTCCGCAGACAGGAACAGCCGGGCGGCCACATAAGGATGCCGGCGGCTGTCCGCGCTTTCCATGATCCGGTCAAAGCGCTCTTTACCGACGCGTTCCTTCATAAAAGCCAGGGCTTCCCCGGTATGTTTTCCGGGTTTGTAAGCGTCGCTGCCCATCCTGCCGTCCCTTTCTTTTCTTTTTTCGCGGACCAGATATGCTCCGGTTCGCTTGTTATATTCCTCTGTGTCCAACAAATGTCCAGTACAGATCATACATTTTTATGTAACGATTTGGCAATTTGCCGCTTTTTTGGTATCATAACAGCAGAAATACTGATGAATCGGGGCGGAATCCATGAAAAACGCGGCCAGGCAGATCATCCTGTGCGCAGCGGCGCTGCTGGTGTGCTGCTTTATTATCCGCGCCGCTTTTTTTGACCACCTCAACCTCTATATCCCGCTGTACGAAGACGGGCAGCCCGCGCCGGAAATCCGCCTGTCGGATCCGGACGTGATCCGCCTGGGGGAAACGGAGACCCGTTCCGGCTATGTCCGGATCCCCGTTTATGCGGAAAACGCGGGAGAAACGGATCTCATCGCCGGGGCTGAAACCGACGACGCCGTCATCACCCACCCCCTTTACGCGGACAGCCTCCGCACGGTCTATGACAGGAACACCGGCAATTTTACCGGCGATTCCGCCGTTCTGATCGCCCTGACCCTGTTCTGGCTGCTGCTCAGCGCGATCATGCTGTGGCATTTCCTGCAGGCGAAAGGCGCCGAGTTCTACGATTACGGAACCATCTATTATTCCGGCTTTTCCCTGTTCGCCCTGGCCACCGGCCTGGTCCTGCTGAGCGTTACGGTTTCGCACCTGGTACATCCGGAGCAGTACAGCATGTTCGACGCCTATTCCGCCCTGAGCAGCGCCAGCAAACGGTATATGCAGTTCACCACGCCGCTGATGCTGCTGTTCGCCGCCGTCATGGCGATCAGCAACATCGCGCTCCTCAGGCATGAACGTCCCCGGATCCAGAACGCCCTCGGCCTGCTGGTCAGCGTGCTGCTGGTCGCCGGCGAAGCTGTCGGCTGGTACCTTTTCACCCGGGACTTTATGGGATCCGAAACGCAGGTCCGGATCAGCAATACCCTGGAAAACACCTATGCCACCGTGTTCGTTTACTTCCAGTGCATGCTGACCGGCTCGGTGATCTGCGGACTGCTGTCCGCCCGGCATGAGCCCGCGCCGGACAAGGATTTCATCATCATTCTGGGCTGCTGGTTCCGCCCGGACGGCTCGCTGCCGCCCCTGCTGCGGGGCCGGGCGGACAGGGCGCTGGCCTTCTGGCGCAAGCAGAAAGAAGCCACCGGGAAGGAAGCCCGGTTCGTGCCCTCCGGCGGGCAGGGACGCAACGAAACCATGGCCGAAGGGGAAGCGATCCGGCAGTATCTCCTCTCCCAGGGGATCGAGGACCGGCTGATCCTGCCGGAGAGACGGTCCGTGAACACCTTCCAGAACATGGCGTTTTCAAAGCAGATCATCCGCCTGCTCGGAGACGGCGGTAAAACCGTCTTCGCCACCAGCAGCTACCATGTGTTCCGCAGCGGGCTGTGGGCGCGGCAGGCCGGCCTTTCCGCTGAGGGCATGGGCGGGAAAACAAAATGGTGGTTCTGGCCCAACGCCTTCATGCGGGAAACCGCCGGCCTGTTCCACCGGCGCTGGAAGCAGGAACTGCTGTTCCTGCTCCTGCTGATCGTCATCTTCGGCGTCCTGTCCCTGGCATTGTAAAAAAGCATTGACAAAACGCCCGGCTTCTGCCGGGCGTTTTTGCGTTGTCCTGATTGATTACGCGGCGGGGGCCTCCGTAGCTTCCTCCGCGGGTTCCTCCGCGGCGGGCGCTTCCGCCGGTTCCGCGGGTACCCGGTCCTCCGCCAGGTCCTCCAGCCAGTGGAAGGTGCCGGTCTTCGTCACTTCCTCGCCGTAGATCGTCAGGAAGTCGTCCCGCATGGAGATGACCTGGTAGCCGTTGGCTTCCCACTTTTCCTTCAGCGGCTGCACCTTTTCCGCGTCGCCGTAATCCCGCTCGCTGTCGTCGGCGATCAGCATGAACGCCATGCTCTTATAGCGGTTGTTGAAGATCGTATAGTTGTGCATGCTCATGTCGCCGCCGGAGTTACCAAAGGACAGCACGGGCTGGCGCCCGATATCCCGGACGATCTGGGCCACCTTGTTCATCTTCAGGTTCTTGATGAGCAGGTTGTCCGTCCGGATGATATTGTCCTCACTGGAATACACATAGTCCAGGCCGTCCGCGCCGTTCTGGTTCGTAGCTTCCACCGCCACGTCCATGCCAATGATCTGCTCATAGGGAATATCCAGCACGCCCTCGATATAGGTCCGGCAGAGGAACCGGTCGCTGCCGCTGCAGATAAAGACCTTGAAGTCGTTGTCCTGCAGGTATTCCACCACTTCGATCATCGGAACGTAGAAGGTGTTGGCGTAGCTCATGCCCTCAAAGCCGTCCGCCTCCCGTACCAGGCAGTTGGTGATAAAGTCGGCGAACTGCGTCAGCGTCATGCCGGCGTAGGCTTTCGCCGCGTGCTGGGCGTGCAGCATGTCCATATGGTCCGGGAAGGATTTGTCCAGGGCGTGGTCCCGCAGCATACGGCCGAACTCCAGCATCTCCGCGTCCGGCTCCCAGGAGGTGTCCTTCAGGATCCGCCAGGCCAGCGTATAGTATTCCAGATAGGTGGGGTTCAGCTCGGCGCAGAGCGTACCGTCCATATCGAAGGTCGCGATCCGGTCCGCCGGCGGAATATAGTCCGGAGATGTTTCATCCGTCACCGTTTCCACGTATTCGATCAGCGCCTTCAGGGCGGGCGCCTCCTTGTTCCAGTACTGGAAGAGCTCCTCCTCTTCCTCCGCCATCACCGGCACCGCCAGCGCCAGAACCATCACCAGTGCCATCAGAACCGTCAGAATCTTTTTCATGTTTATCCCTCCCAATCAGATTACCTTGATATCCGTTTCGCGCCCGGCACGATCGCCCGCTGCGGGCAGACCAGCAGGCACAGATGGCAGCCCACGCAGTTTTTGCCGTTCAGCACCGGCCGGCGGTTTTCATCCAGCTGTATCGCCTGGTGGCCGCCGTCCGCGCAGGAAATCTCACACCGGCCGCAGCCGACGCAGCGTTCCCGGATGAACTTCGGGAAAATCACCGTGTCCCGCTCCAGCACGTCCGTGGTCGGGCTCAGCGCGTCCAGTCCCAGGCCGATCACGTCCTTCACCGAACGGAAACCCTTCTCCGTCAGGTACAGGTTCAGGCCGGCCTTCAGGTCGTCGATGATCCGGTAGCCGTACTGCATGACCGCCGTGGTCACCTGGATGGAACTGCCGCCCAGCAGGATGAATTCCAGCGCGTCCTGCCAGGTTTCGACGCCGCCCATGGCGGACAGGTGCAGGCCCTTCAGCTCCGGGTTCCGTCCCAGTTCCGCGACAAAGCGGAGGGCGATGGGTTTCACGGCGTTGCCGCTGTAACCGCCGACGGCGCTGTGGCCGTGGACCGCCGGTGCGGATACATAGGTATGGATATTGATACCGACAATGGACTTAATCGTGTTGATGGCGGCGATGCCGTCCGCGCCGCCCCGTTTCGCGGCTTCCGCCGCCGGGTTCATGTTCGCGACATTGGGCGTCAGCTTGGCGATGACCGGAATGCCGCAGGCCTGTTTCGCGGCGCGGGTAAACTTTTCCACCAGCTCCGGCAGCTGGCCGATATCGCTGCCCAGGCCGCCTTCCGCCATGTTCGGGCAGGAGAAGTTCAGCTCCACCGCGTCCGCGCCGTTTTCCTCGCACAGGCGGGCCAGCTCGCCCCACTCCGCTTCATTCTGCCCCATGATGGAGGCCAGGATGAACTTGGTGGGATAGTTCTCCTTCAGGCGGCGGAAGATCTCCATGTTCTCCGCCACGCTGTGGTCGGACAGCTGCTCGATGTTCTTGAAACCGAGGATGCTGCCGTCGCTGCCGGAAAGGGCGGAAAACCGGGGAGACGCCTCATGGATATCCAGCGTGCAGACCGTCTTGAAACAGACGCCGGCCCATCCCGCCTCAAAGGCGCGGGCGCACATGTCGTAGGTGCTCGCGACCACAGAAGAGGACAGCAGGAAGGGATTCTCCAGCGGGATGCCGCACAGGTCGCACTTCAGCCGGCTTTCATCCGCCGGCAGCGGGGTTTCGCATTCCGGTTTGACCTGATAATACAGACGGTTCATGACGTCCTTCACCGGTACTTCGCCCGGCCGGACGCAGGCGTGCTCGCAGGGCGCGAGGCAGGTCAGGCAGGGATTCTCCTCCGGCAGCCGCCAGGCGGCCGTCTGCTCATTCTGGAACCAGACGCTGCGCAGCAGGCCGGCAGGCCTGACCTTTTCGCAGGCCTTGTCGCAGGGCGCGTCCAGGCACAGCGCGCAGCGAATCATGTCCGTACGGGAAATGATCGGGGCGGATTGGATCATGTTCAATTCCTCCGATGTGAATAAAGATCCGTCAGCCTGCGGGAACCGGTCCCGCCGCTGACGGATATGATTGTTCTGTTATGCCAGCTTTTTCAGGATAATCATCTCGACGCTGCCGTTGCGGATCGCTACCTTCACGTCATCGGCAACGTTCTTGACCACGGATTTTTCAAGCTCGTCCCAGGCTTCCCGGGCATACTCGTCCCGGTCGATCCGGCTGGTCAGCTCGTTTTCATACCGGCGCATGGACCATTCCCAGTCCACCATCGGAGAGGCGGAATGCTCCAGCGCGTCAGGCAGGTACGACGAGGAGAAACCGTCGTAATCCTCGTCACAGCCCCAGTCGAAAAACTCGCGGAGGCGGCCCATGATGCCGCGGGCGCTTTCGTTCTTTCCCGAAGCGGAAACGGACAGCAGCTGTTCCCGTTTCTCCGTGCTCAGCCGTGTGGCGACCTGCAGATGGAGCTGGTATTCACCATGCTCATCCTCGATCCAGAACTGCCCTTCCGTCTCGCCGGTGATGGAACGCATCATCTGCATCATTTCCTCAGCCAGCAGGCGCAGGTGCAGCGCGCTCTTCGGCGGCAGCTCCTTATAGGCGGCAACCTTGTCCACCAGTCCCAACGCAGATTCCATCCGTTTTCCCCTGCTGGAAACCGTAATGACATCTGTCTTCATGACTGTGTTCCCTCTCAGCGCTCGATGTTCAGGATATCGGCGAAACCGGTTACCTCAAACACTTCCTGCACGATCTCGTTCACGTTCGTGACCTTCATGCCGCCTTTGGCGCTCATGACTTTATGGGCGGAAAGCAGTACGCGCAGGCCGGCGGAAGAAATGTACTCCAGCTTGCTGAAGTCCAGCGTCAGGCTGTCCACGCTGCCCAGGGACTGGTTCAGTTCGGCTTCCAGCTCCGGCGCGGTCATGGTGTCCAGACGGCCTTCCAGCGCGATCTCCAGGGCGTTTCCGTTCACTTTCTTTTCAATCGTCATGTATATATACCTCCTATGAAAAATGGTTCTGTTGTAAATGGCGATACATTATTGTACACAATAACCCGGTCAAATGTCCAGTCATTTTTCATTTTGACGGAATTTATTACCGGTTTTCCGAAATCCGGTCCAGGTAGGCTTCCCGCATATTCGCCCAGGAATAGGCGCTCATATACTCGCCCTGGTACTCGTTCACGGCGTCCACATCCCCGCTGAAAAAACGCCACGCGTCGCAGGAAATCCCGTCCGGCACGACGCGCATCGTTCCGCGCTTCAGCTCGAAAATCTCCCCGATCCCGTGCTCCTCCAGCGTCTCCCGGAGGCTCCGGATGATCACGTCCAGCTGTTTCTGCATCGGCCGGTCATACATGCGGTCCTCCCAGAGAATCGCGAAGGCCTCCGCCCGGGTCACGCTGCCGCCCTGCCGGTCGATCAGGTAGGCCAGGAGCTCCTTGCATTTCGCCTGCCGGAAGGTCACCGGCTTCCCGTCCGTGAACAGGTCGAAGTTCCCGAAAGTCCGCGCCAGGATGTGGGCCTGCGGTTTCGCGTGGTTCCCGGACAGCGCGTAGGCCACCTCCTCGGCCAGCTTCTCCCGGTTCACCGGTTTCATCAGGTAGCCGGAGGCGTGGATCGCGAAGGCGTCCACCGCGTATTCGGAAAACCCGGTCAGGAAGATCACCGCCGTGCCCGGCCGCATCTTCCGGATCTCCGCCGCCAGCGCCAGCCCGTTCATCTCCGGCATGTCGATATCCAGCAGGGCCAGGTCCGCGTGGTTGCTTTTCAGCCATTCCAGCGCTTCCAGCGGGCGGGTGAAGCCGACGGCTTCCGTGATCTGCGGCAGTTCCCGGCAGATCGCAACGGTATCCTCCATGATCGGAAGCACGTCGTCCACACAAATCACTTTCATCGGGCTGTTCCTTCCTGTTTCAGTCGTTGGGTCTTCAGGGAATCAGCAGCAGGAATCCCTGCGCCAGGGCCACGGCACAGCAGGCGGCAACCGCCACCGTCAGCAGGCTGCGGCCGCGCCAGGCCAGCAGTACTGCCACCGCGACGCCGCAGATCGCCGTACGCAGGTCCCCGGTGGAATAAAACACGTCCGGGAACGTCATCGCGCCCAGCACCGCGTAAGGGATATAGGCCAGGAAAGACCGGATAAACCGGCTTTTGATCTCCCGGCGGAAAACGGTCAGCGGCAGCATCCGGATCAGGTAGGTGACCCCGGCCGTCACCGCCAGGTAGGGCAGAAACACACTCCACTTCATGCGGCGTCCTCCTCCGCCGGGAACCGCCAGGCCCCGGCAGCGGCCGCCAGCACGCCGCAGATGATGATCACAAACCCGGAGGAAACCGTATTCAGCCCGGGAATATAGCGGAAGCAGAGGCTGAGTCCCACCGCGACCAGCACCACAAAGCGCACCGGGCGGCTCTTGCGCGCCGGCGGCAGGATGATCGCCAGGAACATGCCGTAGATGGCGATGCCCAGGGCCGTACGGACAAAGGCCGGCAGCAGCGTACCCGCCGCCCCGCCCAGGAAGGTTCCCAGGGACCACCCGATCCAGGGCGCCAGCATCAGGCCGTACAGGTAGTGTTTCCCGACCTTGCCCGGCTGGGAAGAGGCAACGGCGAAGATCTCATCCGTGTTGGCGAAGGAAAAGATCAGCCGCTGGAGCGTACCCATGCTGCCGTCCAGCTTCCGGCTGAGCGACAGGCTCATTAGCGCGTAGCGCAGGTTAATGGTCAGCTGGGTCAGGGCCATTTCCGCCAGGGAGGCGCCGCCCACCATCAGCGGCAGCGCGGCGATCTGGCCTGCGCTGGTCAGGTTGGTCATGGAAATCAGCACTGCCTGCAGCACAGTCAGCCCGTCCCCCACCGCCTTCATGCCGAAGGCGAAAGAAACGCTCAGATAGCCCAGCCCGATTGGGATGCCATGGCGGATCCCCTGCCGGAGGCTTCCCTTCATGAATTCGCCCCCAGCCTGCGCACGCCGTCCTTCGTTACGATCGCGAAAAATTCAGGCACCCGGCCGCACTTCTCCGGCCCGATGGTGACCGCCGCGCGCACAGCGGCTTCCGCCCTGTCCGCGTCTTCTTCATTGCGGGCATGCAGCACGCACAGGGGCGTCCCGGCTTCCACCCGGTCGCCGATCCGCACCTGCAGCACAAAGCCCACGGAATAATCCAGCACGTCGTCGGCCTTCAGACGGCCGGCGCCCATCGCCTGGGCCGCCAGACCCAGCGCCATGGTATCCATCTTCGTAACCCAGCCGGAGGCGCCGCACTTCACTTCGCGCACGACCTTCGCCTGGGGCAGGCGCGTCACGTCGTCGCAGACGGAGGGGTCGCCGCCCTGGGCCGCGATCATTTCCTTCAGCTTCGCCAGACCCGCGCCGGAGTCGATGGCCTGTTTCATCATCTGTTTCCCGGCCTCCGGCGTCTCCGCTTTCCCGGCCAGCTGCAGCATGTATCCGCCGAGGGTCAGCGAGACCTCCAGCAGATCCCCGCCGGCGCGGCCGGCCAGGATGTCGATGGCTTCCTTCACTTCCAGTGCATTGCCCACATGGGTGCCCAGGGGCTGGTCCATGCCGGTGACCACCGCGACGATTGGCTTGCCGGCCAGCTCGCCGACCCGCACCATGTTCTCCGCCAGCTCCAGGCTGTCCTCCAGCGTGTGCATGATGGCGCCGGAGCCGGTCTTCACGTCCAGCACGATGGCGTCGGACCCGGCGGCCAGTTTTTTGCTGAGGATCGAGGAAACGATCAGGGGCAGGGAGTCCACGGTGGAAGTCACGTCCCGCAGGCTGTAAAGCGTCTTGTCCGCCGGCGCGAGCCGCCCGGTCTGGCCGACCACGGCCACGCCGATCTCCTTCACCTGGCGGATAAAGTCCTCCACGCTCAGCCCCACCGACATGCCGGGGATCGACTCCAGCTTGTCCAGCGTACCGCCGGTATGGCCCAGGCCCCGGCCGCTCATCTTTGCCACCGGCGCGCCGCAGGCCGCCACCAGGGGCGCCAGCACCAGCGTGGTCGTGTCGCCCACGCCGCCGGTGGAATGCTTGTCCACCTTCACGCCGGGGATCGCGGACAGATCCGCGATATCGCCGGAATCCCGCATGGCCAGGGTCAGGTCCGTGGTCTCCCGGTCGGTCATACCGTTCAGCCGGATGGCCATCAGCATCGCGGAAATCTGATAATCCGGCACGGACTTTTCCGCCGCCGCGTTGGCAAAGAAGGTAATCTCCTCCTTCGTCAGCTCCTGCCCGAACTTTTTCTTTTCAATGATCTCCAGCATCGTCATGCGGATCCCTCCTCGATTAAACAAGCCGATATCCTGCCCGGATATCGGCTTACAGCCCCTTCGGGCCCCAAATTATTCTTCCTCGTCTTCATCCGGCAGATCCGCGTTATGGAACACGTTCTGCACGTCGTCGTTCTCTTCCAGCAGGTCCAGCATCTTCTGGATCTTCAGGATCGTATCCGGATCGCTGACCGCGACGGTGTTCTGCGGAATCTTCGCGACTTCCGCGGACAGGAAGGTGATCCCCTGCTTCTCCAGGTTCTCCCGCACGGTGCTGAAGTCGTTCGGAGCGGTGTAGATCTCGAATACGTCCTCGTCCACCTTCACGTCTTCGGCGCCGGCGTCCAGGGCGGTCATCATCATTTCGTCCTCGTCGCTGCCGGGTTCCCGTTCCACCACGAGCACGCCGCGTTCGTCAAACATGAAGCCCACGGAACCGGTGGTGCCCAGGTTGCCGCCGTACTTGGCGAAGCAGTGGCGCACGTCGCTGGCCGTGCGGTTGCGGTTGTCGGAGATGCAGTCCACGATGACCGCCACGCCGCCGGGGGCGTAGCCTTCGTAGGTGATCTCTTCATACACGACGTTGCTCAGCTCGCCGCTGGCCTTTTTGATGGAGCGCTGAATATTATCATTCGGCATATTGTTGGCCTTGGCCTTGGCGATGATATCCCGCAGTTTGCCGTTGGATTCCGGATTGGCGCCGCCTTCCCGGACCGCGATGGCGATCTCACGGCCGATCTTGGTGAAGACCGCGCCGCGCTGCGCGTCCGCCTTGCCTTTTTTTGCCTGAATGTTATGCCACTTGGAATGCCCGGACATCGTATCCCTCCCAGAAATGTTTAAGGTATAAGAAAAAATACAGGGTATTATATCATTGAGAAAACTGATGAGTCAAGAAAATCAAAGCAAATTCAGCCTGTTTTCCGGTCAGATATAAATACATCCCGTTGACTTTACTGTCTCTTCTATGTATACTATGTATATACTGTATATCCTGTTATATATCATACTGATGGAGGATAAAAATGGAAGTACAGCTGAAGCCGTGGGGAAACAGTCAGGGCGTCCGCCTGCCGAAATCCGTGCTGAACGAAGCCGGCATTCAGCCTGATGACACTTTGACGGTCAAAACAGAAAACGGCCGCATCATACTGTATCGTGCCATAAAGCATAAAACCCTCGAAGAGCGCGCGGCTGAATACGGAGGCAACCTCAATCTGGACGGCGAGCTTGACTGGAGAGGCGATCCGGTCGGAAACGAGGTATGGTAAGATGCTGAAAGCTGAACAGGGCGATATCCTGAAAGTCGCATCGATCCGGTATCCGTTTGTCGTTGTCAGCAAGAACTTCTTCAACGAAAGCGGTCTGGTCATGGCCTGCCCCATCCTTCCGAACGCCGTTCCCGGGCCGCTGAGGATCCGATGCGAGAACCTGAAACAACCCGGCTATGTCTACTGTGAGCAATTGCGCGTTATTGATCTGAATGCCAGGAGGTTTTCAAAAACAGACGCTGTCTCTTATTACGATCTGATTGATATCGTCGACGCAATCCAGGGTATATTTGATTATGTCTGACTCCCGGGATATCTGAATACAAAACTGCCCCCTGAAGCTCAGGGGGCAGTTCGTTGCTCAATGGATCACTTACTTCTTCCGCGCGGCCTTCCCCGTTCCGGCAACAAGAGCCAGGCCGGCCAGGCCCAGCAGGATCAGCCCCAGCCACAGCGGGAAATCGGCGCTGTCGCCGGTCTTCGGCACCGGCTTGGACGTGGGCGAAGGAGTCGGCGTTGGTGTCGGAGTCGGCGTCGGCGTCGGCGCGGCCGCGATGATCTTCACCGTCGTTTCCACGCTGCCGTCCATGAAGTTGATCTTCAGCTTGTGATCCCCTGCGGACAGTGTATCCAGATACGCGCTCTTCAGCGTCAGGACCAGGCTGCCCTGCTCCGCGGTATGGCTGCCCTCAGGCAAGGCGACTCCGTCCATGGTCGATCCGGTATAGCCGGCAAAGGTTTTCTCATCGTTGACGTTCCGCTTAACGGTAAACACCGCGTCCTTTTCGTCACCGACGGTATGCTCCGCACCCCGGGCATCTGCCACGCTGTAGGAAATATCCTCCGCGGCGTAGGTGTAGGTATAGGTGGTATCCCCGGAGATCACGTCCCCGGTCTTCGGCTCAGAGGGGCTCCAGGAACCCGCCTTATAATCTTCCTTCGGTTTGGCGCCGACCGCCGGTACGTCACCTTCCGCCAGCTTCAGGGTGTCGCCCACGTAGCCGCTCAGGGTAACCGTTTTATTATCTGCCGTTCCATCGTTCCAGGATCCGTTCTTCACGCTGAAGGTGACCTTTGCGCTGATCGGATCATCCCTTTCGGCGTAGACATAGGTATAGGTCAGGTCCTTTGAAACCACATGCTCCGTGTCCGGAGCCGTTTCCCAATCCCCGGTTTTGTATCCGTACGCGGGCTTGTTGCCCACAGCGGGAATCTGCCCGGCGTCCAGTTTTAGCAGCAGGTCCTCATTCACGGCCCGACTCAGGGTAACGACGATGGAATCTGTCGATCCGTCACTGTCCCATCCGCCGTTTTTCACTATGAACGTTACGGTAAAGGAAATAGCGTCACTGGTGATGCTGAACGGCAGGCTCGCCGTCGCTCCGCCCCAGGTCATCTGCGCCACATAGTGCCCGCAGCCGGACGGCGCCTCGGAGAGCGCGCTTCCGCTGGTCGTCGTGCTGCCTGCGCCGTCGGATTTGTAATAGGTTACTGTCGCAGGTTTGTCCGCCAGCCCCGCGGGCGCCGTTGCCGGATATCCGCCAATTGTTACCTTTTTGGCATTGCCATCGTATTTGAGGTTCGTCGGGGCTGTCAATGTCAGCGTAATGCCGATTGTATCATATCCATCCGGGCAGCCGGCCTCGCACTTGGCAGTAATGGCCGCTCCGGATGCAGTATAGGTAAATTGATGCGCATGAGGAATCGTTATCGCTACCGGTGCGCCGGCATAATCTGTCGCCGTTCCGTCATTCACATCTTCCGCAACCACATAGGTTTTCCAGTCCGGATTATAGTCCGTCGGCAGTGTAAAGCTTTTGTTGCCGTCCAGCCGGCCGTAATAATAGTTCTCCGGAGTCTCGCCTGAGGGAGCGGTCCAGCCAGCGTCATCACTCCATGTGGCATTGGTCATTACAACGGATACCTGGGTGACATTGTCCTTATTCGATCCGCTGAGGGTATACGGCACCGTAACAGCCGACCCGTTCCGGGTCACCGTGCCGGGAGTAATGCTAATATCGCTGTCCCGGATCGTCAGTTTAAAGGTTTTATCTGTTGAAGAGATTTCAGAGGAAAAAATAACAGAGGCCAGATTGATATTCAGAGCAGGGCTTACGCCGACCGAAGTGTTTTCCGCTTTACGGGGTTTCAGAGCGCCAGCGCTTTGCACGAAGCCGGTCTCGCTGGCATCTGAGGAGACGGGCGACCGCAGCCACCACCATACATCTGCGCCATTCTTCGCTCGACTATCAGCCTTCCAGTCAAAATTATGCTCAATTCCCCAGTCCGTGTATCCATAGGTTGAACTGGTCGCTTCTGAAGCGTCAAGCAGGAAAATCTTCTGACCGGTTAAAGGTGCATAGTTTAATCCATGATCATCGTCTGTGTCCCACCATCCGCTGCCGTCATGATCATTATTCTTCTCTGCCTTTATGCTGGAAGCAATTGCATCTCTTTCAGCCGGAGTGAATACGCCTTCCTTGGTTAAAAACAGGTCCCCGTTTAATCCTGACTTGAGGCTGCTGTTCTCCCAGATATTTGATTTATTTGTATCAAACGCCGCCATAAAAAGTGTACTGTCGCAGTCCAGGAGCATCGTCGTTCCGCCGAAATCGGTTGTTTCGGCGCTCAGCACACGGTACTTGACCGGGTTGTTATTATATTTTCCGTAATAGACATAATCCCATTCGCCGTTGCCTGTAGGGTTCCCGATCGTACCCGTTCCCAGCCCGGTGATGGTTTTCCCGTCTGCTTTGGCCGTGCTCGCCGCTCCCGGCAGCATGCCAAAGGCCAGCGCCGCGCACAGTAAAAGTCCGAGCAGTGTTTTCCCCCAACGCTTCATGTTCCTTCTCCTCCCGCTTCCGGCAAAATAAAACAGCTTCTCCGTCATTCACGGAAAAGCTGAATGAAAAGAACTCCCTGTTCTGTGAAAAGGGGTGAAACGATGTTCCCTGCCGTCCGGGCATAGCTTGCGCCGCGCTTCTTCATCGGTCAGGCCCCTTTTCGTCTGCGTATTTTGTGATCCTTCGCGTTTTCCCGGCAGTATTCTATCATATCCCGCTCCGGTCTGTATACAGCTATGGACAGAAAACCGAAAGAAAACTGAAAACCGCCCCCTGAAGCTCAGGGGGCAGTTCGCTGTTCAATGGATCAGACGCCTTTTTCCAGGGCCAGGGTCCGGGTAGTCAGGTCGCAGACTTCCGCAGGTCCGAAGTACTGGATCGCGCCGGGATAGGTGAAGGAGGTCTTCACGGCCCACTCTTCGCGGTGCGCCTCGAAGTACTTGAAGGGCGCGCCGTCCAGTTCCACCAGCGCCTTGCGGATGACGGGCTTGTCCTCGCCGTTGCGGCGTTCCATGTTCATCATCTTGGTGATGGGCATGCCGCCGGCCACCCACTCTTCAGCGGGTTTGGAGATGTTGGAGACCTTGGACAGGTATCCGGTGTAGCCGTACTGGATCAGCATGAAGGCGTTGTAGCCCAGGCTGTAGCAGTAGTCCGCGTCGAAGTTGGACGGGAACGCGCAGCGGCCTTCATAACCGAAGAAGTGATGCTGGGAACCGAACTTGCCCTTGTAGGTGCCGGCGGCCTTGCGCCTGGCCAGCTCAGCCTTGACCATTTCGGAGAAGAGCTGCTCGGACTCGATGAGGGAAACCTGCACGTTGCCGTGGGGATCCCGCTCGAGGAAGAGCTGCTGCTGCACGAATTCGGGCAGGATATCGAAGACGGCGAAGGATTCCTTGGTCAGGCCGCCCTTGATGAACTCATACTTCGCGGACCAGCTGGGCAGGGCGTTGAACTCTTCGGTCTTCTTGCCGGCCAGCAGTTCGTTGATCTCGGCGATCAGCTTGGAGAACTCGGGAACGAATTCCACGATGCCTTCGGGGATAATGGCCACGCCGAAGTTCTCGCCGTTGTTGCCGCGCTTTTCGACGGAATCGGCGATGTAGTTGGTAATCTCGGCCAGGGACATCTTCTTCGCGGCGACTTCCTCACCGATCAGGCAGATGTTGGGCTGGGTTTCCAGCGCGCACTCCAGGGCCACGTGAGACGCGGAGCGGCCCATGACCTTGATGAAGTGCCAGTACTTTTTGGCGGAGTTGGCGTCACGCTCGATATTGCCGATCAGCTCGGAATAGGTCTTGGTGGCGGTGTCAAAACCGAAGGAGGCCTCGATGTCCTCGTTCTTCAGGTCGCCGTCGATGGTCTTCGGGCAGCCGATGACCTGCACGCCGGTGTTGTGGGCCGCCATGTACTCAGCCAGGACCGCCGCGTTGGTGTTGGAGTCGTCGCCGCCGATGATGACGATGGCGGTGAGGCCGTGCTTCTTCGCGACTTCGGTCACGATCTTGAACTGCTCTTCCGTCTCCAGCTTGGTGCGGCCGGAACCGATGATATCGAAACCGCCGGTGTTCCGGTACTGGTTGATATACTCGTCGGTGAACTCAATATAGTCGTCGTCGATCAGGCCGGAGGGGCCGCCCTTGAAGCCCAGCAGGACGTTGTTCTTGTCCGTCGCCTTAATGGCGTCGTACAGGCCGCAGATGACGTTGTGGCCGCCGGGGGCCTGTCCGCCGGACAGGATCACGCCCACGACCTGCTTCTTGGCTGCGGAGGTGTTGCTGCCCTTGACGAAAGTGATTTCAGGCTTGCCATAGGTGTTGGGGAAAAGCGCCTTGATCTTGGCCTGGTCCGCCACGCTTTCGGTAGCGGCGCCGACCTTGACGCTGATTTCAGAGATACCGCCGCGCAGCATGCCGGGCAGCTTGGGGCTGTACTCATATCTTGCCTTCTGAAGGGGTGAAAGATCCATGTTGTGCCTCCTAAAATGATGATGATTTATATGATCCATGCTTATGGCTGAATCCGGTATTTATCCGCGGCGGATGATGCTGTGGCGCTCCGGTCCCACGGAGATCCAGCGGATGATCTGGCCCACGGTCTGCTCCACGCGGTTGACGAAGGCCTTGGCCTCCTCCGGCAGGTCCCACCAGTTGCGGATGCCGGAGATCTTGCACTTCCAGCCCTTCATGGTCTCGAAGACCGGTTCGCACTTTTCCAGCGCGGCGGGGAAGGGCATCTCCGTAATCACCTGGCCGTCCAGCTTGTAAGCCACGACCAGCGGAATCTCGTCCAGGTCGCTGAGCACGTCCAGCTTGGTCATGGCCAGCTCGGTGGCCGCCTGGACCTCAGCGCCGTACTTGGTCGCCACCAGGTCGATGGGCCCGATGCGGACGGGGCGGCCGCCCTCGCTGCTCTCGTGGCACATCTCACGCCACTTGTCCGCCTCTTTGCCGGTGTACTCACAGACGAAGGGGCCCTCGCCGACGCAGGTGGAGTAGGCCTTGGTCACGCCGATGACCCGGTCGATCTCCATGCCGGGCACGCCCGCGCCGATGGGCGCGTAGGCCGCCAGGGTGCTGACGGAGGTCGTATAGGGATAAACGCCGAAATCCAGGTCCCGCAGGGCGCCGAGCTGCGCCTCGAAGAGGATGCGCTTATGGTCGCTTGCCGCCTTGATCAGGTAGCTCCGGGTATCCTGGATATAGGGCTTGATCTTGTCACAGTATTCATGGATCCAGGCATTCAGTTCCTTTTCGCTGACAGGATCTTCATCGTATACCTTCTCCAGCGTCAGGTTCTTCCATGTGCACAGATCCTTCAGGTGTTTCTTTAACCGATCCGGGTAAAACAGCTCGCCCGCCAGAATCGTCTTTTTCTGGTTCTTGTCGGAATAGAAAGGCGCAATCCCCTCTTTTGTGGCACCGACCGCACCATCCTTCAGGCGGCTTTTTTCCAGCGTGTCCACCCGGCGGTGCCAGGGCAGGAGCAGAGAGGCCCGTTCACTGATCTTGAGGTTGTCCGGGGTGATGGCAATGCCGTTCTGGTTTGCCATCTCCTTCACCAACGCCTCCGGATCCAGCGCGACGCCGTTGCCCAGGATGTTCACCACGCCCGGGCGGCACACGCCGGAAGGCAGAATATGCAGGTCAAACTTGCCGTACTGGTTGATGACGACATGGCCGGCGTTGGCGCCGCCCTGAAAGCGCACGACAACGTCAAATGCCTCAGTCAGCAGGTCAACCATCCTGCCTTTTCCCTCATCGCCCCAGTTGACTCCGACAATCGCGGTGCAGGCCATCGTTCCATCTCCTCCCGGTTTCTTTCCGGTCCGGTCTTCACGTTATCCGCAAAAAAGCGCTTTTGCGCGTAGGATCATTGTATCTTTCAACCCCGTGTTTGTCAATGATTTCAATCGTTTCAGGACGTCGGGGAAGGTTATGCCGGGGTTACGCGTCCTCCGCCTTGCTGAACTGGGTTTCATACAGCTCCTGGTAGGTTCCCCCGGCGTGGACCAGTTCCTTATGCGTGCCCCGTTCCACAATCTGTCCGTCCCGCACGACGAGGATCTCGTCCGCTGCCAGGATGGTGGACAGCCGGTGGGCGATAAGGATGGAGGTCCGCTCCTCGATCAGGGGATTGATGGCCGCCTGGATCGCGGCCTCCGAGATGGAGTCCAGGGCTGAGGTGGCTTCGTCGAAGATCAGCAGGGCCGGATCCTTCAGCAGGGCCCGGGCGATGGAGATCCGCTGTTTCTCACCGCCGGACAGCTTCAGGCCCCGGTTGCCGACCATGGTGTCCAGCCCGTCCGGCTGATTGGAGATGAAGTCGTAGATATTGGCCTTTTTGCAGGCGTCGATCATCTCCTCCTCGGTGGCGTCCGGTTTGGCATAGAGCAGGTTCTCCCGGATGGTGCTGTTGAACAGGTAGGTCTCCTGGGTCACCACGCCGACCTCGTCCCGCAGGGAATGGAGCGTCAGGTCCCGCACGTCCGTGCCGTCAAAGGTGACGCTGCCCTCCGTGGGATCCCAGAGGCGGGGAATCAGGTTGACGATGGTGCTCTTGCCGCTTCCGCTGGGGCCGACGATGGCCACGCAGTCCCCGCTGTGAAGGGTGAAGGAGATATCCTTCAGGATCATGCGCTCGCCGTCGTAGGAGAAGCTGACGTGGTCAAAGACGACCTCGCCTTTGGCGTTGGTCAGTTCCTTCGCGCCGGGCTTATCGTCGATCTCGGGTTTCATATCATAATATTCAAAGATGCGCGTAAACATCGCCATGGACCGGATCCAGTCCACCTGGATGTTCAGCAGGCTGTTCACCGGGCCGTACATGCGGCCCAGCAGCGCCACCAGCACGGTGATATCGCCGACGCTCAGGCTGCTGTCGTGCTTCATGATCAGGATGCCGCCGACCAGGTACAGCAGCATGGGCCCGATGGTGGTCAGCGTATTCAGGAGCATGAAGAACCAGCGGCCGGCCATCTTTTCCCGGATGTTCAGTTTAATCATCCGCCCGTTGGCTTCCTCATAGCGGTCATATTCCGATTTTTCCCGGCCGAAGAGCTTTACCAGCAGCTGGCCGCTGACGGAAAGCGTCTCGTTCAGGATGCCGTTGATCTCGTCGTTGCAGGCCTGGGCCTCCCCGGCCAGCTTCCACCGGCGCTTGCCGGCCATGCGCGTGGGCAGCGTGAACAGCGGCACCACCGCGATGCCCACCAGGGCCAGGATCCAGTTTTTCCGGAACATGGCAATCACCGCCACCACCAGCGTGATCGTGTTGGACAGGATACTGGTAAAGGTGCCGGTGACGACAGATTCCACGCCGGAGATGTCGCTGGTCATGCGGGTGATGATATCCCCCTGGTTGGCGGAAGTGAAAAACCGCTGGGACATCTTCTGCAGATGGCGGTACATCTGGTTACGCATGTCATAGGAGATATGCTGGGCGATCCAGTTGTTCAGGTAATTCTGGCCGACGCCGATCAGGTTGGAGGCCAGGTTCAGCCCCAGGGAGATCAGGATCAGCTTGATGAGCGCGGAAAGGCCCGCGCCGAACCAGCCGCCCATATCCTTGCCGGTCAGCACGTCGATGATGTTACCGGTCAGGATGGACGGGAACAGGCTGCAGACCGAAGACACGGCGATGCAGACCAGCACCAGCGCAAGCTGGCGCCAGTAGGGTTTCAGATAGGAAAAAACACGCTGAAGCAGTTCCTTTGTGACTTTGGGGGAATTCTGTTTCTCCTCCTCGGTGAGGAACATTGCCCTTCCCCGCGGGCCGCCGCCTCCTGCCATATCCCTGCCTCCCTGTCCAAACAGGCGCGCCTGTTTATTTGCGGCTGATCCGGATGTTCGTCAGGGCGCACTGGTCGCCGGTCAGCGCCGCGTACACCGTGCCTTCTCCCAGCAGCCGGTCCGAAAGCGTGGTGACGTTCTTCACGGACAGGCCCAGATTACTGGTGGTAACGGTAATCCGGTTCCCCTCGCGGGCAAACATCACGGTGCTGTCGTAGCCTTCTTTGTTTCCCTTTTTCCAGGCGTCCCAGCCGCCGAAGCTGTCCTCCCGGACAACGGTGGTCCGGTTCGGCACGATGCCGCCGGTTTCCCAGTCCTCGCCGTTCAGCCGGACCACGGCATACTCCCGGTAGCCTTCCCCGTTCACCTTTCCGTCGGCGGAGGTAAACAGGACGATATACGGGCAGTGCCAGATCAGCCTGGCCGTAGGCAGGCTCATGGTATGGAAGGACAGTTTCAGTCCGTCTGTGACGGGTACGCCCGCGGTGGCATCGCTCCGGATGCTGTCAATCTGGATGTTCGGAAGGTCTCCCTCCGGGCCGTTGATATAGCTGATTTCATCCGCGATCCGCGGGATAAACCCGTCGGGCACCGGATTGACTTCCTTGTCAATCCGGATATCGCTGATATGGCAGTTCGCCCCGGTCAACGCCAGGTAGGCGTAGCGGGAACTGTCCGAAAGGGCGATGGTGATATCCGTCGTCTCCCGGCCGTCCTCGATCCGGATGCGAATATGGTCTTTGCACTTCACGGCCTCGATATCGTAGGCCGTCGTTCCCGGTTCCGCCTCAGGGGCCGGCGCATGCTCCGTGACGGCGGACTTCACCGCCCGCGCGCCGCGGTTGACGATCTCCCCGCCGAGCCGGATCCAGCAGTATTCGTCATAGATCAGGTCGCGGATTCCCTGCTCGTCCTCATAGACCTTGCCGTCCAGGGAATCGAACAGGATGAGCGCCGGCATGGGCCCGCCGCTCTCCGGATCCTCCGCCCGGCAGGCCATGTGGATCCGGGTGATCCGCCGTGTGAGCAGGACCCCGTCCGAAATCTCGCTGCGGTCCTCGGCACAGTGCAGCTCCCGGCCCCCGGCCAGTTCCTTCATCGCTTCCATTTCCTGCACATAGTTCTCGACGTCCAGGTCGATCATATGCCGCATGATCATAGCGATCTTCGGGTCAAACTGGGAGCCGGCGCCCGCGATGATCTCCTCGCGGACGAGCTGCGGCGGCATGGCCTTGCGGTAGACCCGGTCGGAAGAAAGCGTATCATAGGCGTCCGCCACGGAAATGATCCGGGCGATCTCCGGGATCTCCCTGCCCTTCAGGCCGTCCGGGTAACCCGTGCCGTCGTACCGTTCGTGATGGTAATGCGCGCCGACGCGGATATAGGGATAATCCCGGATGCTGGACAGGATCTGGTCGCCCAGCACGGGGTGCTGCTTGATGATCTCGTATTCCTCCGGCGTCAGTTCGCTCTTCTTGTTGATGATGCCGTCCGAGATGCCGAGCTTGCCCACGTCGTGCAGCAGGCCGGCGTAGTAAACCTTCCGGCATTCCTCTTCGTTCTTGCCCATCATCCAGGCGATCCGCTCGGCGTATTCCGCCACCCGGAGGGAATGGCCGTGGGAATATTCGTCCTTGGCGTCGATGGCCGTGACCAGTGCCGTGACCGTCTGCTCGAACAGGCGCTGGGAGAGCTGCTGCCGCTCCCTGAGCTGTTCCACTTCCTCCGACTGGTACTTCACGATCTGCCGGTCGCGGGACCGGATCAGGATAATCGCGATTGCCGTGAGCAGGTTGATGGCCACGCCCGGGATACTGGTCAGCGTCTGGCGGAAAAAGGTGTTATAAAGCCAGAACGGGAACTGGATCAGCAGCGCGCACATGGCGGCGATAAAGCCCGTCCTGCCGTAATACACCACCAGGCAGATGATGCACATATTGCCGAGGGCTGAAAGCACGCCGGTAAACGCCGTGACCGGGAGCCTGGCGTTTCCGATGACGATCATGCCGCCGGAAACGGAGGCGCGCGGAAGCAGCACCGACACCGCGGCAAAGATGGCCAGCAGGACCACAAAGCCGATATATTCCGTTGCTTTCCGTTTCTTCCGCTCCACGCTGTTTTTCATCCTTTCGTTTTCATTCCAGAACCTTTTTCAGATACTGCCCGGTATAGGAGGCTTTAACCGCCGCCACCTGCTCCGGGGTGCCCTGCGCCACGACCGTGCCGCCGCCGTCCCCGCCTTCCGGGCCCAGGTCGATGACATGGTCCGCGACTTTGATTACATCCAGGTTATGCTCGATGACCAGCACCGTGTTGCCGGCGTCGGTCAGCCGCTGGAGCACCAGGATCAGCCGGTCCACGTCCGCCATGTGCAGGCCCGTGGTCGGCTCGTCCAGCAGGTAGATCGTCTTGCCGGTGGCCCGGCGGCTCAGCTCCGTGGCCAGCTTGACGCGCTGCGCCTCACCGCCGGAAAGGGTGGTGGACGCCTGGCCCAGCTTCATATATCCCAGCCCGACGTCGTAGAGCGTCTCCAGCTTGCGCAGGATCTGGGGATGGTTCTCAAAAAAGCCGAGGGCTTCCTCCACGGTCATCTCCAGCACGTCGCTGATGTTCTTCCCCTGCCAGGTAACCTCCAGGGTCTCCCGGTTATACCGGCGGCCGCGGCACACGTCGCAGGGAACGTAGATATCCGGCAGGAAATGCATCTCGATCCGCTTCATGCCGTCGCCCTGGCAGGCCTCGCAGCGGCCGCCCTTGACGTTGAAGGAGAAGCGGTTTTCCCTGTATCCCCTCGCCTTGGCCTCCGGGCTCATGGCGAAGAGCCGGCGGATCATGTCGAACAGGCCCGTGTAGGTCGCGGGATTGCTCCGGGGGGTCCGGCCGATGGGGCTCTGGTCGATCATGATGATCTTGTCCAGCAGTTCCAGGCCTTCCATGCCGTCGAACCGGCCGGGCCGGGTCTTGGCCCGGTTCAGCTTCCGAGCCAGGTGCTTGTAAAGGATCTCGTTGACGAGGCTGCTCTTGCCGCTGCCGCTGACGCCGGTGACGCAGGTCAGCACCCCCAGTGGGATCCGTACGTCGATATGCTTCAGGTTATGCTCCGCCGCGCCCTTCACGGTCAGCCAGCCCGCCGGCTTCCGCCGGGTTTTCGGCACGGGAATCACTTTCTGCCCGCTCAGGTACTGGCCGGTGAGGCTTTCCGGGCAGGCGCGGATATCGTCCGCCGTGCCCTCCGCCACGATGTATCCGCCGTGGAGCCCCGCGCCGGGGCCCACGTCCACGATCCAGTCCGCGGCCAGCATGGTCTCCTCGTCATGCTCGACGACGATGACCGTATTGCCCAGGTCCCGCATGCGGCGCAGGGTGGCGATGAGCTTCGCGTTGTCCCGCTGGTGCAGGCCGATGCTGGGCTCATCCAGGATATACATGACGCCCATCAGGGCGCTGCCGATCTGGGTCGCCAGGCGGATGCGCTGGGCCTCGCCGCCGGACAGGGTGCCGGCGCCGCGGCTGAGGGTCAGGTAATCCAGGCCCACGTCGCACAGGAAGCCCAGGCGGGCGTCGATCTCCTTGAGGATCTGGGCGGCGATGATCCGGCTGTTGCCGTCCAGCTCCAGGGAAGCGAAGAACTCCCGGGCCTTGCGGACGCTCATGTCGCTGACCTCGGGCAGGCTCAGGCCGCCCACGGTCACGGCCCGGGCTTCCGCCTTGAGCCGCTTGCCGCCGCATTCCGGGCAGGTTTCCTCCGCCATGTACTCCTCGTAGGCCTGCTTCATGGCGTCCGAGGTGGTTTCCCGGTAGCGCCGCTCCAGCGTGGGAATGATGCCCTCAAAGCTGGTGGTGTATTCCCGCTGGCCCCGGGCGCCCTCGTAGGCGATGCTGATCTTCTCATCCCCGGTGCCGTACAGCAGGGCATTCATGCCGCCTTCGCTGATCTCCTCCAGGGGTGTGTCCAGTGAAAAGCCGTATTTCTTTCCCATGGCGCCGAAATACTGGGCGGCGATGCCGTTCTCCTCCGAGGCGTTGAACCCCATGAGGTTCATGGCGCCCTCCCGCAGGGTCACCCGCTCGTCCGGAAAGATGGCCTCCCGGCTGATCTTCATGCGGATACCCAGGCCGCTGCAGGCCGGGCAGGCGCCGAAGGGGCTGTTGAAGGAGAACATCCGGGGCGCCAGTTCCTCAATCGAAACCCCGCAGTCCGGACAGGCGTAGTTCATGCTGTAAAGGGTTTCGCCTTTGTCCATGCAGTCCACGATGACCAGGCCCGCCCCGCGGACGGCGGCCGTTTCCACGTCCTCCGACAGGCGGTGGCGGAATTCGTCCGTGTCCCGCCGGATCAGGCGGTCCACCACGATCTCAATCGTATGCTTTTTCTTTTTGTCCAGCTCCGGCACGTCTTCCAGGTCGTACATCTGCCCGTCCACCCGGACGCGGACGTAGCCGCTCTTGCGGGCGGAGGCGAACAGGTCCTTATGCTCCCCCTTGCGGCCCCGGACCAGGGGGCTGAGGATCTGCATCCGGGTACCTTCCGGCGCGGCGCAGACCGCGTCCACGATCTCGTCCACGGACTGTTTCCGGATCTCCCGGCCGCAGACCGGGCAGTGGGGAACGCCGACCCGGGCCCAGAGCAGGCGCAGGTAGTCGTGAATCTCCGTCACGGTGCCGACAGTGGACCGGGGGTTCCGGCCCGTCGTCTTCTGGTCGATGGAGATGGCCGGGCTCAGGCCCTCGATGGCGTCCACGTCCGGCTTGTCCATCTGGCCCAGGAACTGGCGGGCGTAGCTGGTCAGGCTCTCCACATAGCGGCGCTGGCCTTCGGCATAGATCGTGTCGAAGGCAAGGGAACTCTTGCCGCTGCCGCTGAGCCCCGTGATGACGGTCATCTTGTCCCGCGGGATCTTCAGCGATATATTCTTCAGGTTGTGCTCCCGGGCACCCCTGATCTCCAAAAACTCGTTCATGCTTCCTCTTTTACCGCGCCGCCGACGTCATATTCCCGTCCCGTCCGGGGGCCTCGATGCGGACCGGGCCTTCCACGGTCTCACGGGTGTCCAGCATGTCCGCGGTATAGAACAGCGCCTTGTTGCCGCCCTCATGCTTGGCGGTATACATGGCGATATCCGCCGCCCGGTACAGATCGTCGTAGTTCCGGGCGACCATGTCCGTCATCACGATGCCGACGCTGGCGGTCACCTGGATGTTCGTGGTGCCGTTGCCGACCCAGCGGCGGACCTCCCGCACGACCTGGGAGGCGCGCTGCAGCGCCCAGTCCTTCTCCGGCACGCTCTTCATGTAAACCACGAACTCGTCGCCGCCCAGGCGGCTGAGCACGTCGGAATTGCGGAACATCTTCTTCAGGTCCGCGGCTACGTCCACCAGGACCTTGTCGCCCATCTGGTGGCCCAGCCGGTCGTTCACGCTCTTGAAACGGTCCAGGTCCAGCAGCATCATCACGCCGTGGTCGTCGGTGGTCAGGTGGGCCTCAATCTCCTCCTGCGCGGCGATGCGGGCCGTCAGCCCGGTCAGCAGGTCCGTCTCGGACGCCTCGCGGTTCACTTCCCGGCCCAGGATCAGGGACGTCCGGGTCCGGTTCATGGTAAAGAAGGTGATCATGCTGACGGCAAAGAAGATGCCGCTGAACAAGTAGCGGGTAAAATCCGCGTTGACCCCCGCGACCGCCCAGGCCAGCATCAGGCCGAGATAGCTCAGCAGCTGCAGCAGGCCCACGCGCCAGGCGTAATCAAACAGATAGACGCCCACCGCGACCTGGCAGCCGATCCAGAACGCGTCGGTCTTCAGCGCCACGGCGCCGTAGATCGCCAGCAGGTAAACGGATACGGAAAGGCAGTATCCGGTGATCAGCAGCGCCTTGCGGGTGCTTTCCTTCCGGAAGGAAATGACCATCCCGGCGATCCCCGCCGCCAGGTGAAGCAGGCAGAAGAACAGCCCGATTATATTCTGGTGGGTCGAAAAGCCGAAGATAATCGTCGCGATGCAGGAAAACAGCGTGATGCAGCTTAGCACCCTGACCGAGTCGCGGTTGCTCCGCTTGACCGCGTCGCGGTATTTGTCAAAGACGTCCGTTGAGAAACCGTATTGATTCCAGAAGGTCAGTCTTTCCATCATGGCTGTCTGTTCCTTTCCTTAAACCAGTCTCAGCGCGGGCATGGCGTTCAGGTCCAGCCCCGCGGTTTCGCCGTTCATCAGCCGGTAATAGGCGGCGCTGCCGATCATCGCGCCGTTGTCGGTGCACAGCGGCAGCTCCGGCATGAACAGGGGAATCTTCAGCTCCGCGCACATCTCCGCGGCCATCCGCCGCAGTTCCCGGTTGGCGGACACGCCGCCCGCCAGCGCGAAGCCGTTGAATCCGGACAGCTCCCCGCTCTCCAGCAAAAGCCTCGCCTTGGAGATCAGCTCCCGGCACACCGCCCGGCGGAAGCTCGCCGCCAGGTCCGCCTTCGGCAGGGTTTCCCCCCGCTGCTCCAGCGTGTGCACCGTGTTCATAAACGCGGTCTTCAGCCCGCTGAAGCTGTAATCGTACCGGCCGTCCGTTTTCGGGCTGGGCAGGGTGAAGGCTTCCGGGTTGCCCTCCTCCGCGAGGGCGTCGATCCGCGGACCGCCCGGATAAGGCAGGCCCAGCGCCCGGGCCGCCTTGTCAAAGGCCTCGCCCGCCGCGTCGTCCACAGTCTGGCCCAGCAGGCGGTAGACGCCGTAATCCGCGACCTCCACCAGGTGGCTGTGGCCCCCGGACACCACCAGGCACAGGAAGGGCGGCTCCAGTTCCGGATGGCTGAGATAATTCGCGCTGACGTGGCCCTCGATGTGGTTCACGCCCACCAGCGGCTTCTCTGCCGCGAAAGCCAGGCCCTTCATGCAATTGACGCCGGTCAGCAGCGCGCCGACCAGGCCGGGCCCCTTGGTCACGGCCAGGGCATCCGCGTCCTGAAGGCTCATGCCCGCCTCCCGAAGCGCCTGGTCGACCACCCGGTCGCAGGCCTCCATGTGGGCGCGGCTGGCGATCTCCGGGACCACCCCGCCGTAGAGCTCATGCAGATCGATCTGACTGAAAACCACGTTGCTCAGGATCTTCCGCCCGTTTTCCACCACGGCGGCCGCGGTTTCGTCGCAGCTGGTCTCCAGCGCGAGGATCCGGACGGTTTCCTGTGCCTTCAGTTCCTCCGCCTTCCGGCGGGACATCTGTTCAAAATTCATCATGCGTTCTGCGCCGCTTCCGCGGTTTCCGGCATCTCGGGCATTTCCGCGTTTTCCGGCATTTCCTGTTCTTCTTCCGATCCGCCTGCCATCTGAAGCATCTTGGCCGCGACAAAGCCCAGCAGCGCCACGGCCAGAACGGCCAGCAGCAGCTTGATTCCCATGCTCACGAAGAACGACGTGGGCATCAGGCGGATCAGCATATCCGTTGAGGCGTCCAGCAGCCAGCCATCGTTGGTGAAGAGCAGCCGGTGGAAGACCGTGAACAGGCTGTCAAAGCTGATGAGTCCCCAGATCAGGAGCGCCGCGAATACGCCCGCCGCGGAATAAAACCCGATCCGCATGCCGAGGGAAAGGCTCTTCCGTTCTTTCCGCAGCACCACGCAGGCGGCCATCAGCAGCAGCGCTATCGGACCCAGAATCCACCGGAGCGTTCCCGCCAGGCACACCAGGTTCCGGCAGTCCGCCATGTGCTCCGCCTCATGGGGCTGGAAGCAGACGATCAGGTTCCCGTCTGCGTCCGTGTAGTAATACTGGAACCCCGGCCGCCTGTCCGTCAGGTAAGTGGCGATCATGTGGGCCATGTACGGGTACCGGTCTTCCGGCAGCCCGGAGACCTTCGGCGGCGCGTGGCGGTGCATCTCCGCGGACAGCAGCGCTTCATCCCCGGAAATGTTGTACACCGCGGCGAACAGCACGAAAAGAATCATGCTCCACAGGAGGCAGAACCCCACGGCCGAGGCGATCCTTTCTTTTGTCCGGTTCATCAAATCATCTTCCTTACTGCATCTTCAGGTACGCTGTTACAAAGCCTTCCAGGTTGCCGTTCATCACGTCGTCGATGTTGCCGCTTTCATAGTTGGTGCGGTGATCCTTGACCATGGTGTAGGGCTGGAAGACGTAGGAGCGGATCTGGCTGCCCCACTCGATCTTCTTCATCTCACCCTTGATGTCCGCCATCTGCTGTTCCTTTTCCCGCTCGCGCAGTTCCAGCAGCTTCGCCTTCAGCATCTTCAGACAGGTGGCGCGGTTCTGCACCTGGTCCCGCTCCGTCTGGCAGGCGACGACGATCGTCACGTCGTCCTTTACGTAGGTCATGCGGACGGCGGAGCTGGTCTTGTTGACGTTCTGGCCGCCGGCGCCGGAGGAGTGGTAGGTGTCCACCCGGACGTACTTCATGTCAATCTTGATCTCGTCGCCCTCATCCTCGATCATCGGGGCGACGTCCAGGCTGGAAAAGCTGGTGTGGCGCCGGGCATTGGAGTCGAAGGGGCTGATGCGCACCAGGCGGTGTACACCCTTTTCGCCGCGGAGATAGCCGTAGGCATGGTCGCCGCTGACCTCAAAGGTCACGCTCTTGATGCCGGCCTCGTCCCCGTCCAGCAGGTCCAGAAGCTTCACCTGGAAGCCCATGCGCTCGCAGTAGCGGGTGTACATCCGGTACAGCATCTGGGTCCAGTCCTGGGCCTCGGTGCCGCCGGCGCCCGCGTGCAGGCTCAGCACGGCGTCGTTGTCGTCATAGTCGCCCCGCATCAGGGTTTCCAGCTCCAGCGCGTCCGCCTTTTCCTTCAGGCTGGCCAGCTCCGTGCCGACTTCCTGGGCCATTTCCTCGTCGTTCTCTTCCCGGGCGAGCTCCATCATCGTGTCGATGTCGTCCGCCGCGCTCAGCAGGCCCTCGTAATGCGCCAGCTTGTTCTTCAGATGGCCCAGTTTCTGGTTCACGCGGGTGGAGCGATCCGTATCGTTCCAGAACTCCGGCTGGTTCATTTCCTCCGTCAGCTCGTCGATCTGCTCTTTCATGTGATCGATGTGCAGCGCTTCGCCCGCCGCCAGGATGCTCTTGCGGATCCCCGCGATATCCTGGGCGTATTGTTCAAGTTCCAGCATATTATCCTCCAATTCATAATTCACAATTCATAATTCATAATTATGATTGGTTTTCTGTCCCCTGCTTACGTCATGTAAAACTACCCTATTGCTGTTCCTTCAGCATGCAGCAGTTCTTGTACTTCTTGCCGCTGCCGCAGGGGCACGGATCGTTCCGGCCGACCTTCTCGGACGGCTTCACGCGCCGCGGCTGCCGCGGGCCGTCCCCGGCCATCCGGGCCTCGGTGGGCTTCGCGGTCTGCACCCGTTCCGGCGTGACCTGCACCTTGGTCTGGTAGACCCGGCGCACCGTATCCTCGCGGATCAGGTGATTCAGTTCCTCAAACATGTGCCCGGCTTCGATCTGGTATTCGGTCACCGGGTTCTTACCGCTGACGGCCCGGTATCCGATGCCGTCCCGCAACTGATCCATGGCGTCGATGTGGTCCATCCAACGGGAGTCCACGCTGCGCAGCAGCATAACCCGCTCGACTTCGCGCATGTCCACATGGAGTTCATCCATGAGCTTCTCGCGCTCTTCATAGAAGGCACGGGCGTCTTCCCTCAGGGCCTCGATGAAGCCTTCCCGGTTCTCCTGCTCTTCCGCGACGGCGCGGTGCTGTTCCAGCGCGCCGTGATGGCAGCACAGGTTCTCCAGGTAGTTGGTCGCTTCCCGCCATTCCCACTCGGCGGCGTCCTCGCCGTTCAGCCAGCGGTTCGCCGCGAAGGTGATCACATGGTCCGCCATGCGCTGGATGCTGTCCCGGACATTCTCGCCCATGAGCACCCGGCGGCGCTGGCCGTAAATGATCTCGCGCTGGCGGTTCATGACGTCGTCGTACTCCAGCACGTGTTTACGCATTTCGTAGTTCCGGCCCTCGATCCGCTTCTGCGCGTTCTCGATCTGCCGGGTCAGCAGGCCCGCGGTCAGCGGCTCGTCATCCTTCAGGCCCAGGCGGTCGACCATGGGGCCGATCCGCTCGCTGCCGAACAGGCGCATCAGGTCGTCTTCCAGGCTGATGAAGAACTGGGTGGAACCGGGGTCGCCCTGGCGGGCGCTGCGGCCGCGCAGCTGGTTGTCGATCCGGCGGCTCTCATGCCGCTCGGTGCCGATGATATGCAGGCCGCCGGTCTGCAGCACACGCTCGTGCTCTTTATCCGTTTCGGCCTTGAACTTCGCGTAGTGCTCCTGGTAGCGCTTCCGGGCTTCCAGCACCTCGTCGCTGACGTGCTCGCTGTGACCGACGGCTTCCTCGATGATCTCCTCGTCCAAGCCCTCCTGCCGCAGGGCGCGGCGGGCCAGGAAATCGGGGTTGCCGCCCAGCAGGATGTCGGTTCCGCGGCCGGCCATGTTGGTGGCGATGGTCACGGCGCCCCAGTGGCCCGCCTGGGCCACGATCTCGGCTTCCTTGGCGTGGTTCTTGGCGTTCAGCACTTCATGGGGAATCCCCTTGCGGCGCAGCATGTCGCTGAGCAGTTCGCTGATCTCCACGCTGATGGTGCCGACCAGCAGGGGCTGGCCCTTGGCGTGGTATTCCTCAATGCTGGCCACGACGGCCTTGTACTTCGCGGCCTTGTTCTTGTAGACCATGTCCTCCTGGTCCACGCGGATGTTCGGCTTGTTGGTGGGAATCTCCACGACGTCCAGCGCGTAGATGCCCTGGAATTCCGCTTCTTCCGTCTTCGCGGTACCGGTCATGCCGGACAGTTTGTTGTACATGCGGAAGTAGTTCTGGAAAGTGATGGTGGCCAGGGTCTTGCTCTCCCGCTCCACCTTGACGTGCTCCTTGGCCTCGATGGCCTGGTGCAGGCCCTCCGAATAGCGGCGGCCGATCATCAGGCGGCCGGTGAACTCGTCCACGATGATGACCTGGCCGTTCTGCACGACGTAGTCCACATCCCGTTTCATGAGGTTGTGGGCCCGCAGGGCGCAGTGGACGTGGTGGTTCAGCTCGCTGTTTTCCGCGTCGTTGATGTTGTCGATCCCGAAGGCCGTTTCCACCTTCCGGGCGCCTTCGTCCGTCAGGACGACGGCCTTTTTCTTTTCCTCCACCTCAAAGTGGACGTCCCGCTTCATGGAGCGGACCACCGCGTCCACCTTGTCATACAGCTCGGTGCTCTTCTCGCCCTGGCCGGAAATGATCAGGGGCGTGCGGGCCTCGTCGATAAGGATGGAGTCCACCTCGTCCACGATGGCGAAGGCGTGGCCCCGCTGCACCAGGTTCTCCCGGCGGATGACCATGTTGTCCCGCAGGTAGTCGAACCCCAGCTCGTTGTTCGTACCGTAGGTAATGTCGCAGGCATAGGCCGCCTTCCGCTCGGCGGAATCCAGGTCGTGCACGATCAGGCCGACGCTCAGGCCCAGGAAGCGGTGCACCTTGCCCATCCACTCGCTGTCGCGGCGGGCCAGGTAGTCGTTCACCGTGACGATGTGGACGCCTTCGCCCCGCAGGGCGTTCAGGTAGGCGGGCATGGTGGAAACCAGGGTTTTGCCTTCACCGGTCTTCATCTCCGCGATGCGGCCCTGATGCAGCACGATGCCGCCCAGCACCTGCACCCGGTAGGGGCGCATGCCCAGCACGCGGTCCGCGGCCTCCCGCACCGTCGCGAAGGCTTCCGGCAGGATATCGTCTTCCGTTTCACCGTTCTGCAGGCGCTGCCGGAACTCAGCCGTCTTGGCTTGCAGCTGCTCATCCGTCAGGGCGCGGTAGGCTTCCTCCAGCGCCATGACGTCTTCCACGGGTTTGTTCAGTTTTTTCAGCTGGGCGTCATTTCCGGAGCCCAACATTTTCTTCAGAAAATCCAGCATCCGTGTCTCCTTCACAGCCCGCCCGGAACGATCCGGAAACGGGCAAAGCATTACAGGTTAGTATACCACTGAAAACCCTTCCGGCGCAAGGTTTCACGGCAAAAAACCGGCTTTTCGCCGGCAGCGCGAAAACGCCGGGACCTTCACGGTCCCGGCGCTGTTTTATGATCCGGTGTTATTCGCTTTTGCGGCCCCGGCGGCGGCGTGTTCCGGCCGTCTCTTCCGCGGCGGCTTTCACATCCTGCGCGGCTTCGGCCACGGTTTCCGCGGCTTCCCCCGCGGCTTCCTCCGCGGTTTCAGTGGCCGCTTCAACAGCCTTCTCCGCGGTTTCAGCGGCGGCCTCGACGGTTTCCTCCGCCTTCTCCTCGGGCTTTTCGGAATACAGCCTGCGGAGGGTTTCGGCCATCAGCTCACTGCTCTGGGCGGTGTTTTCCTCGGGGGCCTTCTCCTCGGCGGGCGCCTCGGCAGCCGTTCCGTCGGACACGGTTCCGCCGTTGGAGATCTCGTTCCGGCGGCGGCGCTTGGGTTCGGCGCTGTAATCGCGGTAGTTGGCGCCCTGCAGATGGTCCATTGCCTTCTTGGATTCGCTCCGGCTCTTGCCGCGGCGGACCGCGCCGATCAGCAGCAGAAGCAGCAGCACGGCGGCGACGCCGGCCAGGATCCACTTGGCGTTATCGGCGATGCCTTCCACCTGGCCCAGCCATTCGGGTTCGGGCTGGTCCGTCGGCAGCGGCTCGGCGGCCGGGGCCGGCGGGGTGACCAGCGGCGCCTCAGTGGGCACCGGCGTGGGTTCGGAGTAGGAAATGACAACCGCGTTGCTGGTGAAGTTCAGCACCTGGTCCAGCTGGTCCCTGCAGACCGCGTTGAACTGATAAGTGCCGGCCATGCTGACGTCCACGTCCCGGATGAAGGAGCCGCTTTCGCCGGCGGGAATGCTCTCAAACCGGTACAGCTCCGTATCGATCGCCCGCACGGAAATGTTCTTCACTTCCACGTTGCTGTCGTTGTTGACGGTGATTTTGAACCGGACTGTTCCGGGAATCTTGTAAACGGTGGTGCGGTCGGATTCCGCGTTCAGGGTCAGCACGATCTGCTGCGTCGGATCCATGGCGATGATCTTTACCCGGCCGGTGGCGGTTTCAACGCCCTTGCCGGTGGATTCGTCCGCCGTGACGGTGAACTGGAGTTCCTGGGTATCGGTGATGGTCAGATCCTTTTCCAGGTTGACCGTCTCGCCCGCCTTGACGGTTTCGCCGCTGAACACGGTGCCCAGCGCGGCGTCAGTCACGGTGACGTTGGTGAAGTCCAGGTTGCCGGAGTTTTTCAGCGTCAGCGTCAGCTTGACGGTGTCGCCGGGGGCGCCGCCCTTCTTATCCGCTTTCAGGGTGGCGGACAGGTTCACCTCGCCGTATTTGACGGTGGCTGCTTCCACCTTGGAGGTGAAAGTCTTTCCGCCGGCCTTGTAGGAAACAGTGGCAGCGCTGGTCAGGTCCTTGGTGCCCATGACCGCGGTGAACGTGTAGGTGCCGGTTTCGCCGGCCGCGATGGAATCAATCGTGCCGGATTTGGCGGAGATAGAGGCGTTCTCCTTGATGTTTACGGAGGTGACGTCCACCGATCCGGTGTTGGCGATCTCATAGATCACGCTGACTTCCTGGCCTTTCTGGGCCGTGGTGGGCGTGATCGTCCGGGTGACGCTGACCTCGGGATCCGCGCCGGTGAAGGTGATCTTCTTGGAGAAGCTCTTGCCCTTCTTGGTCAGATTCGCCTCGTCGTCATCTTCGCCGCCCTCGTAGACGTAGTAGGTCACTCTGAACGCGACTTTGCCGGCGTCCAGCTGATCCTGGGTGACCTTCCACTCGCCGGTCCAGCGCTTGCTGGCGCCGACCGCCAGGGTGGGCGAGCCGAATTCCTCGATCTTTTTACCGGTGGGATAAAGCAGCGTAACAGGACCGGGCATATCGCCGTCGCCGATATTGGTGACGGTAATGGAAACAGTGATCGTTTCCGGCCCGGAGAATTTATACTTGCTCAGCTCCATGGAGACCTTGATCGGATCCTCCGCAAGCGCGGCGGATACGCACAGCAAAACAAGCGCGATCCCCAGCGCCAGTACAAGGAACAAGCGTTTCCTGTTCATATAGTAATCGGAGCCCGGGGCTCCTTCCTCCTTCCTCCGCCGGAAGATCCGCCGGATGCGTCATACGGATGGATACAGGACATCTATAGTATTGTATCGGGAAAGCGCAATTCTGTCAATAATTTGTAACATTTAAAGGGGAATACAAAAAACGAACAAAAAAACGCCCCCCGGCGCTTTACTCGCCTGAAAACTCGTGTATAATGGGCGATACAAAGCAAAGGCGCTTTACCACCTTAATAATTTAGGAGGAAACAAGAATGAAAAAGCTTATCGCTCTGGCTCTCGCCCTGGCGCTGGCGCTGACTGTATGTTCCGCCTTCGCCGAAGATGAGACCCTGACCCTGACCATCGCCCACATCGGCCCGCAGACCGGTCCGATCGCCGTATACGGCCTGGCGACTTACCGCGGCGCCCAGATCGCGGCTGATGAAATCACCGCCGAGGACAACGGCATTACGGTCATTCTGCTGAACGAAGACGACGTGCATGATCCTGAAAAGGCCGTGAACGCCTATAACAAGGTTCTGGAAGACGGCGCCCAGATGATCGCCGGAACCACCACCACCGACCCCTGCATCGCAGTCGGCGACATCGCGAATCAGGAACGGGTCTTCATGCTGACGCCCTCCGCTTCCTCCACCGAAGTAACGGAAGGCAAGGACAACGTCTACCAGCTGTGCTTCACGGACCCGAACCAGGGCTCCGCTTCCGCGGCCGTTATCAAGGATAAGGGCCTGGGCACCAAGATCGCCGTGATCTACAACAACCAGGATCCCTATTCCTCCGGCATCTACAAGACCTTTATCGAAAAGGCCAATGAGCTCGGCCTGGAGATCGTTTCCGAATCCACCTTCACCAGCGCCACCAACGACTTCTCCGTACAGATCGCCGAAGCCAAGGACAAGGGCGCCGACCTGGTCTTCCTGCCCATCTACTATGATCCCGCCTACCTGATCCTGATCGCCGCCGACAGCATCGGCTACAAGCCCGTGTTCTTCGGCGTGGACGGCATGGACGGCATCCTGACCCTGGAAAACTTCGACACTTCCCTCGCCGAGGGCGTCATGCTGCTGACCCCCTTTGTCGCGGACGCGCAGGACGAGCGGACCGTGAACTTCGTCAAGAAGTACAAAGAACTCTATGACAACGAAACGCCCACCCAGTTCGCGGCTGACGGCTACGACACAATCTACGCGCTGGTTGAGGCCGCCAAGCTCGCCGGCGTCAAGTCCGGCGACAAGGCCGAGGACATCTGCGACGCCATGATCGACGCCATGCAGAAACTGCAGATCACCGGCCTGACCGGATCCATGGTCTGGAGCTCCAACGGCGAAGTGGACAAGGTTCCCACCGCGATGATTATCAAGGACGGCGCTTACGTCGGCCTGGACAACTGATCGTTAAGGATCAATTGATCCGGCCTAGGGGTTCTTCCCCCAGGCCGGATTTGCTATTCTGTTCGCCTGTCCCGGCAGGAAAGCCGTGAACAGGCATATCTCAGACAGGGAGGAATCTAAGGATGGGTTTTCTGTCCAACCTGGTTAACGGAATCAGCCTGGGCAGCATCTATGCGATCATCGCGCTGGGCTATACCATGGTCTACGGCATCGCCAAGATGCTGAATTTTGCCCACGGCGACGTCATTATGGTCGGCGCGTACCTGATCTTCTGCGCCACCCAGTACTGGGGCATACCGGCCCTGCCGGCGGTGCTGATTGCCATGGTCTCCTGTACACTGCTGGGCATCACCATTGAGAAGCTCGCCTATAAACCCCTGCGCAAGGCAACGTCCCTCGCGGTCCTGATTACCGCCATCGGCGTCAGCTACCTGCTGCAGAACCTTGCCCAGCTGATCTGGACGCCCAACCCGAAAATCTTCCCCCAGCTGATCCCGGTCGGCACCATCACGCTTTTTGACGGGCAGCTGGTCGTCAAGGGTATTACGCTGGTCACCATCGCGGCCAACATCATCATTATGATCGCCCTGACCGTTTTCATCTCCCGTACCAAACTGGGCAAGGCCATGCGCTGCGTATCGGAGGACCGGGGCGCCGCCGAGCTGATGGGCATCAACGTCAACCGGACCATCTCCGTAACCTTTGCCATAGGCTCCGCGCTCGCCGCCATCGCCGGCCTGCTCCTTTGCTCTTCCTATCCGAAACTGGTCCCCACGACCGGTTCTGTTCCCGGCATTAAAGCATTTACGGCCGCCGTTTTCGGCGGAATCGGATCCATTCCCGGCGCCATGCTGGGCGGCGTCCTGCTCGGAATCATTGAGATCCTGGGAATTGCCTATATCTCCTCAGAACTGAGCGACGCGATCGTTTTCGCCGTACTGATCATTGTGCTTCTGGTGCGGCCGGCCGGACTGCTGGGCAAACCCGCCCGGGAAAAGGTGTGAGGTGAGCGGCATGAAAACGAAAAAAGCGCGCTTCATCACCAAACTGGTCACCTTCGCCGTGCTCATTGCGGTCTATATCCTGTTTACCGTCATGATCAACAACAAGACCATGCCCCGCACGCTGAAGGGGCAGCTTGTCCCGATCTGCTGCTGGATCGTCATGGCGGTTTCCCTGAACCTGGTCGTAGGCATCTCCGGCGAACTAAGCCTCGGCCACGCCGGCTTCATGAGTGTCGGCGCATTTACCGGCATTATTATTTCCGGATGGCTGCTGAACGGTTTCCAGATGGAGGACGGTACCCTGCGGCTGTTCATCGCAATCATCGGCGCAGGCCTGGTCTCCGGAATTGCCGGCGCGCTGATCGGTATTCCCGTACTGAGGTTGCGGGGTGACTATCTGGCGATCGTTACCCTGGCTTTTGGCGAAATCATCAAAAACCTGATCAACTGTCTCTACGTCGCGGTGGAAGGCAGAGGGCTGAACTTCGGTTTCCTGAACAGCGACGTCGCCGGCACCCTGCTGGTGAACGGACCGATGGGCGCCGTGAAAGTCAAGACCATTTCCACCTTCACCGCCGGTTTCCTGCTGATCATGTTCACGCTGATCGTCGTGCTGAATCTGGTCCATTCCAGGCCGGGCCGCGCGATCATGGCCGCCCGTGACAACCGGATCGCCGCCGAGGCAACTGGTGTCAACATCACAAAATACAAGATGATGGCGTTTGTCACCAGCGCCGTGCTGGCCGGCATGGCCGGCGCGCTTTACGGGTTGAACATGGCCAAGCTCAGCCCCACCAAATTCGGGTTCAACGAATCGATCAACGTGCTTGTGTTCGTTGTCCTGGGCGGCATCGGTAACATCCCCGGATCCATCGTATCCGCCGTAGCGCTGACGGTTCTCCCGGAAGAGCTTCGCTTCCTGCAGGAAAACCGGATGCTCGCCTACGCGGTGCTGCTGATCATCGTCATGCTGGTCGTCAACAATCCCACGATGAAAGCCCTTCGGGCACATCTGAACCCGTTCAAAAAGCGTCGTAAGGAACCGGAGGAGGTGATCCGGACATGAGCGAGAAGAAGAGCCGCCATCAGCAAACGCCTATGGTACCTTATCCGTCCGGGGCCATCGTTCCGGAACGGGATCTTCATTCCATGCCGGTGCTGGAAACCCGCCATCTGGGCATTGAGTTCGGCGGCCTGAAGGCCGTGGACGATTTCAACCTGACCATCGGCAAAACTGAGATCGCCGGCCTGATCGGTCCCAACGGCGCCGGCAAAACCACGGTGTTCAACCTCCTGACCAAAGTCTACCAGCCTACCCATGGCACCATGATGCTGGAAGGCCGTGACATGAGCAATATGACCACGGTGGACGTCAACAAAGCCGGCATCGCCCGTACCTTCCAGAACATCCGGCTCTTTGACAGGATGACCGTGGAAGATAACGTGCGGATCGGCCTGCACAACCAGATCAAATATGATATGTTCACAGGCATCCTTCGGCTGCCGCGCTACTGGAAGCAGGAAAAACGCCAGCATGAGCGGGCCATGGAGCTGCTGGACATCTTCGGCATGCAGGATCTGGCGGATGAGGTTGCCGGCAGCCTGCCCTACGGCGCCCAGCGCCGCCTGGAGATCGTCCGGGCCCTGGCCACGGACCCGAAGCTGCTGCTGCTGGACGAGCCGGCCGCGGGCATGAACCCCCACGAGACGGAAGAGCTGATGGAGAACATCGCGAAGATCCGGGACCAGTTCCAGATCGCGATCCTGCTGATCGAGCACGATATGAGCCTGGTCATGGGCGTGTGCGAAGGTATCTGCGTGCTGAACTTCGGCAAAATCATCGCCAAAGGCACCGCGGATGAAATCCAGGCCAATCCTGACGTCATCGAAGCCTATCTGGGCAAAAAGAAGGAGGGCTGACGATGAGCGAAAACGAAGTCCGCAATCAGGACCTGCCCCTGCTGAAGGTCAGGGACCTGCATGTATACTACGGCGCCATCCATGCGGTGAAAGGCATCAGCCTGGAAGTGCGTGAAGGCGAAATCGTAACCCTGATCGGCGCCAACGGCGCCGGCAAATCCACTACGCTGAACACTATCGCCGGGCTGATCAAGCCCCGCCAGGGCTCCATCGTCCTCGGCGGCGTGCCCGTGGACGGCACCGCCGCGTCCAAGATGGTCTACAAGGGCCTGAGCCTCTGCCCGGAAGGCCGCCGCGTCTTCCAGCAGATGACCGTCCGGGAGAACCTGGAGATGGGCGCCTACAGCCGCCCGAAGGAGGAAATCGAAGCCTCCCTGGAGGACGTGTTCAGCCGCTTCCCCCGCCTGAAGGAGCGGGAAAAGCAGATCGGCGGCACCCTGTCCGGCGGCGAGCAGCAGATGCTGGCCATGGCCCGGGCGCTGATGAGCAAGCCGAAGCTGATGATGCTGGACGAGCCCTCCATGGGCCTGGCCCCGATCCTGGTGGACCAGATCTTCGGTATCATCAAGGAGCTGCACGAGACCGGCGTGACCATCCTGCTGGTGGAGCAGAACGCCCAGATGGCGCTCTCCGTGGCGGACCGCGCCTACGTGCTGGAAACCGGCCGCATCACCATGTCCGGCAACGCCGCGGAGCTCCTGCAGAACGACGACGTCCGGAAGGCCTATCTCGGCAACTGATACTGATTCACTGACGCATAAAGCGCCGGCTGCCATACGGCAGCCGGCGTTTTGCGTTTATTCGTTCGGGTTCCCCGGAACCTCGTCAAACAGGCTCATCTGCCCCTCGGACTCGGGCTCGGGTTCCGGAAGCGGATCGGGGTCCGGGAAAACAGGCCGGGGATCCGGCCGGGGCGCCGCCGCGCGGCGGGTCCGCTGTTCCGCGGGGATCACCAGCGAGGCAGGCAGGCGGATCTTTCTTTTTTTGCCGAGCTTTTCCCGGGTCAGGGACATCACATCGTCCCAGATGAACGGCGTGCAGGCGGCCGCGATTCGCAGCCACCAGGACGGCGCGTAATACAGGATCATACACTTTTCCGGCCAGAGCTGCACCCGGGCCACGTTCTTCCAGGGCAGGTCCTTCTCCCCCAGTTTCAGCACCGTGACGCCGTTTCCCTGTCCCGCGTTCTTCAGCAGGGACGGGGACCGAAGCCGGGCAATGAGCTTAAGCGGCGTCGGATCCGGCAGATAATGGATCTCATGGACGCCACGGCTGTCCACGATGTAGTCCGTCAGTTCCTTTCCCTGCAGGAGCAGGGCGGCAAAGGCCAGCAGCAGGATCGTGCCCAGCAGGATCAGCAGGACGACGGGGAACCCGGAAACCAGCATTTTTTCCACCGCGCCCATTCCGCCGGAGATTCCCTCCGCCAGCAGCACCAGCAGCAGAATGACCAGGGCGGCGGGCAGCAGGATCCGCATGAGCGCGTTCCAGCACATCCAGTCCTTCACCGGCGTGCGCTCCACGCACCAGGCGGCGTGGGCGGCATTTTTCCCGAGCTTCCCGCCGCAGTAAGGGCAGAGTTCGCCCGCGTCCACTTCCCTGGCACATTTTTTGCAATAGGCCGTCAATGCCATCCGTTTTCCGCTCCGTTTCCGGTTGATACCGGTATTGTATCCTTTCCCGCAGATTTTTTCAAGATTTTTGAGAGTTTGCTATTGCTAACTCTGAAAAGTTGTTGTATACTTCCTCCGTGGAAATTCATTGCATGAGGTGATTGCTCATATGAAACTAAACGAGCTGAAACCCGGCCGGTCCGCCGTCATCGAAGCCGTCGGCGGCGAGGGCGCCCTGCGCCAGCACTTCCTGGACATGGGCATGATCCCCGGCACGGAGGTCACCGTGGTCAAGCTGGCGCCCATGGGCGATCCCATGGAGCTGAGGATCCATGGATATGAGCTGACCCTCCGCCTGGCAGACGCGGAAAACATCGATATTACCCCGGTGGAGAAAAAGACCGCCGAGGAAGAAAAAAAGACCCCGCGGTCCCCGGAGCATCCCGGCCTGGGCGAGGAAGGCCGCTTCCATCCCAAGGGCACCGGCGATCCCCTGCCGGAGGGCACGACGCTGACCTTCGCGCTGGTCGGCAACCAGAACAGCGGCAAAACCACCCTGTTCAACCAGCTGACCGGCTCCAGCCAGCACGTGGGCAATTTCCCCGGCGTCACGGTGGACCGGAAGGACGGCGTGATCCGCGGCCACAGCGATACACTGGTCACCGACCTGCCGGGCATCTATTCCATGTCCCCCTATTCCAGCGAGGAGCTGGTCTCCCGTGATTTCGTGCTGAAGGGCCATCCGAAGGCCATTATCAATATCGTGGACGCGACCAACATCGAGCGCAACCTGTATCTGACGATGCAGCTGCTGGAGATGAACATCCCGATGGTGGTCGCCCTGAACATGATGGACGAGCTGCGCGGCAACGGCGGCACGGTGGACGTGAACGCCATGGAAGCCATGCTGGGCGTCCCGGTGGTGCCGATTTCCGCGGCCAAGAACGAAGGCGTGGACGAACTGATCAGCCATGCGATCCACGTCGCGAAATACCAGGAAAAGCCGCTGCAGCAGGACTTCTGCGGCGTGGAGGACCACGGCGGCGCCGTGCACCGCGCGCTGCACGCCGTGAGCCACCTGATTGAGGACCACGCGAAGCGGGCGGAACTGCCCGTGCGTTTTTCTGCCAGCAAGCTGATCGTGGGCGACCCGCTGCTGCTGGAGCAGCTGGAACTGGATCAGAACGAATCCGAAATGCTGGAGCACCTGGTGCTCCAGATGGAAAAGGAACGCGGCATGGACCGGGCCGCGGCCATCGCCGACATGCGCTTCGCCTTCATCCGGAAGGTCTGCGACGCCGCGGTCATCCGGCCCCGGGAAAGCAAGGAGCGCGTGCGGAGCGAGAAAATCGACCGGGTCCTCACCGGCCGGTATACCGCGATCCCCTTCTTCATCCTGATCATGGGCGCGGTTTTCTACCTGACCTTCTTCCTGATCGGCCCCTTCCTGCAGGATCTGCTGCAGGGCGGCATCGACGCCCTGGCCGGCGCGGCGGAGCGGGGCATGGAAGCCGCCAACGTGAACGCCACGATCCAGAAACTGGTGCTGAACGGCATCTTTGAGGGCGTCGGCACCGTGGTCAGCTTCCTGCCGATCATCGTGATCCTGTTCTTCTTCCTGTCCATGCTGGAGGACAGCGGTTACATCGCCCGCGTCGCCTTCTTCATGGACAAGCTGCTGCGGCGCATCGGCCTGTCCGGCCGGAGCATCGTGCCGATGCTGATCGGCTTCGGCTGCACGGTGCCGGCCGTCATGTCCACCCGCACCCTGCCCAGCGATCGCGACCGCCGCATGACAATCCTGCTGACGCCCTTCATGTCCTGCACGGCGAAGATGCCGATCTACGGCTTCTTCGTCAGCGCCTTCTTCCCGCGGGCCGGCTGGCTGATCATCCTGGGGCTGTACCTGCTGGGCATCGCGGTCGGGATCCTGGTGGCCCTGCTGTTCCGGAAAACGCTGTTCAGGGGAGAGGCTGTTCCCTTCGTCATGGAGCTGCCGAACTACCGCCTTCCCACGCCCCGGAACGTGATCCAGCTGCTGTGGGAAAAAGCCAAGGACTTCCTGCGCCGCGCCTTCTCCGTGATCCTGATCGCCACCATCGTGGTCTGGTTCCTGAAGAGCTTTGACTTCCGCCTGAACCTGGTGACCGATTCCCACGACAGCATCCTGGCCGCCATCGCGGGGCTGATCGCGCCGGTCCTGAAGCCCGTGGGCCTGGGCGACTGGCGGATTGTCACCTCCCTGATCTGCGGCTTCATGGCCAAGGAGAGCGTCGTTTCCATCATGGAGACCCTCTTCGGCGGCGGCCTCGCCGCTCTCGGCACCCTGACCGCCGCGTCCATGCTGGCCTTCAGCCTGCTCTACACCCCCTGCGTGGCCGCCATCGCCGCCATTCGCCGGGAGATGGGCCGCAAATGGGCGCTGGGCGTGGTCCTGTGGCAGTGCGCCGTCGCCTGGATCGTTGCCCTGGTCATCCGCCTGATCGGCTCACTGTTCTGACTGGACAACAAATAATTATGAATTGTGAATTATGAATTATGAATTGAAAGGATAAAACGATGAGCCTTTCCGATATTCTTATCCTGGCCGCCGTGGCCCTGGCCCTGGCCGCCGCCGTCCTCAGTATCCGCAGGCGAAAAAAAGCCGGCAAAGGCTGCTGCGGTTCCTGTGAGGGCTGCAATCTCTGCCGGACCAAACCGGACAAGCCGGAATAACAGACGAAAAAGGCGCCCCCGTTCAGATGTGAACGGGGGCGTTTGTTTCAGGTATGTATTACTTCTTGGTGAGGGTCCTCCAGGTATCGTACTGGGCTTCCACTTCTTCCTTCAGCGCGTCGATGCCGGCGTCTTTCAGCGCCTTGCGGAACGCTTCCAGTCCCTTTTCCGGATCATCCGGGTCCACCGCGCCCACCATCAGCGGCCGGGCGTAGATCTTCACTACTTCCTCGACCGGCTTGATCAGATCCTCGGCTTTTTTCTTGTCCAGGCGGAAACCGTAGGAGGCGGTCATTACCGCGTCGTCGGCATATTCCTGCAGCTTGGCGTTCTTTTCCGGATCCTCGGTGGTCAGCACGTACTGAAGCTTCGTGTTGCCGACCGTCCAGGCGCCGCCGTGCATGCCGTACCAGTTGGCGTCCTCGATCAGCTCCACCTTCTGGTCGTCCACCTTCGTGTAGTTTACGCCTTCCTCACCGAAGAGCATCAGGTTGACCAGGACGGGATCGGAATGCATCAGGTTCAGGAACTGCATGGCCCGGCTCTTTTCCTTGCTTTCTTTCGGGATGGCGAACATGGAACCGCCGGCCTGGCAGGTGACCTTGTACTTGGGCTGCATGATGATCTCCACCACTTCAAAGTCCGGCACATAGGTTTTCTTGTGCTGGCTGTACATTTCAACGGACTTGAAGTTGTTGCCCTTCAGGGGCTGGGTGAAGACCAGGAAGTCGCCTGTGCCGAAAACCGCGTTGTAGTTGTAGTCCGGTTTGGCCGCTTCCGGGGAAATATAGCCCAGCTGCGCCCATTTGTACATCAGCCGGATATGGTCTTCCTGCTCCTGGGTCTCATAGATGCTGTAGACCGTTTCGTCAAACTTGCCTTCCTCGTCCCTGGCATATTTCATGTCCAGGACGTCTTCCTCCAGGCCGATCCATTCATGGCCCCAGGGTTCGTCCGACCAGCGGTCTTTTTCCATCAGGTAGGGATAGCGGGACGGGAACATTTCCTTGTACTTGGCCAGCCAGGGCTCCAGCTCCTCGGTGGTGATCATTTTGGACGGATCTTCCATGTATTCCGTCAGGTCCCAGCCGATCAGGTCCGCGGCGGTCTTGTTGACGAGGATGCCGCTGGGCACGCACAGCTCCTTGTTGGTGGGAATGCCGTAGATCTGTCCGTTGTATTTGACGCCTTCCAGGAAGTCTTCGGACAGGGTCTCCAGAATGCCCTGCCCGTCGCTCTCCAGCAGGTCGCCCAGGGGGGTCAGTTTCCCTGCCAGGATCTCCTGCACATAGCCTTCCCAGTCCGCCGTAAAGATCAGGTCGATCTTCTCGTCGTTCATCAGGGCGCCGATCGCCTGCTCAGTCCAGACGGGATCCCAGGTGATCAGGTGGATCGCGACTTCCATTTCCTTGATGGCCTTTGTTTTGGCCAGCTCCGCGAGATAGGCGTTGATCGCTTTTTCCACACCGGTACGGATCGTTTCGTCATCGCGGTTGGCGATCCAGTAGATATCCAGCGTGTGGGTTTTGGCCAGGGCGGCAGGCGCCAGGCCGATCACCAGTGCCAGGGTCAGCAGCAGGGCTATGAGTCTCCTCATCCGAATAACCTCCTTGTTTCCGGTTGTTCTTTCTGAAATATAGGTTTTTCACGGGTCCTGAAAAGCACCGCGCACCCCTTCGGGTGCAAACCGCGGGCTTTTTCATTTGGCTTTACAGATACCTTACCACAAAACCGGACTGATTACAAGCCTTTCCGGATGAATCGGGCGGATGTCACCGCCGCGCGCCTTTTCATACCCCGGAACCGTATGGTATACTGCAGGCAGCAAAACCAACCGACCGATCAGGGTCCTCCGGAAAAAAGAAAGGGGAATCACCATGCGTTTAGGCGGAACCGTATGCTGCTCCAATCCCGCGGAATGGGAAAACAAACTCGTTGAATCCGGCTTCCGGGCGGTCACCGCGCCGTTTAACTGCGATACGCCCCGGGAAGAAACCGAGAGGCTCCGGCGGATCTGTGAAAAACATGACGTTGCCATCGCCGAGGCCGGCGTATGGCGGAATCTGTTCGACGCCTCCCAGGGTCCGGCGAACCTGGATTACGCCGTCCGCCAGCTGCGCATGGCGGATGAGCTGGGCATCCCCTGCTGCGTAAACGTCGCCGGCACGGACAGCCCGGCCGGCTGGGACGCCGCAGACCCCGGCAACTTTTCGGAGGAGATGTACGGCCGGCTCGTCGGTACGATCCGGGGGATCATTGACGCGGCGAAGCCGAGGCGGACCTTCTACTGCCTGGAACCCATGCCCTGGATGCTTCCGGACAGCCCGGACGTATCCCTGCAGCTGATGAAGGACGTGGACCGGGAACAGTTCGCCGTACACATGGACTTTGTGAACATGATCAACTGCCCGCGGCGGTTCCTCGGCGCGAACGCGTTTATTGAGGAGTGCTTCAGCAAGCTGGGGCCGTATATCAAAAGCACCCACCTGAAGGATTCCCGGATGGACCTGATGGAGCTGACCACGGTGCTGCACGAATGCTCCCCGGGCGAAGGCAGCCTGGATTTTATCTCCGTCCTGCGGATCATGGACAGATACCTGCCGGAGGACGCCCCGGTGCTCCTGGAGCATATGTCCACCTTCGAGGAATACCGCCGCGCCTACGAGTACGTCGCCGCCAAAGCCGCCGAAGCCGGCGTCAGAATCTGATGACTATATAAGCCTCCCCTTTTCAAAGGGGAGGTGGCCCAACGGGCCGGAGGGGATAATCCCCTGTTGACAAATTTCAGCCCAGCGTTTATGCTATGCACAGCTAAACGAAAGGACGGGCTTCGCAGACTGATGAAAATCCGCAACTGACAACCGGCTGACACAGACCCCGGCTCAACCTGAGCCCGGGAGGATTCTTTGTGGCGCCGTTTGGAGTTGCGTAAAGCGAAAGCCAGACGTCTTTTTTCTTTTGCTGTTTATGCTCCTCCGCGGCGCGGAGGGGGTTTTTTTGATGACAAAATGCATTCTGGAAGCAAATGATATACAGATATCTTTCGGCGACCGCCGGCTGCTGGACCTGGACCGCCTGGCCGTATACGACGGGGACCGGATCGGCCTGATCGGCGAGAACGGGGCGGGCAAAACCACCCTGCTGCGCCTGCTTTCCGGCGAACTGCAGCCGGAAGCCGGACAGATCCGCCGCCTCGCCCCGGTCGCCATGATCCGCCAGCAGGGCAACGCGGACGCCGGCGACGACGCCGAAACCCGCGCCCGGTTCCAGGCCCAGGCAAGCCGGGAAGGCCTTTCCGGCGGCGAGATGACCCGGAACCGGATTGCCGGCGCGCTGTCGGCCCGGGCCGGCCTGCTGCTGGCGGACGAGCCCACCACCGACCTGGACCGGGAAGGCCTTGCCCTGCTGCGCAAAACGCTGACCGGCTTTAACGGCGCCGTGCTGCTGGTGTCCCACGACCGGGCGCTGCTGCGGACGGTCTGCGACCGGATCTGGTACCTGGAGGACGGAAAGATCACCGTCTTCCCCGGCGGCTACGACGATTTCATGGCGGAGCGGACGCGGCAGCGGGAACGCGCCGCCTTCGAGTACGACCAGTACAAAACCGAGGTAAAGCGCCTGAAGGAAGCCGCCCAGCGGATGACGGAATGGGCCTCTTCGGTCAAAAAAGCGCCCAGCCGCATGGGCAACAGCGAAGCCCGCCTGCACACCCACGAATATACCAACGCGGTGCTGGGACTCAGCAGCGCGAAGCGCAAGATCCAGAACCGGATGGAGCACCTGGAGGTAAAGGAAAAGCCAAGAACCCTGCCGGTCATCACCATGAAGCTGGGCGTGACCCACCCGGTGGAGGCGAAGAACGTTCTGGAGTTCCGCTGCGCGTACCTGCAGGCCGGACGCAAGACCCTGCTGCGGGACGCCTCCTTCGTGCTGCCCACCGGCAGCCGCACCGCCCTCATCGGACCCAACGGCTGCGGCAAGACCACCCTGCTCCGCGCGCTGAGCGGGCAGGCCGGGGACAGCGTGCAGTTCCGCGGGAACGCGCGGTTCAACCCCGCCGCCCGGACCGGCTGGTTTGACCAGCACCACGAGAACACCCTGAACCTGAACGGCAGCGTGCTGGAAAACATCATGCGGGAATCCGTTCACCCCGAACACTTCGCCCGGACGGTAATGGCCTGTCTCGGCATCCGCGGGGACGATGTGTTCAAGCCGCTGAACCTGCTGTCCGGCGGCGAACGGGCCAAAACCGCCCTGGGCAAACTCCTGCTGATGGACTGCAACACCCTGCTGCTGGACGAACCCACCAACCACCTGGACCTGTTCACGATGGAGGAGCTGGAAAAGCTGCTGTCCGGCTACGGCGGCACACTGCTCTTCGTCAGCCACGACGAAGAGTTCATCCGGAAGACCGCCACCCGGATCGTCACGTTTGAGAACGGCGCCCTGAAGACCTTCGAAGGCGGCTGGGAAGAAATGAACGCGCCCCGGAAAGAGGGGCGCGCCGAAGAAGACCGGAAAATCGCGGTCAGCAAACTGGAAATGCAGATGGCCGCCATCTCCGCCCGCCTTTCGAACCCGAAAAAGGGCGACCGGCCGGATCTGCTCCAGGAAGAATATACACGTCTGGCGGAAGCGCTGCGGGAGCTGAAAAACAGCTGATCCAGTATCTTCCGCCCGGCTCTCCCGGCAGTTTTATTCCGCTGTCAGGCCGTATCCGGCGGAAAGCCAGCAGCTCTCTGTGCCGATCTGGTCCAGGGAGCTGTACCAGGGGCTCGGAAGCGTGCCGGTGAAGGGCTTCGCCCCGCACAGGACGTTCGCCACCCCCTGGCCTTCGGAACCGGGCAGATAGCACATGACGGCGGCGTCCCACTGATCCATATACTGGCTGAGAAGCACCTGGCGGCCGGCCACGACGCAGGCGATCACAGGCTTGCCGAATTTGGCGGCCTTGTCGATCGCGGTCCTGTTGCCCGGCAGGCCCAGCGCGCCGCACAGGTCCAGGTCCGCAGTATCCCCGTACCATTCCGCGTAGGGTTCCTCGCCGACCACCAGCAGGATGACGTCCGCCTGGTCCGCCTCGGATTCCTTCGTGATGACCCGGATCCCGTACTCATCCGCCTTCTGCCGGAAGCCTTCCAGGATGGATGTCACCCCGGGAATATCCTTTTCGGGACTGCCGTTCCAGCCGACGGTCCAGCCGCCGCACTGAGCCTGGTCGTGGTCCGCCGCAGGGCCGGTGATATAGACGGCGGTGCCGGGCTTCAGCGGCAGGGCATTCCCCTCGTTTTTCAGAAGCACCAGGCTCTTTTCCACCGCTTCCTCCGCCACCGCGCGGTACGCGGCGGAACCGGTCTCCTGCTGCGCGGTTTCGATGTTTTCGCACAGCGGATCTTCCAGCACGCCGGCAGCCATCTTTACCCGAATGATCCGGGTCACGGCATCGTCCACCCGTTCCTCAGGGATCAGGCCTCTTTCCACAGCGTTGATGATCACAGCCCTGGCTTCCCGGAAATGATCCGCTTCCATGAGCATGTCGACGCCGGCGTTGACCACGGCGACCACCTGGTTGAAATAATCCGCCGGGGAGGTCTGGCATACGGCTTCCCAGTCGCTGACGACAAAGCCGGTGAAGCCCATTTCGTTTTTCAGCAGGTCGATGTATTCCTTGTTTTCATGCATCTTGACGCCGTTGAGGGAAGAAAAGCTGATCATAACCGTCTGCGCGCCGGCGTCGATCTGCGCCTGGTATACGGACAGCAGTTCGGCGATCTCCGCTTCGGAAAGGCGGGCGTCCCCCCGGTCGATGAGCCGGGGCTGATCCATGCTTTCCCCAGTGCCGAAAACAGTGTTGCCGTCCCCGAAAAAATGCTTCGGGCAGACGACCAGGCCTTCTTCCAGCAGGCCCCGGGTATAAGCTACGCTGAGCTTTTTGATTTTCTCAATGTCCGAGCCGTAGCTTTCATAGGTCCGGCCCCAGCGCGGGTCCCCGGACTGGGCGACTACCGGCGCGAAGTTCCAGAGCATATGGCAGAGCTTGGCCTCATCCGCCGTAATCTTTCCGATCCGGTACATCAGGTCCTCATCGTTGGCGGCGCCAAGGCCGATGTTATGAGGGAAGTAGACGGCGCCGAGGCAGTAGTTCACACCGTGGACGTCGTCCTGCCCGTAGATATAGGGGATGCCGGCGTCCGACGCCAGGGCTGCCTTCTGGAACCAGGCGGTATAATCCCGCCATTCCCCGGCATTCAGGTTCGCTCCCTGGGACAGGATGCTGCCGTAGCAGAACTGCCGCATCTCCCCGTCGTTTATGTTGTAGCAGGCCGGCTGCACCATTTGGGAGGCCTTCTGTTCCAGCGTCAGCCGGGATACGATTTCCTCCACGGTCAGGCCGGCGTACCAGCGTTCCGCGGAAGCGCCGCCCAGGCAGAGCGACAGGCAGAGCACGGCCGCCAGGACGGCGAAGAGGATCCGCGCAAGGCGCCGTTTATTCAGGTCAGTCATACTGTATGTCCTCCTCCGAATCAGTCCTTTTTTCCATGATAACCGAATAAGCCGTTTTTTGAAACAGTTTTTTCTCTTGTGCAGGAGGAAGGATCTCTGATATAATGCGGGCAAAGAGAGATTGTAATCGTTTACATACATAAGGAGGTAACCGTTATATGAGTTTCCCGAAAGATTTTTGCTGGGGCGCGGCAACCGCTTCCTATCAGATTGAAGGCGCATGGAATGAAGACGGCAAGGGCCCGGGCATCTGGGATGAATTCTGCGAGCAGCCCGGAACCATTTCTGACAAATCCAGCGGCAAAGTCGCCTGCGACCACTATCACCGGTTCCGGGAGGACGTTGCCCTGATGGCGGAATACGGCATCCGCAACTACCGGTTCTCCGTTTCCTGGCCCCGGATTCTGCCTGAGGGCACCGGCAAGGTAAACGAAGCGGGCGTCGCCTTTTACAACAACCTGATCGACTGCCTGCTGGAGCACGGCATCCGTCCCTGGCTGACAATCTATCACTGGGACCTTCCCTCCGCCCTGCAGGCAAAAGGCGGCTGGGTGAACGAAGAGATTCCGGACTGGTTCGCTGAATACACCAATGTGGTGGCGGAGCGTTTCGGGGACCGGGTGAAGGATTTCATCACCTTCAACGAACCTCAGTGCTTCCTCGGCCTGGGGTATATGGCCGGCGCGCACGCCCCCGGGCTGAAGCTGGATATAAAGGACCAGGTCATCGCCTGCCACAACGTGCTGAAGAGCCACGGCCGGGCCTGCAAAATACTCCGGGAAAAAGTGAAGGACGTCCGGATCGGATTCGCGCCCTGCGGCGCGCCGATGATCCCGAAGGATGAAACCAATCCGGCGGACGTGGATGCGGCACGGAAGGCGTACTTCCGGACAAAGGAAGCCAGCCCCGTTTTCTCCGTAGCGTGGTTCAGCGATCCGGCCATCCTGGGAACCTATCCCGAAGACGGGCTGAGATATTTCGGCCAGTACCTGCCGGAAGGCTGGCAGGAGGATCTGAAGCTGATCTGCCAGCCGCTGGACTTCTATACCCAGAACATCTACGAGGGCCCCGAAATCTGTGCCGCAGACAACGCGGACGGATATGAGACCGCGCCATACCCGGCCGGGTATCCCCGGACGGCATTTGGCTGGCCGGTCACGCCCCGGGCGCTGTACTGGGGGCCGCGCTTCCTCTGGGAACGGTACAAACTGCCCTTCATGATCTCGGAAAACGGCATCTCCTGCCATGACTGGATCATGTCAGACGGCAAAGTCCACGACCCGAACCGGATCGATTACCTGCGCCGGTACCTGAAAGAGCTGCGCCGGGCCAGCGAGGACGGCGCGGATATCCGCGGCTACTTCTGCTGGAGCCTGATGGATAACTTCGAGTGGGCCAAGGGCTATTCTGAGCGTTTCGGCCTGATCTATGTGGATTACGGCACCGGCGAACGCATCCCGAAGGACAGCTTTGCCTGGTACGCCGACGTGATCCGGAACAACGGGGACAACCTGTAAAAAACCGCCGCAATCAAAAACTCCCTTCACACAATGTGAAGGGAGTTTTGTTATGCCGGGAATAAGATTACTCTTTGACGCCGCCCAGCGCAACGCCCGCGATGATGTACTTGCTGAAGGCGAAGTACACAATGAGCAGAGGCGCCGCCGTCAGGGTCAGGCCCAGGTAGATGGAGCCGTACTCTGTGCGGTAGATATCGCCGCGCAGTTCCTGCACCATCATCGGCAGGGTCTTCAGGCTGGAGTCGGACAGCAGCATCAAGGGAGTCAAGTAGTTGTTCCAGGCGCCGATCATCGCCATGATGCCCATGGTCGCCATGGCCGGGACCATGATCGGAATCACGATCCGGTTGAAGATCCGGAATTCACCGCAGCCGTCAATCCGGGCCGCTTCCACCAGGGAGATCTGGAAGTTGGCCTCCAGATACTGCCGGAAGAAGAACACCGTCGCAGCCGCCGCGATGGACGGGATAATCAGAGCCAGCAGATTGTTGGTCATGCCGATCTGATACATGAACATGAAGAAACCGGTACCGGTAACCTGGCCGGGGATCATGATGATCGCCAGGACCACCGCGTACAGGAACTTACTGCCCTTGAACTGGTAGACCTTGAAACCGTAGGCGGTCATCGCGGAGAAATAGACGCTCAGGATCGTGGATCCGAAAGCGATAATCGCGCTGTTCCGGAAGCCGGTGGCAACGTTCCAGTTCTTGCTGGTCAGCACCTGCCAGTTGCTGCCGATGAAGCTGCCGGGAATCACGCTGACGCTCCGCTGGATATCCTGGCTGGAGCGGGTCGCGTTCACGATCATCAGCCAGAAAGGCACGATCGCCAGGGCGCTCAGGAAGGTGCAGAAAACATAGATCATGCTCCGCTTGCTGTTATGCACGGAAGAAATGTGCATCCCGAAGGCAATGATCGGGCAGGCCACGAGCAGAATCGCAACGATTGTGCTGATCTGCGCGTTGGCGTAAGGAAGCTTGATCGGGAAGGCGCCCAGCCGGAGCAGGTTGTAAATGATCAGGATAATCGCGAGCAAATGCGCGAAGCTGGAGAATGTATACAGCTTGCTGACCATTTTGTTCCCGCTCAGCAGCACAAGCACCAGGGCCAGTGCCAGCAGGCCGAACGCGGCCCAGACACAGACATAATATGCCGGGAAGTTCGTGTCGTAGACCTTGTACTGGTTGATAACGCTCTGGTCTATCTCCAGTTCCGCAGGCAGCTGCCCCGGAAGGAAGGCGTAGCTCAGTCCGCCGGCGCCGCCCTTGCTGGCTTCTTCTTCCTGCTGCGCGATCAGTGCGTCCAGTTTGTCCTTTTCCTTCTGGACTTTGTCGCGCTGTTTCTGGATGTCTTCTTCGGATTTTTTACCGCCGTCGATCCAGCGCTGGAGCTGTTTCTCCGCACTGTCGACTTTTTCCTGCTGTTTCTCGATATCGCCGGACAGCGCGCCCGCCGTGTTTTCCGGGAACTGGGCGATCGGGAGGAACATCGCGATCAGGGTGATGACCATGAGGGCGGCGAAGATCATTTTCTTATTGAACTTCATTTGATCGCCCCCTTCCTCGCGAGCTTGCCGGGCTTGGGCTCATGCTCATTCAGCACATAGCGGATCACCAGGGAGCCGATGATGATGATGCCGAACAGTACGATGGAAGCCGCACTGGCCATGTTGAAGTTGTGGGATCCGGTGAAGCCCTGGGTGTAGATGAACCGGGCCACGGTGTTGGTGGTTTCGTTCGGGTCGCCCTGGGTCATCATGTGCGGAACGTCGAACATGGTCAGACCGCCGACCAGGGACGTGGTCAGGTTGTAAACCAGGATGGGCTTGATCAGCGGCAGCGTGATCTTCCAGAAGGTCTGGCGGCTGGAGCAGCCATCCACCAGTGCTGCCTCAAACAGGCTGGGGTTGATACCGGAAATGCCGGCGATCATGATGATCATCGTATTGCCGGTCCACATCCACCACTGGATGAAGGAGATCAGGCCGCGGCTCCATTCCACAGACCGGAAATAGTTCACCGGCATGTTCACGATACCGGAGGTCTGCAGGAAGGTGTTGATCGGAGCCACCGGGAAAGCGAACAGGGACATGAACAGCATACCGATGGTAGCGGCTGTGATGATGTTCGGCATGAAGATCGTGGTCTTGAAGAAACCCTGTCCCTTCAGGTGCAGCCGGCTGTCAGTGAACCAGCTGGCCAGGATCAGAGCGAATCCGAGCTGAGGAACAAAGTTGAAGAACCACATGATCATCGTGTTCCCCAGCGCGCCCCAGAACTTCGGATAGACCAGGCTGCTCGGATCAAACAGCTGTCTGAAGTTTTCAAAGCCGATGATGTTGTTGTTCAGGATCTTGTCCCAGCCCATCGCGTCCGTCAGAGACGTACGGAACGTGAAGAAGATGGGATACAGCTGGAAGATCAGGAAAACGATGAAGAACGGCGCTATAAAAATATAGCCCCAGTGGCTGTAGCTGACGGACTTGATCTTTTTCTTTACCGCCGGTTGAGCCTGCATACGTCCACCCCTTTTCAGTTAATTGAAAGCGACAAGGGAACTTTCCCTTGCGTAAACGTTTCTACTGTGAAAGGCGCTCTGTAAGCGCTTACGCAAGAGAAAGCCGGCTTGCTTTTCTTGCTAAGAAACGGGGCTGTCCCCTTGCAGGAGACAGCCCCGCAAGGCTGCTTCATCAGCAGTCTTTTGTAAGGCTATTGTCGATTATTCCACAGTGATCGTGTTGATCGCGGCGGCGACAGCATCCTTGAAGTTCTGGATCGCGGTGTCGAGGTCCACTTCACCAGCTTCGTAGGGAGCGGTCACGTTCTTGCTCCACAGATCATTGATGGTGTCGTCATACTGGCTCATCAGAGAACCGTTGGCCAGAGACGCAGCCTTGGCGAAGATCGCGTAGTGATCCTGTCCGCCGAGGAAGGGGTTCGGGGTGCCGCCGTTGGCCAGGATGGTTTCCACAGCCTTCGCGCTGCCCACGAAGTCGCCGCTGTCAGCAGCGTACTGGGTCAGGAAGTCATCGTCCAGGGTGAAGAACTTGATCAGGTCATGCATAGCGGCCTTCTTGGCGTCGTCCGCGGTAGCAGCCTTGGCAGCGTTGATGCCCATCCAGGTGCCGCCCCAGCTGTAAGCCACGGGGCCGTCCGTGATGCGCCAGTCACCATAGGTGCCGTTGCCGTTCTCGAGGTTGTAGGTGGACAGTTCTTCTTCGGACATCTTGTCGTTGGTGCCCTGGCCGCAGTTGGGCTTCAGGGTGTAGTGCAGACCCCAGGTGGGGAGGAAGTAGCACAGCGTCTCGTTCACGCCCTGCATACCGGCGAACCAGGTCTCGCCCCAGGCACCGGCCTTCTGGGTCAGGTCATCCTGATACAGAGTCTTAACCAGTTCTTCGAAGTCGAGCAGCTCGTCATCGATGTTCAGCTTGCCATCGACAACCCAGCCAGCAGCGCGCTGATAGGCGTAAGCGTTCCAGATGTCGCCGGAGCCGGTGACCATCTTGCAGGCGCCTTCAGATTTCTCTTTCAGTTCTTCAGCGGTCTCGAGGAAGGTATCCCAGTCCTTAACCTTTTCCTGCATTTCTTCAGGAGAGGTGACGCCCAGGTACTTCTCGGCCAGGGAGGCACGATACATCAGGACGCCGGGGGTGGACTGCCAGGACAGGCCCTTCTGCACGCCGGCAGAGTTCTGACCGATCTGAGCCATGACGGGGAACGCAACAGACAGTTCTTCGTCAGTGAATCCGATGTCTTTCAGATCGCCGGTCCAGTCCATCTCGACATAGTGCTTCACGAAAGCAGCTTCCAGAGTGAAGATGTCGGGAGCTTCATCGCTGGTGGCATCGCTGCCCAGCAGCGTATCGATCTTGGTGGTATATCCGTTACCATCGGTGGGGATGATCTGGAAGTCGAACTCGATTTCCGGATGATTCGGAGCATAATACTTTTCGATCATGCCCTGCAGTTCGTTGGTGAAGGAATAGACGACCAGTTTGATTTTGGCGTCTTCAGCGCTCGCGAAGCTCATAACGCCAAGCACGAGAGCCAGAGCCAGGACCAGGGAAAGGACCTTTTTCATGTGGGTATCCTCCTTTTTATTTTCGCGGCTGTGCCGCATATTCTCAAACAGCGATCCCGCTGTTATCGACTTCATTGGATTCCCGTTTGATTTCATACTTCGTTCAGCACAGTAAAGTATACTCACTTTTTCGCAATTTGCAAGCACAAAATGTAGATTTTACGGGCATTCCTCCCCTTTTTACACATGTTTCCGGTTTTATGGTATCGTTATCAATCCATATATTTCAACGTTTGTCTATTTTTCATTTTTCCTGAAAAACAGTGTATTATCTTCCGATTTTGTTTCGTTTTTTTCCTGTTTTCCCCTTGACGAGCTGAAAAACGATGATCAGACCTCTGCTCCGGTCATTCACACCACAATATATAGTGGTATCCGGTCCGCCAGGTTCAGCCGGAGCATACCCGGATCAGTTCTCCCCGTTCAGCTGTCTGAGCAGTTTCTCCAGCTGCTCGCTGCTGTCCGCACCGCCGCCGAAGCTCATGGCGCCGCGCAGGGGCATATACTGCATCATGGCCAGGGTCATGTCCTCGGAGATCGCTTCCTTCGCGGCTTCCTTGGTGTCGTCCCCGGTCTCCTCACGGCCGAAGATCTCCATGGTTTTCTCCATGAAGGCCCGCATAACCGGCGCGGCCTTCGGATCCGCCATGATGTCCATGAAGATGCTGTCCGGCGTATAGTGCCGCGGCAGTTCCACGGTGGATTCCACGGTCACCTCCGCCTTCAGGGGCAGGTCCCGGCTGGATCCGCCGGCCTCGATGGTAAATACGCCGGTTTCCACATGCCAGTCGTGAATCTGCTGATTCCAGTAGGCAAATGACCGCTTGTCCAGCGTGAAGGACACTTCCTTACTCTCGCCCGGCAGCAGGGCCACCTTCGCGAAACCCTTCAGTTCCCGCACGGGGCGCAGGGGCGTGCTCTCCGCGTCGCCGACGTACAGCTGGACCACTTCCTTGCCGGGGCGGCTGCCGGTGTTCTTCACCGTCAGGGTCGCCGTCAGGACATCTGTATCTTTGATCTTTTCCGCGCTGAGCTTCAGGCCGCTGTACTCAAAGGCCGTGTAGGACAGGCCGAAGCCGAAGGGGAACAGCACGTCCATCTTCTTCTTGTCATAATAGCGGTAGCCTACGAAGACGCCTTCCCGGTATTCCGTCACGTTGCCTTCCCCGCCGTAATACAGGTAGGAAGGATTGTCCTCCAGCTTCAGCGGGAAGGTCTCCGGCAGTTTTCCGCAGGGATTCGCGTCCCCGAAGAGCACCCGTACGGCCGCCTCGCCCACGGCCTGGCCGCCCAGATAGGCTTCCAGCACGGCTTTGACTTTTCCGATCCAGGGCATCTCCACCGGCGCGCCGTTATGCAGCACGACCACGGTGTTGGGATTCGCCTCCGCCACGGCCTCGATCAGTTTGTTCTGGCAGGCGGGCATCCGCATATGGCTGCGGTCATAGCCTTCGGACTCATAGGAATCCGGCAGCCCGGCGAACACCACGGCGGCCTTCGCCTTCTTTGCCGCCGCCACCGCCTCGGCGATCATCTCCGCCGGCGCGTCGTCCGCCGCGACGTCGTAGCCCCGGGCATAGGTGACCTTCAGGCCTTCCGCGGCCGCCAGCGCGCCGGTGATTCTGAAGCAGTTGATGTGGCTGCTGCCGCCGCCCTGGAAGCGGGGCTTTTTCGCGAATTCGCCGATGAAAGCGATTTCGTCTTCCTTCTTCAGCGGCAGGATCCCGCCCTCGTTCTTCAGCAGGACCATGCACTCCGCGGCGATGTCCGCCGCCTGCGCGTGCTGGGCTTCCTTGTCCCAGGGCGTCTCCGGCTTCGCGTTTTCCAGGTAGCGGTACACAATGTTCAGGATCCGCTCGCAGGCCTGGTCCACCAGCTTCTCATCCAGCTTCCCGGCCCTGACCGCCTCGACGATCTTCCGGTCGTTCACGCCGCCGGAAGCCGGCATCTCCAGGTCCAGGCCGGCCGCCACGCCGGCCACCCTGTCGGAAACGGCGCCCCAGTCCGACACGGCGTACCCGTCGAAGCCCCACTCCGTCCGGAGCACGTCCGTCAGCAGCCAGGGGTTCTCCGAGGCGTAAACGCCGTTGATCTTGTTATAGGAACACATCACGGTCCAGGGCTTCGCTTCCTTCACCGCCATCTCAAAGGCGGGGAAGTAGATCTCCCGGATCGTCCGCTCGTCCGCGTCCGAGGAGGAACTCATGCGCCGGTGCTCCTGGCTGTTCAGGGCAAAATGCTTGATGCTCGTGCCGATATCCCGGCTCTGGATGCCCTGGATAATGGCCGTGGCCATCCTGCCCGCCAGGTACGGATCCTCGGAGAAATATTCAAAGTTCCGGCCGCACAGGGGACTGCGCTTGATGTTCACCGCCGGGCCCAGCACCACGGATACCCGCTCGTGCTGGCAGCTGTCGCCGATGGCTTCACCCATCTCCCGGATCATGTCCGGGTCAAAGGACGCCGCGGTGGCGCAGGCTGTCGGGTAGCAGACCGCCTTGATGCTGTCGTTGATGCCCAGATGGTCCGCCGCCTCATCCTGCTTCCGCAGGCCGTGGGGACCGTCGCTGACCATGGTGCGCGGAACGCCGAGTCGCTCCACCGCCTTGGTATGCCAGAAATCGTCGCCGGAGCACAGGCCGGCCTTTTCCTCCAGGGTCATTCGGGAAACGAGGGCTTTGATATCCATTCGCTCTTTCTCCTTTTATATTGTTCAGTTGTATATAAACGTTCTCAGGGGTCCTTCCTTATTATGTCATCCGCGGCAGGCAGTGTCAACGCCATTGTTCGTCCAGCCAGCGGATCCGGGCGTTCACGTATTCCACGATCTTCCTGCCTTCAGCCAGCTTGCTTTCGTTCTCCTTCCCCAGGTCGCCGGCCAGGCCTTCGATGTCCTCCAGCACCTGCCGGGTCGTATCCGTCAGCGCTCCGCTTTCAGACAGCGCCTTCCACCGGTTTTTAACGATCTGCTGAAAGCCCTCCAGCTTCATCGCCAGCACAAACCAGGGGTTGGAGTTGTCCATGCCCTGGATATGGTTCTGGAAGGTACCCGCGTAGTACCCGCCGTCCGCCGGTTCGATATAAGCCCAGCTCATGTCCCACGGGCCCAGGAAGGTCAGCTTCTGATACTTGCTGTCCGCAGAGAAATCCACCGCCATATAGAAGCTGCCCGCACCGACGTCGTAATTCTGGATCAGTTCCTCCAGGATCAGCATATCCGCCAGGGACTCCAGGTCCAGCAGTTCATCCACCGCTTCAAAGGGCGTGATCTCCTCCGCCGGCACCGCCTGCAGCTGCTCATCCAGTTTCATTGCCCGGCCGTTGGCCGCTTCATACAGGACGTTATACGCGCCGGTCAGCCAGTTCCTGATATACCGGCCCTGTTCGTCGCTGCGCAGATCGCTCTTGATGGCGTAGTATTTCCCCTGGAGCAGCCGTTTCCGGCCCGTGAAGTCCTCGACGGCCGGTTTGTCGCCGATGCTGAACCCGGGATGTTCGTCGTCCGGATAATTGTCCATTTCCAGCAGGTAGCCGACGTTCGTCTGCTCTTCCCCTTCTCCCGGTTCATACACGTCCATCCGGTCCCTGGCCGCCTGGTTCTGCTCGCACAGGAGATAGACGCCCAGGTCCTTCCCGTTCATGTACAGGTTCACAAACATGCAGTCGCTGCTGTAATACTTTCCTTCGAAGATGGTCTCCGCCAGCCTGAAGCCCATATAGTCCGGGCACAGGTGCCAGTAAGTCCGCAGCAGCACCCAGTTCCGGTATTTCCGGCCGCCGTGCAGGCCGAGCATGTTCTGCTTTTTCTCAAAGCGGATGCGGTAGGGCTTTTCATCGCCCTGTTCCGCGGTGGAATTGCCGCGTACGCGCACGCCGCCTTCCTCCGCCATCTCACAGGACGCGTCGCAGTTGAACACCCTGATGACGGCGGGAACATACTCCTCCCTGGACAGGACGGGCTGTTCGTCCTCCGTAATGATGTGGATACACGGATGCTCTTTCCCCGATCCGATCTCTTCGGCGCAGGCGCAGCCCGCCAGAACCGCTGTCAGCAGCAGGCAGAAAAGCAGAATGATGGTCAGCCGTTTCATATTTACTCCCCGTACTTTCATCAATATTCCGTATCCGAATGATAACATACGCGCGAAAGCCCCGTCAAAGGACGAAAACAGTTTGTCTTACCTGTTTGCCGGGAACCGATTCTGTGCTATAGTGAGATAAAGCAATAAACCAGGCAGATGGAATCATTTATATAAAGAAAGGAAAACCGCCGATGAAGAAACAGCTCTCAGCCCTGTTGTCCCTCCTGACGGCCGCGGTCCTCCTGGCCTGCGGCTGCGCCGGCGCGTCCGAAGGGCTTACAGAAACAGACGACAACTTTTTTGTGAACCCGGACCCCCGGTATGAAAAGGTTGTTGAGCGCCTGAAAACCACATCCCACAGCAGCAGTTTTTCCGGGTCTGTCCTGCTCGCGACGGACGACGAAATCATTGCCTACGGCGGGCCCAAGGCCATGACGACAGAAGGCAAACCGGTCGATATGTACACGACGTACGACATCGGTTCCTGCTCAAAAACCTTTACAGCCGTGGCTGTTTTTCAGCTGATCGAGGCAGGCCTGGTCTCCCTGGATGATCCCCTTGTAAAGTATTTCCCGGAATATGAGACCGGTGGGGACATCACAGTTTACCAGCTGCTTCATATGCAGTCCGGAATCGCGGACTATACCAACGATCCCGAAACGTTCTGGGGAGACGAGGCCGCGCAGGACCCGGATAAACTCATATATATGTTTTTCAACGACGAGTTATCCGATGAGGATTTCCTGCATGCCCTGTATGCCGCTCCCCTGTACTACGCGCCCGGCGCCAAACAAAGCTACTCCAATACAAATTATCACCTGCTGGCTATGATCGTTGAGCAGGTGTCAGGGATGAAGTTCAACGAATACCTGCAGGAACATATCTTCGATCCCTGCGGCATGGAGCATACGACGTCCATGGCTATCGGCGATGAAACCAGCGTTCCCAAGCTCTTCAATGATCTTCTCAGCATGGGAATTGTCAACGAAGACGGTTACTCCCCCCAGCCGAACACGGAGCGTGGAGCCGGAGGGATCCATACCTGTGTCGCGGACTTCTGGGCTTTTGACAAAGCGCTGTTTTCCGGACAGCTAATCAGCATCAGTTCCCTGGAAGAGATGACACATTTTGATATGGACTACGGATGTGCGCTGTATCCGTACGGAAAGAATGCATACGGGCATTCAGGAAGAAACGGCACCTACACCACGCAGAACATCATTATTGAATCGGAGAAGTACGGCAGGGTATTCCTTATTGCTTCCACATCGACCGACGCTGGCGCCTACGGGCTTGACGCCATTGTGGCCACGGCGTCCTGGATCTTGAGCGTATGAGGATCAGGGCCTGTCCACCGGCGGATCCGGGTTTGATATGCCCTGCGTTCCCAGCCAGGTGTTGTCCCGGCTCTTCTCCATGATTGTCTCAGGCGCCGCGTCATTTCCTGCCGCGTCCGCAGCGGCTGCAAAAACCATAACCGCGGCCAGTACAACCGAAATAACAATCGCTTTTCCCGCTTTGAAACGGCGTCCCACGTCCCGATCCCCCTTCAATTCAGGTATCCTTCCGACTGCAGCAGTTCCAGAACCAGCGCTTCCCGCTCAAACATTGCCTTGTTGTACGGGCTTTCCTGAACGCTGCGGTTCTTCCTGACGGCTGTCCCGGGTTTCACGAACTCCAGCCGGTAGGATTCCTTCGCCTCATATTCGTCCAGGTCCTGGGAAACCGATTCGTTCTCCGCCTCGCACAGATAATAGAAGTTGTCCTGCACAAAGCATTCGGTTTCGTCTTTATCGCTTCTCTGGATCCGGTGAACCAGCCCGTATTCCATAATCGAATCGGGAATGACGCGCAGCCCCGCTTCCTCCCGGGTTTCACGGATCATGGCGTCAACCGGGTTTTCGTCTCCCTCGATGCCGCCGCCGGGAAATTTGTAGTAATCATATTTCAGGCTGTGTACCATGGCGACGGCGCCGTCCCGGATGATGATGCTCCTGGCGGAATTGCGGGTAAACGTATGGGTGCACCCGCCATAATCCTTTTTGTCCATCTCAAAAAGCATTCTCATGTCGTTCATCCTCTTTTCGGTTTGCCTGGGCAAATCATAGCGGAAAAGCCGTCCGGGGTCAACACGGATCCGGGACGGCGGAGCGGAAACGATTGTTTCTTTTTTCACAAAAGAGTATGATGGAGATAAGAAAACTACAAGGAGAAAACCCATGACGATCAGACAGGTAACCGACCCTTCCGAAAAACCGGCCATCAGCAGGGCTGTGCTGGAGGCGCTGCGGGACTGGTTTGAGGTGGACGAGTCCCGGGAATACTATATCCGCGAGAGCAAAGACTGGCCGTTCTTTGCGGCCTTTGACGGCGAAAAGCCTGTCGGTTTCCTGTGCCTGAAGGAAACCGGAAAGCAGACGGTCGAGCTTGCGGTCATGGGCGTGCTGAAAGCATACCACCGCCACGGGCTGGGCCGGCAGCTGTTCGAAGCGGCCGCCGGGTTTGCCCGCGATGCCGGATACCAGTTCATGCAGGTCAAAACCGTTCAGGAAGGGATGTATCCCGACTATGACGCAACCAACCGGTTCTATCAGTCCCTGGGCTTCTGTGAGCTGGAGGTGTTTCCGGATCTGTGGGATAAGGACAATCCCTGCCAGGTCTATATTATGAGCCTGCGGAATCCCCTCTGATCAGACTGTCCGTCCGGAGCCAGTACTCGGATTCTCCCCCGTCAGGTGATCCCCATCATTTCTGCCTGGTATAAAGGATCTCACATTCACCCTCATCGGTAAACGTCTCGATTTCATAGGTCAGGTTCCCGTCCCGGTAGATTTCCTCATAGATTTCCGCCAGGTTTTCAGTCCGGCCCCTGACCGTTGTCCAGCCGTCATCCGGCAGTTCCACAATTCGGTCCGTACCGTCAATCTCACCGGATTTCAACCCGATGACATATTCGATCGTGCGTTCTGTCCACCCGTATCCGAGTCCCTGAAGGTTCTCCAGGCCGTACTTTGCCGACAATTCGTCCCAGAAAGCCCCTATGGTTTCATACTGCTGCCTGTTTTCCGTTGAAAACGTCCTGCCGATTCCCTTAAATACCATATCAGACAATCTCTCCTCTTTTCTGCTGCCGTTTGCCAGTCCTGATGAAATCAATCAATGCTTCCAGGTCATCGAAATCGTCATAGTCGCCCATGATTCCTTCTCGATGATAGATAACGCCGGCCTTTTCGTTGGCTTCCAGGCGGTCCAGCAGTGCTTCCGTTCCGTACCGCCGAGCATACTCGGTAAAAGCCAGCGCCTTGATTTTGCTTGCAAACAGGCCTTTCCTGCAATCACTTTCCCGACAGGCCCAGCACGCTTCAACGCCTTTGGCAATACAGCACTTCCTGTTTTCACACCATTCCGCGTCCTTGCACCAGGACAGATCCAGGAAACCGTCCTGCTTGCAGCCTTTGCATTTCACATTCTCAGAGCACAGGCAGCAAGCCAGTCCGCATCTGGCAATCCCCAGTTCCCGTTTCATTCGCGTTCCTCTCCCTTATCCAATACAATATCACAGATATTTTGCAAAGCAGACAGCTCCATCCAGGTGATCATAAGGGGGATAATTGTCAATCTGACGGTATCCCCGTTTCAGGTATAATCCGACGGCGTCCTTCATAATCGACCTGGTTTGAAGGATTATCCGCCGGAAACCGAGCTCCCTGGCTCTCTCCTCGATCCGTTCCATCATTTCAGCGGCGATATGGTTCCCGCGGTAATCCGGTTCGACCCATACCCGCTTGATCTCAGCATCGCTGTCAGAATAGGCTTTCAGCCCTGCGCAGCCGACAGCAGCCCCGTTTACGCTGGCGATAATCACTTCTGAAATGGAATCGGACAGATTGTACGGCACAAACGCCTGACGGTTCTGCAGTCCGCCGACAATCCTGCTGTAGTTATTCCTCGGTTTTGAGATAAAAACGATGAAAGTCCTCATCGTTTCCGTTTGTCCACCTGTATACAGCCTGTATCCTGCCGTGCTTTTCCTTCCATTCCCGGGCCGTAATGCAATAGCAGTTTTCATTTTCAGGGCAGATCCCCCGGCGTTTGAACCGTTCAACCGTATCCGTCGGATGCATATACGATTTCACAAGTACGCTGCCGGACCTGGGATTGGCTTTACGGTGAAATGCTTCCAGTTTAACAAAATCAGCCTGTGTGAACGTATAGTCAACAATTGCTTTCAATGCTTCCCCGGCATATCTGTTTCCCTGGAAAGGCGCACCGATGCAGTACTCAACCTCCGCAGTACGGACATCATCCCAGATTTTACAGAAAGCAATCTGTCCGATGCATTCTCCGCTTCTCTTTTCCCAGACAGCCCATCTGTATGGTTCCGCCGCGTACCGGTCCAGCAGCGCCTGAACGGATGCGTATGTGCTGTAAACCGGTTCTCCGTATTCTTCCTGAACGCCGGGATCAGCAATCCAGTTTTTCAGCGCGTCCTGAATCTCTTTTTCTGTCCCGGTAAAATGCTTTATCAGGAGTCTTTCAGTCTCAATCATTCTTCAGCCTCACGGAACGATCAATTCATCATGAATCAGCGGGCGGCCTGAAAACAGGCTGCTCCCGGTCAGGTCTCGTCGGGGTACTCCCAGAATCCGCCCTTATGGAAGTTTTCATTCCCCAGCGGCCTGGCGGTCAGTTTGAAGATCACGCATCCGTCCGGGCAGACGACGGTTTTGGAATATTTGCCGTCACCGCCGAGGTTTTCCAGGTCGCCTCCGCTCCGCACCGCCTCCATTAACGGATACAGCATCATCATAGTCTTTGAGCAGATCCCGTACCCGTCCCTGTTCACCGGGCATCCGTAGGTACAGGTGTACAGGTCGCCGATTTCCTCGCCGTTGCGGCAGTACCTTTCCGTATGGTCGCCGTGCAGGAAACCCGTCACTTCCACAGTAAACTCGTATTCCTCGTCATACCATTTCTTCATCGTCTTCCTCCTCCGTCGTTTCCGGCCTGTCTTTCAGTCCTCTGCCCTGTCCGCGCGTTTTCACGGCGGCATCTGAACAATCTGCATGTTCACATGTTCAAAACGGACAGCATACTTATCTACTTCGATCAAAAGGTATGAAGCCCCTTCCAGCCCCGCGGCCGAGACGGAAACGACGTTTCCTTTCACGAAATTCCGATGGCAGTGGCCGATAACGACCAGATCGTATTTTGTGACGTCTTCGCTTTCGCAGGCCCGGTCAAACACGCCGTTCTGCAGGCTGGAAAGCTGGAAAAAGGGATAGGGCGCCTCCGGGTCTGAAAACAGGAAATGCGAAAAACTCATCCTGCGTCCCTGGTATTCAATCTCATGGAACAGCGGCATCCGCTCAATGAACCGCATCTGCTCCTCTGTCAGTTTTTTTCGCATTCCGTCATAATAATCCCGCAGGTATTCCACGTCCGGATCAACGTCGACCCCGTGCTGAACATACAGCTCACAGTTTCCTTTGACGCAGACGATCCCGGAGTCTTTCAGCAGGTCCAGGCATTCTGTTTCCTCCTGTCCGCGCTGGAAGATATCCCCCAGGAACACGGTCAGATCCGGATGCTTTCCTTCGATTTGTCCAAGCACCGCCTTTAACGCTTTCAGGTTTCCGTGCACGTCTGAAAACACCGCGATTTTCATCTTTTACATCCTTTCCGGGGCATCAGCCGTTTTTTCTTTTCGATCACGATCAGCGGGACCGATATCTCTTCTTTTGTCAGCCCGGCATGGCCTCCCGGCATCTCCTGCGCCTCAATATGTGTGTTGAAAATGCTTCGGTCCGAAACAGCCAGGGCCACATAGTCGCCGATCATCCCTTCCAGATCATCATGATCTTTCCCCGTACCAAACAGTTTCCCGGAAAGGACCTCTTCCCTTGTCAGGAGAACAAATGAATCCTCAAAATACTTTCTGAAGATTTCCGGAAAAACCTCTTTATACTCGTCTTTGATGAAAAGATTCAGCGTCCGGGGCTCGAATGAAGGCTGCCGGACCAGGCAGTTCTGGATCTCAGGGTAATCAAGCAGGCAGCAGTTCCTGCTGTCCATGTGCCCGTGATCCGCGATGATCATGAACAGCGTATCGGTCAGTCCGGATACCGTTTTTTCAACCGCTTTTTCAATCGCTGTGACCATGCTGTGCGTTTCACTGCTTGCCGTTCCCGTCCGGTGCATCGTCGAGTCGGGCTCATTCCAGTACGCGTAGATGAACTTTTTACCCGGCTTGCCGCAAAGCGTTTCCACGCGCTCCAGGATCGCCTCCAGGCTTTGGGGATAGGGCGGCATGAAAGGCATGGCCGCATAGGCCTCGCCGCCAGCGTCCCTGATCTTTTCAAGAATGTTCCGGTACGGCGTGTACTGAAAGCCAACGTTGTATTCCGCGGCGGGCAGGGTTCCCTCCAGGGAATCCTCTGTCCATTTGGGTTTTCCGTCCGGATCCGCCGCCTGAACAGCGCCTTCCTTTTCCCTGATCTGCTCCCGGTTTGTGAATACCGTCACGTTTTTGCCGATCTGCGGATAATAGACGTCCCAGCCGAGCCAGCCGTGTTCGTTCGGATACAGTCCGCTCAGCACCGAAGTGGTTGCGGCAACCGTTGTGGGCGGATAGACGGAATCAAACGAACCGGCAACATGGCTCCTGAAAAAGCTGTCCGGAGCCAGGTGCTTTTCCAGGATGGACGTGCCCAGCGCGTCCAGCAGCAGAACCACGACATTCTGATACGCTCCTTCAAGATACCGGTCCGCAAGCGGCAGCGTCTCCGCCGTCGTCTCCGCGCCGAATTGCTTCAGGATGGAATTGGACAGGTTGACAAGGCAGTGACTGTAATCCGGCAGAACCGGCATTTTCTTCCGTTCCATTCACCGTTTTCTCCTTTTATGACGATTCAAATATCAAATCCTGAATTTCTCCAGCCTGTACAGATGCTCCTCATCGATTTCGCTTTTCCCGTCTTTGAAAGCATAGCCCATTTTCTGATAAAACGGAAGTCCGGTAATGGAAGCGGGAATCTCGATCCGTCTGGCACGCAGCGCAAACTCGTCCTGTTCAAGCTTTTCCACGATTGCGCGTCCGATTCCTTTTCCCTGATAATCCGGATCAACAAAAATGGTGAAAAGGCTGCTCTCGTCCTCCCTGCCCCAGTAAGGGCCGATGGCGCCGCAGCCGACAATCTTTCCCGCTTCCTCGGCAACATAGAAATGCGTCCAGGACGCTCGCTGCAGCACATGCTCCGGCGTTTCAGTCTTAACAAGCTCCTCCATCAGTTCGGCAGGATAGTCCCGGGTATTGGAAATCCGGATCGTTCGGATAATTAACGCAGAAACCATTTTCGCGTCTGCTTCGGTAATTCTTCTGATTGTCATGTTCTTTCCTCCTCCGTCTTTTTATATCAAAAAAACCGCCTGTCTGTCAGAGACAAGCGGCTGTAAAATCCGGATGGATATAACCAACTACGCTTCTCTGACAGTTGTTTCACGGTACATGAAAACAACACGGACACGCATCATGGTGTTCGCATGCATTATCATGGCGTCAAAACCGAATCTGTCCATGAGAAGCGCCCCTTTCCTGAGTATTGCGAACAATCTACTATAGATCGTTCGTAATGTCAAGTCTTCCGACTGTCAGACAATCGTCGCGAACACACCGTCCAGCGCGGCAATGAACGCTTTGTGCACCGTTTCCGCCGGAATGACCTCTCCGTTCAGGTTCAAGTCCATCGTAGCGCACGCGTCGGCTGCCAGTCTGACCTGATATCCGTAATCCATGGCCGCCCGCACGGTGGTGTCCACGCACATATGCGTCATCATGCCGCAAACGATCAGCGTATCAACCCGCAGGCTCTTCAGGTACTCATCCAGCTCCGTTTCCAGAAAGCTGTTCGGGTAGCGCTTCACGATGACTTTGTCTCCCGCTTCCGGCCTGATCCGGTCCGAGATCTCCGCGCCCTTTGTTCCTTCCAGGAAGAAACTGTCATCCGGCGGATTGAAGTGCTGTATATAAACGACCGGCCTGCCTTTCTTCCGGCTGTCGGCAATCAGTTCCTGTATTTTCTTTTCCGCCTCATAGGGGTGAACCAGTTCGTTGGTTCCGCCGGGGAAGTAATCATTCTGCACATCGATAATCAGTAAAGCTTCTTTCATGTTTCGGCACGCTCCTTCGGATAATCAGACGGGAAGGACGTCTGTTTCGTCCGCGGACGGTTCCTCAAACAGCGACTCTGCCTTCCGGAGGAGTCCCTCGTCCACATAATAGGCCGAAGGGTCCTCCGCCTGCCCGGCGTTCCGTTTCCGGATCCGCCGCTCCCATTCCGCCTGGTCGACCCGCAGATAACGGATCTCATATTCCGCGCCGTGCTCCGTATAAAACGCCCGGAGCCGGTCCCGCTGCGCCCGGGTCCAAAGGCCCCAGTCCAGGATCACGTCCGTTCCGGTTTTCAGGATCTGCAGCGACAGGGAGAGCAGATACCGCTCCGCCCGGCCCGCATAAACGTCATGCATCTCCCCGGCGCCATCCGGAAACAGGGATAGCGTGATTTCGTCAATGGACAGGATCACCGCGTTTCCTTCCGCCTGCAGGCGTCTGGCATAGGTGCTTTTCCCGCAGCAGATCTTTCCGCAGGTCATGATTACTTTAGCCATGGATTCACCGCTTTCTTCGGAATGGTCATCAGTTCCGCCGGATACTGTCCGCCGTCCGGAGCATGGCTTCCTCGCAGTCCGCCGGATCATAATACCGGTCGTCCTCGATCATGCAGAGCAGAAACACTTTCTGATCGCCTTCCACATAATACCGGCGTTCGGGGTATTCCGACTGCTGGGTGCTGAATCCCCTTGCCATGCGGACGCCCTGGGGATTAACGTACAGTTCCGCGTCCGTCATCCAGTCGCAGTCCTGCAGCGCTTCTTCCGCCGTCGCGTAATGCTGGGCGTTTTTCCCCATGATTTCCATGTCCAGGATCAGCACGCCCGGTTTTTTGTCATTCCCCGTATATTTCCAGATCACCTGCCGGCTGTCGGCGGACGTCTGGGTAAATCCTTCCGGCGGGATGACTTTCAGGCCCCCGACGACGCGGGTGTTGTCCTTCCCGAAACCGAAAATCATGATCAGGGCGACTGCCAGGAACAGCGCCGCAAAAACCAGGGCCCGGGTGATCCGGAGGATCTTTTGAGTCTTTTCCTTCTGCTCCCGGAGGCGCAGCTTCCGCTCATGCTCCGATTCCGTCAGGCGTTTTTTTTTACTCCCGGCCAGCGGCCCCGTGATCTTTTTCAGAATCCACCGGAACAGCAGCGCCGCGAGAACCGAACCGGCCAGGACCGCCAAAATATACAGCGGAACCTTCTTGATATAATAAATGCTTTTTGTGAGATCCAGGAAGTTAAAGCCGAAGAATTCCACAAACATGCCGTGCACCAGGTAAAACTCCAGCGACATACCGCCCAGCCAGGCCAGCGCTTTGTTCCCGGGTTTCACCTTCATCATCACAAGGAAGCAGAAGGTAACAAAGAACAGGCAGACCAGCCATTGCCCGGCGGCGCTGTACAGGCTGCGGGCCATCCTCATCGGGCTGCCGTACGCATAATACCCCCAGGTATGATTGTTCAGCCATTCCGACTGCTGGAAGAGCAGGATCACCCCCGCGAAGAAAAACAGCAGCCAGAACCAGTAGCCCTTCCGGAAAAAGCGCGTGACCGGTTTCTCAAACCGGGCAAACAGAAGGCCCACCGGGAACAGGATGATCGTGTTGTACCACCATTCACCCTGGATCCACCAGTCGTCCTGGTGGCCGATATATGCGGCCAGCACGGTATAGGCCAGCGTGAAAGCAAACACCCAGAAGATGGCGAATCCTTCCCGTTTGCAGAAACGGAAGGCAGCCCAGAACACCAGGTAGCAAAACGGAATGACCACCAGGTACCAGGCGTTGGGATTGGCCATATGAAGTCCGGACAGATACCAGAGGATCTTCGTCAGGTTCATTTTCTGGCCCATCAGCAGGCGGACGCCCGTATAGATCCATTCCGAAAGATAGTACGCGATGACGATCGGCAGGATCCGCCGGCGGAAAAAGCCTTTCAGATAGTCCGGCTTGGTATGCAGGCTTTTGTACAAGCCCATGCCGCTGCAGAACAGGAATATCGCCACAAACAGATAACCGATGGGAACAAAGAAGTCCAGGCCATGCACGATAAAGCCCGAGGGTTGCCACGGGGCACAGGTCTTCTGCGCCATGTGGTGCAGCGCGACACCCAGTACGGCGATCCCCTGGAGAATCTTTGTCTGCTTCAGGGAAGTGAATTCCTCGTTCCAGTTGCCCCGGCCCGCGCCTTTCGCGCCGAAGAAAATCAGCAGCGCCAGCGCGAAGTAAAACAGATACATCCAGTCCATATCCTTCTCTCCCCGTCCTCAGTAATACTCCAGCAGCTTTTCGTCAATCAGGGCGATGGGCTCCTTGCCCTTCACCCGGCTGTACAGCGCCAGCCCGGTGATCTCTTCCTTATCCCGGATCATCCCGTACAGTTCTTCAATGTCCCTGTCCGGCAGCGTGATCCCGTATAATCCGCCCAGTTCTGTCCGCTCGTTCTTTGAGAAGTAATCCGGCTTCAGCAGGAATCTCATTGCCCCGAGATAGGTGATGCCGGAAAAAGCAAACCCCAGTTCCTCGCCGCATTCCCGGATAATGCATTCCCGGGCCGTTTCCCCTTTTTCCGCGCACCCGCCGAATATTTCATACCGGTCCCGCCATTTGTTCCGTCCCAGCAGGTATTCCTCGCCCACTTTCACGACGGCCAGGCAGTGGGTGAACAAAGGATCCCGGGAAAGCGCGGTTTCGTCCATCTCCTCCACAGAAAGCAGCCGGTTGCCGTCCCGGTCCTCACAGATACAGGTATTATACTCCATCCCGTTCTTCTCCTCCGCGCAGTTTCAGCGCCGCGATGATTTCATCGCCGTCCTGTTCGCCGGTTTCCCGAAAGCCGAATGACTGATACAAGGCTTTCGCGGCCGCGTTCCCCGGCTCATAGGACAGCCAGCAGTATTCCGCCGGCCCGCAGGGTTCGCTGGCGATAAACTCCAGGACCCGTTTCATGGCTTCCCTGCCGTATCCTTTTCCCTGATACCGCTCGCCGATCATGAAGCGCCAGAGATTATAGCTGTTCCGCGCGATGGCAGGGGCGTCCTCCCATTCGTCGTCCGTTCCGAAACCGATCATGCAGAACCCCACGGGCGTATCGCCGTCATAGATTCCGAACGGAAAAGCATGGCCGTGATGGGTAATAGCGATATACGCCTCAATGATACTGACGTCGTTCGGGGCGACAAAGCTTTTCTGCGCCTCGCCGACGCGCAGCTTCAGGATATCCCATACGTTTTTCCCACTGATTGCTTCCAGCCTGATCATATTTTCCCTCCCGGTATCATTCATCCCCTGCCGCCGTATTGCTCAGACAATTGCTGAGAAGCCAACGGGCCACGCCGTCCTCATCGTTGGACAGCGTGACGGCGTCAGCTGCCTCCTTTACTTCCTGAACAGCGTTTGCCACCGCGACGCCTTTGCCGCAGATCCGAAGCATTTCCAGGTCGTTCTGATCATCGCCGAAGGCCACGATATCCGCCTGATTGATCCCGCTGGCGGACGCCAGGGCCCGGATCGCTTCAATTTTTCCGGAACCGGCCGGCATGAACGCATACCATTTTTCTCCCCGGTAACCCTGCAGTTTGCATTTTACCTGATCAGCAATCTGCTCCGCGGTCCGCTCATCCGGCAGTTCCGCCACAATCTTATTCGCGCCTACTTCCAGCGGTGCACTGTAATCGCAGAATACCGCCTTATGCAGTTTCGCGGATTCCCTGATATGCTGACTGTTCCAAAGAACCGTCTTTCCGTCCGCCACCGTAATCTCGGCTCCCGGAACCGCCTGCATAATGCTCTGCACAATCCGGGTCGTATCCGGAACAGAGAACGCGCAGGAATATATGCACCGGCCATGGGAATGGATCAGCGTTCCATCGGTCGTGATCTCATAGTCGGGCTTCAGCTGCTCAATATACCGTTCCGCCCCGATCCAGTACCGGGCCGTAGCGATGGCAAACAGCATCCCTTTCGCGCGGCATTCACCGAGCACCCGGAGCGTTTCCCCGGAGATGCTTCCGTCCTGCCGCAGCAGCGTGTGGTCCAGATCTGTCAGAATTAACTTAAACATAAACGCTCCCCGTTTTCCTGCCCTGCCTGACCGGGCGGCCGTGATTCACTGGAAATACGCTTCCGCGCGTTCCGCGGTCAGCCTTCTTTTCTCCAGGGTGTTTTCAAACAGCCTGTCTGCCGTTTCGGGAAACTGCCCATAGATGACCTTCGTGCCTTCTTCCGTGATGCCGCCTTTGGTGGCAACCCTGGCTACCACATCCTCAAAAGACATCTGCTTCGCTAGCATCAGTTCCCCGGTGGCGCACATGGTTTTCAGCACCATCCGGATCACCCGGTCCCGGGGAATATCCGTATGTTTTTCCGCGGCCCGGCACAACACGTCAAAGACCGACGCGATAAACCCGGGCATGCAGCTGACCAGTTCCGAACCCATTCCCATCTCGTTCTCCGGCAGCTCGATCACGTCGCCGACCGCACTGAACAGGCGCTTCATCGCTTCCCGGTTCTCTGTTTCCGCAAGCTCATTATAGCAAACCAGCGTCTGGGATTTGTTAATCTCCGCCGTCACACCCGGAATCGCTTTCGCCATCCTGTGCCGGACGATCCTCCCGAGCTGTTCAAACGTCACGCTGCCGTTCAGAGAAACAATCAGCGTCTCTTCCCTCAGGGCTTCCCGGATCTCCTCCAGCACGGTTCTGAGATCCGCGGGACGGACGCAGAGAAAGAGGACGTCCGCGCGGGACGCCGTCTCCGCGTTGCTGCCGCATACAACCGCCGCTCCGCCGATGTCCGCAAGCTTTTCGGGCGTCCGGTTTGAAACAAGTACGCTGTCCGGCGCGACGCCGGATTCGACAAACTTTTCAAGCAGCATTCTGCCCATACTGCCGTATCCGATAATCCCGACCTTCATAAGACCGCCATCCATCTGTCCGGTCCGGCTCTCCGTCCGGTCCGTTATTTGATCAGTCCGCCATGATAATAACATTCATAGATCTGTTTGCCCCGGTAATCGATGGTTTCCTTCCCCTGGAACCAGTCAAAGTTCCCCTCAGCTTCACAGCGGTACACATAATCCCCGTCCGCGTATTCCCGCGGCCCGCGGTAAGGCTCGTCCTCCGGCACCCGGAGCAGCGCTTCCTTCAGGAAATCCCCGCTGAAGTGTTCGCCGGTCACCCGGCCGGCATAGTTCATGCTCCAGCACGGAACGTCCTGAATCCACAGCGCCTCCTCCCCGGCGAACTTTTCACCGCCCAGGTAGGTATCATAATACATATACTCCCCGTCCCTGAAGACCAGGTCGTGGGACTTCACCCGTGAAGGCGCGGTTTCCGCGCCTTTCCCCGCGTAGGTCGCCTGTTTTGCCCTGATCAGAAACTCAATGATCTGTCTGTCCATTCTATCCGCCCCGCTTTCAGGATGTTCACATGATGCCTGCAGGCATTTCAGAATAACTGTATCCATCTTATCATGAACCTCCGGGTGCCGTAAACTGCCGTTCCTGTGGTATAATCTTCTTAATTCTGACGCAGGGAGCGAAAAGCAATGCTGTACATCATCCGGCACGGAAAGACGGACTGGAACGTCCGGCATAAACTGCAGGGGCAGACGGACGTGCCCCTGAATGAAGAAGGCCGGCAGATGGCGGAGAAGGCCCGGGAGGAATACCGGGACGTGCATTTTGACGTCTGCTTCTGCTCGCCGCTGATCCGGGCCCGGGAAACCGCGGAGATCCTGCTGCGGGATCGGGACATCCCGATCTTTACCGACGACCGGCTGATGGAGATGGGCTTCGGCAGCTATGAGGGGCTGGAGAACAGTTTTGATATCCCGGACTGCCCCATCAACCAGCTCTTTTTTGAGCCGGGGAACTACGTCTCCCCGCCCGGCGGAGCCGAGAGCCTGGACAGCCTGTTTGCCCGGACCGGGGATTTCCTCCGGGAAAAGATCGATCCGCTGCTGAAAGAGGGCAGGGACGTGCTGATCGTCGGCCACGGGGCGATGAACTCCAGCATCGTCTGCCGGGTCCGGGGGCTTCCCCGGTCGGAGTTCTGGAGCGCCGGGATTGAGCAATGCAAACTGATGCGCCTGCCCTGAGGGTGTTTCAGGCGTTTGTTCGCCTTCCTTTTCCAAAGGGATTAAGGTATAATGGCTGAAAAAGATACGTCGCTGCGGCGGGGAGATCCCTCCACGCGGCCTGACGGCCTTGGTCGGGATGACATTCAAGGCTTGGGATAAATTACAAGAGAGGAGAACGCATAATGAGCATGGACAACCTGCTGCCGGAGCAGGCGCCGGAGATGTTCGGCCAGCCCCTGGCCGCCCGGATGCGGCCCTCCTCGCTGGACGAGATTGCGGGCCAGCAGCACCTGCTGGGCGAGGGCAAGGTCCTCCGCCGGCTGATCTCCTCCGACAATATCGGCTCCATGATCTTCTGGGGCCCGCCCGGCGTCGGCAAAACCACCCTCGCCCGGGTCATCGCCCTGCAGACCAAAGCCTCCTTTATTGACTTTTCCGCCGTGAACAGCGGCATCAAGGAGATCCGCCAGGTGATGAACCAGGCAGAGCAAAACCGCGTTTACGGCGTGCGCACCATCGTCTTTGTGGACGAAATCCACCGCTTCAACAAGGCCCAGCAGGACGCCTTCCTGCCCTTTGTGGAGAAGGGCAGCATCGTGCTCATCGGCGCGACGACGGAGAACCCCTCCTTCGAGGTCAACAGCGCGCTTCTGTCCCGGTGCAAGGTCTTCGTGCTTCACGCCCTGAGCCGGGAGGACATCCTGTCCCTGCTGCGCCGAGCCCTGACGGACGAGCGCGGCTTCGGGAAGGAAAAGGTGGAGATCAGCGAAAACGCCCTGGGCGCCATCGCGAACTTCAGCAACGGGGACGCCCGCAGCGCCCTGAGCTCCCTGGAGATGGTGGTGCTCAACGGCGAGGCCGGGGAGGACGGCATCCGGGTCACGGACGAGATTGTCGCCCAGTGCCTGAGCCGCAAGAACCTGATGTACGACAAGGACGGGGAGGAACATTACAACCTGATCTCCGCCCTGCATAAATCCATGCGGAATTCCGACCCGGACGCCGCCGTCTACTGGATGATGCGGATGCTGGAGGGCGGAGAGGATCCGCTCTATATCGCCCGGCGCGTACTGCGCTTCGCCGCGGAGGACGTGGGCCTGGCCGATCCCCGGGCGATGGAGGTGGGCGTCGCCGCCTACCAGGCCTGCCATTTTATCGGCGTGCCGGAATGCAACGTACACCTGGCGGAAGCCGTTGTATATATGTCCCTCGCCTCCAAGTCCAACGCCATGGAAATGGCGACGGTGGAAGCCCGGGAAGCCATTGAGAAAGAGCCGGACGCGCCGGTGCCGCTGGTAATCCGCAACGCGCCGACCCGCCTGATGAAAGACCTGTCCTACGGAAAGGGATACCAGTACGCGCATGACTATGACGAAAAGATCACGGCCATGCAGTGCCTGCCGGACGCGCTGAAGGACCGGCAGTTCTACCATCCCACCGACCAGGGGCAGGAATCCCGCTACAAGGAACGCCTGGAGCAGATCCGGGCGTGGAAGAAGGAACACCGGAAATGAAGCTGAAACCGAACCGCCTCCCGCGGCGCATCCTCCTGCTGCTCCTGTGCCTGGCGCTGACGCTGCCCCAGGCCGGCCTCGCCGCCGGCAAAAAGAGTGACGGTGCGGAGATCCGGGTGCTGCTCACCCGCCTGAACCTGGCGGACGAGGCCTGGATGACGCTGGAGGGCCGGTACCTGGCCCGCTGCGCGGACGGAACGGAAGTGCTCCTGCCCGCCGGCGCCAACATCACGGTGCTGCTGCGCAAGGATCAGCTGGTGCTGTTCCACGACGGGCTGTCCCTGAACGCCGGGAAGGAGCTGCGGCTGATACGCCGCCGGGACGGGGACCTGGAAGCCGGCATCCGCTTCAACCTCTTCGCGGGCGTGTATCCCGGGGACCTGACCCTCACCGTAAAGGACGGCGCCATCCGCCCGGTGATGACGCTGCCGCTGGAAAGCTACCTGCTGGGCGTCGTGCCCTATGAAATGAGCGACTCTTTCCCGCTGGAGGCCCTGAAGGTGCAGGCCGTCTGCGCCCGGACCTACGCCCTGAGCAAGATGAACGGCAGCGGGGACTACGACGTGGTGGACAACACCAACGACCAGGTTTTCCGCGGCACGCCGGACAAATGCGAAAATACCGCCCGGGCGGTGGAAGAAACCGCCGGGCTGGTCCTGACCTTCAACAACAACCTGATCACCGCCTGGTACAGCGCCTCCAACGGCGGGCAGACCGAACTGCCCGGCAACGTCTGGAAGGGGGACAACATCCCCGGTTGTTTTGCCATGGTGGACGATCCCTGGGACGCGCAGAACCCGGACAGCACCGTCCGCACGGCCGTGCTGGGCCGGGACGGCTCCGGCCTGTCCAAAGGCATGCTGCGGCTGATCCGTACGGCCCTCAGCAAGGAACCGGAACTGGCCGACTACCGGCTGACGGAGCAGGACGAGATCCGGGTGGACCGGATCCGCGCGGTCGCGGTGACCACGCCGCGCTACGCGGCGCCCAGCCGCCTGATGACAAAACTGGAGATGACGATCGCCGTCTCCGCCGCCCTGAAGCCGGGCCGCACCGGCCGCGTAGTGGACGAGGAGGAGCTCCATTTCGACGAAATCGAGTATCCGGACCGGCCGACGCCCTCGGCCTCCCCGGAACCGGAGGAAGGCGCGCCGGAACTGGTTTCCGCCGGCACCTTCACCGTGACACTGGACCTGTTCCCGGAGGCGGTCTTCCTGCTGGGGCTGAGCGTGTACGGCGCCGACAACGAAATCATCACCGTCTCGGAGGACGAACAGGGCTTTACACTGACCGCCGGCCGCTACGGCCACGGCGTGGGCATGAGCCAGCGCGGCGCCCAGTACCAGGCGTCCAAGGGCAAAAAGAAGTTTAAAGAGATCCTGGATTTCTACTATCCCGGTGCGAAACTCAAGCGCTATGAAGGGGAAGCGCCCCTTCCGCCCACGCCGGATCCCCTGCTGGGCGTGACCCCCGGTCCGATCCCCACCGCCACGCCCAAGCCCACGCTGATGCCCGTCACGGCGGAGAAACTGCCGGAAGGCGCCTGGCTGGCCACGGTGGAGCACATCGACGACGACAGCACCCTGAACCTACGGGAGAAGCCCTCCGCCGGCTCGAAGGTCGTCCGCCGCCTGTACAAGCACCAGCAGCTGATCGTGCTGGAGGAGGCCGAGGTCACCGGCTGGCTCCACGTCAAAACCGACGTGATCGAGGGTTATGTGATGATGTCGTTCCTGGAAAAGGTTGAAGAAAAGGAATAATCCGCATACTGAAAGGGGCACCCGCACGGGTGCCCCTGTTTGTGCTGTGATCCGGATCAGAACAGGCCGGTGATTTTGCCGGTGGCGTCATCCACGTCGATGCGTTCGGCAGCGGGAGACTTCGGCAGGCCGGGCATGGTCATGATCTCGCCGGTCAGGGCGACCAGGAAGCCGGCGCCCGCGGAGACCTTCAGGTTCCGCACGGTGACGGTGAAGCCTTCCGGCGCGCCCAGCAGGGCCGGGTCGTCCGAGAAGGAGTATTGGGTCTTGGCCACGCACACGGGCATCTTGTCAAAGCCCAGCTCGGTCAGGCGCTCCGCCTGCTTCTTCGCGTTCGGGGTCAGGGCGACGCCGGCGCCGCCGTAGATCTTCTTCGTAACGGCCTCGAGCTTCTCCTCGATGGAGGCGTCCAGCTCATAGGAGAAGGTGAAGTTGCCCTTCTCCTCCTCGCACAGGCGCACGACCTCGCGGGCCAGGTCCTCGCCGCCCTTGCCGCCTTCCGCCCATACGGTGGACAGCACGGTGTTGACGCCCAGCTCCCGGCACTTGCGGATGATGAAGTCAATCTCCGCGTCGGTGTCCGTCGGGAAGCGGTTGATAGCCACCACGCAGGGCAGCTGATACACGTTCTTGATATTGTTCACATGGCGCAGCAGGTTCGGGATGCCCTTCTCCAGCGCCGCCAGGTCCTCATTGGCCAGCTGTTTCTTGTCCAGGCCGCCGTGCATCTTCAGGGCGCGTACGGTGCCGACCACGACCACCGCGTCGGGGGTCAAGCCCGCCATGCGGCACTTGATATCCAGGAACTTCTCCGCGCCCAGGTCCGCGCCGAAGCCGGCTTCCGTCACGGTGTTGTCGCCCATGCGCATGGCCATGGGGGTCGCCATCACGGAGTTGCAGCCGTGGGCGATATTGGCAAAGGGTCCGCCGTGGACGAAGGCCGGGGTGCCCTCCAGGGTCTGGACCAGATTGGGCTTGAGAGCGTCCTTCAGAAGGGCCG
>JBGUHQ010000057.1:0-46717 GCA_045112195.1 Christensenellales bacterium | reverse complement strand
AGCTGAGCGAGGCCATCAAGCGCGCCCGTGCCATCGCGCTGATGCCCTACACGGTGGAATAAGATCACAAACAAAACTGCTCCGGATGACCGGAGCAGTTTTTTGTATGCCGTTTTATTCCGGAATAATATAGTCGCACGCGACGGACGCGCTGCGCACCTCGTGCATGCGCTTTTTCACCGGCATATGCACCGGATGCGTCTGGTAGGCGTCGAAGGCCTCCCGGGTTTCGAATTCGGTGATCAGGGCCAGGTCGTAGCTGCGCTCGCTGTGCAGGAAGTCGGCGCCGGCTTCCAGGCTCACCATGCCCTCAATTTTGCCCTTCATGCCGTAGAAGTTCTTCACCAGCTGGGGGATCTCATCCTTGAATTCGTCCTTGATTTTGAACATGACAATATGGCGGATCATTCGTCTTTTTCCTCCTTGTGCAGTCTGTTCCACGCCTCCACCGCGATCTCCGGCAGCAGCTGGTACAGGATCATCAGGTCGCCGTTTTTCCGGGCGAGGGTCTTTTCGTTGATGGGGATATAGGTCAGGTCGTTCTGCCCTTCTTTCTTCGGTGCCTCGGCCAGGTATACGTCCCAGGCTGCCTCCTCCAGGGCTTCCGTTTCCGGCAGGGCGCGCAGGGAGGCGGCTTTTTCCTTTGCCTTGCGCAGGGCTTCATAGATCCCCAGCCCGCCGCAGATCAGCGCGGCGATGCCCAGCAGGATCCCGATCTGATGCCCCTTCAGGAAGAGGAAGGTGACCGCCTCAATGAAAATGCCCGCGGCGGCCACGGCGCCGAAGGCGGCCAGCTGCGGTTTCGCGGCCTGCACCGGATCCAGGGAGAGGGCCAGCTGCGCCTTTGCGCAGGCTTCACAGACCGCGCCTTCCTTTTCGTCGCCCAGGGCCTGCACCCGGCGTTCGCCGCCCATGCTCCGCACATGGAGCGTCCGGACCTCCAGCGCCCGGATCGGATACGCGGCCTGCCCGCCGCAGCGGATACACTTCTCTTCCATCTGTATATCCCTTTCGGTTTACAAAATCGGCGGGAGCAGGCAAGCTGCCCCCGCCAGATACAGGTTTACCGCAAACGCGGTTTACACCACAATGAACTGTGACAGCACGGAAAGCATCAGGCTGGCGAGCAGCAGGATGATTGCGCCGCCCAGGCGGGAGGAGATCTGCGCGAAGGGCATCAGCTCCATCCGGTTCGCGGCGGACAGCACGGCCACGTCGCCCGTGCCGCCCATGTTGGACATGCACAGGCCGGCGGTGACGCCGGATTCAAACGGATAGAAGCCGACCAGCTTGCCGATGAAGGCCGCGCCGACGAACGCGCCGATACAGGTGGCCGCGCACAGCAGCAGGTAGGTTACGCTGAAGGAGGAGATGACCGTGCCGATCTCCAGGTAGCAGATACCGATGCCGATCAGCAGCATGTTTGTCAGGTTCTTCATGATGAACTGGAACCACTGGTAGCAGGCGATCTCGATCCGCTCGGGCAGGATGTTCGTGATCTTGCAGATCGCGACCGTGATGATCATCCAGGCGTAGGCGTGGATCGTGATGCCGGTGCCCAGCGCCTTCCAGGCGCCGGCCAGGATGAAGCCCCAGGCGAAGAACGCGCCGGAGGTCAGCAGGCCGATGCCCATGTTCGTGAGGCTGAGGTTGTCGCGTTTGGCCTGCATCTCGGGGCTGATCTCCAGCTCCTTGGGATCGATGCTGCCGGCCTGCATCAGGGAACCCTTGCCGTTCATCTTGCCCTTGATGACCTTGACCAGCACGCCGGCCAGCACGATGGACACCGCGTTGCCGATGGCTACCGCCGGCGTCATGACGGACAGGGCCTGTTCCGCGGTCATCGCGCTGCTTGACTCAAAGATCTTGGAAAGCGGGGTCGCGCCGGCGCCCATGCCGCCGCCCATGATCGGCAGGGCGATCAGCAGCAGGGCGTTCATCACCGGGTAGCCCATGATCGCGGCGATACCGCAGCACAGGCCGAAGGCGCAGATCAGGCCGCCGAAGATGGCCGGGAAGTAACGGGCTGCGGCCTTCATCAGGAGTTTCCGGTTCATGCCCAGGATGGAGCCGGTAATCAGGGCGGCGATGTACCAGTCGAGGAAGGCGCCGTCGCCCTTGAAGAACTTGGTGATTCCGCCGACAAGGTCCAGCTTGCCGAAGGGAAGGGTCATGTTGTAGACGGTTTCGCCGTCCACGGTTTTCGCGGCCGGCAGGATGCCGAAGTAAACCAGCAGCGCCGAGCCGAAGATGCACACGATGGCGCCGCCGCCGAGGAAGTCCTTGATGATCGGGGTATGGTCGCCGATCCAGCCCAGGATCGTTCCGAGGACGATCATGAACAGGAAGCAGCCGGTCATGCCGACGGGCAGCACGCCCAGGTAGGTTGCCGCGATCGTCACCAGCGTGATGATCCCGAATACCGGCAGGGGGAGGTTAAACAACTGGAACGGTTTCTTCTCCTTGGGTGCGGTGGTCATAAACATATCCTCCTTTGTTTATGGTTACCGGGATCAGAGCCGGGCCACGCCGCTGTCGCGGGCAGCCTTCGCGACGGCCGCCGCCACCGCGGGGCCGATACGCTTGTCGAAAGCGAGGGGCAGGATGTAGTCCTTGCTCAGTTCCTCGTCGGAGACCAGGTCCGCCAGCGCGTGGGAGGCCGCCTGCTTCATCTCCTCGTTGATGTCCTTTGCCCTTACGTCCAGCGCGCCGCGGAACAGGCCGGGGAAGCACATGACGTTGTTGATCTGGTTCGGATGGTCGCTGCGGCCGGTGCCGACGACCGCCGCGCCGGCGGCCAGCGCCTCGTCCGGCTCAATTTCGGGCACGGGATTGGCCATCGGGAAGATGATCGGGCCTTCCGCCATGGAGCGGACCATATCCTGGGAAACGATGTGCGGCGCGCTTACGCCGATGAACACGTCGGCGCCCTTCATCGCGTCCGCCAGCTTGCCGGAGAACTTCTCCGGGTTGGTGATCCGGGCCATCTCCTCCTGGGCGGGGTTCATCTGCTCGCCCTCGCACAGGATGCCGAAGCGGTCCACCATCTTCAGGTGCTTCACGCCCAGGTTCAGAAGGTGTTTGCCGATGGCGATGCCGGCGCTGCCCGCGCCGTTGATGACGCACTTCGCCTCGCCGATATCCTTTTTGACCACCTTCAGGGCATTGATCAGCGCCGCGCCCACGACCACGGCGGTGCCGTGCTGGTCGTCATGGAACACGGGGATGTCGCACAGCTCCTTGAGCCGCCGCTCGATCTCGAAGCAGCGGGGCGCGGCGATGTCCTCCAGGTTGATGCCGCCGAAACTGCCGGAGATCAGGTAGATCGTCCGTACGATCTCGTCCACGTCCTTGCTGCGGATGCACAGCGGGAAGGCGTCCACGTCGCCGAAGGCCTTGAACAGGGCGCATTTGCCTTCCATAACGGGCATGCCGGCCTCCGGGCCGATGTCGCCCAGGCCCAGCACCGCGGTGCCGTCCGTGATGACGGCCACCAGGTTGTGCCGGCGGGTCAGGGTAAACGATTTGTTGTAGTCCTTCTGGATCTCCAGGCAGGGCTGGGCAACGCCCGGCGTGTAAGCCAGGGACAGGTCATCCTTTGTCTGGACGGGAACACGGGAAACGACCTCGATCTTTCCCTGCCATTCACCATGCAGACGAAGGGATTCTTCCGCGTAGTTCAAAGGGACTCCCTCCTCATGTAAAGTTTTGGTTAACTGTATTATAATGTAAAAAAACGGAAAAAACAACACCAAATCGGGCATTTTTGAGCAATTCCTTGAACGGTTTCCGCTGGGCGGCTATAATGGATACAAAGAGACCGGAAAGGGGTGACGGCGGATGCTGGAAAGTTTCATGGTCGCCTTCAACGCGGTGGCGCCCTTCCTGATCCTGCTGGGGATCGGGTTCGCGGCCGTGCGGCTGAAGTGGGCGGACCGGGCCTTCATGGACAGGGTCAACGCCTTCAACTATAAGCTGTTCTTTCCCTTCCTCATGTTCAACAACGTCTACAGCGCCAAACCGGAAAACATGCCCTCCGTGAAGCTGATGCTCACGGGCTTCCTTTCCGTCAGCCTGCTGGTGGTCCTCCTGGTGATCGTCGTTCCCCGCTTCGTGAAGGAAAATCCCCGCCGGGGCGTGGTCATCCAGGGCATTTTCCGCAGCAATTTCATCATCTACGGCATCCCGCTGACCACCTATGTCTTCGGCACGGAAAAGTCCTCCGTCTGCGGCATGATGATCATGATCATGGTCTCGCTCTTCAACATCGCGGCGGTCATCGTCCTGGAGATGTTCCGGGAAGGCGGAAAGGTCAGCGCGAAGAAGCTCCTCCTGGGCATCGTGAAAAACCCGCTGCTGCAGGGCTGCGTCGTCGGCCTGCTGTTCTACCTGCTTCAGATCCGCCTGCCGTCCTTCATCGCCACGCCGGTGTCCTCCCTCGCGGGCATGGCCACGACCCTGGCGCTGGTGGTGCTGGGCGCGAACCTGCGCTTTGACGAGCTGAAAAAAAACCGGCGGACGGTCAGCGCCGTGCTGCTCATCCGCCTGATCCTCCTGCCGGCGGTCATGGTTCCCTTCGCTTATCTCATCGGCCTGCGGGGCGTGGAACTGTTCCTGATCCTGATGATCTTCGGCACCCCCGTGGCCACCTCATCCTATCCCATGGCCCAGAACATGGGCGGGGACGGGCAGCTGGCCGGCCAGCTGGTCTTCGTCAGCACGGTGGCCTCCCTGGCGACGATCTTCCTGTTCATCTTCACCCTGTCCCGGCTGGGACTTCTGGTGTAAAACCGTTTCCGGGAAAAGCAAAACTCCCGCTTCCGCGGGAGTTTGTTTTTGTTATTGTTCAGGCGCCGGGGAGAGGAACACCACCTGCTCGTCGATCGGTTCCCCGTCTTCCAGGGCGGCCCGCACCAGGACCGGGTGGCGCAGCGCGATGGAAAGCCGGTTCCGCAGGATCTCGTTGCCGCTTTCCAGGGACTCGATCGTGCTGCTGAGCCGGAGGATCTGCGTATCGTTGCTGTGCAGGGCGTTCACGTCCGCGATCAGGACGATGAGGAATACCGCCAGCAGCACCGTCACCACGACGGCCAGCGCGTCCTGCCGGATGCCCCTGGATGAAAGGACGGGCATCGGAGCCCTTGTTCCGGCAATGACGGAACGCCGCCTGCCGGAGGCTGCCTCCAGCCCCCTGGCCCAGCTCTGGACCTGCGGGGAAGCGGGGGACGGCATACCGCCCCGCTGCCCGGCTGCGCCGTATGCGTTCCGGTAGCGGGGGAAGGCGTGTTCTTCAGCTGTATTCACGCGCAGGACCGTCAAGGCTGTTTCCCCATTTCATTTTGTGTTTGCAGGGTGTATTATATACTATATATGGTAGGTTTTCAACCGGTTTGTGGCCAAAAATTACATAAAAAAACAGAAAAAGTTACATTTGGCCCTCCGGCCGGAAAATGATTGTGGAGCCGGCGGAAAAGGGGTATAATTTGCCTGCGCTGGTTCCGCCGGCGGCGCTGCTGTGCATGCCGGCGGAGGACCCGGAGCAGGCGGATCCCACCCTCCGGGAACCCGTCCGGTTTGAGTGAAAGCGCTTCAGTGGAACGAGGGTCGGTCTTTTTCATGCTGCCTGTCGCTTCTGCCGAGGTCGTATCCATTGTTCCGAAAGGAGTTTGACTGATGGCCAGAATCTTCCTTTTTTCCGGCGCGAGCGGGTGCGGAAAGACCACCTTTGCGAATACATACGCGATTCGGCTGCTTGAGCAGGCGAAAAGGCCGGTTTATGTGATTCACGGGGATGATTTTCATCGCGGGTTCAGAGCGCCCGGATACGGGAGAGATTTCTTCGCAAACGGGCAGGCGTCTGATGAGGCCCTCTGGGGGAAAATGAAGCGGTTCATCCGGGACTGCGTCGTCACCACCGCGGATCGGGCGCTGCAGGATGATATGGACGTCATCATTGACTGTATCATTGAAGACGGGCTGTCCGGGATACAGGAACTGGCAAAGCGGCATCAGGCCGGTCTGTACTATACGGTCCTGATGGCGGATGAGCGTGAGATTGTACGGCGCGTACTGAAACGCGGCGACCCCGATCTGGTTGAACGGGCTGTTTACCTGAAGAGAAAACTGGAAGTCATGCCGGAAAACCAGGGGCATTTCTATGACATTACCCGGAAAAACCCGGAGGAGGCAGTCAGGGATTTCGATCCCGAATCTTTCCGCTGCCGGCTGTAAATAAATGATGAATTATGAATTATAAATTATGAATTGAACTAGTCTCCCACCACGTTCCTGGACCAGAAGCCGGACCGGATCATCAGCGCGCCGACGAGGACCTTGAAGATATCGATGAACATCACGCAGAAATAGATCTGCACGATCGGCCAGTCCGTAAACCGGGTCAGGCAGAAGGCCAGCACCACCGTCACCGCCCAGGTGTAGAAGGCGTCGAAGAAGAAGGTGATGACCGTCCGGCCGCCGGAGCGGATCGTGAAATACGCCACGTGGGCGAAGGAATGGATCGGCAGGGACAGGCCGACGATGATCAGCAGCTGCCTTGTCAGGTCCCGGACCTCCTCGCTGACGTTGTACAGCCGGGGAATCAGCGGCGCGGCCAGGATCACGGCGACGCCGATGATGACGTGGATCACCTCCGTCAGGAAGATCAGCTTCCGGTCCACGTCCCGGGCCTCCTCGATCTTGCCGGCGCCCAGCCGCTGGCCCACCATGATGGACACCGCGCTGCCCATGGCGAACATGATTACGCAGAACAGGTTGAAGGCGGTGCCGTTGATGTTCAGCGCGGCCACGGCGTTCAGCCCGCGGGAGGAATAGAACTGGTTGATGAAGGTCATACCCAGGGACCAGAGGATCTCGTTCACCAGCAGCGGCGCCGCTGTGCGGCTGATCCGCTTCACCAGTTTCCCGGGCACATACAGGCTTTTGTACGCCCCGGCGATGAACACGTATTTGTCTGAATGCCGGTGCGTGTATACCGCCACGATGGCCAGCTCCACATACCGGGAGATCACCGTCGCGATGGCGGCGCCCTCCACCCCCAGCTTCGGGGCGCCCAGGTTGCCGAAGATCAGGATCCAGTTGCCGGCCAGGTTCGTCAGGATCGCGCAGATCCCCGCGAACATCGGGGCCCGGGTCTCGCCGGATTCCCGCAGGGTGCCGGCGTAGATCTGCACCAGCGCGAAGGGCGGCAGGCCCCACAGCATGATATACAGGTAGCTGCAGCCGCTCTTCAGCGTCAGGGCCAGGTCGCCGCCGTTGCTCTCGCCCTTCAGGAAGGAGTCGATGAAGCCTTCCCCGAACAGCAGGTAGATCACGATGGCCGCGGCGCTGACCAGGGCGCCGAAAAAGAGCTTGAACCGGAAGGTGTGGCGCATGCCGTCCATGTCGCCTTTGCCGAAAAACTGCGCGCCGAAAATGCTCGCGCCGCTCATGCCGCCGAACACCGCCAGGTTGAAGACCATCATCACCTGGTTCGCGATGGACGCCGCGGAGATCGCCTCGGTGCCGAGGCTGCCGACCATCACGTTGTCCAGCAGGGACACAAACGAGGTGATGAACTGCTGGATGATGATCGGGATCAGCAGCGTCAGGACGCTTTTATAAAAGGCTTTGTCGCCGATAAACCGTGAACGCATGAAAACCTCAAAAAAACAGTAATCGCCCGGTCAGAAACCGAACGCATCCATACTATCCGATTCTGTTCTGAAATGCAACACGAACCGGTTCTTTTTATCATGGGTCTATGGTATAATCTTTTTCAGATAACGGAACCGGGAGCGTGAACCGCATGGAAAAAACGACGGCTGTGCAGATTGTCATGCCGCAGCACTGCAACGGATATAAAAAGCCCCGCCTCTTCGGCGGCCAGATCATGGCGTGGATCGACGTGGTCGGCGCCGTGGCCGCCCGCCGCTATACCCAGCGCGCGGTAACCACCGTGTGCATCGACAACCTGACCTTCCTCAAGCCCGCCTACCTGAACGACACCGTCGTGCAGGAGGCCGTGGTCACCTGGACCGGCCATACCTCCCTGGAGGTTCGGGTGGACAGCATGGTGGAGCGCCTGGACGGCAGCCGCGAGCTGATCAACCGGGCCTACGCGGTGTTCGTCGCCCTGGATGACGACGACAAGCCCACCGCCGTGCCGCCCTTCGTGCCGGAAACGGAGGAGGAAAAGCGGATCTTCCAGGACGCGGAGATCCGGAAGCATTTCCGCAAAAGCCTCGGGGATGAAGCCCGCGGCGGAGCATAAGAAAGGAGCCGGCACATGGAAGCCATCAGCAAGTTTTTGAAGGACCACCCGACGATCTCCACCTGGGGCAGCCTGGGCCTGAGCATTCTCGTCGCCGTCATCATCGTCTTCATTCTCCTGAAGTTCGAGAAGAAGATCGCCGCGAGGATGATCAAAAAGTTTGACGGGATCAATGCCCGCTTTACGGAGAAGCTGATCCGTTTCCTGATCATCTTCATCGCAACCATGGCGGTCATCATGGGCAACAAGATCACCCAGTCCTTCGGCAGTTCCCTCTTCCAGGGAACCGCGGTCCTGGCGGCCATCGCCGGTTTCGCGGCCCAGCCGATCCTGTCCAATATGTTCTGCGGTTTCATGATTTCCACCACCAAGCCCTTCAACATCGGCGACCGGATTGAGCTGGACGACGGCACCGCCGGCATCGTCAAGGACATCACCATCCGCCACGTGGTGCTGCAGGGTATCGATACCTTGAAGATCGTGATCCCCAACAGCGAGATCAACAACCGCCGTATCACGAACCTGAGCCACATGACCAGGACCCGCAGCATCCATTTCCGCTTCCAGGTCGGCCTGAATACCAACGCGGATGACGCGAAGCGGATCATCCGGGAAGCCATCGAGGAAAGCCCCCACTCCGTGCCCCGGGACGGAGAGGATTATTCCCCCGTGTATTTCCTGAATTTCACGGATAACGGTCTGATGATGGCCACCACCGTCTATTACGAGCCCACCAGCCCCACTGAAGCCGTGAAGGACGATATCAACTCCCGGGTGAAGCGCGCCCTGGAGGCCAACAACATCGAAATCCCCTACAACTACGTCACCGTCGTTGAAAAATAAAAAGGAGAATAAATTGAAACAGAAATCCGATGCAAGGGTGCCCCTGACGGAGGCTGTCGCAACCAACGGATTCCCTTTTGAGATTAAAAAAGCTCCGGCATATCCCTACGAAGCCATGTCAGAGGAAATGATCCTTCAGAAACTCGAACAGTCCAGAAAGCGTGCAAGTCAGGGAATGTACCGGGACGCAGACGAAGTCGTTGCTGACATAAGGGACAAATATGGACTATAAAGAAGAAGACAGGATGGTTCTCTACCTCCTTGGAAGGATCATTCTCGATGCCAACAGATTAAAAAGTTCCCTGTACTTCAGGGAACTTTTGATATTTAGGATACATAATATTTGATCATAAGGTTTTAGAAATATAATCCGAATGACGGAGTGTTTTATATTGCATATCATTGCAGTTACATCGCTTTTGAAAGTAATAATGCTTGTAATCACACTACATTTGTGCTATTCTTAAATACAGATTGAACAAATACATACTTTTCTCACAGAGGTGATCCAGTTGTCGGAGAAAAAACTCATCATTCAGCCACATCGTTATGGAGGTGAATCCACGGTGATTTCTTTGCGTTTGCCGAAGGATATGCTCGCTGATATTGACCGTGTGGCTGAAAGCACAGGACGGACCAGAAATGAAATACTGGTTCTGTCCATGGAATATGCCCTTGAAAACATGGAAATTGAGAAGTGACGAGGAGGAAAACGAATGGCTAAGTTTGCAATCGCATGCCCCAAATGCGGGAAATATGCAGAGGCGAAAACCGGTTTTTTTGCAAGGAAAAAGATTGAATGCTCCTGTGGCAATATCATTGATGTCAGGACGGATAAGCTGGCTTCAACAAAATGCCCGCATTGCGGCAACCAGGTCGTTTATGATCAGACAAAGGGTGCAGATGCCGTGTGCCCTGTCTGCCAGGGCAAGGTAAACACCTTGGCAGATCAGCAGAAACTCCATATGTTTTCCTGCAAGCAGTGCGGAATTCGCCTTTCCACTGCCAGCAGCGCCGCTACGTTTGTCTGCCCTGTCTGCGATTATGAGAACAATGTTCAGGAACGGCTGGCGTCTGAGAAGATCAAGAAAGACGGCCTTGCCAGTATCATCAAATATGAAGGGGATAACAGCACCTTCATCTGGAAGCATCCCATTGAGGATTTCAATTACGGATCCCAGCTGATCGTTCATGAAAGCCAGGAAGCTATCTTCTTTAAGGATGGTCAGGCGCTGGATCTGTTCGGTCCCGGCAGATATACGCTGGAGACGCAGCAGCTTCCTCTGTTAGAGAAAGCCTACCGTCTTCCGACAGATACGGAAGGCACCTTCCATTCTGAAGTTTACTACATCAATAAAACGGTTCAGATGGGGATCAAATGGGGCACTCCGGAGAAAGTCCGCTTCATTGATCCGCTGACAGGAACGCCGCTGCAGTTAGGTGCTTCCGGCGAAATGAACCTGCAGGTTTCCAATTCCCGTAAGCTGCTGGTCAAGCTGGTTGGCACGATGGGCGGGATCGCCTGGGAGGAAGGCCCCGGGCTGACAAAGTCTCTGCAGGCATCTTTCCGGCCGCTGATCACCAATGCTGTTAAAGTGAAGCTTCCGGCAGTTATCAACAATGAAGCGATCGATATCCTGGAGATCGATTCCAAGCTTGATATAATCTCTGCCAGCCTGCGGGAGGCGATTCTTCCCAGTTTTGATGATTACGGCCTGACCATTCCGCAGTTCTATGTGACCAATGTGGTGCTTCCTGAGGAGGATCCGAACTTCAAGCGCATCCGTGAACTGCATACCATTTCGCTCCAGACCAGGATTTATCAGGCTGAAGCTACTGTCAAGGCGGCTAAAGCTCAGAGCGAAACCGTCTATAGGACGGCTGAGGAGCAGAGCAAGGCCGCTATTGAAGCAGCGCATCGTGAAGCTGAATTGCAGCGCCAGACGACTGAAACTGAAGTGGCAAAACGTGAGGCGGAGCGGAAAGTTATCGGTGCCCAGGCGGAAGCCCAGGCTCAGCGGATGGCGGGCCTCACAGAAGCGGAGATCATGCGGGCCAAGGGCTATAGCCAAAGAGACGTTCTTCAGGCGGAAGTTCAGAAAGCTTACGCGGAAGGCATTGGCAATATGGGCCCGGTGGTATCCGGCGGAGGCGGCGGCAGCAGCATCGTCGGAGATATGATGGGACTCGGCGTTGGCATGGCGGCCGCCAGTGCGATCGCCCCGCAGCTGGGCAATATGATGCAGAGCTTCAATCCGCAGGGACAACCGGCGGCTGTTCCGTTTGCCGGTGATACCTGGGATTGTGCCTGCGGTCAGAAAGGCATCACCGGGAACTTCTGCTCCAATTGCGGCAGCAAAAAGCCGGCGCCTGCCGCAGCAAATACTTGGGACTGTGCATGCGGTCAGAAAGGAATTACCGGGAACTTCTGCTCCAACTGCGGCGCAAGGCGTCCGGACAGTCAGCTTGCAACCTGGGACTGCACCTGCGGACGAAAAGGAATAACTGGCAATTTCTGTGACAACTGCGGAAAGAAGAAGGGAGAATAAAACCATGACTAAGAATACAACCAGAGGGATCCTGACGCTGGTGATCCTGCTTGCTGTCTTCAGTGTAATCGCGTTTGTGATCCCGTTTCCTAAAAACACGGTTTTCTGGATTGCATACCTTTTCGGAGTATTTGCGATCCTGTTCCAGGCCTATATTTTTAAATCCTCCTTCGGTAAAGAAAGCGCCAGGAGCAGATTCTATGGATTCCCGATTGCCCGGCTTGGCATCTATTATCTGGTAATCCAGTTGGTTTTCAGCATTATCGAAATAGCGCTTTCGAAGATTATCCCTGCATGGGTAGTTGTTATTCTCAATCTCCTGATTCTCGCTTTTGCGCTGATCGGATGTATAACAACGGAAACCATGAGGGACGAGATTGTCCGGCAGGACGGAAAGCTGAAAAAGGATGTATTCAACATCCGGGAACTGCAGTCTATTTCAGCTTCCCTGGTTGATCAGTGTGACGATGAAGAACTGAAGAAAAAGCTAGCCAAACTTGCAGATGATTTCCGTTACAGTGATCCGCTGACTTCAGACAAGACCAGCGCGTTGGAAACTGAAATGCAGACAAAGATCGGAGAACTGCAGCAGGCGATCACAGACGGCGATACAGACAACGCGAAAGAACTCTGCGAAAAGCTGGCGGGCAGCCTGAGAGAGCGCAACCGGGTCTGCGCTATCAATAAATAATGACATTTCAAAAAGACTGAAATAGAGATCAGGAGGATATATAGTACGACCCAGCCTGCGGATGGATCTGACATCAATGATTTCTGAGATTGATTCATAAATATGGAAAACGTAGGAGGAACAACATGAAGCGGCTGACATGTGAAGTATGCGGAAGTACAGACATGATTAAGCAGGAAGGAGTATTCGTCTGCCAGGCTTGCGGATGCAAATACACGGTTGAAGAAGTCAGGAAGATGATGGTCGAGGGTACGGTTGAGGTGACCGGCACGGTAAAGGTTGATACAAACGAGAAAGTATCGAATCTTTATGTCCTGGCTAGACGTGCAAAAGATGAGAATAACGCCGCGGATGCTAAAAAATACTATGAAATGATTTTGCTTGAAGATCCCAAAAGTCTTGAAGCTGTTTTCTATACGGCTTATTTCCGCTTGTTTGACAGCAGCATCGGGGAATTGAAAACAAATGCATCGAGGTTTATGTCAGGCATTGAATCTACCATTCGTATGACAATCGATACATTATCCGGTGATGACAGAAAAAACGCCCTGGATGAATATGCTAACAAAGCGATCGGGGGATACAACCTCCTCTCCAACATTGCTGTAAAACAACTTGAGCATCGAGCACTTAGTAAGCCGATCAATGTTGACTATGGAATGAATATCAATGAGTGTGTCGATCTTATGAATCAGTTAATTGGAGCAATTCAAAGGCTTTCCGAAATGCTTCAAAAATCATCTCCGAATGAAGAGGAAGGTTATTTGATCAACCTTTATAAAACAGAAGACTCCCTTTATCCGAGAAGGAATCAGTTTTCCAATGACCTTGACAGGCTCATGACGTACAAACGTATTGCTTTCCTTGATGATAAATTGAGTAGGAAGGGATATAAAAGCCTGGCGGATGAAGCTGCTCAGCGCTTGCTATCAGATAAAGACAAGTACCTAAAGACCAAAGAACAGTATAGAAATGAAAACAGATAGAATATAACTGCAGAATACATATTGTGAGACACATCGGAGGCAGCCCTCTATGATCATCAAGTGCAAAATGTGCGGTGGAGACCTGAATGTTCAGGAAGGGAATCCTGTATGTGAATGTGAGTTCTGCGGAACACAGCAGACGATTCCCCAAGTGGATGACGAGAAAAAAGCGAACCTGTTTAACCGCGCAAACAAGCTCCGGATGAATGCCGATTTTGATAAAGCGGCTACAGTCTATGCTTCCATTACGGCAGAATTTCCGGAAGAAGCGGAAGCATATTGGGGCCTCTGCCTTTGCAAATACGGCATCGAGTATGTGGATGATCCGGCCAGCGGGAAGAAGATTCCTACCTGCCACCGCACACTGACAGAATCCATCATGGATGACAGCGATTTTGACCAGGCCTGTGAGAACGCAGATTCGATTGCAATGCGTTTGTACCGGGAAGAGGCAAAGACAATTGACCGTCTCCAGAAAGGAATCCTGGAGATCGTTGCCAGTGAGAAGCCGTATGATGTTTTCATCTGCTATAAAGAGACGGATGAAAACGGGGAACGCACGGAGGACAGCGTCCTGGCTCAGGAGATTTATGACGCACTGACAGGAAAAGGCCTTAAGGTGTTCTTTTCCCGGATCTCACTGGAAGATAAGCTTGGACAACAGTATGAACCGTATATCTATGCGGCGCTTTCTTCTGCAAAAGTTATGCTGGCTGTCGGAACCAGATTCGAGTTTTATAATGCAGCCTGGGTAAAAAATGAATGGTCCCGTTTTCTCGAAATGATGAAAACGGACAAGGATAAAAAACTGATCCCTTGTTTTAAAAACCTGGATGCCTATGATGTTCCGAAGGAATTCGGAAACCTGCAGGCACAGGATATGGGAAAGATCGGCTGGCTGCAGGATCTGGTCCGGGGTGTGGGAAAGCTTCTGGGCGACAATAAAAATGAAGATCAGGCAGAATCACAAACACAGGAGAATGCTGCGTCTGCCCAACTGACCGCATCGGTCAAGCGAGGATATCTTGCGCTGGAAGATAAAGACTGGGAAGCGGCCGAAAAGTTCTTTGATACGGCGCTTAACTTTGATGCGGAATGCGCTGACGCATATATAGGGCTTGCTCTGGCGGACATTAAGGTGAGCAGCACAGATTCATTGTTTCAAATCAATGAGATGGAAACAATGAAAAAACTGGAAGCACATCCGTCTTTTGTTAAGTTTACTCGGTTCGCAGCAGATGAAAAAAAGGACCAGATCATTCGAGTGATCAAACAGGTAAAACAACGGTTGGAATTAAGCGCGAATCAATCCAAAAACAAACTGGAAAGGACCCGCGACAGGATCAGACCGGCAAAAGGACTGCTGGCAATGGGAATGAATTTCATGGCCGGTGTTCAGACAGACGGGCAGGTAAAGATATATAAGCTTAATGACAGGCTTTCTTCAGGTCGCTCCAAAATCTCAAATGATTTTTATGGACTTGTTTCTGTAGCGATCGATCCGGGACAGTATGCCGGAACAGAGAGAATGATCGGGGTTAGACAGGATGGAACGGTAGTTTCGGGCGAAAATGCCAGCGGACAGGTTGCCTCACTGAAAAACGTAAAACAGGCAGCGTCTCAACTGGGAGAGGCTGTTGTGCTGAAAGACGATGGATCAGTGATAAGAAAAGGATCGCAAACTGTTTGTGCGTTCGATGATAAGAAACCCATGAACGTCTCTTTTATGGCGGTAAGTGATTGTAATATCGTTGGCATCAGACAGAATGGCACTGTGGCTGTCGAATCCGGGGTATATAATTATGGTATGTCCGAATGGGACAACATCGTAGATATTTCTGTTATGGGTTCTCATGCCGCGGGATTAAGATCAGACGGAACAGTTCTGTTATCTGCGGGAATGCTCAAAGATCTTGCGGGACGAAAATTTTGGAAAGACATTGTATCTGTATCAATCGCAGTTAGTTATTTGGCTGGCCTGAGATCGGATGGGACAGTGATCCTCTCAAATAGATTTATTGAGTGGCGCTCGGGTAATTTTCAGGACAAGGAATTGCCGGGTTGGTCAGATATTGTGGATATCGAAACAGACGGGTTTTCATGGTTGGCAGGGTTGAAGGCAGACGGCACTGTCCTCTTGTATAATTTCCATTCTGAGAAAACAGAAACAGTTAAAGATTGGAAACTGTTCGACAGTATCGATACCCTGGAGGAAGAAAGAACAAAAAAACTACAGCCTAAAATGGAAGAAATGAAAATCAAGGCTCAGGAAGAAAAAGCAAAAGCACAGGCCATTGAGAAGCTGCAAAGTGAACAGGCAAGGCTTCGAAAAGAATTGGAGAATCTGACCGGCCTGTTTACAGGAAAACGCAGGAAAGAGATTGAGGACCGAATTTGGATGCTTGATAATGAGATCAGGAAAATCAGATAACAAGATAATTATACCAGGCACTGTTATCACGCTGACAATTCCGTTATAACTTGGCAACAGGAGATTATTAATGAAAAAAGCCAACAATGGGTTCATATCCCATAGTCCCAAGTGTCTTCTTCTTGGTAATGGCATTAATTTGCTGTTTAAAGATCCGTCATGGAAATCGCTGATTAAGGATCAGTTGCGAGAATGCGGCAGCCCTTTTTCGTATGATGAAATCAGCAAAATGCCAGCCACTATGCAAATTGTTGCTGCGACAAATGATACTGTCGGTGAACGAATGAAAGATCTTTCCGACAGATTGCTGGATCTGCATATGACGGAGAAGCGGATGGCTTTTCTGCACAGAATATTATCTCTTCCCGTGGATGATCTTCTGACGGCCAATTACAGCTTCGAACTGGAAGCCGCGGACGGTATGGAGCTGAACAAGAGGAAGTACAGTGCAAGTCTTCATAACACGTTTGAACTCCATAACCGCCACAGGAAATTCAGGTTATTTCAATATTATGAAACAAGCAATGGAAAAAGGATATGGCATATTCACGGCGATATAGCGAAACCGGACACCATGCTGATGGGGCATTACTATTATGCCAAGCAGCTGAAGGATATTCAGGCATGTGTGGCAGAATCAGTAAAAAGATATAATATTTGCAAGAGGAATGGTGAAGAATTCCGCACATACAGTTGGGTTGACCAATTTCTGACAGGCGATGTGTTTATTCTCGGATTGGGCATGTATCTGTGTGAATCCGATTTATGGTATTTACTATGCTGCAAGAAGCGGAATTATCCGGATACAAATGTGTATTTCTATGACATGAAGTGTCCGGATCAAATGGTCAATGTCATGCTACAAACATATGGCGTAAAGATTATTGACGGAGACAGTCTGGGTGCAACCGGAGAATATAGGGATTTTTATGATGCGGCATTATCGGACATCCAGCGAAAATTCTTGCATAAAACCTTGATCGATTAGTCCGCGTAAAGTTGCTGAGGAGGATCACGTATGATATTGAGAAACTGCAGAGTGAACAGGCAAAGCTTCGAAGTGAACTGGAGAATTTGACCGGTTTGTTTACAGGAAAACGAAGGAAAGAGATCGAGGATCAAATTTGGATGATTGAAAACGAGATCAGCAAAATCAGGTAATAAGCGGACAGATATTATTCTGAGGAGATGATGAAATGGCTGCAATCAAGTGCAAAATGTGCGGTGGAGATCTGAATATCCAGGAAGGAAATCCGATTTGTGAATGCGAGTTCTGTGGATCGATGCAGACCGTTCCTCTGGCGGACAGCGAAAAGAAAATAAATTTATTTAACCGCGCAAACCATCTGCGGATGAATGCGGAATTTGATAAGGCTGCTGCAGTATATGAAAGTATAGTTGCAGAGTTTCCAAGTGAATCTGAAGCTTATTGGGGGCTGTGCCTTTGTACTTATGGCATCGAGTATGTGGATGATCCGGCAAGCGGAGAAAAGAAACCGACTTGTCACAGGACGTTGCCTGTATCCATTATGGAGGATAATAATTTCGAACAGGCATGCGATTATGCTGATGGGGTGGCTAGACGGACATATCGGGAAGAAGCCAAGGCGATCGACCGTATCCAACAGGATATCCTGCAGATTGTTGTCAATGAAAAGCCATATGATGTCTTTATCTGTTATAAAGAAACATCTGAAGAAGGTGACCGGACAGAAGACAGCGTATTGGCACAGGAAATATATGACTCCCTGACTGGTAAGAGTTTGAAAGTATTCTTCTCAAAAATCACTTTGGAAGATAAACTGGGACAACAGTATGAACCATATATCTATGCGGCCTTGGCTTCGGCAAAGGTTATGCTGGCGGTGGGGACAAAATTTGAATATTATGATGCTGTCTGGGTCAAGAACGAATGGATGCGTTTTCTGTCAATGATGAAAACAGACAAGAGTAAGACATTGATTCCGTGCTATAAAGACCTGGATGCATATGATATGCCAAAAGAGTTTAAAAACCTGCAGGGACAGGATATGAGTAAACTTGGATGGCTGCAGGATTTAACCAGGGGCGTAATGAAATTGTGTGGCACTGGAAAAGATGACACACCGCAACAGAAGGTAGTTCAGCAGATGATTGCCGGTGGGAGCCCAACAATCACCAGCTTGCTGGAACGTGCCGGCATGTTTTTGGAAGACAGAAAATGGAAGGATGCTGATCTATACGCTGACAAAGTGCTGGATATTGAACCCAAAAATGCGGAGGCATATTTCATCAAATTCCTTGCCGAACACAGTTTCAGCACTGAAGAACAATATATACAATTGGATGAGATACCCAATGGAGACACTAATTATCAAAAAGTGATTCGTTTTGCTGATGAGAGATTAAAACAGAAAATTGACAATTGGAATCAGGAAATCGAAGATCGTATTGAGAGGCGGCGCAAATCAGCGATATTAGAAGGGGCACTAAAGGAGATTAAAATTGCTGACACGCCAGAAAAGTGCCAGGAGATCATAGAGATTCTTGATAGTATTTCTGGCTTTGAAGGAGTTGAGGAAGCCAGAAATGCTCTTAAGAATAGAAATCAGAGCCTGAAACAAATTCAAAATAAGCTTGATATGTTGAATGAACAGCTTGAATTGTTCCGTAACATATCCGAATATGAGCAAGAAAAAGAAGAACTAGGACTGTTTTCCGGAAGACGGCGCAATGAGCTGGAAGACCTGATTTTTGACGCAAAGCAGAATATGTTAGAAATTGAAGAACAGTATATTGATTCTTCGATGATATCTTTAGCTAAAATCCCGACGAATGAAGTGGAAAATGAGCTTCAGTACCGTATAGCTATGCAATATTATAATGCAGGTCTGTTAGCCGAAGCTGCTGAAGCATTTTTGCCGATAATGGGATATAAGAATGTTCAGCAAATGGTTGAGGAAGATTCCATGTTGGCAAATCAAGTGCAGACAATGAAATTGTCGCTGTTTATGAGTGTGGGTAGTTATGTTCGCTTTGGACAGTATCAACAGGACGAAGATGATGAGTTTATTGATGACATTGAATGGATTATCCTTGAAACACAAAAAGACAAGTGCTTGTTACTTGCGAAGAACGGAATTGATGTAAAAGCATTTAGTAATACTCAGGAAGCAGCGACATGGGAAAGCAGTTCGATGCGTGAATGGCTGAATAATGATTTTATTAATACCGCATTCAATGAAGAAGAACGAAAAGACATTCTAACAACAAAAGTCAGTAATGGCTCTGACCAGGGGAATAAAAACTGGAATGCAAGACCTCAGCAGGATACAGATGATAAGATTTTCCTGCTAAGTCATTCCGAAGTAATGCACTACTTTGCAGCCAAAGACGAAAGAGTATGTCGCCCAACAAAGTATGTGATGGCAAAAGGAGTTTTGTCGGGTCAGTGGTGGCTGCGCTCTCCGGGAAGTGAAATGGGAACGGCTGCATGCATCGGTGGAGATGGATCTTGCACTAGCTTCTATGTTGATACAAACTCAATTATGGTTCGGCCGTGCTTGTGGATGGATTTAACATCAATGATTTCAGAAATTGAATTCTAAATGATAAACAGTGTTAAGATTGCCGAATAAAGGAGACTTTGCTTTCAAACTAATACAGGGGGCAGTTAAATGATAATCAAGTGCAAAATGTGTGGGGGAGATATCACTTTTAGTCAGGGAGACACCTGCGGAACCTGCGATTACTGCGGCAGCACGTCTACGATTCCGAAATCGGATGATGAACAGAAACTGAATCGTTTTAACCGCGCGAATCATTTCCGCCGGCAGGGAGAATTCGACAAAGCGATTGCTGCCTATGAGAAGATCCTTGACGAGGACGATACGGACGCGGAGGCCCATTGGGGGTCTGTACTCAGCCGTTATGGCATTGAATATGTGGAAGACCCGGCGACAAAACGGCGGATCCCCACATGTCATCGGGTACAGGTGGAATCTATTTTGACAGACGCAGACTACCAGGCGGCGCTGCAATACGCGCCGGATGCCCGCAGCCGTGATCTATATGAAGAACAGGCAAAGGAAATCGCGGAAATACAAAAAGGGATACTGGCGATTTCGGCCAGTGAGAAACCCTACGATGTGTTTATCTGTTACAAAGAAACGGATGAGGATGGAAAACGCACCAAGGATTCCGCCCTGGCGCAGGAAGTGTATTACGGTCTGACGGAGCAGGGATACAAAGTTTTCTTCTCACGGATCACATTGGAAGACAAACTGGGGCAGGAATATGAGCCATATATTTTTGCTGCGTTGAATTCTGCGAAGATTATGGTGGCCATCGGGACCAAACCGGAATACTTCAATGCTGTATGGGTAAAGAATGAATGGAGCCGTTATCTGCATCTGATGAAGAATGACCGGAAACGGCTGCTGATTCCCTGCTATCGGGATATGGATCCGTATGATCTTCCGGAAGAGCTCAGCAATTTGCAGAGCCAGGACATGAGCAAAATCGGCTTTATGCAGGATCTGCTGCGCGGTATCCGGAAGGTTCTGGATGCAGAGAAAGAAACGATTAAACCTGTTCAGCAGCCGATTGTGCAACAGGTAGCTCATGATGGGAACAGTAACCTGAATGCACTGCTGGATCGCGCTTTTCTGGCCCTGGAAGACGGAGAATTCGATAAGGCAGATGAATTCTGTGAGCAGGCATTGAATCTGGACGCGAAAAACAGCCGGGCCTATCTTGGAAAGCTGATGGCGGAATATAGGATTAAAACGCCGGATGCATTGGCAAAAACTTTGATACCATTGGATAAAAGCAACAACTACCAGAAAGCGGTTCGTTTTGCGAATCAGGAACAGAAGGAACAGCTTACCGGATGGAATCAGACGATTCTGGACCGGAATGAAAGGAACAGGAAGCTTAAAATCAGGGATGATGCATTGTCGAAACTGCGTAAAGCGACAACGGTACGGGAATGTGAATTGGTCAGGAATGAATTAATTTCAATCCGTGATTTTGAAGGTGTGGAAGGGGCACTTGAATCCTGTAATAAGAAGATTCAGACAATTGCCGTGGAGGAACAGGCCAGGAAAGAGCAAGAGGAAAAGGAACGTTTGATTGCTGAGCAAAAAGCAAAGGAAGACGATGCAAAAAGAAAACGAATAACAATTATTATATCGTCAGTTGCAGTGGTGGCTATTGCAGTATTACTTCTGGTAACAAAGGTCATTATTCCTAAAGGGCATTATGATAAGGGAATAGTGTTAAGAGAAGCTGGAAAATGGCAGGAAGCCATATCGGAGTTTGAGCTGGCAGGTGATTACAGTGATGCTGCAACACAAATCCCTGCGACAAGATACCGGGAAGGCGAAGTAAAAAGAGAAGCACAATGGTGGGATGGTGCGGTAGAAGCTTTCAAAGCTGCCGGATCGTACAGTGATGCGGAGACGCAGATTAACGAGACAAGATACCAGGAAGCTGAAGCAAAACGAGAAGCCCAGGATTGGGACAGAGCTGTGGCGGCTTTCAGAGCGCTCGGATCATACCGTGATGCTGCAACGCAGATTTTTGCGACAAGATACCGGGAAGGTGAAGTAAAACGGGACGCCCAGGACTGGGATGGCGCGTTAGAAGCGTTTGAAGCTGCAGGAACGTATAGCGATGCGACAGAACAAATTATGGGAATACGATATCAGCAGGCAAAAAAGCTCTATGATGATGGGGACTATGCTTCAGCGTATGCCATTTATAAGAGTATCAGCGAATACAAAGATGTAATAACATTGCTTGCAAATGACGAGAATCTTTTGATGGTTCGTAAGGCGATATTAGAGTCATATCGGACGCCTGGCAGTATTGTCAGCTTCGGTCGGTACGAGCAGGACAATGATTTAACAAACGGTCCGGAGGAGATTGAGTGGTTTGTACTTGATTATGATGAAAAGGAACATAAGGCATTATTGCTGAGTAAATACTGCCTGGATGAAAAACCGTACAACACAGAAAAAAAGGATATTACCTGGGAGAAAAGTACAATCAGGGAATGGTTAAACAGTGAATTTTTGCAATCAGCTTTTTCTGCGGAGGAACGAGATGCAATTTTGATAACGGATGTAGACAATAGTATGTCTCAGGGATACAAGTCTTGGAAACTAAATGGAGGAAACAATACACAAGATCAGGTATTCCTGTTGAGTTATGCTGAAGCAAATCTTTATCTGAATGTGACGTTTGATGGTGAAGACAATGCCAAAGCACATGCTTATGAAACAGTCTATGCGTTTGCACAAAATAGGAGTCCAGACAAATACAATAGTGAGACAGCAGTTGGATTTTGGTGGCTCCGGTCACCCGGTGATAAACAGCAATGTGAGGCACTCGTGAACAGCTATGGTAAGTTAGACTTTCTCTATGCCGATTATGATGATGTTTCTGTCCGCCCTGCTTTGTGGATCAATGTGGAATCTGATATCTTCTGATCTGCAATCAAACAAACGGATATTCTTTCATAAGGATCATCATAACATGTGCCCAAATATATCTAAGCATTTATTATCAGGAGGATCATTATGATGGTTAGGCTTAAAGATATGACTGGTAACAGTGACGCCCTTGCAAACGGACTTCAGCAATGTGGCAAATCACACAGAAGGTATAATCTTTATATGCCGATGGAGCGTGCGCTGGGCCTCCTGTTGAACGGAAATCTTTATTTGTCAAATGGCGCAAATTGGAATGATAAGCATGATAGGGACGCTATGAGTGCAAAAAGGGCATATGCGGTATGTATGTCCTATGCTACCGTAGAAAACGTGGCCATGTGGATGCTGTATGGTGGTAATGGAGGAAAACAAGGTGCGATGATTAGCTTTCTGCCCAGTACCATTAATGAGATACTGAATGTTGACCATATTGAATTGGGCAAATTCGGAGATGATGGACTGTTTGTAACAAGCAGTGAGGATACTATTGATATAAATGGATTCCGCATCTTTATTTCCGATATGCTGTATACCGAGATCTGTAATGAAAAAGACAAGCAGAAGCAAGGTGATAATGTTAAAGACAACGAAAAGAATAAAAACAATGAAAAGATGAGAAAAATAACGCATGCAGATGAACATGTCACGGTCGGGAAAGAAATCATAGATCATGATGATATTTTCAACAAAGACATTGCCTGGCAATACGAAAAGGAATGCCGCTTGATCGTGAAGCTTTCATCAGAATGGGCGACCAGAGCGAATGAAAAATCATTGGATTTTGTCCGAGTAGTTTTGTCGGATAAAGCACTGAGAGAATTGCGCAAGGGTCGACTGACAAGGTCGCCGTTATACTATAAAGGAACAGATTACGGGAAACCAAGCAAATTAACCGGTAGCGTACTGTGGGAGTAATGAGGACTAAGAACAGTTCCGAGAGTGATAAGCATGGTTGCATTAGATAGTTCGCATTGGAGGGAGCCGAATGATCATCAAGTGTAAAGTGTGTGGCGGAGATATTCAGTTCAATCCAGGGGACACTTGTGGCCAATGCGATCATTGCGGCTGCGCTACAACGATTCCGAAGACGGAAGATGAACAGAGGCTTAACCGGTTTGATCGTGCGAATCATTTTCGTCGCCTCTGTGAATTTGATAAAGCTATCAATGCATACGAGAGAATTCTTGAAGAAGATAATACTGATGCGGAAGCACACTGGGGCGTAGCGTTAAGCAGATATGGTATTGAATATGTTGAGGATCCTGCAACAAAGAAAAGAGTTCCGACCTGTCACAGGGTTCAGCTTGAATCAATATTGGTCGACGGCGATTATCTGGATGCACTGAAATATGCACCTGATGATGAAAGCCGGCAGATTTATGAATCGCAGGCGAAAGAGATCGCAGAAATCCAAAAGGATATTCTGGCAATTTCCTCTAGTGAAGAACCATATGATGTATTCATTAGCTATAAGGACACAGACGAGAATGGGCAGAGAACCAGGGACTCAGCGCTTGCGCAGGAAGTCTATTATGGCTTGACTGGCCAGGGATATAAAGTTTTTTATTCCCGCATAACACTGGAAGATAAGCTGGGGCAGCATTATGAACCTTATATTTTCGCTGCATTAAACTCGGCAAGAGTCATGATAGTTATCGGAACAAAGCCGGAGTACTTTAATGCCGTATGGGTAAAAAACGAATGGAGCCGTTACTTGCGTCTGATGAAATCAGATCGTAAAAGGCTTATGATTCCCTGCTATCGCGATATGGATCCGTATGACCTGCCAGAGGAGCTGGGGAATCTTCAGAGCCAGGACATGAGCAAAATAGGCTTTCTCCAGGACCTGATTCGCGGTATAAGGAAAGTGCTTGATATCAACAGCGATACAGCAAAAGGAGCTTCTGGAAAACAAACAGTATTGACATCAGAAAATATAGGATCGATTCTGGATCGCGCATTTCTTTGCATCGAGGATGGTGATTTTGCCAAGGCAGATGACTTTTTGGAAATGGTCTTAAACCAACAGCCTCGTAACAGTCGGGCATATATTGGAAAATTGCTTGTTGAGAGAAAAGCCAAATCGATTGAAAAATTGAAGAAAGGAACGATTCCACTTGATCAGAGTGTAGCATATCAGCGTGCTATGCGTTTTGCTGAAAATGAAAAGAAACAGGAACTGGAATCGATCAATCAGGAGATTATAAAGAAAAGTGCGTTTGACGAAAAAGCTCAGATCAGGGATAAAGCGCTTCAGGATCTGGGGAATGCATTGACGGTTGGTGAATGCAGGAGAATAAGGAAAGATCTTGAAACAATTGAATACTTTGAAGGCGTGAAGAATGCGATTGCCGCATGTGATAAAAGGATCGAAACAATCTACAAAGCCAATTATGATCAGGCGATGAAAATGTTGTCTGAAAAAGCCTATGTTAAAGCGCGGGATGCGTTTGAATATATTGGAGAATATAAAGACAGCTGGGATAAAGCCCTGGAGTGCATGTATCTGTATGCCAAGGATGAAATGGAGAAGGGTCATTATTCGGAAGCGGCTACGCTCTATAAAAAACTTGGCGATTACAAAGATAGCGTGGCAAATGAATTGCGTTGCCGAAAGAAAGCTGTATTAAAAGGGCAAAAAATCGAAGAGTCAAGTAAGAAGGATAACGCCTCGGCAGAACCTGCGGCAAATCCAAACCAAAAAGAGCTTTTACAGATGAGAGCGATGAAAATAAAGGAAAAATATGAGAAGCGTAAAAAAGGTATAATTATTCTATTATCAACATTGGTTCCAATAGCTCTTATATTGTTAACATTTTTATATATTATTCCGATATCTGTTTATAATTCTGCTGTCAATGATATGAAATATGGGCTGTATGAAAAGGCGAGGTCTGCGTTTGCCGGACTGAATGGATTCAAGGATTCCGAGGAAAAAGCAACAGAGTGTATATACCTTAATGCACAAAGACAGCTGAAAGATGGACATTATGAAGATGCAATGAAACTATTCGCTGAATTACGGGATTATATGGATTCTGAGGAGAAAATACAGGAATGTATCCGATCTGCTCATAATGCGATGATTGCGGAGTTTGGCAAAAAAGGGAATGCAGTATACTTTGGGAATTATGAGCAGAATAATGTTTTTGATACGAAGGAATCCATTGCCTGGTATGTCCTTGATGTCCAGGATGGGAAGTGTCTCTTGCTCTGTAAGGATGGTATAGAAAAAAAACAATACCATGCTGACGAAAAAGACATTACCTGGGCATCATCGAATTTGCGTGCGTGGCTGAACGGTTCTTTTATAAAAGAAGCATTTACAGATGAAGAGGCCCAAACGATCATATTGACAAATGTTGATAATAGTCAGAGCCAAGGATACAAGGATTGGAATACAAACGGCGGTACACAGACGAATGATAAAGTGTTTTTGTTAAGCTATAAAGAAGCCAATCAATACCTGGGCGTATCTGCTGAAAATAAAGAAAATAAGATAGCCCGGTGCGCGCCAACTGAATATGCGGTTAGTCAGGGAGCACAACGGGGCGGCCAGAGAACTGCGGATGGAGACGCTGCAGGATGGTGGTGGCTACGTTCACCGGGCAAGAATCAAAAAAGCGCTGCGTACGTGCAAGATACCGGCATGCTTGAAGATACACCTGTAACAGATAATGGATGCGTTATTCGTCCGGCAATATGGTTGAATCTGGAAGCGGATTATTTCTATCCGATTCCTAAGAATTATCATCCGTAAATACTACCTCGAGATAAAAATAGTGGATTTCATAAAAGGAGAATGTTGATATGATCCTCAAGTGTAAGATGTGCGGCGGAGATATTCAATTCAATCAAGGAGACAGTGTTGGTCAATGCGATCACTGCGGCAGTTCATGCACGATTCCGAAAGTGGATGAGGAGCAGAAGCTGAACCGGTATAACCGGGCGAATCATTACCGGCGGCAGTGTGAGTTTGATAAGGCGATCACGGCGTATGAACGGATCCTGGAAGAGGACGATACGGACGCGGAGGCTCATTGGGGGATCGTGCTGAGCCGGTATGGTATCGAGTATGTGGAGGATCCGGTAACCAAACGAAGAGTTCCGACATGCCATCGTGTTCAGGTGGAGTCCATTCTGGCAGACGCGGATTACCAGGCGGTGCTGCAGTATGCTCCGGATACTGTCAGCCGTAACCTGTATGAAGAACAGGCAAAGGAAATTGCGGAGATTCAGAAGGGAATCCTGGAGATTTCCCGGAATGAAAAACCGTACGATGTCTTTATCTGTTACAAGGAGTCGGACGAAAACGGGCAGCGTACCCGGGATTCCGCATTGGCGCAGGAAATCTATTACGGACTGACGGAACACGGGTATAAGGTGTTCTTCAGCCGGATTACCCTGGAAGATAAGCTGGGGCAGCAGTATGAACCCTATATCTTCGCTGCGCTGAACAGTGCCAGGGTGATGGTCGTCGTCGGAACGAAACCTGAATACCTTAACGCGGTCTGGGTGAAAAATGAGTGGAGCCGCTACCTTCATCTGATGAAATCAGACCGGAAACGCCTGCTGATTCCCTGCTACCGCGACATGGATCCGTATGACCTTCCCGAGGAGCTCAGCAATCTGCAGAGCCAGGATATGGGCAGAATCGGATTCATGCAGGATCTGCTGCGCGGCGTCCGGAAAGTGCTGGAAGCGGAGAAAGCACAGGCGCAGACGCAGAGAACAGAAGCTACAAAACCTGTGCAGCAGGCTGCGGACAGCATAGCTCCGGGTGTATCCAGCCTGATGGAAAGGACAAGGCTGTTCCTGGAAGACGGAGATTTCCAGAGCGCCAAAGAATACCTGGACAGAGTGCTGGACTTCGATCCCAAATATGCTCCGGCTTATGCCGCGAAAGTATGCGCTGAGCTTGGCCTGAGGAAAGAATCCGATCTCGCTGATACGGCATTTCTGTATGAGGACAACCCGGACTGGCAGAAAGCGGTCCGGTTTGCTGATCCGAAGCAGAAGGACATTTACGAAGGATATACTGCCGCGGTCAAAGGCAGAGTTGAGCGGCAGATTTGTGATTATGCCTATGACTGTGCCATAGAAATGGCGGTAAAACCCGGCGCGAACCGGGAAAAACTGGATGCGGAACTGTTGTTGTATAAACAGGCCTGTAATTATTCATCCGGGAATCGTGCTGATGGAAGCAGACGTCATGATGGTCAGCAAAATGAAGAATTATTCAACCTCCAGGTCAATCGGAATGAACCGGGGGATGTATCAGAACAAAACCTGAAATCCGCCGCTGATATGCTTGAGAAGATCGGAGATGCGAAAGCCAACGGTGCAGCGGCACAGTGCCGACAACTGGCGGAACAGGCACGTCAGAAGGCTGTTTATCTTCAGGCGGTGTTAATCGCTGAACAAGGAAAAAAAAGTCCTGCAGAGTTGAATCGTGCTGCACAAATTTTCCTGTCTGTGCCGGATTATAAAGACGCACAGGCACAGGCGCAGAAGTGCGTTGACATTGCGGAAGAGGTTCGCTCTGGAATATATGCTGACGCAGTCAATGCCATGAAATCCGCTGGAGATGAAAGCCGGCTATGGGATGAAGCAAAGAAAAAGCTGGCTAATACCCAATTGGATGGTTTTCGGGATATTAATGAGTTGAGGTCTCAGGCTGCGGAGAAATATGAAGAAGCATTGGCAGGAGAAACGGAAGCCAGGAAACAAGCGGAGGAAGCGGCCAGGAGAAGGGCGGAAGCAGAAGCCCGGAAGGGAAAGCGCTTGACCCTGATCGGTATCCTTGCTGCGGTTGCTATTATCGCTGCCATATTGTTGGTTACAAAGGTGATTATTCCCGGGAGTCAGTATCAGAAAGCCGTGTCTCTTCGCAAGTCCGGACAATATGCGGAAGCGGTTGATATTTTTACAGATCTCGGGGAATACAGTGATGCTGCGGAGCAGGTTAAGGAGACAAATTATCAGGAAGCAAAATATCTGATGAATGTTGGCGATTACAGTGCAGCTCTTGAAATCCTGACAGTTCTTAAAGGCTATAAGGACATTAATAGCCTCCTGGCTAATGACGATAATCTTGTGTCTGCTGCCCGTGAAGCGAAACTTGCACTGTTTCGGGAGCTGGGAAATATGGGAACCTTTGGAAGGTATGAGCAGGACAACAATTCCGAGAACGGCCCTGAGGAGATTGAGTGGATTGTGTTGGATTATGATGAAACAAATCATAAGGCGCTGCTGCTTAGCCGGTATGGGCTGGATACGATGCCATACAATAAGGACGATACATCTATCACCTGGGAGAAATGCACTCTGCGAGCGTGGCTGAACGGGGAATTTCTGAACAAAGCATTCAACGCGGCAGAACAATCCGTCATCCTGATGACAAAGGTGGACAACAGTAAATCCCAGGGATACAGTGAGTGGAATACGGATGGAGGAAATAACACGGAGGATCGGATCTTCCTGCTGAGCTATGCGGAAGCGAATCGGTATCTGGGTGTGACCTATGATGACATCAATAATCTGAAATCCCGTGTTTCGCTGACAACTTATGCGCTTGCGCAGGGCGCCTGGATAAATTACAGCAAGAAGACGGAAAACGACGCGGATGTAGGGTGGTGGTGGCTGCGGTCGCCCGGTAGCATTCAGTACTATGCGGCGGACGTGGACGCGGGCGGCTCGCTCAGCAGCCACGATGTCCTCAGCGGCAGTGACGTTGTCCGCCCCGCTTTCTGGATCAATCTTGAATCTGATAGCTTCTGATCTGTAATCACTGAACCTGAACTCTTTTCAGCAGCAAGGGATATAAACGAAATAGCATACAGTCAGGGTAAAGTTTATTAACCGGCCTAAGCACATTTCTACCCGATCCCCAAGGATTATCATCTGCATATATTTATTTCAGCTGACAGAAAAACGTATTTCTTGAGAGGAGAGCGTTTATATGATTATCAAGTGCAAGATGTGTGGCGGAGATATTCAGTTCAACTCCGGAGATACTGTTGGGCAGTGCGACCATTGCGGTTGCACGACCACATTCCCGAAGCTTCCGGATGAACAGCGAACCAACTTGTTTAACCGGGCCAACCACTTCCGCAGGCAGTGCGAGTTCGATAAGGCTATGGCAGCCTACGAGCATATTGTGGAGGAAGACGATACCGATGCGGAAGCGCATTGGGGGATCGTGCTGAGCAAATACGGCATCGAATATGTGGAGGATCCTGTTACGCATGAGAGGATTCCAACCTGCCATCGCGCACAGGTGATTTCCATCCTGTCGGATGAGGATTACCAGAACGCGCTGAAGAATGCTCCGGATACCCATTCCCGTGAGGTCTATGAGAAGGAAGCAAAGAGGATCGCGGAAATCCAGAAGGGCATTCTGGCGATCTCCTCACAGGAAAAACCGTATGATGTCTTCATCTGCTACAAAGAAACGGACGATAACGGAAGCAGAACGAAGGACAGCGCTCTTGCACAGGATATCTATTATCAGCTGATAAACGAAGGATATAAGGTCTTCTTCTCCCGGATCACCCTGGAGGACAAACTTGGACAGGAATATGAACCATATATCTTTGCGGCTCTGAACAGCGCAAAGGTTATGCTCGTGGTCGGGACCAAGCCGGAAAACTTCAGCGCTGTGTGGGTAAAGAATGAGTGGAGCCGGTTCCTTGCGATCATGAAAAACGATCGTAAGCGGGTGCTGATTCCCTGTTACCGTGATATGGATCCGTATGATCTGCCTGAAGAATTAAGCAGCCTGCAGAGCCAGGACATGAGTAAGATCGGCTTCATGCAGGATATTATTCATGGCGTGAAAAAGGTTCTGGGAGCTGACAAACAAAAGGCGGAAAGTGCGACGGTCCAGACGGCCGGACCGGGTGTCTCTTCTTTACACAAACGAGCTGTTCTGTTCCTGGAGGACAGCGACTGGGATTCTGCAACAGATTATTTTGACCGTATCCTGGATATCGATCCGGAGTATGCCCCTGCATACATCGGCAAGGTGCAGGTAAAGAATCAGATGCGCCGCGAGGCAGATCTGGCAAGGTGTAGACAACCGCTTTCATCAGATCCGGATTACCAGAAGGCACTGCGTTTTGCGGATGACAAGCAAAAAGAGATCTATTCAGGGTATAACCGTGCGATCCTTGAACGTATAGATCTGGAACAGAAAGAAGCTGTTTACCGCGAAGCCGTTGCGCTGGAGAACCGGGCGGCGGTTGAGAAGGAGTTTATTACGGCTGCTCAGAAGTTTGATGCTGCCGGCGAAATAAGAGACGCGAAAGAGCGGGCTGCAAACTGCCGCGCTAAAGCGGCCTCAGCGAAAGCTGAAGCGGAAAAAGCCGCTGCTGCATATAAAGAGCAGATGGAGCGGGAACGCCGGGAAAGGGAACGGCAGGAAGAAGAACGGCGGATTGCTGAGGAACAGCGTGCTGAGCAGGAAAAGCAGGAAGCGGAAAAAAAGAAAAAGAGAAATAAGAAGATCCTGGCAATTGCCGCGGCACTAATGGTATTGGCCGGAGGTGTATTTGTTGTCTATGATAAAGTTATCCAGCCTAAAATCAAATTTGATAATGCTCAAAAGTTATTGGATGAAAATAAATATGATGAAGCGATAATCGCATTTACAAAATTGGGGAATTATGCGAATAACGGTGAAAAAATACAGGAAGTCCATTATAAAAAGGGCATTAATCTGCTTGAATCCGGGAAGTATGATCAGGCAATGGAAGAATTTACCTCGGCCGGGGAATATGATGGTGCTCAGCAGATGCTGACAAATACAAAGAATTATATCCTCGCACATCGGTATTATGGAAATCAGGATTATCTGTCGGCCATGTCTTTGTATTCCGATCTTGGTAGTTTTTTAGACAGTGAGACGAAACTTGCAGACACATCCCGGATTGTATATGGTCAGCTAAAAACCAACATCGCAAATAAGAATTATGCAATGGCCACCCAGTGTTATGCTCAACTGAAGGATTATGCTGATTGCTCAGAAATTGTTTCAGAAATAGAGACGGTATATGAAGAAGCCGGGAAGGCATGGCAGGCCGGAAAGAAAGGGGAAGCTGAAACAGGTTATTCCAGTATAGCAGGATGGCGTGATACCGAAGAAAAACTGGCGGCATTACGTGAGGAAATCGCGGACGATGCTTTTGCTGCCGGAGATTACAGTACTGCGCTGGAATATTATGAAAAGGCAAATACGGAAGATCCCGCAACCAAGGGAAAGATTGCTGAGACAAAGAAACGGATAGCATATAAGGAAGCCAATGATGCTTTTGCAGATGGAGATCTGGCTTCGGCATATCAGGCCTATATTGACGCTGATGATTATGAGGACGCAAAAGAGAAAGCAGAGCAGATCAGCAAGTATCAGGAAGCTGTCCAGTTGCTTACGGAAGGTGAGTACTTCGAAGCCCGGACAGCCTTCGCGAGCCTGGAAGGGTTCCTGGATTCCGCGGAACAACTGGAACAGTGCAATCAAACCCTGTACATTGAGGCAACTGATTTGTTAGAGCAGGGAAAAACTGCGGAAGCATATGAAGCATTTGAAAGCATCAGCGATTATTCTGACAGCGGAGAAATCGTTGCCAAAATGGATTCCGACTATCAAACGGCTATAGAGCACATTGAAAAGGGAGAAAGGTTTGAGGCGGAGACCATCTTGGTGAGTATTACCGGCTGGCGTGATGTGGACGACAGACTGGAGACTCTCAGAGAAGAAATTGCCGATCAAGCTATGGAGGAAAGCGACTTTAACACGGCGGTTGCTTACTACAATAAGCTCAATAACAGAACGGAAACCACAGAAGAAAAACTTGCCAAAGCAACACAAGGGAAAAACTATCAGGAAGCAGTTGCAGCATTGGAATCTAGTGATCTTGAAACTGCGTACACAATGTTTATCGCTGCCGGTGACTACGAAGATGCAGCCGATCAGGCGGGCAAACTGGATGCTTATCAGAAGGCGAAAGCCGCCATGGCTGAAGGAAAGTATCAGGAAGCCCGAAAAGAGTATATTCAGTTGGGATCATATCTTGATTCGGCAAAGAATCTTGAGACGTGCAATGCTGCTCTCTATCAGGAAGCGGCCAGTTCAAAGGAGAACGGCGATTTCGCAAAGGCATATAAACTCTTTGAACTGATCAGTGGATATTCAGATAGCGCTGAAATGGTTCAGCAGATGAAGGACGATTATACAACAGCTGATGAATTGCTGAAGAATGGAAAATATGATGAGGCAAACTCAGCGTTTATTGCACTGTATAATTACTCTGACAGTGAAACCAAAGCGCAGGAGAGCCTGTACCAGAAAGCGGAAGCACTGAAGGCATCGGGCTTATTCGATGATGCTGTTGTAGTGTATACAAACCTGGGAAAGTATAAAGATTCCGGAGAAAAGATAAATATCTGTTTGTACAGCAAGGCTGAATCACTGTTAGAGAACAAAGATGTTGACGGGTCAATTGCAATTTTTGAAAGCATACCGGATTACAGTGACAGTCTGGAACGGGCAAAAGCTCTTCGATATGAAAAGGCAAAAACGCTGTGGGACAATGGAGAACTGCAATCAGCGAGGGCAGAATATGAAGCGTTAGGAGATTATTCTGACGCATCGGTTCTCCTGACAAAAGTATTAACTGAGATAGCTGACAATGCTTTGGCAAATAAGGAATATGCCACAGCCTTGTCTGCTTATCAGGGTCTGGAACAGACCGCTGAGGTGCAGGAGCGCGAGTATAAACTGGCCCAGGTTTGCTATGATGAAGGTTATTATGCTGAAGCTACAGCAGCATATGAAACGCTGGGACAGTATGAGCTGAGCCTCAGTAAACTTCCGATAGCCCGTTATGCCTGGGCAGATCAATTGTTTAACAACGGTGAATATGAAAAAGCTGCAGAACAGTTTGCTTTGTTGGGAGATATGACGGACAGCGCCACGAGGGCGAATGAGTCTATTTATCAGCTGGCTTCTGAAAAACTGACTGCCAAGAGCTACGACGACGCAAAGAAATTGTTTATCGGTATTGCTGATTATAAAGACGCAGATACTTTCGCAAAAGAATGTGATTACAGGAAAGCAACGGATCTTTTGGTTGAAGGTAAAAACGAAGACGCAGAAACCATCTTCAAATCACTGGGTGAATACTCTGACAGCAAGACAAGGGCTGAGGAATGTATTTATAATCAGGCTGAAATCCTGTTTACTGCTGAAAAATATGCAGAGGCAAAACTGTTGTACGATATAATAACTTACAGCGATAGTCAGACAAAATCAAAGCAGTGTGTATACAATCAAGCAGAGGCACGGTTCAATGATGGAGATTACAAAGGCGCAAAGTCCATGTATGAATCAATCAATTATCTTGACAGTCAAGACAAGGCAAAAGAAAGCGCATATCGTGAGGCAGATGTGCTGTATCAAGAGAAAAAATATGCGGATGCTGAGACGATTTTTCTTTCTGTTCCGGGTTACAACGATAGCGATGATCGGGCAAAAGACTGTCATCTTCAGCAAGGCAAAGTCCTTTTGGATGCTGAGGATTATAAAGGAGCTTTGATTTTCTTTGAATCTGTTGATTATGAAGACAGTGCGTCCTTAGCTGCAAGATGTCATTATGAGCTAGGAAGAGCTTTGCATCTTGCTGGTAATACGGACGAGGCAATATCAGAATATGCTTATGCTGTTTCTATGCCGGAAACACAAACAACCCTTATTTCAGCTGCAAAAGATTATGTTGTTATCAACGAGTATGAAAAAGCCATCCAAACCTTGTGGCTGATTCGAGATTTGGATAATGCTTCTACAGAATTAAAAACCATTGCTCAATTGGCAAATGAAAATCAAAATGCGTATCTGGCATTAGTGGCTTTTTCTTCTTTTGATAATAATGAAGATACTCATCTAGGAGAATTGATCAAAAAGGCATCTTACGATTCATTTAAAAGGCATCTCAATATGTATTCACTTATTCCGGAAAGTTTTCTCTTTAAGGAATTTATCATTTACCGGTTTGCAATTTCCGCAAGAGATTCTAACAACTATAGTATTGCGATAGAGGCTCTAAATGATATTGAAGAATATAAAAATGCCAAACAAATCAAAAACGAGTGTTATTATCTTAAAGGTTTAGCGGAATATGATGGCCAATTATGGGATGAAGCCATTGCTTCATTTAAACAGGCAAGCCATTACTTAGATTCCCAGGAGAAGATTACAGATACTAAATATTATAAGGCGCTATCACTTCAAGCTAAAGGCAAATGGGAAGAAGCAATTCAAATATTTGAAGAAATAAAAACATATCTGGATTCTGAGACACAAATAACTGAGACGAAATACCTTAGAGCAAATGCCAACCTTGCAAATGGAAACGGAAGAAACGCATACGATGAATACCTGGAAATTATAGATTATAAAGATGTTGCAAACATACTCAATACTAATGAAATAATGATTAATGAACAATTGAAAGACAGAAAAGAACCTTATAGACAGAAGGGCAATGTGGTTCAATTTGGAACATATATGGATAATGCAATAGACTGGTATATTGCTGATATATCAGGTGATACCATTCTGTTATTAAGTAAAGATATTATCGATTACCAGTATGTTTGTAATGAAGATCACATCAGTTGGAGTGATAGCTATTTAAGAGAATGGTTGAACAATGATTTCTTTAAGCTTGCTTTCAATGAAAAAGAAAAGAATGCAATTATAGCAACGGAATTTGAAGTATCAATCAATGGATATTATAACGGTAATAAAACGATAGACAAAGTTGGACTCGTTGGATACGATATGATGAAAACAATCGGAGAGGATATGATTAATACTTTTGAAATGACTCCGTATGCTCTACAGCGAGCAACAACGCTGAAAATTAAGCAAACAGATAGAGATGAATGGTTTCTATGCGGAAGATCATCTTATAATAAGTACTATATTTATAAAAAAGACTTCCATAGACTATTTGATACGTATACAGCAATACGAAGTGGAATTAGACCTGTTATCTATTTGAATCTTGAAAAATATATAACTCATATTCCAGTTGGAAGTACCAATGCTGATGTTGCGGAAGAACAGTATCAAGAGGCGCTAAAAGAAATAGAGGCTGAAAACTACTTAAAAGCCAGAGAAATATTACTTTCGATATATGATTATGAAAACTATAAAGATTGTGATGCACTATCAGTTAAATGTATTTACTTAGAAGGTGAAAAACTATTAGATGAAGGCAAGTTTGATGAAGCAATAGAACAATTTCAATCAATACTGAAGTATAAAGACTCATCGACGATGGTAAAAGAATGCTTGTATAGGAAAGGGATATCGCTAATCAATTCTGGTCATCAGGATGAGGGAATCGAAATACTTCAGACTGTTATGGCATATAAAGATACAAAGAACGTGCTTGAAGAAACGCTGGCAAAAACCCGACACAAGCAAATTACGCAAAAAGGGAGTGTTATATCTATTGGTTCATATAATGGCAAATCCTTATATTGGCGCGTGCTTGATATAAGAAACAATAAATCTCTTGTAATCTCAACGGAGTCGGTTGCATCAATGCCATTCGATGAAACTGGACGGAGCAATAATTGGGGTAGTAGTTCTCTAAAAAAATGGTTAGAGAAGGATTTTTATAAAGCAGCATTCAGTGAGGCTGAGCAAAAAGAAATTATCGGTCAGATCACAATCTTCAGTAAAGATGAAATGATAAAGTATAATGCAGAAGTAGAAGATGCTTGGACAACGACAAAATGGGGTGGGAATTCGAAAGGAATTGAGTACAATCCGAGCTTTGGAGGTGCTGGTTGGTGGACGTATGAACGGGTGGATCATGACATGAAAGTATATCCTGTGATGTGGCTAAAACATATACAAGATGAATAATAATCTTTGTTATCCATTTATCCGGAAGATAACTAGCAGGTTTTTAGTAGTTGTGATGTTTTCGTTCGATCTAAAAATGAATAACCACCTGACTTTTGGGTGTAGACAGGCAGATCACACACATATCTGATCCTGTTTTTTACCGTCAAAAGTTTGTGTCGCCGGGGCGTTCATGGTATAATAAAGTGTTGCTGCAAAAGGCGGGAGGGGCCCGCCGGAGAGGAGAACGTCATGCGGTTAAAGAAGCTGGAGCTGTACGGATTCAAGTCTTTCCCGGAGCGGACGGAGATCGTCTTCAAGGAAGGCATCACCGCCATCGTGGGGCCCAACGGATCCGGAAAAAGCAATATTGCCGACGCGGTGCGCTGGGTGCTCGGTGAGCAGAGCGCGAAGATCCTGCGCGGCGCCAGCATGCAGGACGTGATCTTCGGCGGCACCCAGCGGAGAAAGCCGCTGAGCTACTGCGAGGTTTCCCTCGTTTTTGACAACGAGGACAAGAGCCTCCCCCTGGATTATTCCGAGATCCTGGTCACCCGCCGGGTGTACCGCAGCGGGGAGAGCGAATATTTCCTGAACCGGGCCTCCTGCCGCCTGAAAGACGTGGTGGACCTGTTCCGCGACACCGGCATCGGCAAGGAAGGCTATTCCATCATCGGCCAGGGCCGTATCGACGAGATCCTGTCCCGCAAGGGGGAGGACCGCCGCCAGGTCTTTGAGGAGGCCGCCGGCATCGTCAAGTTCCGTGCCCGCAAGGAAGAAGCGGACCGGAAGCTGGCCCGCACCCAGGACAACATCTCCCGGGTGGACGACCTGCTGGAAGAACTGAAGAACCGCCTCGGACCGCTGGAGGAGGACGCGAAGAACGCCCGGGTCTACCTGGACCTGTCCGCCCGGCTGAAGGTGCTGGACCTGAACCTCTTCCTCGTCCGCTCGGACAGGATGGAGGCGAAGCTGCGGGAGAACGACCTGGACCTGCAGAATATGCAGGCCGTGCTGGCTGAGAGCGAGCGCACCCTGCAGGAGAAAACCGGGGAGAGCGACGCCCGCCAGGCGGAGATCCGGGACCTGGACGGGAAGATCACCCTGGCCCATACCGCCCAGATGGAGGGCATGGAAGCCGTTCACCGGGCGGAGAACGCCGCCCGCGAGGTGCAGGAGCGCCGGGACCGCCGGCAGGAAGACCGTGTCCGCGTCGCGGAGGAACTGAAGGAAGCGGATGAGCGCATCGCGGAGCTGGATGCCCTGGCGGCGGAAAGCTCCGGCGGCAGCGATACCCGCAGCGCCACCCTGGAAAAGCTGACCGCCCGGCTGGAGGAAGCGAAGGCTGAGGAAGAGAAGGCCCGGGCGGAGGAAGCCGAGAAAGAGGAAACCCTCGAGAACCATAAAAACGAGATGCTGGACGCGGTGAACCGCCGCGCCGCCGCGCTGAGCAACCAGACCCGCCTGACCACCATGCTGTCCACCATGGAAACCCGCCTGGAGGAGCTGACCGTCTCCTGCGGGGAGATGCGGACCGAGGGCGGGGACCTGGACGCCGCCGTGGCGGACGCCCGGGCGCGCCTGGAAAAGGAAACCGCGGAACAGGACCGCCTGTCCGCCTCCCTGCGGGAAGCGCGGGAAGGCCTGGAAGCCGCGGACGCGGAGGTCATCGAGGCCCGCAAAGCCTATGACCTGAAGCTCGCGGAAATGCGGGATATGGAATCCCGGCAGAAGATCCTGGACGAGATGTCCAAAGAGATGGAGGGCTACTCGAGCGCCGTGCGCCGCGTGGTGCACCGCGCCCGGGAAAAGGGCGACAGCCGGGTCCGCGGCCCGGTGAGCCAGCTGATCTCCGTCCCGGAAAAATACGAAACGGCCGTGGATATGGTCCTGGGCGCGACCCAGCAGCATGTGGTCACCGAGGACGAGGAAACGGCCAAGGAACTGATTGAATACCTGCGGGAGAACGGCCTGGGCCGGGCGACCTTCCTGCCCCTGACGACGGTGAAACCCCGCCTGCTGGACGCGGAGGAGCAGAAAGCCCTGTCCATGCCCGGCTGCCTGGGCGTGGCGTCGGACCTGGTCTCCTGCGATGAGGAATACCGCGGGATCGTCGAGAACCTGCTGGGCCGCACCGTCGTGGCGGAGGACCTGGCTTCCGGCATCCCGATCATGCGCAGGGGCGGCCACGCCTTCCGCCTGGTCACCCTCAAGGGCGACGTCATGCACTCCGGCGGCTCCATGACCGGCGGCTCCGTCTCCTCCCGGAACGTGAACCTGTTCACCCGGGAGCGGGAACTGAAGGAACTGACGGAAAAGCTGTCCGCGGGACAGGACGAACTGGAACGCCTGCTGAAGCAGATGCAGGACGGCCAGAAGCGCAAGGACGGGCTCAAGGAACGCTCCGCCGGCGCGCTGGAAGAGCTGCACCAGCAGGAGATCGCCGTGGCCCGGGAAACCGAGCGCGTGCAGAACGCCGAGGCGGAAGCCCAGACCCACAGCCTGCGGCTGCATGAGTCCGAGGCCGCCCGGGAACAGCTCATGGAATCCATGATGCAGATCAAGGAGCAGCTGTCCATGGCGACGGACTCCACCGAGGCCACGGACAAGACCCGGGAGGAGATGGAGGCGCAGGCTGCGGAGCTGCAGCAGGCGCTGACCGTTGCCCGGAAAGCGGCGGAGGAAAAGGCGGAGGAAACCCTGCGCCTGACCCTGGAGGTCAACGACCTGAAACACGAGCTGGAAACCCTGCAGCGGGACAAGGCGCGCTACGAACAGGACCGGAAGCGCATGGCCGCCGACCAGGAGCGCCGCCGGAAGCAGCTTTCCGAGATGGAAACGGCGGAAAGCGCCGACCTTGAGGCCGCCGCGGCGGCGGAGAAGGAGCTGGAGCAGGAAAAGCTCGAACAGGCGCGGCGGGAGCAGATCTCCCACGCCCTGGAGGAAGACCGGGCCGGCAAGCAGGAGCGCCTGACCGAGCTGCTGTCGGATATCGAGGGCCTGCACCGGTCCCAGCAGCGTGACGCCGACAGGATGCATCGCCTGGAGCTCAGCCGCACCCGGACCGAGGGCGACCTCAAGGCCCTGCGGGACCGCATCTGGAATACCTACGAAATCACCTACGCCGGCGCGGAGGAATTCCGCATGACGGAGGGCTTCAGCCTGACCGAGGCGGACCGCGAGGCCGCCCAGCTCTCCGCGGAGATCCGCGCCCTGGGCCCGGTCAACGTCCGGGCGGTGGAGGAATACGCGGATACCAAGGCCCGGGCGGATGAGATCACCGCCCAGCGCGAGGACCTGGAGAAGGCGGAGCAGGACCTGAAGGACCTGATCGCCCGCCTGCTTGCCAGCATGAAGGAAACCTTTGTGGAGCAGTTCACGCTCCTGCAGGGCTTCTTCTCGGAGACCTTCGCCCGTCTCTTCGGCGGCGGCCACGCGGAACTGATCCTCATGGATCCGAACGATCCGCTGAACTGCGGCATCGAGATCAACGCCCAGCCCCCGGGCAAGAAGCTGCAGCTTTTGTCGCTGCTTTCCGGCGGCGAGCGGACGCTGACCGCCATCGCGATCCTCTTCGCCACGCTGAAGCTCAAGCCCACGCCCTTCTGTATCCTGGACGAGATCGAGGCGGCGCTGGACGACGCGAACATCGGCTATTTCGCGGACTACCTGGCGGAGTACTCCCGGTCCACCCAGTTCGTGGTCATCACCCACCGCAAGGGCACCATGGAACGGGCCAACGGCCTTTACGGTGTGGCCATGGAGGAGCAGGGCGTCAGCCGGATGGTATCCGTGTCGCTCCAGGATTACAAAGAATAATTCTTAATTCTGAATTCTGAATTCTGAATTGAATGGAGGCGCCTTATGAAAAAAGCTTTATCTATCCTGCTGACGCTGGTGATTCTGTTGCTGGCGCCTCCTTTCGCGCTTGCCGGGGAGCCCGTCCCTGAAGAGAACAGCGGGGAGGAACCCGCGGCTGACGTGAAGGCCGCGGAAGAAGCGGCGGCGCTGCCGGCGGAGCTGTTCGATCTGTGGGATTACGGCGGAGAAAGCCCGGTCTGGGTCTCCACGGCCGTCCCGATCAGCGAGGGGATCCTCCTGGCCCCGGTCTCGGTAAAGGATATCCCGCCGGAACAGCTGGCGGTTACGGACGGCGTGAACGCCTGGGAGGCGGTCACCGTCATTTCATCGGAAAACGACCGCTTCGCCCTGGTTTTCTATGAGCCGGGCGACAAGCCCGCCCGCTACGGCAGTTGGGAGCTGCTGCCCTGGGGAGCCAGCGTGCCCGCTTCCGCCTGCACGGTCCGCTTCGGCGACAGCCTGGGCTCCCGCATTAACCGCGGCGTGCTCGCGGCGGAAAATATTACCTGGCAGGGGGATCGCTTCATGCTGCTCACCCTGACGGATCCGGCCCCTGCCGGCAGCCCGGTGCTGACGTCGGACGGCCGCCTGGCCGGGGTTATTACCGCGGAATGGGCCCAGGGCGAAAACCGGGTGCTGATGCTGCCGGTGGAGGTCATGGCCGAGAACATGTCGGAAGTGGCCGGCCTGCTGAGGGAACTGCCTGAGTGGGGCGCCGTGCCCCAGGGCCTCGTTGTGACCGCGGAAAAGAACCTGGTCACCATCAACTGGAAAGACATGACCATGCCGGAAGTGCCGGAAGGGTCTGCTGCCTATATGGTCATTGTGGATACGGGAAACGATTACCTGACCAGTTTCCCCATGAAAGATGTGGAGGGCAGCGAGGTCACCCTGCTGCTGACTCCCGGCCGGTTCTACATCGTCGGCCCGGTGGTGTCCCAGGGCCGCCCGGACGTTGTGCCTTCTTCCTACGCGTCCGTCTTCCTGACCCGGGCGGAACGGCTGACGGAATACAATTTCCGGCCGGTGGTCACCGCCATCGCGGAGATAACGGGAAGCATCCCGAAGGACGGCGCGAAGCCCGTGCCCGTGGCGCCGGAGGAAGTGACCGAGGCGCTGCTGCGCAGCGACCGGGCGTACTTCTATTCCCACTCCACCTATGACGTGACCGAGGAGATCGACGGCAAGTCCCTGCTGGTCACCCTGACCGACCCGAACGGCAACAACTACCGCTACGAGAGCGGCTGGCTCTATTCGCCGGCCTATATGCGGGAGGATATCTGGTACATATCCCTGAATGATATGGGCCTGACCGCTTCTCTGAACCAGAACGGCTATCCCGCCGGCGTCTACAAGGTGGCCTTCTATGTGGACGGCGACCTGGCGGACGAGTTTACGTTTGAACTGAAGTAAGAACAATAAAAAATCAGCGATAATAATTCAAAAAAACGGATCTATGCGTTATAGTACCAAAGTACGTATCACTTGGATGACAGGTGCTTTGGTACATTTTATTTAATTCTGAATTAGTCAGGAGGCCCCATGCCGAATTTCACGCTTGACGACGATGTCTTTGTCCGCGCGGCGGAACAGTTTCCCACGCCCTTCCATCTGTATGACGAACAGGGTATCCGTGAACGCGCCCGCCGGCTGAAGGCCGCCTTCAGCTGGTGCCCGGATTTCAAGGAGTATTTCGCGGTGAAGGCGCTGCCGAATCCCTCCATCCTGCGGATCATGAAGGAAGAGGGCTGCGGGCTGGACTGCTCGTCCGCCACGGAGCTGACCCTGGCCAAGGCCTGCGGCTTCTCCGGGGAGGAGGTCATCCTTTCCGCCAACGCCATGCCGCCGGAGGAGTTCGCCCAGGCCCGCGCCCTCGGCGCCTTCATCAACCTGGACGACCTGACGGACATCGACATCCTTCGGAACAACGGCGGCTTCCCGTCCACCGTCTGCCTGCGCTACAACCCCGGCGGAACCTTCTCCATTGGCAACACAATCATGGGCAACCCGGGGGAGGCGAAATACGGCTTCACCCTGCCCCAGTTGAAGGAAGGCCTCGCCATCCTGAAGGCGGAGGGCGTCACGGCCTTCGGCCTGCACGCGTTCCTGGCATCCAACACCATCGACCCGGCCTATTTCCCGGGCCTGTCCGAAGTGCTCATGACCCTGGGCAGGGACCTGGCGGAGGAGTTCGGCCTGCGGTTCGCCTTTGTGGACTTGTCCGGCGGCATCAGCATCCCGTACCGCCCGGAGGAAAAGGAACCGGACCTGGAAGCCGTCGGCGAGGGCGTGCGCAAGGTCTATGAAAAGGTCTTCCCGGAAGGCGGCGTCGGCATAAAAACCGAGTTGGGCCGCTGGATGACCGGCCCCTGCGGCTGGCTGGTGACCCATGCCGTGCACGAAAAAAAGATCTACCGGGATTACATCGGCGTGGACGCCTGTGCGGTCAACCTGATGCGCCCGGCCATGTACGGGGCGTACCACCATGTGTCCGTCTGCGGCAAGCGGGACTGGCCCGCGGACCACGTGTATGATATCACCGGCAGTCTTTGCGAGAATAACGATAAGTTTGCCTGGGAAAGGAAGCTTCCGGAGATCAATATCGGCGATCTCCTGCTGATTCACGACACGGGCGCCCACGGCTCCGCCATGGGCTATAACTACAACGGCCGCCTGCGCGGGGCCGAGGTGCTGTATACCGCGGACGGTGGATACAGGCTGATCCGCCGGGCGGAAACCGCGGCGGATTATTTCGCAACGCTGGATGTTGATCCCGCGTACAAACTAATCTCTCCCGAACGATAATCAGGGGGCTTTCCGCAAGGAATCGCGCGCGCACCGCGGACGGAATTCCCGTCTCGCGCACCGCGCACGACAGCGCCCCCTTCGGTTCGAATATGCTTTTGTTTTTCAGATTTGTTCATCCTTAAATAATTCTGAATTCTGAATTCTGAATTATGAATTAAATCACAATTTCTCCCGGCCGGTAACCCGGGGGCAGTTCCTCCTCTTCCACGAAGGGGAGGTTTTCATCTTCCAGCGTCGGCAGGAACGCCGCGTAGGGGATGGTTTCCGTTTCACGTCCGTAATCGCTCCGGCCGAACCAGCCGCCTTCCCGGGCTGCCAGGTTCAGGTCGCGGGCGAATTTTGTTTTGTTGCTGCAGTCGTGCACCACGATGGGCCAGCCTTCTTCCGCCGCGGTTTTCATGACCCGCAGCGTCAGATCTCGGCTGATGATCGGGCTCAGGTAGCCCATCCGGCAGTAATACAGCGGTTCCCCGGCGTAGTTGGCCAGGTTGTTGTCGTTCAGGTGCAGCTCCGCGCAGTTCATAAAGTCGATCCCCGTGGCGAGGATCTTTTCTTTTTTGGCCATGAGCGCCTGATAAAACTCCCGGGTCATGGGCGTCTCGATGCCGACCCGCGGGATATATTTCTTCGCGGTGGCCATGGCGGCGATGACCTTGTCCGCCGTGCCGCTGGCGCCGAGGTTGAAGCGCAGCTCGTCCAGCCCGGCCTCGCCCAGGGCCCGGAGGTTCTCCTCCGTCGCGTTCACGCCGTTGGTATACATGTGCTGGTGGACCCCCGCCTGGCGGAAGCGGCGGATGATGCCGTAATATTTCTCAATCTCCATAAAGGGTTCGAGATAGACGTAGGAGATGCCCGTGGGCTTTTTCTGCAGGGCGAAGAGCAGGGCCAGGTCCTCCTCCCGGTACCGGCCGCCGCCGATCTCCCACAGCCCTTCCCCGATGGGTTCGATGTTTTCCAGCTGGCCGTAGTCGTAGCAGAAGGGGCAGGCGAGGTTGCAGCGGTTGGTTTTGCGCACCGCGCTCAGCCCCGTGCCCAGCAGGCAGCTGCGGCAGCCGCCGGGGAAGCGCACCTCCGGCCCGACAAACAGCGTGCAGGCCGGCGTGTCCGGCGACCAGGGGAAGGCGTATTCCGTGCCCGGCACCACTGCCTGCAGTCCGGGAATGGCGAGCAGCGCCTCCTTCCGGCGGGCCTCCACGGCGGTTTCGATCTGGCTGAACACGGCCAGGGCTATCTCCTGCTGCCGGCAGCCGAGGGGTTCATCCGCGGGCAGTTCCGCGAAAAAACGGAACCAGGTCAGGGCGTCTTTCCGGGAGATTTTCATGGGGCACCGTCCTTTCCAAAATGTTACAGAAAAGTTTCGCTTCATTGACTTTTTGTCCGATTTCCGGTATCATAATCCTGTTGGGGAATTTATTGTTTCCACTCATAATTCTGAATTCTGAATTATGAATTATGAATTAAACTTGGGGAGGTGCAGGTTGTGAAGAACGGATTAAAGCGGATGTTTGCCCTGCTTGCTGCATGCCTGTTCCTGTGCGCCTGCGCCTTCGCGGAGAGCTACACCGTTGAGGAAGACGGCTCCAAGTGGTATGACGACGGCCGGATCGAGTGGCCGGACGGCACCGTTACCCAGCAGGTGGACCACGACGCGGGCCAGACCTACGATGATGACGATTCCGGTTCCGCAACCGTGCAGAATGAAGACGGCTCCGTGACCATCGTTACCGGCGAGGACGATCCCATGGCCGGCGCCAAGAAAAACGAGGACGGCTCCATCGAGATCGAATCCGGCACCGGCGGCGTGGATATTGAGGATTCGCCCACCCGCGCGCCCCTGGAAGGGGCGGAGTGGGAAGCGGCCCTGGCCGGCGTGTCCGCCCGGAACGGGTCCTATACGCCCACCGTCTGGGTCGATCCCGCCACCGGCAAGGCCGTTGAGGCCGAGGTGGTTTATATGGGCATCGGCCGCTCCATGGTCGTCGTGAACGGCCAGAAGCAGCTGGTGAACACCGTGGACCTGAAGTGGCAGACTGAGGCGCCGGATGACAAGGTCCTCGCCCGGGTGAAATCCCGTTACGTCTGGCTGCACAAGTCCCCCAGCAACGATATCAAAGTCCTGAAGTTCATGCAGGTTTACCGGGATACGGTGGTCCGCGTGCTGGCCACCGGGAAAAACTGGACCTTCATTGATTACGGCGGCTACCGTGCCTATGTGGCGACGAACGGCCTGGAATTCTTCACCAACGACCATACGGACATTGAGGGCGGTTATCTTTCCCTCAACGGCCGGATCAACGGCAAGGGCATCGTCCAGGTCCGGGACCCGGAAACCATGAAGATCCTGGGCCAGTTCAAGCCCGGCACGCCCGTCACGGTTTTCGATATCCTCGACGATTTCGGCTACGCGGAGATCGATATTGAGGGCTGGCACTGCGTCGTCATGCTCGAGTGCCTGACCCTGGAGCGGGACCTGGTTTCCGCCTCTGATTCAGTTTAAGTTTTCAAAGAAATCGTTCTTTTCCTCGTCCGGCCCCACCAGCGAGCGGTACAGGCCGAACAGGCTGTTGTCCCAGGGACCCCAGTCTTCCACGTGATAGTCGGTCTTCTGCTGGCTGACGTGGCAGCGGAACCCTTCCTCGGCGACCTCAAAGCCGGTCTTCCCGCCGAAGGCTTCCAGCGGCTGGCGCCAGTCCATATCGACCACGTTTTCCTTCCACAGGTGGATATAGCATTTCGGTACGTCCCACGTCCCGTATTCCTTCGCGGACGCGGGGTATTTTTTTTCGTTTGCCGCCAGCTCAAGGCAGTGCATCGCGGCGTCCGCGCACACCCGGTGCGCGCCGTGGCCGTATTCGCCCTGCAGGTCGTGGGTCAGCAGCACGTCCGGCTGGAAACGCCGGATCCAGCCTGTCACGGTTTCATAGACCCTGGTCTTGCTCCATTTGGAATACGCCTTGCTCAGCGTGTAGGAGAAGACGTCCCGGAAGCCGCCCCACACGGGGTAGTTCCGTACGCCGCAGGTCCACATGCAGTCCAGCAGCTCCAGCCGCCGGTAGGGCATGGAAGGCACCATCATGCAAACCTGGCAGACCTTGCCTTCCTGGCCGGCGTAGCGCGGCAGCGCGCCGCCGAACCACAGCACCTCGTCGTCCGCGTGGGCCACCAGCAGCATCAGGTCCGCCTTGGACGCGGGCTCCTGCCAGACCTGGACCTCCGGGGGCAATTCCCCTTCGCCGTAAATCCGCAGTTCCGCCACGTTGAAATGGCGGCTCTCTCCGGGGGCGTTGGCGATGCGGAACAGGGTCGTCCCTTCGGGCAGGGGCAGGTATTCCGCCAGGTAGTGGCCTTCCGTATGGCCGGCGTCTATCCAGTTGCCTGCTTCATCTTTAATCTGAACGCCCCAGGCGTGGGGATGCTCATACAGCTGCATCATGACGCCGCCGGCGGTCTGCCCGGAGGGCACCGTCACCTCGACGTAGGCGCGGGCGCCGTTGTCCGTCTTCCAGCATGTTTTGTAGCTCCGGTCCTTGCACTTGCTGAAGGTCTTCCGGCCGGACCCGGCGTTGTATTTGCAGTCCGCGGTGATGTCCTTCGCCGTTTCCGCGCCCGCGACGGCGCAGCAAAGCACCGCCGCGATGATCAACACCGCGGCAATCAGATAACGAAACTTGTTGTTATGTCTGTTATTCAACTTATTTTCTCCGCTTGTCTTCATTCTCGATTCAGATAATTATGAATTGTTGAGCAACTGTCCAAATCTTTGATTTGGGTAACAGTTGCCATGCTACAGCTGTCAAAATCCCGGAGGAACTTTGGGCGAGGAACCGATGACTGCCAGTGGCAGGAATCTCATCGGTTCTGAGGTCAATCGAAAGGGAGTGATCTCCA
>JBGUHQ010000056.1:0-65889 GCA_045112195.1 Christensenellales bacterium | reverse complement strand
ATACGCCCCTACTCCGCCTCCAAGCATCACAACACGGACGATTACCCCTTCGGCGGCGGCGCCGGCATGGTCATGATGGCCCAGCCGATCATCGCCGCGATGGCGGACGCCCGGGAACAATACCCTTCCGCGCGGCGGATCTATCTCGGCCCCCGCGGAAAGAAACTGACCACTTCCCTGGCCCGGGAGCTGTCCCGGGAAAAGGAGCTGATCCTCCTGTGCGGCCACTATGAGGGCGTGGACCAGCGCGCGCTGGACGCCTGCGTGGACGAGGAGATCTCCATCGGGGATTATATCCTGACCGGCGGCGAGCCCGCCGCCATGGTGCTGGTTGACTGCGTGTCCCGGTTCATCCCGGGCGTGCTGGGCAGCGCCGAGAGCCCGGAAGAGGAATCCTTCGAGGGCGGCCTGCTGGAATATCCCCAGTACACCCGCCCGCGGGACCTGGACGGCATGGAGGTGCCGGAGGTCCTGCTGAACGGCGACCATGCGAAGATCAAAGCGTGGCGGCGCCGGGAAAGCCTGAAGGCGACGCTGCGCTTCCGGCCGGACCTGCTGGAAACCGCGACGCTGGATAAAAACGACCTGAAAATGCTGGAAGAGATCCGGAAGGAGATGAGCGACAAGTGTTCCTCAGAAAGCTGACCGTGCTGCTGGTGCCCCTGGGCATGCTGCTGGTCATGTGCCTGCTGGCCCCGCTGTTCTACTCCATGACGCCTTATCTCGGATCCCTGCTGCAGGGCGCGCTGCTGGGCGTGCTGCTGGCGCTGCTGCTGCCCCTGGCCGGGGCCACGAAAATGCGGGAGCCCTTCGCCTGGCTGCTGTGGATTCCCGCCGCGGTGATCCTGCTGATCCTCTTGTACCAGTACCTGGCCTCCCAGGGCGTGGGCCGGGACCTGCCGGTGCTGCGCCTGCTGGCCACTTCCGACTCCCGGATCATCACCATCGAGGCCGCCTTCGCCGCCTATATGCTGGCTTTCTCGGTCCGCACCGGCAAAGGCATCTGATGAAAGCGTATCCGATCCGCTCCGCCCGGAGCGGATCTTTTTTCGTTTTGTCAGACTTCTGTGATTTTTGATACTGTCATTTTATGGTATAATACCTCTATAAACCCGGATATCAAACACCTGTTTTTCAGGAGGAAACAACATGAATAAACCGCGCCTGATTCTGTTTGTACTTACCCTCGCGCTGCTCTGCTGCGCGCTGGCCGCCGCCTGCGCCGAAAGCAGCGTGCCGGCCTGCGATACCGCCAACTGGCCGCCGGCCGGCAAGGAGCCCGGCATCTGCATGACGCAGCAGGATATTGATGATAAAACCTTCTTCTGCGGATCGGGATCATGCAGTTATATCCTGAACATCGCCGCCGATGAGGATATGCTCTTCTCCGAAGATCGGGATTATCTGACCCGCGCGAGCCTTGTGTTCGTTTCCGGCGACGAGGCGCTGCGGGACGCCGTAACCCTGCGGATGGAAGGCGACGGCATCAATCTCTGCTACGACGCCCGGAAACTCACAGGAGCCTGTTCAGGCCTGTTCCATATCTATGCGGAGAGCGACCGGTTCTACTGTGATTTCGACTATCCCGTGAAAGTGTTATCCCCGGATGATGTCACCGTTTCCCTCAGCGTCACGGACTTCAATGTGGATCTGAACGACGAGAGAAACATAAACGGTGTGGTTGATCCGTCCATGCTCAGCATCAATCAGGATATCCGTTATTTCCTGTTCCTGGAGACGGCAGACGGCATGACAGACTTCGAGGACGACCGACTCTGGTTTACCTACAGTGAATTCATGGCCAAACAGGAAGGCGACTATGACCTGCAGCTGGTTGTTGCGCTCGGTGAAAACAGCGTGGAACGCCGGTTCCCCATTACCCTGCATGCCGCGTTCAGACAATATAATCTGCCGGAGGACTGCATCATCACCGGCGACTGGCCGCCTGCCGATAAAAAACAGGGGTTTACCAATTTCGAGCAGATACTCGACCTGGGCTACGGCATCCTGAACGGCCAGACCTGCAGCTATTCCGGATACCTGTACGGGCAGCAGGAAGACAAGTATAACGACGCAAAACAGGAAAAGGTCATCAAAGCCTATATCGAACAGACCGGCGGCGATCCCGGCGCAGGCCGCTGCCTGAGGCTGGTTGACCAGGGCCGGGCCGGAGAACCGGATATCAGCCTGGTCACCGGCGACCCGCAGCTGACAGAGCCCGGAACCGCCACCTGGCTGATTCGCCTGGAAAGCGATCATTACTGGTATGAAGGCACCGCCGAAATCAGTTTTATCCGGCCGGAGGACGTACGGGCCCAGGCTGACATCACCGAAATCAAGGTGCCCGTCGGAACGGAAGTAAACCTGAAAGATTATTTATACCGCGTTCAAATCACCGTTGATCCGGAATCCGGATACAAGCGGTATTACAATTTCATGAATTCCCATGCCGACAGTGATAATCAAACAGGGTATACGCTCAGCGGCAACCATTTCACCGCCGCGGAACCCGGCGACTATGAAGTGGCGATAGGCCTGTATTACGGCGTCAACGAAGCCCGGATCCAGATACCCATCACGGTCCACGCGGCTGAGGTTGACCCCTCCGAACAGGCTGCCGCGTCGGACTGGCAGTATGAACGGCAGCTGGCGGAACGCGGCACCATAGCGGATACCGGAAACGGCCTGATCGCCTATGAAGTTACGGAGGATAAGGATACCAAAGAAACCTGCGCGGCCATCACCGGCATGGTGGGCCGGGAGGACCTGATTGTTCCCGCCGAGGTCGACGGCCTGCCGGTCCGCAGTATCGATTACCAGGCCCAGAACATCATTGTCGCCAACAAGGATCTGGTCCGGACCGTCACCCTGGAGGAAGGCATCGCCACGCTGGAAAAAGGCGCATTCAGCCGCCTGCCCGCGCTGGAAAAGGTATACCTGCCCGCCAGCATCCGGATGATCGACATGTACGCGTTCAGTGACTGTGTTTCCCTGAAAGAGGTTGTCTTCGCCGAAGGCAGCAATCTGACAGTTAAAAATTTCGGCTACAAGCCGTTCTGGAATACCGGGCTGGAAGACCTGGTCCTGCCCAACGGCATTTCCCTGCTGCAGGCCAAGGACGGCGACATCCTGAGCACCAACGCGGGCATGTGGACCTATCAGCGGCAGGAAGACGGCACCGCGAAGATTGTGGAAGCGGAAATCGAACGGACCTATGCGGACGGCGACCCCGTCGCAAACGTGGAACTGGAAATCCCGGCGGAACTGAACGGCCTGCCCGTCACCGTAATCGGCAGGCGCGCCTTCTCTTCCGAGCACTGCATCAGGAAACTTGTTTTGCCGGAAGGCCTCCTGACCATTGAAGAGGGCGCTTTCATGAACTGCGATAACCTGGAGGAAATCGTCCTGCCATCCTCCCTGGTTTACGTCGGCGACAACGCCTTCAAGGGCGTCTCGGCAACCGGACTGGAACTGCCGGAAAGCGCGAAGGCCGCTTCCGCGGATCTTTGGTACAGCCAGGCGGAGCGGACTGACAGCACCGGAAAATGGATTTATGCGCCGGTCGGCAGCGGAAACGCCGCCATTGTCGACGCGGTGGGTTTCAAAGGCGGTACGCTGACGTACCCGGAAACCGTGGACGGCCTGCCGGTCACCGTCATTGCCCTGAAAAACTCTCCGGATTACCGGGACAAGACCCAGAAGGCAGTGATTCCCGAGGGCGTCATGACCATCGGGGACAATTGCTTCACCAGTTTTGAAAAACTGACGTCGGTAACCCTGCCTTCTACCCTGAAAAAGATCGGCGACAGCGCCTTCTACCATACCGGGCTGCAAAAAGTTACCTTCCCGGAAGGCCTGGAAACCATCGGTGAATACGCCTTCTACGGCACATCGCTGACGGAGGCGGACCTGCCCGCCTCGCTGAAGCGCGTAGGCACCGCCGCCTTTGTCAATGAATACTACAACGGAAAAATCGTCACGAAGGCCACCATCCGCAGCGTGGACGCGGAGCTGGACGACTGCATCTTCCGGCGGAAGAGAAACGCATCGGATACCTACGCGGATCCCATGGTCATCGAAGGCGCGCCGGACACAGACGAGGTGAAGCTGTTCTGCTATCCCGGCAGCACCGCTGACCTGAAATACAAATATTTCGTGAAAAAGGAATACCTGGCCGGCGGCGAGGATACCCGTTTCACAGCCGAGGTGTCCGGCTCCGCGCTGACCGCGGCCGACATCCCGGCGGACCGGATCATCTATGAGATCATTATTCCGGAGGGCGTGGAAAGCATCGAAGACCGGGCCTTCGCCGGACGGACCACGCTGATGGCCGTGACGCTGCCGTCCACGCTGAAATCCATCGGCGAGGAGGCCTTCTCCGGCTGCAGCGCCCTGAAGGATATTAAGCTGCCCGCCGGGCTGGAAAGCCTCGGCAAAGGCGCTTTCGCGGACTGCGCCATGCTGTCCGGCGTCACGCTGCCCGAAGGAATCGCGGAGATTCCGGACGAGCTGTTCCGGGGTTGCGCCTCCCTGGCGTCCTGCAAACTGCCCAAATCCGGCATCCGTTCCGTCGGCACTTCCGCGTTCTGCGACTGTGCGGCGCTGACATCCTTCGCCTTCCCGAAGGGGTTGGAAAGCGTCGGGGAAAAGAGCTTCATGCACAGCGGAATCAAAGCCGCCGTTCTTCCCGACTCCGTCACCGCGTTGGGCGCCGACGCGTTCCGGGATACAAACATCTCCAAACTGACCCTGCCCAAAAGGCTGACGGAAATACCGGACCGCCTGTGCGCCTACTGTTTTGACCTGAAAGCCATCCAGCTTCCGAAGGGCGTTACCCGGATCGGTGATTCCGCCTTCGCCTACTGCCGCAGCGTCTCCTCCCTCACCCTGCCGGAAGGCCTGGAGGAAATCGGTGTAAACGCCTTCTATATGGATGTGAGCTATGCCGCCCAGATGTGGAAATACTACGGCGGAAAGAAAACCTTTACTTCCCTGAAGAACCTGAAACTGCCTGCCAGCCTGAAGACGATCGGAAAGGCGGCCTTTGCCGGCTGCGACGCGGTTACAGCCGTATCCTTCGGCAAAAACGCGCAGTTGGAGAGCATTGGAGAAATGGCCTTTGCCGGCTGCATGAAACTGAAACAGCTCGCCCTGCCGGATTCAGTCCGGACCGTCGGTGCCGACGCCTTCACCGGCTGCTACAGCATGACCCAGGCGGACCTGGGCGTCGGAATCACCGAACTGGGCGATAACGCTTTCTCCTACTGTCCCGACCTGGTATCCTTCAAAGCGCCCGGAACATTGGCCGTTATCGGCAAAGACATCTTTAAGGAACACGGGGAAAAGCTGACCGTCACCTGCCCGGCGGACAGCGCCATGGCCGCGTACCTGCAGGCAAACGAACCGGACGTAAAGATCAAATAACCTATGGCCCTTCCTGTTCAGGCCGGCGGATCTGTGATATAATTATACAGTTATTTCTGATATCAAACCGCAGCGGAGGACGCGCCTTATGCAGACGATTATGATCGACGGTTCCATGTACCCGACCCCGCGGGAGATGCATCTCGCGCTGAAACAGATGCTGCGCCTGCCGGAGTATTACGGCCTGAACGCGGACGCGCTGAACGACTGCCTGGGTGAGAAGGCGGAAAAGGTCAGCCTGTGGATCCTTGATCCCGGCGCCGGGGAAACGGCCGAAGCCGTATCCCGCGTGTCCATGGTGATCCGGGACAACGGCGGCGAGGTAAAGGAGCTGCACCGGGCATGATGAGACTGCATCTGCTGGGCGTCAACGGCCCCTATCCCGAAAGCCGCGGCGCCACGTCCGGCTACCTGCTGGAAGCCGGGGACAGCCTGTTCCAGTTTGACCTGGGCAGCGGCGTCCTTTCCGCGCTGACCGCGCTGACCGCGCCGGAATCGCTGACGGCCCTGCTGCTGACCCACTGGCATTTCGACCACGCGGCGGACATCGGCGTGCTTGAGTACCGGCTGGAAGCCCTGGGCAAAACCATGCCGGTATACGGCCCGGCCGATCCGGACTCGCCTCTGTACCGCCTGGTTTGTGAAAAGCCCTGTTTTGAGTTCCATGTGGTTACCGCCGGGGACGTGTTCTCCCTTGCTGGAAAAGAAATCCGTGTGAACGCCGCCCTCCATCCCGTGCCCGCGGTAGGCTATACGCTGACCTTTGAGGGGAAAACCTTCGGCTATACCGGGGATACCAAGCCGCTGCCCTCCCTCGCGGCGGATTACCGGGGCTGCGCGCTGCTCCTGGCGGACGCGCCCTTCCCCCGGGACGTCTGGACCGAAAACCGGCCCATCCAGTCCGCGGAGCAGGCCGCGCGCCTTGCCGCTGAAACCGGCGCCGGTTCTCTGGTCATCACCCATATCAATCCGCTCTTTCCCCGCCGGACGATCCTGGAGGAAGCCCGCGCAGTGTTCCTCCGTACGCAGCTTGCCGAATCCGGCGCCGTGATCGATCTATGACCGCGCGCCAGCGGGGATGGCTGCTTCCGCCCGCAGCGGCCATGCTGGTTGCGGGCGTTTTTCTGGGCAGAAACACGGAAGGGCTGCTCCTTCCGCTCTGCGCCTGCGCCCTCACCGTCCTGGCTGTCATCCTGCTGAAAAGCCGCCTCCGCTTCTTCGCCTGCCTGGTCTGCAGCCTGGCGCTGGGCACCGCGGCCGGCTGCCTTGCCTTTCACCCGGCCATGCCGGCGGAAGGCGAATACCTGGTCCGGGGCGTCGTTTCCGACGAGATCGGTTCCGGATCCTTCGGCCAGATACGGGTATACCTTTCGGACGTTTTCCTCGACAGCCGTTCGCAGAGCGGCGGCGCATACTGGACCTTCTATCCGGACGAAGTCCCGCCGGAGCTGCAGCCCGGCCGGACAGTCTCCTTCCGGGCTTCGCTTTACCATCCCCGGGGCGCTGTGAACCCCGGCGGGTACAATTTCCGGGAATCCCTGCTTCAGAAAGGCGTCACCTTCTGCCTGTACGGGGATGAAGAACTGGAGATCACCGAAACCGCCGGCTTTTCTTTCGCCGGCTCCGTCGCCTCCCTGCGCCACCGGATCTCCGCGGCCCTGCGGCGGGAACTGGGCGATGAAACCGGCGCCTACGCGTCCGCCCTGCTGCTGGGCATGCGCACGCTGATCCCTTCCGAAGACCGCCAGGTCTTCGCCAACCTGGGCATTGCGCACATCCTTTCGGTCAGCGGTTTCCATGTGGGCCTGCTCATCGGCGCGCTGGCGGCCCTGTTCCACGTGCTGCGCCTCCGGCAGGGCCTCCGGCTCGGCCTATACGCGGTGATCCTCTTTGCTTACGCCACCCTGTGCGGCATGAGCCAGCCGGTGATCCGCGCCTCGCTGCTGCTTCTGCTGGGCATTGAGGGACGCATCCTGAACCGGCCCCGGGCCGGCCTTCATCTGCTCAGCGGGACGCTGTTCATTATGACGCTCCTTTCCCCCGCTCAGGTCACCTCCGCTTCCTTCCAGCTGTCCTTCTGCGCGGTGTTCGGCATCATCTGGTTCGCACCCCTGATCAAGCGCCTCCGGGTACGGGGACGGATCCACCGCCGCGTGCTGGAATCGCTGATCGTCACCTTCAGCGTCCAGCTGGGCATCCTGTTTCCGGAACTGTATTTCTTCCAGCGGCTGCCGCTGCTGGTTTTCCTGGTCAACCTGCCGGCCATCCTGATTTTCAGCCTGCTGATCCCAGTTTTCTGGATCGCGCTGATCCTGCTGCCGGTGCCCGGCCTTTCCGGCCTGCTGTCCGTGCCGCTGTCCGCCGCAACCTCCTTCCTGCTGGACGGAATCCGAACCCTCGGCGCCGTTCCCGGGCTCACGCTCTGGATCAGGATGCCCACAGCCCTCACGCTCCTGGGCGTGATCCTTGTTTTCCTGGCCCTGTGCCTGTTTGTCCGGTTCCGGCAGAGTTTGCGGGCCGGGCTGCTGGCGGCCGGCGCGCTGCTGATCGCCGTTTCCCTGCTGCCCGCGACCCACACCTCCACGGAGTATATCCAGTTCAGCGCCGGCAACGCGGACGCAGCCGTGCTGCGGGACCGGGATAAAACCATTGTCATTGATACCGGGGAGAATGACGGTACGCTGAGCACTTACCTGCGGCAGAACCGGCTGACGCCGGACGCGGTGATCCTGACCCACCTGCACACGGATCATGCCGGCGGCCTGCAGTCCCTGATCGACGACGGGATTCCCATCCCGCTTTTGTATCTGCCGGAAGGCGCGGAAAAGCAGCAGGTCCATCCGGATTTCCTGCTCCTGCTGGACAGCCTGCGCGCCTCCGGTACGGAAATCCGGACCCTTTCCCGCGGCGACGTGATTCCCCTTCCCTCCGGTACGCTGGCGGTGCTCTGGCCGGAAAAAGGGAAAATCCGTCCCGGGCAGGAAGCGAACCATTATTCCCTCGTTTCCCGCCTGACGCTGAAGGGCACCGTGCTCCTGCAGACCGGCGACCTGTCCGGAAGCTATGAGGCTTACTCCTCCGTGCCGTCGGACATCCTGAAAGCCGCCCACCACGGCTCCCCGTCCTCCACGTCGGAAGCATTCCTTTCCGCCGTCAATCCGGAGGCAATCCTGCTGAGCTGCCGGTATGGAACCCGGCTGGAATCCTTCCGGGAACGGACCGGAGGCATTCCGGTTTACGGTACGCCGGAATGCGGCGCCGTGACCGTCCGCTTTGAGGAAGGCGACTATACCGTGATCCCGTATCTGTCTGACTGAATCCACCGGAGGAACTGTCCATGGACCGAAAAGACTTTGACCGCGCCCTGTCCCAGGGTTCCCTGCCCTCCGTCCTGCTTTTTGAGGGCGAGGAAGAACAGCTGAAGCAGGAAGCCCTGGCCCGGCTGCGCACCGCAATCCTGCCGGAAGGCATGGAGGCGCTGAACGAGACCGTACTGGAAGACCCGGAACCCGGCCGGTTGATTGCCGACGCGGAGACCCAGCCCTTCATGGCGGACCGCCGCCTGGTGGTCGTCCGGGACCTTCCCGCCCTCACAGGCCGCGGCGAGGCGGACGAAAAGATGATTTCCTGGCTGCCCTCCGTTCCCGAGACGACGATCCTGCTGTTCTACTGCACGGGAAAACCCGACGGGCGCAAAAAACTCTACACCACAATCAAAAAGATGAACGGCGTGGTCACCTTCGCCCCGCTGAAAGGCGCGGAACTGACGCGTTTCGTAACCGACACCTTTAAGGAAGCCGGCAAGGAATGCGACCAGCGCACCGCCGAATACCTGATCTTCACGGTCGGCGACGACGCGGGCCTGCTGAAAAGCGAGATCCGGAAGATCGCTTCATATGCCGGAGACCGGCCGTCCGTCACCGCGGCTGACGTGACCGCGCTGGCCACGCCCTCCACGGAATGCACCGTATTCCAGATGGTGGACGCCGTGGTTACCGGGCAGAAGAGCAAGGCGCTGACGCTGCTGCGGAACCAGATGCTGGCCGGCACGGACCGGATGGCAATTCTGGCCATGCTTCTGCGGCAGTACCGGCTGCTGCAGCATATCAAGATCATGCAGTATGAAAAACGCAGCGGCGACTTCATCCGTTCCGCCCTCGGCGTGCCGCCCTTCGCCGTGGATCAGTACGTCCGCCAGGCTTCCGGCTATACCGGCGGACAGGTGAAAAACGCGGTCAAAATCTGCTTTGACACCGAGTACGCGGTCAAATCCGGCCGCATCCAGCAGGAAGGCGCGGTGGAAAACGTGATCATCCGCCTGCTGACCCTGCGGGAAAAAGACGGAAATTAAGGGCGGAGGCCCGAAATAGTACGGAAAACCTTGTAAAAATTGTTAAAGTATGTTAATATATCTACAATATTTTGTGGTTGAATACAGGAGGCGTTTTTCATGAAGAAGATTATCGGGCTGGTCCTGGCGCTCTGTCTGGTCTTTTCCCTGGCCGCCGGCGCCTTTGCCGACAGCAAACCGACCATCACGCAGCAGCCGGAGACCTCCACCACGTCGAAAAAGGGCTCCGTCAGCTTCTCCGTCAAAGTTAAGGGAACCGTCAGCTCCTATACCTGGTATTTCATTAACCCCGCCACCGGGGAAAAGGTTTCCGGCAAAAAGCTGAGCTCCGTTGTGAAGGGCGTAAAGGTCGCCAACCCCAACAGCAAGAAAATCTCCCTGAGCAAGGTGCCGGAATCCATGCACGGCTGGCTGGTTTACTGCCATATCAACGGCAACGGATATAAGATCGATTCCGACCAGGTCATGCTGCTGGTCTACGGCATGGAAGCACCTGAAAACACCGTTCCCGCTCCCGCGCCCGCTGAGAATGAAGACCAGGGCCAGGAAGGCGCGGAAACCGCCGAAGCCCAGCCTGAAACCCAGCCCGAAACCCAGCCCGAAAGCCAGACTGAAACCCAGCCTGAAGCCCAGGCCCAGGACGTCCCGGAAGATGAAATGTTCGCCGCAGAGCCCGACGCCATCACCGTGTCCGCTTCCGCGAAGGTGCTTTACAAGCTCGACGCTTCCGGAAACAAAACAGATGAATTCCCCGTCTCCAAGCTCGAGTTTACCGGCAGCAGCGACATCCTCGTCGCCTCTGAAGAACCGATCATCAGCTGGACCATTAACGGCGTCCGCATCCAGCCCACCGAGCCTGTTACGGAGTTCAAACTGGTCAGCGTATCCTCCAACGTCTCCATGGATATCAAGATCAAGCAGGCTTCCGCCGCGGACGCGCAGGTCGATGAAAGCAACATGTGCCACGTTGTCTGCGAAGGCTGCACCTTCACCTATCTGCCCTACAAGCTCATGTCCGTCACCGAGGGCGACGTGCCGGCCGGCGCTCCGATCCGCATCTCCGCGAACACCAGCGAAGGCGCTGACGCGGGCTATACCATTAACGGCGGCGAACCTGAAGGCGAAGGTTCCGCGAACTATCAGTTCACAGTCACTGAGGACGTGAAGATCGTCTCCAAGTAATCCCCGCGCATATCAAAAGAACACCCGGAAATCCGGGTGTTCTTTTTTGCTGTTCCATTGTCGGCAGGCGCTTACTTGATCAGGTTGCCGAGGAAATTGCCGATGGACCCGCCGATGCCTTCGGCACTGTCCAGGCCGCCGCCCACGGTATCAAGGATCTTGATCGCGGCGTCTGCGTATTCGCCCTTCAGCACCTTCAGGGAAACCTTCTTCAGGTCTGCGGAAGCGCCGCGGTAGGCTTCAATCAGCTTCTTCTCTGCCGCGGTAACCTTCATGCTGGTGTTGGCGGACGCGGGAACGGAAGCCTTCTTCGCCGCGGGTTTCTTCGCGGTTGTGGTCTTCTTCGCGGTTGTGGTCTTCTTCGCGGTCGTCGTTTTCTTAGCGGTCGTGGTCTTCTTTGCCGCAGTAGTTGTCTTCTTTGCCGCAGTGGTGGTCTTCTTCGTGGCGGTCGCCGGCTTCTTCGCGGCGGCGGTGGTCTTCTTCGCGGCGGCGGTGGTCTTCTTCGCGGCCGTGGTCGTCTTCTTCGCGGCGGCGGTGGTCTTCTTTGCCGCGGTCGCTGTCTTCTTCGCAGCCGTTGTCGCAGGCTTCTTTGCGGCAGTCGTGGTCTTCTTCGCAGCGGTTGTCGCAGGCTTCTTTGCGGCCGTCGTGGTCTTCTTCGCTGTGGGCATAATATGATTACCTCCTGATATGAAATTGCGTTTCCGATGCAATGATTGTAACGCAAACGACGTTTTCCTTCAAGTCCCGGCTCCCCTTTTGTGCTTTTTTTCCGTTCCTCCCTTGTATCACGGCAGATCCTGAACTATAATGTGCGTAACAAAAAACCGTCCGGCTCCCCGGAGCGGAACGGGAATATGCCAAGGAGGAAAGTATATGGATATTCAGAAAATCATCTCTGACCTGGTTGCGAAACTGACCGGAAACAAGGACCTGATCGCGAAGTTCACGTCCAATCCGCTCGGCATCATCAAGGAGCTGCTGGGCATTGACCTGGATCCCGCGCAGGTGGGCGACGTCGTGAAGGGCGTTACCAGCCAGCTGGGCGACATCACCGGCGACGCCGCGAAGGAAGCCGGCGGCATCCTCGGAAAGATCAAGGGCATGTTCGGAAAATAATCCGGCCGACAGAACAAGAGCCGTGAAGCGTGGGATCGGTCAATCCCTTTCTTCACGGCTCTTTTCACTTACTGCTGATCCGGGCTTTCTGTTTCCGCCGGCGGGCAGTTCTTCACGACAACGCCCGCTTCCAGCGTAACGCCGCGGAGCGCGCACAGGTCGTTGACCGTTACAAGCAGCATGTTTTCCTGCTCAAAGCGGCTCATGGACCGTTCCGCCAGGGCTTCGGCATAATTCTTCACGTCATGGAAAAGGACGATGCTTCCGTCCTGCGCGCTGCCGACGCGGCCGGTGCAGCCCAGCATGTCATACTTTTCGTCGCCGGCAGTGGTATCCTGGGAATTGGTATCCCACAGGATCTGGGGCAGCTTGCTGCCCGCGCTGACGTATTCCTTCCAGTTGCCTCCCGGCGGGCGCATCATGACCGGCAGCCTGCCGATAATGCTGCCCACGGCATGGTTGTACTGCGTTTCCCAGTCGCCCACCCTCACCTCCGTGATGCGTTTGGTGGCATGCGCCCAAGTGTGGCTCTGCACGCTGTGTCCCGCGTCAAACTCCATATGAAGCACTTCGGCATTATCCGCAAGACGGTGTCCGGTGGTAAAGAAGGTGACCTGCCCGGGATGCCGGACGGACGCGTTCAGCACGCCCCGGGTGGTTCCCTTTCCGGGACCGTCGTCATAGGTCAGCGCGATCAGCTTGTAGCCGGTACAGTCGGTTTCTTTCCGCGCTTCTTCCGTCAGGATTTCCCAAAGCCCCGGCACATAGATTTCCACCCGCAGGAGCGCCTCGGCATGGTCAGGATATACGTCTGCCGCCGGGAAATATAGCGCCAGGTGGCCCGGGGTCATGACAAAGCCAGCCTCCGCCAGCCTATCACGGCTGCAAACGGCGTTCAGCGCGTCCTCCTCCGGGTCTTCCTCCGGGAAGCTTTCCTGCAGCTGCGTCCGTATTTCGGAAAGCAGTTTTTCCCAGCCTTCTTCCGTGATAATGTCGCCGAGCCGGATCAGCCGGCCGGATTCCATATCATAGGTATACTCTTCACATTTCACCCATGTCTGGTTGCCCTTCACCGATGTATGCGCGCACACATGGAAGCTCAGCCACCTGTCGCCTGTCCGGGTAATCTGGGTATAAATGTCCGCATGGGCGGCTCTTTTGTTGTGATCAGTTCCTTTCGGCACCAGCGCGAGCGCTTCTTCCTTCAGCGCCTCCACCCTGCCGTTGATCGCGTTATTCACTTCTTCATTGACGGTATGCAGTTCCGCCCAGGTGATGATCCGGTAGCCCTTCGCCCTGTAGCAGTTTACCTTCTGCGTCACCTTCAGCGCGTCCGGAATGACCCGTTCCGCTGTGGCCGCGGGCACGCAAAGCAGCAGCGCCAATATACACAGCAGGAGCCATCCGGTCTTTTTCAATCGCATACCAATGATACTTCCCATTCATCAAGATGATCAAACCAAGGCGCAAAGCCTTATGACAGGGATTATATCAGAAACAGGGCCAATTTGTCCCCTGTTTTACAATATATACTAATATGTATCCTTTACAGAGAACAAAAAAGGAGCTGTGAGTCTTCACAGCTCCTTTTCAAAATGCGCGTTATTTCTTACACTTCATGCGGACGGCAGTTTTCGTGACGTCGCTGGCGGGCTTCTTCGCGGCGTATTTCCCGATGGGTTCCAGGTGCCAGATCTTCTCGTTGTACTCCCGGATGGTCCGGTCGGAGGAGAAGATCCCGGACATGGCAGTGTTGGTCACGGCCATCTTCAGCCACTTGTCGCGGTTGGCGTAGTCGTCGTTCAGGCGGCGCTGGGCCATGCTGTAGGAACCGAAGTCCTTCAGGACGAAGTAGTTGTCACCCATGGATCCCCAGTTGCCCAGCAGCAGGCTGTGATACAGATCCTGCAGGGCCGCGGTGTTTCCGGGCATCAGGGTGCCGTCGATCATCTGCGTCATGGCCAGGCGGATTTCCTGGTTCGTCTCGAAGATGTTCATCGGGTTGTAGTTGTTCTCACGGTACATGTCGCGTACCGTGTCAGACCGCATGCCGAAGATGTAGATATTGTCCATCCCAACCTGCTGGCTGATCTCGACGTTGGCGCCGTCCATGGTGCCGATGGTGACCGCGCCGTTCATCATGAACTTCATGTTGCCGGTGCCGCTGGCTTCCTTACTGGCGGTGGACAGCTGCTCGGAAACCTCAGCCGCGGGAATCAGCACCTCGGCGCTGCTCACGTCGTAGTTCTCGAGGAAGACCACCTGCAGCATCTTCCGGGCCCGGGGATGCTGCTCAATCAGATGGCTCAGGGCGCAGATCATACGGATGATCTGCTTCGCGCGGTAGTATCCGGGGCTCGCCTTCGCGCCGAAGATGAAGACCCGGGGCTGCATGGTGAAGCTTTCGTCGTTCACAATGCGGTTATACAGCACGAGGATGTGCAGCGCGTTCAGCATCTGGCGCTTGTACTCGTGAAGGCGCTTGGCCTGAACGTCGAAGATGAAGGACGGATCTACAACCGAGCCCTGGCGTTCCTTCAGCAGGGACACCAGCCGTTCCTTGTTGTGCTGCTTGATCTTGGCGAATTCGTCACGGAAGGCGGCGTCGTCCGCGAAGGGGCGCAGCTCGCTCAGCCGTTCCGGATCCTTGATCCAGTCGGTGCCGATGGACTGGCAGATCAGGTCTGTCAGTTCGGGGTTGCAGCTCATGAGCCAGCGGCGGTGCGTGATGCCGTTGGTGATGGCGGAGAACTTCTCCGGCATGATCAGGTTATAGTCATGGAAGGTTTCAGCCTTCAGGATCTCGCCGTGGAGCTGGCTGACGCCGTTGACGGAATAGCTCATGGCGACGCACATATTGGCCATGTGCACGTTGTCATAGCTGATGATGGCCATGTGGGCGATGCGGTCCCAGTCTCCCGGGAAGCTGTTCCACAGCCGTTCGCAGAGCCTGCGGTTCATTTCGCAGATGATCTGGTAGCAGCGGGGCAGCAGCTGCTGCACCATGTTCACGGGCCATTTTTCAAGAGCTTCGGCCATGATGGTGTGGTTGGTATAGGCGATGGTCTTCTGCACGATGGCGGAAGCTTCGTCCCAGCCCAGGCCTTCCTCGTCGATCAGCAGGCGCATGAGTTCCGGAATCGCCATGCCGGGATGGGTGTCGTTGATATGGATCACCACGTGGTCCGGCAGCTTGCTCATGTCGTTGCCGAAGCGCTTCTTGTAATCCTTGAGGATGTACTGCAGGGAGGCGCTGGTGAAGAAGTAGTGCTGCTTCAGGCGCAGCATCTTGCCTTCATAGTGGCGGTCTTCAGGATAGAGCACCTTGCTGATCGCCTCAGCCAGCTCGATCTCTTCGGAAGCCTGCACAAAACGGCCTTCGCCGAAACGGCCCAGGTCCAGCTTCTTGGGGCTCCGGGCGGACCACATCCGCAGGGGGTTCACGATGGTGGCATCGTAACCGACAACGGGCATGTCGTACGGTACGGCTTCAACGGTGTAATAATCCCGGGTCACGAACTTCTGCCGGCCGTTGATCTCAATTTCGTCGACATGGCCGCCGAAGTGCACCTCGCAGGTGTCCTCCATGATGGCGGTTTCCCAGACGTTGCCGTTTTCCAGCCAGCTGTCAGGCATTTCGACCTGCTGGCCGTCGACGATCTTCTGGCGGAAGAGACCGTACTCATAACGGATGGTGCAGCCCATGGCCGGCAGGTCCAGGCAGCTCAGGCTGTCCAGGAAGCAGGCGGCCAGGCGGCCAAGGCCGCCGTTGCCCAGGCCGGGTTCCGGTTCTTCCTTCAGGATGTTGTTGATATCGATGCCCAGCTCGTTCAGGGCTTCGGTATATTCCTTGGTGGACAGCAGGTTCAGCATATTGCAGTACATGCTGCGGCCCATCAGGAACTCAATGCTCAGGTAGTACAGGCTCTTGCCCTTCTGCTTTCTCCAGGCTTCGCGGCTGGCCATCATCTTCTGCATGATCTGGTCCCGCACGGTGATCGCCACGGCGCGGTAGATCATCTGGTCGGAGGCTTCCTCAATGGGCAGGCCGTTGTACCGCTGGATCTTGCCGATAATCGTCTTTTTGATGGATTCCTTATCAAACTTGGTAGCAGGCATCGTATACCTCCCGGTTCGTCAGTTGCAATTCATAATTCACAATTCTGCGATCGCTGTTACCAAAGTGCCTTTAGCACTTTGACAGCTGTAGCATGGCAACTGTTACCTAAATCGAAGATTTGGACAGTTGCTCAACAATTCATAATCATATCAACTATGAATCATCCTATATATTGTAGCATTTTCTGGCAATTGCTACAAGGCAACAGAAAGGTCGATTTTCGACCATCTATGCCATGCCGAAGAGTTTCAGGGCCTCATCCCGGTCCTTTCCGATCTGTTCCCGGAGGGCTTCCGGCGAATCAAACCGCTTTTCCTCCCGCAGCATCTTCAGGGGGGTCAGGCGGACCTTCCGCCCGTAGAGTTCCGGGCACTTCTCCAGCACATGGGCCTCCACGGTCACCCGGCCGGAAGGCAGGGTCGGCTGCAGGCCGATGTTCGCCACCGCCGGGAAGGCATTCTCTTCCGTCTCCAGCAGGCAGGTGTACACGCCGTATTTCGGCAGGGCCTTGCGCTTCCAGGGTTCCACGTTCGCCGTGGGGAAACCGAGGGTCCGGCCCTGCTGTTTGCCCGGGGCGACGGTGCCGGAAATCGTGTAGCCGCGGCCCAGCAGGGCGGCAGCCTCCGGCATGAGGCCTTCCTTCAGCTTCTGGCGGACGAGGGTGCTGGAGATCGCCGTTCCGTCCTCCAGAGTCTCCGGCGGGACAATCAGCACCTTATATCCGTGCTTTTTGCCGTCGGCGGCCAGCAGGTCCGCGTCTCCCCTGCCCATGCGGCCGAAGGTATAGTTCCAGCCGGCCACGACCGCCCGGACCTCCATGAGGCTCCGGAGCCGATCCAGGAAAGCTTCCGGTTCCAGGCCGGCGGTTTCCCGGTCAAAGGGGATCAGTTCCATTTCATCCACGCCCAGGCGGCACATTTCCGCCGCCTTTTCCGGCACGGTGGACAGCAGGTCCGGCGGATTGTCCGGCCGGAGCACCTCCAGCGGATGACGGTCAAAGGTGCACACCCGCAGCGGGGCATCCATATTGGCTGAGAGCATTTTCGCGCTGTGAATCAGCCGGGCGTGGCCCAGATGGACCCCGTCAAAGGTGCCCAGGGCAACCACCCGTTCCCCGGCCGGCAGCGAATTCCGGATCACGCGCATCTCAGTTCATCTCCTTCGGTCCGTCCTCCGGCGCGATCTGCGCCTTCCAGACCATTCCATTTTGCCGCCGCACGGCGATGCCCCAGAAGGCGCCGCGCAGGTAAATCCGCACGGGTTCGCCCTCTGCAAGGTTCTCCGTTCCCGGCGTCAGGGGCAGCTTCGCCCCGTTGACCACCGCTTTTGCGTACCGGACCGGCACGTCCGTCCGCGGCAGATGGCCCAGCGGATAATCCGGCGGGAGCAGGCGGGCGGCCAGTTCTCCCCTTTCCGCCAGGGCTTTCGCTTCTTCCACGGTGATGGCTTCCTCAATGCGGAAGGCGCCGCTCCGGGTGCGGGTCAGGCTCCGCATGTGGGCCGGACACCCGCAGGCCTTGCCCAGGTCCGCGCAGAGGGTGCGGATATAGGTGCCCCGGCCGCAGCGGACCCGGATTTCAAACCCGTGTTCCTCCGTTTCCCGGAGCAGTTCAATTCCGTCAATCCGGACGGTCCGGCTCGGCACCTCCACCGTCTCGCCCCGGCGGGCCCGCAGATACAGGGGCTTGCCGCCGACCTTGATGGCGCTGTACATGCTCGGCGTCTGGACGATTTCGCCGGTGAGGCTTTCCGCGGCCTTCAGGAAGGTTTCCCGGTCCGGCCAGTTCTCCCCGGTCTCAATCACTTCGCCGGTGGCGTCCTGGGTATCCGTGGCCGTTCCGAAGGCGCAGACGGCGACGTATTCCTTTTCCTTGTCCGCCAGGAAATCAAAAAGCCGCGCGGCCTTTCCCGTCATCACGGGCAGAACGCCTGCGGCCTCAGGATCAAGCGTACCGGCGTGCCCGATCCGCCTGACCCCGGTCAGCCGGCGCAGCACCGCCACCACGGCCGCGCTGCTCATGCCGGTCGGTTTCAGTATGTTGAAAAATCCGTTCATTTCTTATCCGTTCAGTTTCCGGATCATGGCTTCCAGCACCTTGCCGGCCGCCTCGTCCAGCGTTCCGTTCATCGTAATACCGGCTGCCTGCGGATGTCCGCCGCCGCCGAAGGCTTGGGCCACGTCGCTGATGACGTACGGGTTCTTCGCCCGGAGGGAGAACTTGACCGTGCCCTGTTTCCCTTCCACGGCCATGCCTTCCCTTGCCAGCATAGCGAAACGCGTGCCGACAGTATACAGGCCGAAATTGACGACCGTGTCCGCATGCTCCGGCAGGGCGCCGCAGTCGACAAAATCCTGCTCCGTAAGTTTCATAACGGCGATCCGGCCGTTCTCATAATACTGCATACCGCTGATGGCCCGGCCGATCAGCTTCACCTGGGGCATCTCCCGGTCCCGGAAAAGGATCCCGTTCAGTTCCGCCAGGGGCAGTTCACAGCCCATAAGCTCGCTCATCATGGTAAAGCAGGCCGCGTTCGTGGCGGCAAAGGCAAAGTTGCCCGTGTCCGTGCTGACGCCGGTATAGAGGCAGATCGCCAGGTCCCTGTCCAGTTCCACGCCCAGGAGCTTCAGCAGCTCCCGGATCAGCAGCGCGCAGGCAGGCGCTTCCCCGTCCACCCAGTTCATTTCCATGAACAGCGGGTTTGTGGGATGGTGGTCGATCTGGGCGGTGCGGGTGGCCTTCTCCTTCAGGGAAAGGCAGCCGCCCATGCGCTTCGGGTCGCTGACGTCCACGGAAAGCAGCAGGTCCCAGGGGCCTTCCGCGTCCACGGGCAGGCGCATCTCACGGATACCCGGCAGGAAGGAAAGCTGGTCCGGCACCTTGCCGTCACAGAACAGATCGACTTTTTTACCCAGTTTCAGCAACGCCAGCCGCATGGCGGCGGCGCAGCTGAGCGTATCGCCGTCGGGGTTGATATGGCTGCAGACCGCGACGGTATTCGCCTCCCGGATCAGCCGGGCGATTGCTTCAGGATTCCCGCTCATCGCTTCCATGGGGCTGCCCCTCCGTTCCGGCGGCGTCCGCCAGGACCTTGGCGATATGTACGCCGTATTCAATGTTTTTATCGCTGACAAAAATCAGTTCGGGAGTATAGCGGATGATCATGCGCTTGCCCAGGGCGCGGCGTATGTAGCCCTTCGCGTTCTTCAGGGCGTCCATCAGGCCGTCCCGCCGGTCATCCTCCAGCACGCTGATATAAATTTTCGCGTAGCGCAGGTCGCCGGTCACTTCCGCCCGGGTCACCGACCAGGTGCCGCCCACCCGGGGATCATGCAGTTCCTCCCGGATGATGGCGTCCACTTCCCGGCGGACCTCCTCCGAGATCCTGTCAATTCTCTGATAGCTCATATATCTCTCTTCAGCTTAAACTCTTTCTGATCAAAGCGCTTCTTTACCGCGGAATTTCTTCCATGATGAAGCACTCGACCACGTCGCCTTCCTTGATGTCGTTATGGCCTTCCAGGCTCATACCGCACTCATAACCGGCGGCCATTTCCTTCACGTCGTCCTTCAGGTGGCGCAGGCTGCTCAGCTTGCCCTCATGCACGACCACATTGTCACGCAGCAGGCGCACGCCGGCGTTGCGCTGCACCTTGCCGTCCGTCACATAGCAGCCGGCGATGATGCCCGCGCCGGTAATCTTGAACACGTTGCGGACCTCGGCATGGCCCAGCAGCACCTCGCGGTACTCCGGCTCCAGCATGCCCTTCATGGCCAGCTCCATATCCTCGATGGCCTTGTAAATGACGGTATACATCCGGACGTCGACTTTCTGCTTCTCGGCAGCCTCCCGGGCGGATGCGTCCGGCCGGATGTTGAAGCCGATGATGATCGCGTTGAAGGCGGACGCCAGGTTGACGTCGTCCTTGGTGATGGCGCCGGCAGCGCTGTGCAGTACGCGGATCTTGACCTCGTCGCTGCTCAGTTTTTCCATAGCCTGCTTGACCGCTTCCACAGAGCCCTGCACGTCGGCCTTGATAATCAGGTTAAGCGTGGTGACCTTGCCCGCCTCGATGGAGGAGAACAGGTTCTCCATGCTCATCTTAGCCATGGTGGCTTCGCGGCTGGCCTTGATCTTCTCGCGGCGCTCGTCCGCGACCTGGCGGCTCAGGTGGTCGTCGCCCACGGCAATCATCTCGTCGCCGGCGCTGGGCACGTCGTCAAAGCCCATGATCTCAACCGGCATGGAAGGACCGGCTTCGCTGACGCGTTCGCCCTTGTCGTTGATCAAGGCGCGGACTTTACCGGAAGCCAGGCCGGCGATGATGCTGTCACCCACATGCAGGGTACCGTTCTGGAGCAGTACGGTAGCCAACGGGCCCCGGGCCTTGTCCAGTTTCGCTTCGATGATGACGCCCTTGCCCAGGCGGTTCGGGTTCGCCTGCAGCTGCAGCATATCCGCCTGCAGTAGGATCATCTCCAGCAGCTCGTTCACGCCCTGGCCGGTCACAGCGGACACGGGCACACAGATCGTTTCGCCGCCCCAGTCTTCGCAGACAAGGCCGTACTGGGTCAGGTCCTGCTTGACGCGGTCGGGGTTGGCGTCCGGCTTGTCCATCTTGTTGATCGCCACGATGACCGGCACTTCGGCGGCCTTGGCGTGGTTAATGGATTCGACGGTCTGGGGCATGACGGAGTCGTCCGCGGCGACCACCAGCACGGCGATATCCGTGGCCTGGGTTCCGCGGGCGCGCATGGCGGTAAAGGCTTCGTGACCGGGGGTGTCCAGGAAGGTGATCTTCCGGCCGTCCACGTCCACCGTGTATGCGCCGATGTGCTGGGTGATGCCGCCGGCTTCGCCCGCGGTCACACGGCTCTTGCGGATGTAGTCCAGCAGGCTGGTCTTGCCATGGTCAACGTGGCCCATGATGGTCACGACCGGCGGCCTGGGCTGCAGGTTCTCTTCCGCGTCGTCAAAGTCTTCCGCCACCAGGGCAGCTTCAGCCGTCTGCTCCTGCTTGCGCTCCAGGGTAATCTCGAAATCGGAGCAGACCAGCTGCGCCGTATCGAAGTCGATCTCGCTGTTGATGGTAGCCATGTTCCCAAGCAGGAACAGCTTCTTGATGATCTCGCTGGCGGACTTGCCGATCTTTTCGGTCAGGTCGCGGACAGTGATGGTATCGCCGGCCATGTAGGCGGTCTCGATCTTGATCGGAGCCATCATCTGCTGGGCGCTGGGCTTCTTGGCGCGGGCGCGCTTTCCGCCGCGGATCACTTCGTCGTCATAGCCGTTGAAGTGGTTGTTGCGACTGGACTGCTGCTGTTTGCGGCCCTTGCTCACATGCTCCGGATCATGCTGCCGGACATAGTTCTTCTTGTTCGGGTCATAGTTGGAAACCCGTTCCTTCTCCATGGGCACAGCCAGTTCGGCAGCGCGCTGACGGGCGCCGCCCATACCCGGACGGTTTCCGTATCCGCCCTGGCCCTGGGGACGCGCTCCGCCGGCCTGTCCCTGGGCGGGACGGCCGTACTGTCCCTGCTGGCCCGCGGGACGTCCGTACTGTCCCTGCTGCCCGGCGGGGCGGCCGTACTGTCCCTGCTGCCCGGCGGGACGGCCATAGGGGCCCTGTTGGCCCGCGGGACGGCCGTACTGGCCCTGCTGTCCGGCTGGACGGCCGTAGGGGCCCTGCTGCCCGGCAGGACGCTGGGGCCGGGGATTATCTCCCGGACGGCTCATGATCTGGCCGATGGCCGGCTTCTTCGGCGCGGCGGGCCTGGTCGGATCGGGATCATCCGGCGTTGCCACATAGGACTCCAGTTTCTTCGCAGGCTTCTTTTCCTCAGCGGGCTTCTCAGCGGGCTTCTCGGCGGGCGCCTCTTCCGCAGGCTTCTCCTCTTCTTTCTTTTCAGAGGCCTTCTTCGCGGGTTTGGCGGGCGCCTCTTCCTTCGCTGCGGCAGCCGCTTTCTTCGCCTCTTCCATCATCTGCTTCTCGTCGTCGTCCAGCATGGTGAACGCCTTCGTGTGGGCAGACTGGGCTTTCAGCTGTTCCTGCTGCCGGCGGCGGGCGGCTTCTTCTTCCGCCTGGCGGTTCATTTCCACGTCGAGGCGCTTCAGCGCGTCAAACAGGCTGTCCGCTTCCTTCCGGATCCGCGTCGCTTCCTCCAGAATGCCGGAGGCCTGCGCAGTCAGTTCTTTTGTGGCGTCTTTCAAATTCACGTTTGCCATTCGGTATTGTTTCCCCCTAAAAGTTAATTCAGAATTCAGAATTCATAATTCATAATTCTGAATGGTCAGACTTTTCAGTCAGTTTCAGGATTCCTTCGCTGAAGGATCCTTTCTGGATTCCCAGGAGCATGCTGCCTTTTCCGGTGGCCTGCTCAATGAGGCCGGGCGTCAGGACCGCCAGCGGCGTTTCCGTCATCCTGCACAGGTCTTCGGCCTTCTTCCGGGTGTTGGGACCGGCAACTTCATCCAGCAGCAGGACGCCGCATTTTCCGGACCGGATCAGGGTCCGGCAGGCGTCCGCGCCTGCGGCGGCCTGGCGGGCCTTAACCGCGAACCCCAGCAAACCGGCCAGTTTCCGTTCGTTCACTGCGCTTCGCTCCCCGCCGCAGCCAGGCTTTCCATCTCGGCGGTCAGCGCCTCGATGATCTCCGGCGTCAGCGTGATCTCCAGCTGGCGTTCCAGCTGCTTCTGTTTGATCGAGCGCTTCAGGCAGTCCGCCTGCCGGCATACATAGGCGCCGCGGCCCGACCGCTTTCCGGTGGCGTCCAGCACGGCCTCCCCTTCCGGGGTCCGCACGACGCGGATCAGCTCGCGCTTTTCCTTCATTTCCCGGCAGCCTACGCACATCCGCATCGGGATTTTCTTCGGCTTCATTAAAACCCTCCGACTTCCGGATTTTGCTTATTCACAGTTCAGTATCCATAATTATGAATTATGAATTTACATTGTGTCGTCATCCCCGATGGTGCTGTCGTCGAATTCCATGGTGAAGCTGTCATAGGTCGGCGTCTCCACCTGAACGAACTCGGTCATCTCGCCGTTCTCGTCCACCATGTCGTCCATTTCGGCGGCCTGGCTCTGGCTCTTGATATCGATCTTCCAGCCGGTCAGCTTGGCGGCCAGGCGGGCGTTCTGCCCTTCCTTGCCGATGGCCAGGCTCAGCTGGTTATCCGGCACGATAACGCGGAAGGCTTTCTCGTCCTTCGCCTGGTACACGCTCAGCACGTGGGCGGGATTCAGGGCGTTGGCTACAAACTCCGCGGGATTGCTGGACCACTTGATGATGTCGATCTTCTCGCCCTTGAGCTCCGTGACCACGCGGTCCACACGGCCGCCGCGCTGTCCGACGCAGGCGCCCACGGGATCGATCATCACGTCCGCGCTGTGGACGGCGATCTTGGTGCGGCTGCCGGCTTCGCGGGCGATGTTCTTGATCGTCACGATGCCGCCGGCGATTTCCGGCACTTCCATTTCGAACAGGCGCTTGACCAGGTTCGGATGAATGCGGCTGACGTAGACCTGGGGAGTATAGCCGGCGTTCTGGCTGGTCTTGTGTACCTCAAGGATATAGACCTTGATGTGGTCACCGTCGTGCAGCTCCTCGCCGGGGATCATCTCATCCCGCTCGAGGACGCCTTCGGTGCGGCCCAGGTCGATATAGGCGGCCTTGGGCTCGATCCGCTCGACGATACCGGTCAGGATCTCGCTCTCTTTTTCAATGTATTCGTCATAGATCTTGCCGCGCTCCGCTTCGCGGATATGCTGGATGATCACCTGTTTGGCCGTCTGGGCAGCCACCCGCAGGAAACCGGAAGGCGTGACGTCCACCTCAGCAATATCGCCCATCTGGTAGGACGGGTTGATCTTCTGCGCTTCCGCCAGGGAAATCTGGTTGGTGGGATCCTCAATCTCCTCATCCTCCAGAATCAGCTTCCGGGCATAAACGGAAATGGTGCCGTCCTGACGGTTCACGGTCACGTCCAGGTTGTTCGGGGCGGTTTCGCTCTTCGGCAGGTTCTTTTTGTAAGCCGCCTTCAGGGCTTCCTCGATGGTATGGAACAGGTTCTCCTCGGGAATTTCCTTTTCCTTCGCCAGCATTTTGATCGCTTCTATGACTTCGGATTTCATGTTTCTTTCCTTTCTCACGTTTCATCCGTGTTGTTGTTATTCTTCGCCTTCGCTTTGCGATCGCCGTTACCTGTCTCTGCGGCGCTTCCGCTTGCAGCGACAGACAGCTGTAGCATGGGAACCGTTACCGCCGCTAAAGCGTCGACGGTTCCTCAAGGTCAACGTCTTCAATGCCTTCCATGTCGACAACGGGTTTCACCAGAGCCGCGGCCTTCCGCGGGATGAGGGTCCGCCCTTCCGCGGTATCGATGACGATGTTTCCTTCCTGCAGGCCCGCCAGCACGCCGGTGATCACCTTGGTGCCTTCAATGGGCTTGAAGAGCTTCACCTCGATCTCGCAGCCCAGGTTCCGCTCAAAATCGCGGTCCTTCTTCAGAGGCCGGTCGATCCCCGGGGAGGAAACCTCCATGAAGTCGTAATCCACGGCGTCCGCCAGAGAGCGGACCGCCTTGTGGAAGGCTTCGCAGTCGTCCAGGGTGATGCCTTCTTCCTTGTCGATGTAGAACCGCAGATACTTTCCGGTGGGTTCCTTCTCCAGGGCGACGTCCACCAGCTCGTATCCCATCCGCTCGGCGACCGGGCCGCAGGCGGCTTCCAGTCCGGCTGTTCCAGTTGCTTTGGCCATAGGTCAGGTCCCTGCGCTTTCCGGGCAATGAAAAAGAGCGGAAAACAAGCCCTCCATCAGCCGACGGCGAATGCTTCCGGGGATCCGCTCCCCGGCCGCGCCGCGACGGCCTTCAGGCTGTTTCCGTTCCTTACGTTAAACCCTTCTTTCAAGGCATTAAGCCGCTTTAATGGTGCGGAAAACCGCACGACGGGAGTATAACACAACTCCCGTCGCTTGTAAAGCCTTATTTTTCAGTTATTCCGGGGATTTTTGGCCGCTTTTCAGACCTTTTCGTACACCGGGATTACATCCAGGGGCGCGGGGGCGGTCACAACCCGGCCGCCCTCCAGGATTTCGCCGCTGTTCACGTCCTTCCACCGGCCCGCGGGCAGGTATACTTCCCGTTCCCTCGCGCCCAGCTCCAGCACCGGCGCCACCAGGTATTTCCCGCCGAACATATACTGGTCCTTCAGGTTCCAGCAGGTTTCGTCCTCCGGGAACTCAAAGAACATGGTCCGGATCAGCGGCGCGCCGGTCTCGTGGGCTTCCCGGTACAGGCCGCGGATATAGTCCTTCATGGCGGCGCGGACGTCATAGTACTTCCGCATGATACGGTAGTTCTCCTCGCCGTAGCTCCACAGCTCGTTGGGCTGGCCGGTATGGAGATAGCCGCCGCCCCAGTCCCGCTCATCCAGCGGCGGGATATCATAAGGGCCGCGGTCGCCGTGCATCCGGAGCACCGCGCTGTAAACGGCAAACTGGTACCAGCGGATCAGCAGCTCCTGAAAATCCGGATCGTTCACGTCGTCCGTCATGAAGCCGCCGATATCCGTCGTCCACCAGGGAATGCCCGCGACGCCCATGTTCAGGCCGGCGGTGATCTGCTCCCGGAAGGACTCAAAGGTGCTGGGCACGTCGCCGGACCAGATCACGTTGCCGTATTTCTGGCTGCCGGCCCAGCCGCAGCGCAGCAGGTTCACCGCGTCCATCCCCTTCTCCGCGGACATGGGCTCAAAGAAGGCGCGGGAGAAAAGCTGGGGATAAAGGTTGCTGCAGCTCAGCGCGGGCCCGGCGTAATACCGGTAATTGTCAAAATCATAGACGCCGTAATCCGGCTCGGAATTATCCAGCCAGAAGCCGTCAATGCCCAGGTCGTAATAATTCTTTTTGCACACGTCCCAGATATACTGCCGGGTTTCCGGGTTAAAGGGATCGATCTCCACGCAGTCACCCTGATAGTCGTAGGTCTGGGCAGCGCCGCGCTCCGTGCGGATCAGCAGGCCCCTTTCCGCCATGGGGCCGAAGTTTTCGCTCCGCCGGTCCACGCTGGGCCAGACGGAGACAATGACCCGGATGCCCATGCTGTGGAGTTCGTCCACCATGGCTTTGGGATCCGGCCAGTAGGTTTTGTCAAACTTCCAGTCACCCTGGACGGTCCAGTGGAAGAAGTCGATCACGATCTGGTCGATTTTGATGCCTTCCTTCTGATACTGCCGGGCGACGGACAGCACTTCCTCCTGGGTGCGGTAGCGCAGCTTGCACTGCCACAGGCCCATCAGGCTGTCCGGGAACATGGGGGCACGGCCGGTGACGGCCGTATACTTTTCCAGGATCTCCTTCGGGGTTTCCCCGGCGCAGATCCAGTAATCCATCTGTTTGGTGCTGCGGGCAATCCACTCCGTCAGGTTGGAAGCGAAGGTGACGCGGCCCACGGCCGGGTTGTTCCAGAGGAAGCCGTAACCCAGGGAGGAAACCATGAAGGGCACGGAAATCTGGCTGTTGCGCTGCGCCAGCTCCAACACGCTGCCCTTGAGGTTCATCTCTTCCTGCTGGTACTGGCCCATGCCGAAGATCTTCTCGTCCTTATTCGGGTCAAAGCGGACGGTGAGCATATAGTCGGTGGCGCCGATGTTGCCCTTCCATTCCCGGTTGACCAGCTTCAGGCAGCGGCTGGTGTTCACCAGCGTGCCGCCGTAGAAGCGGAAAAACTCCCGCAGGATCAGCCTGTCATCCCGGAAAAAGCTGACTACGCCGGTGAAGTTCACCGTCGCCCGCAGGCGGCCGTTCACGATTTCCGCGCAGGGCAGATGCTCCCCGTCCCGGGTGCTCTCCTCGCCGGTCCGGGTCTCACAGGAGACCGTTGCCGGCGTTTCCGTCAGCGCCCAGTCACAGGGGCAGCGGTTGTCGTCCATCCAGGCGCGGACGCGGAAGGCGTCCTTTCCCCAGGCCTCGATCCGCAGGGTCTCGCCGCCGCGGCGGGCAATAAGCGCGTTGTTTTCTTTCTGAAAAATCATCCGTAACCTCCGTCAGTCGCCGATCCGCTCCAGCACCATGGCGGTGCGGCAGGGGCTGTAAACATCAAAACCGAGTCCGCGGCCTTCCTGGTAGGCGGTATGGTACTCAAAGCTGTGGTCGATCAGGCCGGGGCCGCCGAAGCGCGTCTCATCCGAGCTGAGCACCACGCGGTAGGTTCCCTCGCCGGTGGTGTGGGCATGAAGGAAGAACCGCTGTTCGGAATAGCTGTTGTGGAAATTGAAAACAAAGAGCAGGCCGCCGCGGCTGAAGGTGATGATCTTCCGCTCCGGGTCGATCCACAGGCTCACGGCATAGGGATCGTTCAGGAGCTTCCGTTCCTTCGCCAGGTTGATCATGGCCTTGTCAAAGTCGTTCAGCCATTCATACTTGAGCCGTTTGTCATCCACCAGGGACCACTGGCGCCGGCAGTACTTGTAGCTCCAGCCGTTGCCTTCCCGCGGGAAATCGATCCACTCGGGATGGCCGAACTCGTTGCCCATGAAATTCAGGTAGCCGTTTCCGCCCAGGCTCATGGTGTAGAGCCTGATGATCTTGTGCAGCTCAATGGCCCGGTCCATGGTGAGGGAATGGTAGTCCTTCATCATGCCGGTGTACATTTCGGCGTCGGCCATCCGGAAGATGATGGTCTTGTCCCCCACCAGGGCCTGGTCGTGGCTCTCGCAGTAGCCGATGACCTTCTCCTGGGGACGGCGGGTTGTCATCTCATGCCAAAGGGCGTTCATGTTCCAGTCTTCGTCCCGGACGTCCTTCAGGAGCTTGATCCAGTAATCCGGCTCGCCCATGGCCAGGCGGTAGTCGAAGCCGATGCCGCCCTGCTCGATGGGCAGGCACATGCCGGGCATGCCGCTCATATCCTCGGACACGGTGGTAGCCCAGGGGTTGACCTCGTGGATCAGCTCGTTGGCCAGCTGGAGGTAGTTCAGCGCCTCCAGGTCCGTGTTCATGTTGAAATACATGTCGTAGTTGGTGAAGGCGCTGCCCAGGCCGTGGTCGTGGTAGATCATGCTGGTGACGCCGTCAAAGCGGAATCCGTCAAAATGGTATTCCGTCTGCCAGAACTTGAGGTTGCTCAGCAGGAAATGGAGCACCTCCACCCGGCTGTAGTTGAAGAGCTTCGTACCCCAGGCGGGATGCCAGCCCTGGCCGCCCTCGAGGAAATACTGGCACTCGGTGCCGTCCTGCAGCTGCAGGCCTTCGCCGACGTTCGGGCAGGCATGGCTGTGAACCACGTCCAGCAGGACGCGGATGCCCAGGCTGTGAGCTTTGTTCACCAGGTACTTCAGATCGTCCGGATCGCCGTACCAGTGGGCGGCGGCGAAGAAGTTCGTGACCTGATAGCCGAAGGAGCCGTAATAGGGATGCTCCTGGATGGCCATGAGCTGAACGGTGTTGTATCCCAGTTCGCTGACCCGGGGCAGCACGTTGTCTGCGAACTCGCGGTAGGTGCCGATGCCTTCCTTGTCCTGGCTCATGCCGACGTGGGCCTCATAGATCAGGGGCGCGTCCGGCTTCTGCGCGACAAATTCGGCGTCCGTCCAGGGATAGGCTTCCTCCGGATCCCAGACCACGCTGCACAGGGTCTTGGTATCGTCTTCCATGACCATCCGGGTGCTGTAAGCCGGAACGCGGGCGAACCAGTCCTCCCCATGCCGGATCCAGAGCTTGACCTTCTGGCCGTTCTTCAGGCTGTCCTGACCGCTCAGCGCGATCTCCCAGACGCCGTTCTCACCCCGGTCCAGGGGATGGCTGTCCCTGTCCCAGTTGTTGAACTCGCCGAAGAGGCGTACTTCGTCCGCCCCGGGCAGCCATTCACGGAATACCCAGCCGTTCTTCGTCCGGTGGAAACCGAAGAAAAGGTGGCCATTGGCAAAATCGGCCAGCGTGTCCGCGCCGCCGACGAGCTGCCAGCGTTTTTCCTTGAAGCGGTTCATGCGCAGCTCAATATCGCCGGCATGGGGCGCCAGCCAGGGGTCGATCTCCGTAATCTGATAGGGTGCGTACAGCTTGCCGATATCCATTCGTTTTCCCTCCGCGCTTTATTGTGCCTGGACCTGTTTGCCGTTCAGATCGTAATACCGCGTTGACGTCAGTGTCTTTGTCTCGTCATAGAAGTAGCGTACTTCACTGTATCCGCCCGGAATCTCGGCGGGCATGCCGTCCAGCCCCAGATAGGTGCGGCTGACGGTGGCCCCGTCCTCGTCTTTTGTGTCCCGGTATCCGGCGTAACCGTTCACACAGCGGACCGGGTTTCCTTCCGTATCCTGGTAGGCAACCTTCTCCAGGCCGCCCTGGTGGTCATAGCTGTAAATGATCTCCCCTACGCCCAGGCTGTTGTTGACCCGTTTGCCCTCCGCATCCAGGAAGCGTTCCCTTGCGACGCGGTCTTCCATCATCTCCCGGACGACGGTCACCACGCCGGCTTCGTCCGCCACAGGCGTGTCGCTCAGGTCATACCGGGTGACCCGGACGATGGTATCCCCCTCATAGCTGTAGCCTTCCCAGGCATAGGAAGCGCCCCGGTCGGTCAGCTGCATGCTTGTATCGTAATACTTCACGCTCACGAGGCGGCCCTTGTCGTCCCGCTCCTTCACGCAGCGGAACCAGCCGTCCGGCCCGACAGCGGGCGAGCCGTCCGCGTGGTCGTAGCGGATGCTCTGCACGATGTAGCGCTTGTCCACCTTCTGCCTGACGGCGGCATAACCGTCCTTCCCGTCCACGGGATTCCCCTTCGCGTCCTTGAAGGTGCGGCTGGTCATGGTCTTGCCGCTGTATTCATTGAATACGGAAGCATAGCCGAGGGACGGCACCGTGACCGGCTTTTTGTTCATGCCGTAATAGGTGACAGAGCGCACCTCGCCGAAGCCGTAATACGTGATGCCGGTCAGCGCGTATCCTGCCGCGTTCATGGTGCGGTCGCCGTTTTCGTCCAGATACTCGATCTCCAGGATATTGCCCTTGGCGTCCCGGTTTACCCTGCGGCCGCAGTATCCCCCGGCTACCTCAAAAGCCTCCCCGTCCGCGCCGTAATACATTTCGATGGTGTTGTAGCCTTTGACGGTGTATTTGACGGAATAATATCCTTCCGGCCCGGCGGCGGGATTTCCGTGCTCGTCCTCCCAGACCGTTTCGGTGATTTTGCCGTTCTTTTCGATATTGCGGGCCTTCACCTCAGCCGAGGCGCAAAGCGGCGCCAGCAGGCACAGCACGAGCGCCGTGATCAGGGCCGCCAGTCTTTTTTTCATCAATCCTGTTCACCTGTCTTATCTGTCATTTTACCTTACGGGATCTTCCGGTTTCCCTTTTAATAAGTATATCAAAAAGCCCGGCGTAAAACAACCGGGCTTTTTTGTTATTCCTCTCCGATATGCTCCATGAGATCGCCGGTGCCGGTATCCTGTCCGACCTTGGTGGCGTACAGGCCGAAGAGGGAGTTGTCATAGGGCAGCTCGCCGCTTTTATTCCGCACCGTTCCGTCCGGCTCCAGCACCCAGCCGCGTTTCACCTGGCTGCGGTGGTACTGGAAGGACTCCGCCGCCACCTCGTATCCCGTCTTGCCGCCGAAAGCTTCCAGCGGCACGTTCCAGTCGCACTTGACCTGGTTCTTTTTGTACAGGTGGATATACAGCTTTTTGATCTGCCAGGCGCCGTATGTCTTCGCGGATTTCGGGAACTGCTTTTCCTTCGCCGCGATCTTGAAGCACTCCTTGGCAGCGGCGCAGGCGGTCCGATGCGCGCCGTGGCCGTATTCGCCGTTTTCATCGTGGGTGACCAGGACCTCCGGCTGATGCTTCCGGATGACCTCCGTCACCAGGCCCAGGACCCGGTTTTTGCCCCGCCACTTGGCATACTGTCCTTCAACGGTCTTGCCGTTGTTATCCACAAAGCCGATGAACTCCGGATAGGCGGTGACGCCGCTGTGCCAGATCGCGTGGAGCAGTTCCAGCTTGCGCATGCCGCCGGTGGGCACCATGACGGCCACCTGCACCCGCAGCTTCCGTTCCCCGGCGTAGGTGGGCAGCAGGCCCGCGAACCAGAGGGTCTCGTCGTCCGGATGGCCGGAGAGAAGCATCAGGTCGCATTTGTCAATCGTCTGCCAGTCCTGAAGCTCAGCGGGCTTTTCGCCTTCCCCGTAGAGGCGCAGCTCCGAAATGCGGATGCGCTCCGCGCTGGTGCCGGCGATACGGAACTCGGTGACGCCCTCTTCCAGCGGATGCCAGTGGACCAGGTATTCCCCGCCCTGGGCGACGGTTTCCCATTCGCCGCCGGAGCCTTTGACCTGCAGGTCATAGCTGAGAGGAACCACGTTCTTCTCAAACTGCATGAGATAGATCCCGTAAACCGGTTCCTCTGAATGCACCTCCAGATAGCCCTTTTTGTCCTTCAGCGGGAAATAGGTGCTGAAGTCGTCGTCCCACATGTTCGCGAACTCATCGGACTTGGCGTTGGACTCATAGGTGATTCCCTCGCTAATCTCCTTCGCCTCGTCCGCCAGGGCGCAGGAAAGCACGCAGGCGAGCAGGATCACAAGGCAGGCGGTTAACAGCTTTTTCAAGGCGGGTACTCCTTCCGCCGGATCAGAAAAAAGGATCCGGCCACGGGGTGATTTTACTCCCATCCGGCCTGTTTTGTCCACCCTTTCACACCCCTTCCGGCTATGAAAAAATCCCCCCGGCATTTCGCCGGGGGAACGGAAAATCAGGCAGGATCAGTCGTCTTCGTCCGTGGGCGGGGCGATCTCTTCCTCATGCTGCACATCCGGGAAGGCGGAATACATGGGCTCCACGTTCAGGTTGCGCATATGGCGGTCGATATAGTTTTTCGTGATCTTCGCCACCGTGCCGGACAGGACGATGACGCCGATCAGGTTGGGGATCATCATCAGGCCGTTGAAGGTATCGGCCAGGTCCCAGGCCAGGTTGTCGCCCATGGTGGCGCCGCCGAACACAGCAATCACAAACAGAACACGGTAGATGATGGTGTATTTCTCGCCCAGCAGGTATTCGCAGGCCTTCGTGCCGTAATGGCTCCAGCCCAAGACTGTGGAGAAAGCAAACAGCATGATTGACACTGCAATGAAGCCGGAACCGATGGCGCCGAACTTCTGGGCGAAAACAGTGGCAACCAGGTCATTCTTGGTCAGGGAACTGAACGCCTCCGTCAGTGCGCCGGTGTTCAGGTCAATCAGACCGGAAGACAGGATCGCAAAGGCGGTCAGCGTGCAGACCACGATGGTGTCCGCGAACACCTCAAAGATGCCCCACATGCCCTGCTTGACCGGCTCCTTGACGTTGGAGTTGGAATGGACCATAACGGAGGAACCGAGGCCGGCCTCGTTGGAGAAGACGCCGCGCTTCATGCCCCATTCAATGGCGAGCTTGATGCCGTAGCCGACCACGCCGCCGGTCGCCGCCTTCGCGCCGAAGGCGCCCTGAAAGATGGAGGAGAATACCGCACCGAACTTGTCAATGTGGAGAATAAAGATCGTGATGGTGCCGATCATATACAGGATGACCATGAAGGGCACGATCTTTTCAGTCACGGCGGCGATGCGCTTCAGGCCGCCCACGACCACCAGGCCTACAAGGATCATGATCACCAGGCCGGTCACCCAGGTGGGGATTCCGAACACGTTGAGCATGTTGCCGGAGATCGCGTTAACCTGCGTCATGTTGCCGATGCCGAAGGAAGCAACAAAGCAGAAGAAGGAGAACAGGCCGGCCAGCACCAGGCCGAGGACCTTGCAGCCCTTTTTGGAACCCAGGCCGTCACGCAGGTAGTACATGGCGCCTCCGGACCACTCGCCCTTGGAGTTCTTGCGGCGGTAGAAGATGCCCAGCACGTTTTCGGAATAGTTGGTCATCATACCCAGGAAGGCCATGACCCACATCCAGAACACAGCGCCGGGGCCGCCCATCAGGATGGCGCCGGAAACGCCGACGATGTTGCCGGTGCCGACCGTGGCGGCCAGCGCCGTGCACAGGCTCTGGAACTGGGAGATGCTCTTGTCCTTGGTATGGGAAGTAACCTGCTTGTCACGGAACACCGCGCCGATTGTCTTCTTCATCCAGTGGCCGAAGTGAGTCACCTGGAAGACCTTGGTCAGCACGGTCATGAGGATGCCGACGAAAGCGAGCAGCGCCAGGGCGGGAACGCCCCATACCACGCCGTTCACCGCGTTGTTGACCTTCGCCACACCGTCAATGAACCCGCCGCCGGCTTCTTCCGCCGCGGCCGTCGCCGACAGCGCCAGGCTGCCGAGCAGGATGCCTGTGAGTCCGGAAATCTTCTTCATATACAACCCGCCTCTCATAAACAGGAAAGCGCCTTCGAGCAAAAAGCCCGAAGACGCCCTTGTCTCTTGCGGAAAAGTATACAATGTGGTTTTTTGGCCTGTCAATTCTTCATGCCATCAGAAACATTGAAAATACAACGCGCCCGGCTTCATCAGCTGTATAACGGCCGGAACGTCACGATTGACAGGTCAACTGGAATTGTTTACCATATGATTATCAACAAAAGAGGTGAACCGCATATGAAAAAGCGTATCCTTGCCATTGCTGCCGTTATGGCGCTGCTGGTTTCCCTGCTTTCCTGCCCCGCGCTGGCTGACGGCGTACAGCCGGGTGACCGGTTCCGCTTCGGCCGTTATGAACAGGACCTGTTCACCGTGAACGGGCCTGACCCCATCGTTTGGCGCGTGCTGGACACGGACGACGCGGCCGGGCTTGTGCTCGCCGTTTCCGAAATGGGCCTTTATACGATGGCATACCATCACAGCAATGATCAGACTGCCTGGGGCGACACGGACGTCCGCGCCTGGCTGAACACCGCTTTCGCCGGCAATTTCAGCGAGGAGGAGCTTTCCCAGGTGGCCGTTACCACCGTCAGCGGATCGGAGGACCGGTTCTTCCTGCTGGATTCCGACCAGATCACCCGCTACCTCCGGGAGCCCTATCTCTGCTATGCCACGCCGCGGGCCCTGAAAGAGAAAAAACCCGGGGCCTTCGTGAACGAAGAAACCGGCGGCAGCTCCTGGCTGGTCCGGACCGACACCGCCAAAAAACGGATTGCCTGGGTCGGCGGAGCCGGCGCCCTCTATTCTCCCACCGGCAAGCGGGGCGTCAACTACCTGAAATCAAACGACAACGCGGTCAGGCCGGCCATGTGGATCCGGAAGGAGGCCTGCACCGACATCGTAACGGATTTCACCGTACCGCTCTACGCCCGAACCAATCAGCGCCTTTCAACCCGTTCCGGCCCGAGCACCGGGTTCAGCGGGCTGGCCGATTACTTCGATGAAGGCGGTGAGGTCGTCCGGGTGCTTTCCCGGGCGAACGACGGCACCATCTGGTGGCTGGAAATCGAATTTGAGTACAACGGCATGCTGGTCCGCTGCTATACCGGCCTGAAGCGGATCGATATCGCGATTTCCCGCGTTCCGGACGACCGGGCCGGTTTCCTTTACAACGCGACCGTCGCGCAGGACGGAACGGCCTATTACGGGCCCGGAACCAACTACAAGCACATGCCGCCGAAACTGACGCCGGCTGCCGGCACCGCCGGATGCGTCGTGAAGGAGGAGAACGGCTGGTGCTGCTTTGAATATCCGGGAGAAGACAGAGAGACATACCGCGTATGGCTTCCCGCCGACGTTCTCTCCGCGGGCTGAACGCATAAAGATACCGGAGGCCGGTGAGCCGGCCTCCGGGATTTTTTGCTGTTTTTTATCCCTGCCCGTGTTCTTTCAGGAAGTCCTCAAAGGCGTCGACGGACATGGGTTTCGCGATGTAATAACCCTGGAAGAGGCGGCAGCCCATATTGGACAGCAGGGTGTACTGATCCTCCGTTTCCACGCCCTCGATGACGCTGACGAAACCGAGATCCGCGGCCAGGTCGATGATACCCAGCAGGATCCGGCGGGTCTTTATTTCCTCAGAACTGTGGCTGAGGAACTTCATATCGATCTTCAGCACGTCCATCGGCATATCCTTGAGCATGTTCAGGGAGGAATAGCCGCTGCCGAAGTCGTCCATCTCCACGAGGAAACCGGCGTTCCGCAGGTCGTTGATCAAAGCCAGGTGGTTTTCCTCGTCATTCATCATGACGGTTTCGGTAATCTCCAGCCGCAGTTTTTCCGGCGGCAGGCTGAATTCTTCAACAAGCGCCTTGATTTCGGCGGCCACGTCCATATAGTAGAAATCCTTCGGGGAGATGTTGACGGAGATGAACAGGTCCGGATGGTCCTGCTGCCATCCCTTCAGGATTTCGCAGGCGCTGCGCCACATGCAGCGGTCCATCTCGGCGATCATGCCGTTGTCCTCAAACACGGGCACAAACATGGCCGGGGCCAGGAAACCCAAGTCCGGATGGTTCCAGCGAACCAGCGCCTCCGCGCCGACGATGCAGCCCTTGCGGTCCTCGATCGGCTGCAGGTACGGGATGATCTGCCCCTTCGAGATGGCGTCCTTCAGCTGGCCGGACAGCATCTGCCGCCGGATCACGCCGGTGCGGATCTCATCGTCATACCAGGCGACGTGCTTTGTGAAGCTGTCCTGAATCGCGGCCAGGGCGAGGCGTGCCCGGTCGAACATGACGGAAACTTCCATTTCCGGATCCGTGATCTCAAAGATGCCCATATGGATGACGGGTGAATATTTGATGGATCCCTGCTGAATAACGGCACCGGTGAGGGCGTTTTCGACCAGTTTCTGGTCGAATTCGTCCGCGGGAATGCACACGCCGAAGGTATCCCCTCCCAGCCGGCCGTACAGGGTATCCTTCGACATATCCCCGGAAATCCACACCGCGACGCGCTGCAGCACAAGGTCTCCGAACTCGGTGCCGAAAACCTCGTTCACGATTTTGAAATTCTTGATATTGTGGAAGATGATCAGCCAGCGCCTTTCCGGGTTTTCGTGCACCTTCCGCGCAATCTGCTCATACAGGTAGTCCCGGTTGTACAGGCCGGTCAGTTGGTCATGGGTAGCCATATACCGCTCGCGGGCATGCCTGCGCTGGTCCTCCGTGTCGTCCCGGACGCTCAGGAAGGATCCGGCGATCAGGCTGCTGCGGTCCGGCACAGGCCGCCGCTGAAGCACGTAATACTTCGCGTTCTCCCCGGTTCCTTCGGTATGGCGGCGAGTAAACTCCTCCTCCGTCTCCAGGCCGCCGAAGCGCTCTTCCAGGATTCCCTTCGCCGCGGCGAACTCGCCGGGCTGCACGCCGGTCATCTTCACGCCGGGCTCGTTGGCCCAGATGCATTTGCCGGTCTGGTCAAAGAAGAACAGCGCTTCCGGCATCTCCCCGACGATGCCGGCCATCATCCGGTTCAGCAGCCGCACGGGTTTATAGTAGATGGCGAAATAGAACACCAGCAGGCCGAACACGCCGAAGCCGATCACGGACCGGTCGATGGGCGTGCGGGAGAAAATATAGAAGGTCTGCCAGGCAGCTGTGACAACCATGGCCAGCAGGATCACCAGGTAGCGTTCCTTGTCCACCAGGGGGGAGCGGATGGTCATCACCGTAAAGCGGTACAGCAGGACAGCCAGCACGCCGTATATGACGACCCGGTGGAACATCTGGCCCCAATGGGGCTCCAGGCGGAAATAGACGCTGTTGTCAAAAACGATGAGTTCATGATCGAAGGCATGGCCGAAAACCGGATTCAGCATCAGCTGAACCGCGTCGACAAGCAGCATGAGATAAATGAAATACAGTAGCGATTTATGCGGCGGGATCTCGCAGTACCGGATCGTGAACCGGGTCAGGAAAAACATGATCAGGTCCATGCCGATGAAATACATATAGGAACCGATATTCGCCGTAAGATGATGCATCGCGACAATTATCAGCAGGTTGCCGATCATCGGCAGGATCAGGGAACAGACCAGTCCGGCCACGTTCTTCCCGATGGGCTTTTTGGATTTGCGGGCAAAGTAAATACAGACGCACAGCATGGCCGTGAGTATCAGGATGACTGCCGCGAATGCTTTTCTCATGTCGTTTCCCTGAAACACGAAATACACAAGGAAGGGGTCTTGGCCCCGGCGTCCTTGCTTTCCCGCTCAATCTTCTGTTACAATTTTCAAAGTATATTATAACCGTTTTGTCCTGTTTGGGCAATACCTCTTTTTTCATCCGGAAACGCCGGTGTTTCATCCCGTCCGGTATGGCGTTTTCATCCACTGCCGTGATATAATGATCCGGTTAAAAGATCACCGGCCAGGCACCGAAGGAGAAGGTTTGATGAAGATGTATCCGACCCCGGAGATGATCCTGGAAGCCGCGGTTACGCTGCGCGGCGTCGCGCGGCAGACACCGGTGCTGCCCTTCGGCCGGCAGGGCGGTACCCTGTTCCTGAAAGCGGAAAACCTGCAGGAAACCGGCTCCTTCAAGATCCGCGGCGCGTATAACAAGCTGAGCAGCCTGACCGCCGAAGAGGCATCGAAGGGCGTGATCGCCTGCTCCGCCGGGAACCAAGCTGCTGGCGGAAGGAGCTGGTGCCACGCCCGTCGCCGCCTGCCTGTACAACCGGATCGACACAGGCCTGAAGATGATGGCGGTGGTTTCCGGCGGCAACATGGACATCAGCGCCCTGGCGCAGGTCGTCGCGAAGGCTGCGGAAACAGTCCCGGAACAGACATAAGACGGATGGGTGTGACGGTAAAGATATGAATTTTTATGTGGATTTTGACGACTGCCTCTGCGAGACGGCCAGGGCGTTCACAGTCCTGGCGGCCGAGATGTTCGGCTCCCGCGTGACCTATGAGGACTTCCGCTTCTTTGAGCTGAACAAGACCTTCGGCCTGGACGAAGAGCAGTTTGAGCGGTTCATGATCCGGGGGCATCAGCCGGAGGAACTGCTGTCGTATGAGGAGACGCCGGGGGCCTCCTCCGTCCTGAACGAATGGATGGAATGCGGCCACAGGGTGTCGGTCATTACCGGCCGGCCCTTCAGCGCCTACGAAGCCTCCCGCGAGTGGCTGGACCGCCACGGGCTGGAGAAGGTGCCGCTGTACTGTTTCAACAAATACGGCCGGGACAGTTTTATCAAAAACAGCGACTTCAGCCTCTCGCCCGAAGATTTTTACCGGATGAAATTCGACTTCGCCGTGGAGGATTCGCCGAAGGCGTTCCCGTTCTTCAGCCACCTGCCGGACCTGCGGGTGCTGGTCTTCGACCGGCCCTGGAACCGGCAATGCGCCTTCCCGGACGGGCATTACACCCGCTGCTTCAGCTGGGAACAGATCCGGAACCTCACCGCGGAAAGCAACTGATATATGTTTTTTACTGATACAAGGGAGATATGACCGATGGCGGAAAACAAAAACGAAAACCGGTCCCGGGAAACCGAACGCGCGCTGATCGAGATCAGCCGCCTGACAGACGAACAGCTGTATGAAAAGTATCAGACCGACCCGGAGGGCCTGAACCAGGTGGAGGCCGCCGAACGGCTGGAGGAATACGGCCGGAACATCATCGACGTCAGCAGCGAGAACAGCCTGCTCAGCCGCGTGAAGGACGCGCTGATCAATCCCTTCAACATCGTGCTGATGATCGTGGCCGCCGTTACGCTCTTTACGGACGTGATCCTGTCCGACAAGCCGAATCCCGCCACCTTCATCATGCTGGTGCTGATCATTATCATCTCGGGCGTGATCTCCTTCGTGCAGTCCGAAAAATCAAACAACGCCGCCCAGAAGCTGCAGAAGATGATCGCCAACAAGATCGACGTCATCCGCAACGGAAGCGTCATGGAGATCGACATCGACGAAGCGGTGCCCGGCGATATCGTCAAGCTGGCTTCCGGGGACATGATCCCCGGCGACGTCCGCTTCATTGAATCCAAGGACCTGTTCATCGACCAGTCCCAGCTGACCGGCGAGAGCAATCCCGTGGAGAAATTCGCCGGCCCGGATCCGGAGGGCGACACCCTGACGGATATCGATAACATCGGCTTCATGGGCAGCAACATCGTTTCCGGCAGCGCGAAGGGCGTCATCCTGGCCACCGGGAACCAGACCTACTTCGGCAGCATGGCGAAGAGCCTGAATACCTATAAGGACAAGAGCAGCTTTGAGGAAAACCTGAGCTCCATCAGCCGCCTGCTGATCAGCTTCATGGTGGTCATGGTGCCGGTGATCTTCATCGCCAATTTCATCACCAAGGGCAACTGGCTGGAATCCCTGATGTTCGGCATCACCATCGCCGTAGGCATCATGCCGGAAATGCTCCCGGTGATCATGACCTCCTCCCTGGCCAAGGGCGCGGTGAACATGTCCCGGAAGCAGACCATCGTCAAGCGCCTGAGCTCCATCCAGACCTTCGGTGAAATGGACGTGTTCTGCACGGACAAAACCGGCACCCTGACCCAGGACGAGATCGTACTGGAGAAATACATGGACGTGCTGGGCCGGGAGGACATCCGGATCCTGCGCCACGGGTTCCTGAACAGCTATTTCCAGACCGGCCTGAAAAACCTGATGGACCTGGCCATCATCAGCCGGGCGGAAAAGGAGGACCTGTCCTGGCTCAAGGAAGCCTACACCCGGGAGGACGAGATTCCCTTCGACTTCAGCCGGCGCCGGATGAGCGTGGTGCTGCGCGATAAGGAAGGCAAGCGCCAGCTGATCACCAAAGGCGCCGTGGAGGAGATGCTCTCCATCTGCTCCTTTATTGAAATCGACGGCGAGGTAAAGCCCATTACACCGGAGCTGATTGAAGGCGCCCAGAAGATCGCGGACGAGAACAACGCGGAAGGCATCCGCGTGATCGCCGTGGCGCAGAAGAACGACGTGCACGGCGTGGAAACCTTCGGCGTGCAGGATGAGAGCGCCATGGTGCTGATCGGCTTCATCGGCTTCCTCGACCCGCCGAAGCCCTCCGCCGGCGCAGCTATCACCGCCCTGCAGAAAAACGGCGTGCGCACGGTCGTCCTGACCGGTGATAACGAGGGCGTGGCCGTGGCCATCTGTGGCCGCCTGGGCATCGATGCCTCCTACACGCTGACCGGCGCAAAGGTGGAAGAAATGGACGACGACCAGCTGAAGGAAGCCTGCGAGAAATGCCATATCTTCTCCAAGCTCTCCCCCTACCAGAAACAGCGGGTGGTCAAAGCCTTCCAGTCCAACGGCCACATCGTCGGATATATGGGCGACGGCATCAACGACAGCCTGCCGCTGAAGCAGTCCGACGTGGGCATCTCCGTGGACACGGCGGTGGACATCGCCAAGGAAGTGGCGGACATCATCCTGCTGGAGAAGGACCTGCAGGTGCTGGAAGAGGGCGTGATCGAAGGCCGCCGCACCTTCGCGAACATGTCCAAGTATCTCAAGATGACCGTCAGCGGCAACTTCGGCAACATGTTCTCCGTGCTGATCGCCAGCATCTTCCTTCCCTTCCTGCCGATGCTGCCGATCCACATCCTGGTGCAGAACCTGCTGAACGACTTTGCCCAGCTGGGCATGCCCTTCGACCACGTGGAGGACGTCTACATCGAAAAGCCGAAGCGCTGGGACATTCCGGGCATCAAGAAGTTCATGATCATCTTCGGCCTGCTGAGCACCGTGCTGGACGTGCTGTGCTTCCTGGTGCTCTGGTTCGTGTTCAAATTCAATACCGTCGACAAAGCCGGCTTCTTCCAGTGCGGCTGGTTCATGTTCGGCGTGATCTCCCAGACCATGGTCATCCATACCATCCGCACGCCGAAGATCCCCTTCATCCAGGACCGGGCCTCGAAGCAGCTGACGCTTTCCACGCTGCTGGTCTGCCTGGTGACGCTGCTGATTGGCTTCACCGGGATCGCGCTGCTGTTCAGCATGCCGGTGATGCCCCTTATCTTCCTGGCCTGGATGGCGGGCCTGATGGTGGTTTATACCGTCTTCGCCCAGATCATGAAGGTCGTGTACATTCGGATGAACAGGGAATGGGTCTGAGATTCGGAATCCCGCGAAACCGGCAGGCGCTGAAGCCTGCCGGTTTTTGTCCGGATTGTCTGTCAAAAAGCCTCATTCCGGGAAACAGGGTGTTCAAACGGATGATTCGGATGTATAATATGATTTCAGAGATGAAAATATGAAGGGAGCCGCCTGTGAAGAGGTTCTGGAGTCCGCTGAAAGCCTACCGGAAGGAATGCGTCCTCGGGCCGGCTTTCAAGCTGCTGGAAGCGCTGTTTGAGCTGACTGTGCCGCTGATCATCGCCAGGCTGGTGGACGAAGGTCTGCGCCTGCATGCCCAGCCGGTGGTCATCCGGTGCGGGCTACTGCTGGTGCTGATGGCGGTGCTCGGCCTGGCCGCTTCCGTGACCGCCCAGTACTTCGCCGCCAAGGCCGCCATCGGGTTTTCCTCCCGGCTGCGGCATACGCTGTTCCGGCATATCCAGTCCCTGTCCTGGACCGACCTGGACCGGCTGGGCTCCTCCACGCTGATCACCCGCCTGACCGGGGACGTCAACCAGGTGCAGACCGGCATCAACCTGGGCCTCCGCCTGCTGCTGCGCTCCCCCTTCGTGGTTTTCGGCGCGATGATCATGGCCTGGACCATCGACGCGCGCAGCGTCCTGATCTTCCTTGGCGTGATCGCCCTGCTGTTCATGATCGTCTTCGGAATCCTGCTCGGCGCCATGCCGATGCAGAAAAAAGTCCGGGGAAACCTGGACGGCGTGACGGCCGCCACACGGGAAAACCTTTCCGGCGTCCGCGTGATCCGTGCCTTCGTGCAGGAGGAGAACCAGATATCCCGCTTCGGCCGGCTGAACAGCCTGCTGACCGGGATGCAGCTGAAAACGGGCCGCCTGACCGCGCTGATGAATCCCCTCACCTTCCTGGTGCTGAACGCGGCGGTGATCCTGCTGATCCATACCGGCGCCATCCGGGTCGACGGCGGCACCCTGACCCAGGGCCAGCTGATCGCCCTGTACAACTATATGAGCCAGATCCTGGTGGAACTGGTCAAGCTCGCCAACCTGATCGTTACGCTGACGAAATCCGGCGCCTGCGCCCGGCGGATCAGCGACATCCTGTCCGTCTCCCCCTCCCAGGAGGACGGTGTGCTGCCCCTGCCCGAAACACCCGGGGAAATCGCCTTTGAGGACGTTTCCGTCCGCTACAGCGCCTCCGGCGACCCGAGCCTGGAGCATATCTCCTTCACGGCCCGCCCCGGGGAAACCGTGGGCGTCATCGGCGGCACCGGCAGCGGCAAAACCACGCTGGTCAACCTGATTCCCCGCTTTTACGACGCGTCCGAGGGCACGGTGAAGCTTGGCGGCCGTGACGTGCGGGACTACACGCTGGCTTCCCTGCGGAGCGCCATCGGCACCGTGCCGCAGAACGCCTCCCTGTTCCGGGGAACCATCCGCTCCAACCTGCTCTGGGGTAATCCGGAGGCTTCCGACGACGACCTGCGCGAAGCCCTGGCCGCCGCCCAGGGCACCGATATCGTCGACAAAAAGGAACTGGGCCTGGACGAGCCCGTGGAACAGGGCGGAAGGAACTTCTCCGGCGGGCAGCGCCAGCGCCTGACCATCGCCCGGGCCCTGGTCCGCAAACCGGCGGTGCTGATCCTGGACGACAGCGCCTCGGCCCTGGACTACGCCACGGACGCCGCCCTGCGCAAAGCCCTGCGCGCGCTGCCGTTCAAACCGGTCACCTTCATCGTTTCCCAGCGTGTCGCTTCCGTGCGGTACGCCGACCGGATCCTGGTCCTGGACGACGGCGTCTGCGCCGGACAGGGCACCCATGAGGAACTGCTCGCCTCCTGCGGCGTATACCGCGAGATCTGCGAAGCCCAGCAGGAACAGCCTGCGGCTGCGGAAGGAGGTGCGCGCGCATGAACAGAAGCGCTCTCCGCCTGGTCCTTTCCTACCTGCAGCCCCGGATTCCGCTGGTGCTCCTTTCCCTGCTGCTGAATCTCATTACCGTGGCGCTGACCCTGCTGATCCCGATCCTGGTGGGCCGGGGCATCGACTGCGCCGTCGGGCCGGGACAGGTGGACTTCACCCGCCTGGCGGACCTGCTGCTGAAGATCGGCCTGTGCGTCTCCGTTTCAGCGCTGCTGCAGTGGCTCACCGGCGCGCTGAACAACCGCCTGACCTTCCGGGCGGTGGAGGATATCCGCCGGGACGCCTTCAGGCAGATCCAGCGCCTGCCGCTGAAATACCTGGACGCGCATCCTTCCGGAGACCTGGTTTCCCGGATGATCACGGACGTGGATACCTTTGCCGACGGCCTGCTGATGGGCTTTACCCAGCTGTTCTCCGGCGTGATGACAATCCTCGGCACACTGGCCTTCATGCTGACCCTCAGCCCGCTGATCACCCTGGTGGTGGTCGTGCTGACGCCGGTTTCCCTGCTGGTGGCCCGGTTTATCGCCCGGAAAACCTATAAGATGTTCCGCCTCCAGTCCGAAACCCGGGGCGAACAGACCGCCCTGATCGACGAGGCCGCCGCCGGGCAGAAACTGATCCAGGCCTTCGGCCGGCAGGACGCGACGCTGGAACAGTTCGACGAAATCAACGGCCGGCTTGAATCCTGCTCCCTGCAGGCGACCTTCTTCTCCTCCCTGGTCAACCCGTCCACCCGCTTCGTCAATTCCCTGGTCTACGCCGCGGTGGCGCTGACCGGCGCCCTGACGATCCTGGGCGGCGGCGCGCTGACCATCGGCGGGCTGACCAGCTTCCTGAGTTACGCCAACCAGTACACCAAGCCCTTCAACGAAATCTCCGGCGTGGTCACCGAGCTGCAGAACGCGCTGGCCTGCGCCGCCCGGATCTTTGAGCTGATCGACGCGGAGCCGGTGACCCCGGATCCCGAAAACGCGCTGGAACCCGACCATACCGAAGGGCGGTTCGACCTGTCCCACGTGAAGTTCTCCTACGACCCCGCCCGGCCCCTGATCACGGACCTGAACCTGAAGATATCCTCCGGGCAGCGGGTCGCCATCGTCGGCCCGACGGGCTGCGGCAAGACCACGCTGATCAACCTGTTGATGCGCTTCTACGACGCGGACGGCGGCGAGATCCGCCTGGACGGGAACGAAACCCGGTCCATCCGGCGCTCCGCCCTGCGGCGGAACATCGGCATGGTGCTGCAGGATACCTGGCTGCCTGCCGGCACGGTGCGGGAGATCATCACCTTCGGCCGGCCGGACGCTTCGGAGGAAGAGATCATCGCCGCCGCGAAGGCGTCCCACGCCCACAGCTTTATCCGCCGCCTGCCCCAGGGCTACGATACGCCCGTCGCAGAGAACGGCGGCTCCCTGTCCCAGGGGCAGAAGCAGCTGCTGTGCATCACCCGGGTGATGCTCCGCCTGCCGCCCGTGCTGATCCTGGACGAGGCCACCTCCTCCATCGACGTGCGCACGGAGCAGCGGATCCAGAAAGCCTTTGCCGCCATGACAGAAGGGCGAACCTCCTTCATCGTGGCCCACCGGCTATCCACCATCCGCAACGCGGACCTGATCCTGGTCATGCGGGACGGCGACGTTGTCGAACAGGGTACCCACGAATCCCTGCTGGCCGCGGGCGGCGCCTACGCGAATCTGTACCATGCCCAGTTTGAACACTAATTCATAATTCATAATTCATAATTATGAATGGTCCCCGGTGTTTTGTTCCATCATTATCTGAGAGGTGTAAAAACATGAATCTCTGGCTGAACCGTTTGTCTGAAGACGTCCCGGCGGACGTCAGAACCCCGGCAGAGCTGGCCCGGTATGAGCTGAACAGCGCCGGCGTCACCGCCGCGCTGCGGGAGGATCCCGCCCTGGGCGACGGCTACCGGATTGAACCGGCGGCAGACGGCTCCTTCAATATCGCCGGCGGACCGGCCGGCCTGCTCTACGGCGCCTACCGGCTGATCCTGGACCGGCTTTGCGGCGAAGAAACCGCGGCGGTTTCCACCGCGCCGAAATACGGCCTGCGGATGGTCAACTGCTGGGACAACATGGCCGGAGATATCGAACGGGGCTATGCCGGGCGGAGCTTGTATTTTGAAAACGGACACTTCGCTTACGACCCGCGGCGCATGCGGACCCTGGGCCGGCTGCTGGCCTCCTGCGGACTGAATGTGCTGTGTGTCAACAACGTAAACGTACACGAACCGGCCCAGCGCCTGCTGGAGGACTTCCTGCCGGAGCTGGCCGACCTGGCGGACACTTTCCGCCCCTTCGGCGTCCGGCTGATGGTCAGCATCGACTTCTCCCAGCCCATGCGCCACGGCGTTCCCACCGCGGATCCCCTGGATCCCGGCGTGCGGAACTGGTGGAAGGAAACCGCCGCCCGCGTATACACCGCGGTGCCGGACCTGGCCGGCTTCCTGGTCAAGGCCGACAGCGAAGGCCGCCCGGGCCCCTTCACCTATGGGCGGAACCACGCGGACGGCGCGAACATGCTGGCCGAGGCGCTGAAGCCCTACGGCGGGTATGTCATCTGGCGCTGCTTCGTGTATAACTGCCGCCAGGACTGGCGCGACACGAAGACCGACCGGCCGAAGGCGGCCTGGGAACATTACGCGTTCCTGGACGGTTCCTTCGCGGACAACGTGATTCTGCAGGTCAAGCACGGCCCCTTCGATTTCCAGGTGCGCGAGCCCCTCAGTCCCCTGCTGCTGGGTATGAAACAGACGAACCTGGCCATGGAACTGCAGCTTGCCCAGGAATACACGGGCCACCAGATCGATCTTTACACGATGATCCCGATGTGGAAGGAGCTCTTTGAGGAACTGCCGGCGGACAACATTATGTCCATTGCCGCGGTGTCCAACCTGGGAAATGACGAAAACTACACCGGCCATCCCCTGGCCGCGGTGAACCTGTATACCTACGGCCTGCTGGCTTGGGACCCGGAAACGGACGCGGAAAAGGCTGTGGCCCGCTGGGCAAGGCTGACCTACGCCTTCCGGCCGGAACAGGAACAGGCCCTGGTCTCTTTGCTGCTTTCCTCCCGCCGGATCTACGAACTGTATACCGCGCCCCTGGGCATCGGCTGGATGATCACGCCACACGACCACTACGGACCGAATCCCTCCGGCTACGAATACGATCTGTGGGGCACCTACCACAAGGCGGACCGGAACGCCGTGGGCATCGACCGGACAAGCGCGGGCACCGGCTACCTGGACCAGTATCCGGAGTCCATCCGGAAAAAGTACGAGGACCCGGCGTCCTGCCCGGACCTGTATCTGCTGTTCTTCCACCGCCTGCCCTACGATTTCCGGATGAAAGACGGCCGGACGCTGATCCAGCGGATCTATGACGACCACTTCGAGGGGCTGGAAAAGGCCCGGAACCTGGCTGAAGCGATAACGGCCCTGCCCTTCCCGGAACCGGACGCCGGCGTGATCCGCGCCCGGATGGACCGGCAGCTGTACAACGCCAAAGAATGGTGCGACATCATCAATACATTCTTCCACCGCCTCAGCGGCGTCCCGGACGCCCACGGCCGTACCATCTACGACTGATATGACCATATTTAATTATGAATTATGAATTCTGAATTATGAATTATCTGAAGGAGGTGTTCCCGTGCCTGGCTGGATGAATTGGCTGAACAGCGGCAGTTCCGGTGTGCCGGTCACGATCATCTCCATCGCGCTGATGCTGGCCGCCGGCTTCCTGATGACCCGCGTGACCAAGAAGCTGCGCCTGCCCAACGTCACGGCCTACATTGCCGGCGGCATCCTCTGCGGCCCCTTCGTGCTGAACCTGATCCCCCAGACCGTGGTGGAGGGCACCTCCTTCCTGCCGGATATCGCGCTGGCCTTCATCGCCTTCAGCACCGGCGAGTTCTTCCGCCTCTCTGCGCTGAAACGGAACGGCGGCAAGGTGATCACGATCACGGTGCTGGAATCCTGCGGCGCCGCGTTCCTGGTTTTCCTGGTGTGCCACCTGGTGCTGGGCCTGAGCTTTGCCTTCTCCGTGGTACTGGGCGCGCTGGCCACCGCCACCGCCCCGGCCTCGACGATCATGACCATCCGCCAGACCGGCGCGAAGGGCGACTTCGTCGAAACCCTGCTGCAGGTCGTGGCCCTGGACGACGTGGTGGGCCTGGTGCTCTATTCCATCGCCATCTCCGTGGCGAAAGCCTTCTTCTCCGATACCGGTTTCCAGGTGGCCGCCGTGCTGATCCCCCTGGGCAAAAACCTGCTTCTGCTGGCCGTCGGCTGCGGTTTCGGTCTGCTGCTCAAGGCCCTGGTCGGCCCGAAGCGCTCCACGGACAACCGCCTGATTATCGCCATCGCCATCCTGTTCTCCTACTGCGGGATCTGCGCGGTGGTGGACGTTTCGCCGCTGCTGGGCTGCATGGCCATGGGCATGGTGTATATCAACACCACCGAGGACGAGCGGATGTTCCGCCAGCTGAACTATTTCAGCCCGCCGATCCTGCTGCTTTTCTTCTTCCGCAGCGGCCTGTCCTTCGACCTGGGCGCCCTGACCGGCAACTCCGGAAGCATCGGCGCCGTGCCGCTGCTGGTCATCGGCGTGGTGTATTTCTTCGTCCGCATCCTGGGCAAGTATGCCGGCGCCTGGACCGGCTGCAAGCTGGCCGGCAAGGCCCCGAAGGTCCGGAACAACCTGGGCCTGGCCCTGATTCCCCAGGCGGGCGTCGCCATCGGCCTGGCCGCCCTGGGCGCCCGGGAGCTGGGCGGGGAAAGCGGCCACGCGCTGGAAACCATTATCCTCTCCTCCAGCGTCCTGTATGAGCTGATCGGTCCCGGCGCGGCCAAGCTGTCCCTGTGGCTGTCCGGATCCTACTCCGACAAGCTGGAGCAGATGGCTCCCGTGCCGGAAGAAACCGAAAACGGCGAAAAGAAGTCTGAGCTGGAACTGCTCATCGAGCGAATCCAGAAAATCCAGGCCGACCTGCCCGCCCATACGGAAAACGAGAACGAACGCGCCTTTACCGAGGCCGCCGAAGAGTATTACCGGGAGCAGACGCAGGCCCGCAATATCCGGCCCCGCCGTCCCGGCGGCCGCCGCGGCCTCTTTTGATTCATTATTCCTGACGGAGGTGTCATTATGGAATCTGTATCCGTTTTCTTCGCCGCCAAGGACCCGATCGCGGACTGGCTCGGGCTTTTTGAGGGCGTAACCCCCGGCACGGTGCTGCTGCGTATCTTCGTCTCCCTGGCGCTGGGCGCGGTCATCGGCTGGGAGCGCTCCAACAAGAGGCATTCCGCCGGCCTGCGCACCTTTATGCTGGCCTTCCTGACCGGCACGCTGGCCGCGATCCTGGACAGCTGCATCTTCGCCGCGTCGGACCGGCGGGGCATCTTCCTGCTGTCCGCCTGCGTGGTGATCGGCGCGTCGATCATCGCGGTCCACTCCATGTTCTATTCCTCCCGAAACCAGATCAAGGGGCTGACCACGGCGGTGGGCCTGTGGATCTCGACCATGATCGGCATCGCGCTGGGGCTGGGGTTCTACACCGTGGCGCTGGCCGCCTATGCCGCCATGCTGTGCATCCTGTTCTGGTTCCCGGCGCTGGAGATGGCGTTCAACAACCGGTCCAACCACTTTGAAATCCACCTGGAGCTGACCAGCAGCGTCTGCCTGCAGGATTTCGTGACGGTAATCCGCCGCCTCGGCCTGCGGATCGACGAGATCGAGCAGAACCCGGCCTACGTCGGCAGCGGCCTTTCCGTCTATTCCGTTTCCATCTCCGTTTCCAACGAGATGCTGAAGAAATACAAGACCCACAACGAGATCATCGAAGCGCTGAAATCACTGGATTATGTGTACCATATTGAGAAAATGAGAGCGTAAAAAACCGGAGGTGTGCGTATGAAGATCCTGAAAACAATCCTGAAAATCCTCGGATGGATCCTGGGCGTCCTGGTCCTGGTGGTGGCCGTGGCGCTGGTTGTGTTCACCATCGCCGAATACCGGCCCGCGGACGTCGAAACGGTGATTCCCGAGCAGCAGGCCGAAGCGGTGCTGGAAACCGGCAAACCGCTGACAATTGTCAACTGGAACTGCGGCTACGGCGCCCTGGGCGACAACGCTGAATTCTTTATGGACGGCGGCACCTCTGTCTATACGGCGGATAAGGAGCGCGTGACAAGCAACCTGGACGGCATCAGGGAAAAACTCCAGGCCCTCAGCTCGGATTTCATCATCCTGCAGGAAGTGGACATCAACTCCTCCCGCAGCTACGGCATCGACGAGCGCGCAATCCTGCGGGACGTAAAGCCCGGCGCGGCCGAGGCCTTCGCCTACAACTTCAACGCCCTGTATATCCCCTATCCGATCCCGCCCATCGGCCATGTGGAAGGCGGCCTGTATACCCTCAGCGCCGCCCAGCCGCGGATCGCGGAACGGATTTCCCTGCCGGTACCCTTCTCCTGGCCCGTCCGGCTGGTCAACCTCAAACGCTGCCTGCTGGTCAGCCGCTATCCGGTGAAAGGCACAGACAAGGAACTGGTGCTGGTCAACCTGCACCTGGAAGCCTATGACAGTGGCGAAGGCAAAGAGGCCCAGACCCGGCAGCTGGTCACCTTCATGCAGGAGGAATACTCGAAGGGCAATTACGTGATTGCCGGCGGTGATTTCAACCAGCGTTTCTCCAACGTGGACCAGAGCGCCTATCCCGTCTACAAGACCACCTGGCAGCCCGGCATCATCAACGCCGAAGATTTCGGCAGCGATTTCTCCCTGCTGATGGACAACTCAGCGCCCACCTGCCGCTCCCTGGACCGGCCGCTGGCCGGCGACAGCCTGGAGAGCTTCCAGTTCTACCTGATCGACGGCTTCATCGTCTCCGCCAATGTAACCGCGGACGCCGTTGAAACCATGGACTTCGGCTTCACCTGCAGCGATCATAACCCGGTCCGCATGACCTTCACGCTGGAATAACCTCCGGACAGGTCATATAAAAAGCCTCCTTCATGTGAAGGAGGCCTTTTTCACGTTTCCGCCGGCAGAAACATACAGGATCAGTAGAGCTCGTGTATGAATTCCGTCAGCGCCTCACGGTCGTAGAAGTGTGCGTATTTGTCAATAATATGGTCCGGGTCCACGCCCTGATCCACGTCGTAGTAGGAACCGTTTTTCACAAAGGCCATCCGCTCCGGTCCGGAGATCTGATACGCTGATATTATCTTTCGGTATACCGCATTTCAGAAGATCGTTCATGCATTTCGGCAACACTTCGATCGCGTCTGCGTTATTTGCAGCAGTTGGAATGAAAAGGGCTTTTGTATCAGCAGGTTCTTTCCCGAGCATTTGCAGGAAATGCTCCTTGATCTGTTCTGTTTCAAGCCCGCAGGATGTCAACATAACGCGCATGAAATATATCTCCTCTCTGTTGGGTCCTAATGGTTAAGAAACTTTAAAGTGAACTAAACCGCCTTCGGCGGTAGCTCGTTTTCCAACTGATCAAAGTTACTCTGACTAAGGCTTCCGAGCTGCTCACATTATACACGAACTCCTTTATACTTGAAATACCGCGCTTGCGGAATAAAGTATAAAGGAGTTTTTCACATGACCAAGGAAGAAATCTGGGAGAAGCTGGAAACTGAATTCAAGCTCAGGGGGTACAGCCAGAAAAGCATCGGTACCTACAAAGCAGGGATTACAACATTCCTTGACTGGGCGAATAAACCTTATGAGGATCTGGATGAAGAGGATTTCCGTAACTATCTCATTCATATCATTCAGGAAGGTAGGCTCAAGCCCCAGACAATCAACAGTAAGAACAGTGCCATTCGTTTTTTTCTGGTGGTTATTCTTGGAAAGAACGTCAATCCCATGCGTACAGCGCGACTTCGCGGGGTTCTAAATCTCCCCAATGTTTGGAGTAAGGAAACTGTCGAGCGCTTTTTCAGCGTGATCGACAGTCCGCGTGACCTGGCGATATTCATGAATATCTACGGTTCAGGCCTTCGCATTTCAGAAATCTGCAGATTGAAAGTCGAGGATATTGACAGCAAGAGAATGAGGATCTTCGTTCGCCAAGGAAAATTCAACCGGGATCGATATACAATCCTTTCCCAAAGAGGGCTGGAAGCACTAAGGCGGTACTGGAAGATTTTTAAACCGGTCAGTCCGGAACACTACCTGTTCCCCAGCAGATGGAATAGGAACCATCTCCATGAAGAACGAATAGAATACCTGTTCAAATTGTATAAGTCTAAAGCGGGGATTACTGAGCCCGGTACAGTTCATACTCTGAGACATTGTTTTGCCACGCATATATTGGAAGCCGGCGGCGATGCTCTCTATCTGAAGCGTCTTATGGGGCATGCGTGTTTCGCCTCCACCGACAGATATCTCCATATAGTCGAGACCAGCATTCACCACACCAAGAGCCCTCTGGATGATATGAACCTGTGAACGGAGGGATCGCATGCCTGAGGTTCAAGATGTATTTTGCAAATATGGCGATACATATGAAAACAACAATGCCATGACTTACCAGCAACAGAAAGCATTCCGAGCAGTAAAGCTTTGCAGGTCATCCGCACTTGGCGGTCACGTAGATGAATGTCCGGAATGTGGATACCAACGACCTTCCTACAATTCCTGTCGAAATCGTCACTGCCCCAAATGCCAGACATTACTGAAAGAGCGGTGGATTGAAAACCAAAGTTTCGATCTGCTGAACATCCAGTATTTTCATGTGGTGTTTACAGTTCCCGCAGACCTGAATCCGCTGTTCCTGTCAAATCAGGAAAAACTGTATCGGCTGCTTTTCTCTTGCGCAGCAGAAACTCTCACCCAACTGGCCTGGGACAAAAAATACCTTGGCGCACAAATCGGCTGTATTGAGGTGCTGCATACCTGGGGTCAGCGGCTTGACTTTCATCCACATATTCATTGTATCGTCCCTGGCGGCGGACTGAACAAGATTGGAAAATGGGTATCATCCCGGAAGAAGTTCTTCATTCCCGTCAAAATGCTTTCCCGCTTGTTCCGCGGCAAGTTCCTGGCGGCGTTGAAAACAATGGATCTTGATTTCCACGGTACCGCGGAACAGTATGAGGATCCGCGCGAATTCCTCAACTTGGTAGATCAATGTTACAAAAAGGAATGGGTCACATACTGTAAACCGCCATTCAAGGATTCGTCCGGAGTGATTAACTATCTGGGCAGGTATACCCACCGGGTAGCGATTTCCAATAACCGGATCCTGAATGTCCGGAACAGTCAGGTCACATTCAAATGGCGGGACTATTCCGATGGGAACAAAGAAAAGGTTATGACGCTCTCAGCGATGGAGTTTATCCGACGATTCCTGCTTCATGTTCTGCCGAAAGGTTTCATGAAGATCCGTCATTACGGGTTGCTGGGGAATCGGAATAAAACGAAGAAACTAACTCTCTGCAAGAGACTTACCAACACACCGATCCGGCCAAAAGAAAAGCTTCCGACTCGACAGCTGATTCAGAAACTGATTGGCCACGACATCTCTACATGTCCTGTGTGCGGTACTCTGCTTAAACACGCCAGTCTTCCACCACCGCTTGTGTCCTAACAGAATACTTCCAGTTCCATTGCCCGCTGGGGAGGGGGAAGCTATGCTTATTATACATGATTTTTATCTTGCGTCACTGAAAAATGTATTGATTCTGATATTGCGTTTGGCTCCTTCGTTCTTCTTTCGGGGCATTGTGAGTTTTACTTTTCCCATACTTGTCGGGTGGGCGGTTTAGTCCACTGGCAATTAAACGTACTCCGGCAATTTCAGCAGGTCTCGTTCCTGCTGATTTTTGGTTGCCGGAGTGCGTTTAATTCTCAATTCAGTTATTCTGGCAAAAATCAATTTCGCTTATGGTTATAACTGAAATCCCAGTCTGCGGTCAATCACTGTCCTGGCAGTTTTTCAGCAAAACGCTCACTGATTCACAGCAACCAGTGAGCACTTCGTATATTTTACCCGGGATTTCCGTATCATGCCTTGGGACGGAAAATCATAATTTTCCGTCCTAAGGCTTAGTCGGTTAAAGTTAAATTCTCAGCGCATATCAGATATTTACGCTTCGTCCTCCCAGCTGAGGGTGAAATACCATTCCGAGGGCTGGATATACTGGAAGTTCGGGTCAAAGCTCACGTCGAAGCCCTGGTTCAGGTAAATCTCCTGAAAAACGTCTTTATGCTGCACGACATAATGTTTCGGCGGAAAAACGATCCTCACGGATTTCTCCCCAAGCTTCACAGCCTTGCGGATTTCCTCGTTGATCCGTCCGCAATACCAGATACAGCGCAGGGACCTGCTGCCCGGGTTCCCGCGTTTGCTTTCCTCGTTGGCCTGCTGCCTATCCATACCTTCCCCCCCTTCCGGAACGTTTTACAGATCTTTGATTTCCAGCCCCGAGCAGGCGTTCAGCGCGTCCTGGTGTGCGACGACGCAGACCGCGCCTTCCTGGGCAAAAGCGTCCAGCCACTGCCCGCAGCGGACCAGGTCCTCCGGCTTCGCGTACAGGATCTGGCGGCGGATTCGTTCCGCCTCCTCCCGGGTATAGCCGTTCATCCAGCGGCCGTCCGCCAGGGAGCCCTTGTCCCGGGGTGAAAGCAGCGGATTAAGCGAGTTCAGGGCGGAGATAATGTACGGATCCAGGTTCTCCCCCTGCTCCGCAAAGTCCCGCAGGAATGCCGACGCACCGGCGTCCGCCTCCAGGGTCCGGGCCGGGGTGGGATCCCGGTAGGAATAGGAAAAGAGATTGCCGCTTCGGTCCACCTGGATGCCGGCGCCGTAAGCGCCGCCCTGAACCCGGACTTTGTTCCAGAGATAACCCAGGGTCAGAATGGAAGTGGCCAGCCACATGGTTCCCTCAAATTTGAGGCCCATTTTCCCCAGCCGGTATCCGCGGACTGCGAAACCGATCTGGGCCGGAATACGGAAGCCAGCGGCCAGGGGCGAATCCGTCCGATAGGCTCGGTTTGCCGGCACAGCCGTTCCCTGTGGGAAGGCGGAAACCAGTTTTGCCGGCAGGACCTCGTCCGAGGAGGTCACGCCCAGGATCATGCGGGCACGGCAGAATGTTTCCTTCATCAGGCGCTCTGAGAGGCGGAGCAGCTCCGGCATCTCTTTTTCGGGTTCCCGGGCCAGCCTATGTATATAGGCCGCGGCAACGTCGCCGTCCAGGGCGTTCTTCACCGCGTTTTCCGCGCTGAAGTGGCTCAGGACGTTCTTGACGCCGATGGAATGACCGGCGCCGAGGATACGCTGGCGGGCGTCCAGGTCGTTCTGGCGGAACATCTCCGCCATCTTTTCCGTTTCGTCAAAGCGCGTGGCGGTCAGGATCTCCGCCAGCAGCGCCCACGCCTTATCCGTGTTTTCCTCCAGGCTGCTGACAAAGGCGGCCAGGTAGGGTACGCAGGTCTCGTCCTGCCCCTGATCCGCCCGGGTGATGATCGTGAAACCCACGGAACCGGTCCAGCGCTTGATTTCCTGCTGGAGGGTCCAGGCGTCGTGCCGCGCTGTGGGCAGGCGGCCCAGCAGGCCGGTGAGCTGGGACAGCTTCGTCAGCTCTTCCAGGCTGTAATCCGTCAGGGAGAAATAGGCGCGCAGATGCACCACGCCGTTGCAGTTCAGGCGGTGGGCCATTACCTTTACGCCGCCGCAGTCCAGGAGTTCTGTATCGACCCATTCCGGCTCGATGTCGGCGTCCTCCTTGCTCAGGCACGGCAGGGTTTTCAGGAACTCCGGGCTGTCCGGCGCATTCTGCCAGGTTTCGATCTCCCCGATCAGGCGGTCGTTCGCTTCCTGTTCGGTTTCCGTCCAGGCACCGGTAATCCCCCGTAGCGTTTCCGCTTCCTTCCGGCGTTTTTCCTCGCCCAGGGTCTTAGAAGGCAGGGTGTGCAGAATCACACGGTTTTCGGTGTTCAACAGCATGTCTGCGGCCAGCTCGTCAAAGCGGCCGTTTTCCAGATATTCCTTCAGTTCCTTCACGGCCGGGCCGCTTTCCAGCGCGGCGGTGGGATCGGCTCCGTAAACCCAGTTGCCCACGCAGCGGATGCACCGCTCGATGCCCTGGGGCTCATCCTCCTCCCGCAGCATATAAATGGCGCGGTTCAGGGAAGCCTCCACGGCGCCGCGGTCCAGGCCTTCCCGGCGGATGGTTTCTCCCGTTTCCCGGATCAGGTCCAGCAGTTCCTGCTCCTTTCCGTCGGTCACATTGTCCGCGTGGATCGTGATCCAGCTCTGGAGCGTCGTGTCATCCACGGTGGCGGACAGGTCCTCCGCCAGGCTGCGCTCCAGCACGGCCCGCTTCAGGGGCGCCTCGTTGGTGCCGGTGAGCACATCGCAGATGATGCCCCGGGCCATGTTGTCGGTCCGGTCCTTCCAACTGCCCGTCAGCCGGGCGACGGTCAGATGGCCGCGGTTCTCCTCCGGTTCCTCCTGTCCCAGCTCGTAGCGGATCGTTTCCTCGGATCCGACGGGCGTCTGGTAGGTATACTCCGGCAGGGTTTCCAGCCGGTCAAAGCGGTCCAGGTAGGAAGCGATCAGGTGCAGCATCCGGTCCATGGGCACGGCGCCGTCCAGGTAGATCAGTGCGTTGGACGGATGGTAGCACTTCCGGTACATTTCGCGGAAACGCTCATAGGTCAGGGTCGGAATCTCTTCCGGGTCGCCGCCGCTGTTGAAGCCGTAGCAGGTATCCGGAAACATCTGCCGCATGATCCTGCGCTCGATCAGGGTATCCGTGTCGCTCATGGCGCCCTTCATCTCGTTGAAGACGACGCCCTTATACACCGGCTCCCCTGCCTCGTCCCGGTCGATATGCCAGCCTTCCTGGCAAAAGATCTTCCGGTCAGTCATGGCCCGAGGCGCGAAGACGGCGTCCAGGTAAACCTCCGTCAGGTTCAGCAGGTCCTTCGGGTTCCGGCTGGCCACCGGGTACATGGTCATGTCCTGGAAGGTCAGGGCGTTCAGGAAGGTGTTCATACTGCTTTTGAGCAGCTCCACAAAGGGCTCCTTCACCGGATACTTTTCGCTGCCGCACAGCACGCTGTGTTCCAGGATATGGAACACGCCGGTGGAATCCTCCGGCAGCGTCCGGAAGGTAATGGAGAACACCATGTTCTCCGCGCCGTTATCGACCCAGAAAAGGCCAGCGCCGGTCCGGTCGTGCTCCAGAAGCACCGTCCGCCCGCGCAGTTCACTGCTCTCCCGGATCTCTTTTACGGTAAAACCGTTGATTTTTCCGCCTTTTTCGAATGTCATGTGAATATAACCCGGCCCGCCGGGTCCTTTCTTATTAATTTCACTCAGATTCATTGTAACGGTTTCAAATTCCTTGTCAAGGCAGGAATTCCGCGGTTTGTGTTGTATTAATACTGTGTGCTGAACAGTATGCCGCAAGGCGCAGGAAGGGGGCTTTCCGGTGACCATCCGCGAAAGGCAGGAAGAGCAGGAAAAGACGCTGCTGGCGCCCTGGGCGTCCCGCGCGGCTGAATCCGCCGGCCGGGACCGGGCTGAAACGCCCTGCGACCTGCGCACGGAATACCAGCGGGACCGGGACCGCATTATCCACTGCAAGTCCTTCCGCCGCCTGAAATTCAAAACCCAGGTGTTCCTCTCCCCGGAGGGGGACCATTACCGCACCCGGCTGACCCACACCCTGGAGGTTTCCCAGGTCGCCCGCACGCTGGCCCGTTCTCTCCGCCTGAACGAGGACCTGACCGAAGCTATCGCCCTGGGGCACGACCTGGGCCACACGCCCTACGGGCACATCGGGGAACGCACGCTGAACGACCTGCTGCCCGAGGGCTTCCGCCATAACGAGCAGAGCCTTCGCGTGGTGGAGGTGCTTGAAAACAAGGGTGAAGGCCTGAACCTGACCAAAGAGGTCCGCCAGGGCATCCTTTCCCACTCCGGCAAGACCGAACCGGCCACCCCCGAGGCGGAATGCGTCCGCCGGGCGGACCGGATCGCCTACCTGAACCACGACCTGGACGACGCGCTGCGCGCCGGCATCCTCAAACCCTTTGAGCTGCCGGAGGACTGCCTTCATGTCCTGGGCCACAGCCACCGGGAGCGGATCAACACGATGATCACCGATATCGTGTACCGCAGCGAAGGCCAGCCCCACCTGTCCATGAGCGAAAACGTGGAGACTGCCATGAACGGCCTGCGCGAGTTCATGTTCGACCGGGTTTACCGGGACGGCTGGCGCGATCCGGAGGAGGCCCGCTGCGACTATGTGCTGCGCCATCTGTTCGAATACTACTGCGAGCATCCGGGCGAGATGCCGGAGGAATTCGTGATGATCGGGTACCGGGACGGCACCGAGCGCAGCGTCTGCGACTTCCTTTCCTGCATGACCGACCGCTACGCCACCCGCAAATTCCAGGAGCTCTTCGTTCCTTCCGCTTTTCCCGCGTTTTAATTATGAATTCTGAATTATGAATTATAAATAAAGAAGGTTGATCTATGTCTTCCCGTTACCCCGCCGCCTGGCTGGACGAACTCCGGAGCCGTTCCGATATCGTTCAGATCGTATCCGGCTATGTGGCGCTGAACAAAAAAGGCCGGAAATACTGGGGCCTCTGTCCGTTCCACGGAGAGAAGACCCCTTCCTTTTCCGTGGACGGGGAGCATCAGCTGTATTACTGTTTCGGCTGCAAAGCCGGCGGCAACGTCTTCCATTTCTATATGGAGATGGAGCACTGCACCTTCAGCGAGGCCGTGGCACAGCTGGCCGAACGCGCTCATATGACGCTGCCGGAGCTGGAGAAGGACGATGATTATGAGCGCCGCCGCACCCAGCGGGAGCGCCTGCTGGCCGCCAACAAAGAGGCCGCCCGCTTCTACCATGAAACCCTGTTCACCCCCAAGGGCGCCCCTGCCCTGGCCTACCTGCGCAGGCGGGGCCTGAGCGACGGGGTTATCCGGAAATTCGGCCTGGGCGCTTCCTCCGAGGAGTGGAGCGACCTGAGCGACCGCCTGCTGGAGAAGGGCTTTACGCTGGACGAGCTGGTACTGGCCGGGCTGACGGTCCGGAAAAAGAAGGAAGACGGTTCCGACCGGTATTACGATATGTTCCGCAGCCGCGCCATGTTCCCCATCATTGACGCCTACGGCAACGTCCTGGCTTTCGGCGGGCGCACGCTGGAGAAAAAGGAACCGAAATACATGAACACCTCCGATACGCCGGTGTTCAACAAGCGCAAAGGCGTATTCGCCGCGAATCTGCTGCGGCAGCAGCGGCACCTGGACCGGGTGATCCTGGTGGAAGGCTACATGGACGTGGTCAGCCTGACTCAGTTCGGGGTCGAAGGCGTCTGCGCGACGCTGGGCACGGCCCTGACCGCCGAGCAGGCCCGCCTGCTGAAGCGGTACGCCCCGCAGGTCTATCTCGGCTACGACGGCGACTCCGCCGGCCAGCACGCAATCCTGAGAGGTCTGGATATCCTGGAGCAGGAAAACGTACCTGCCCGGGTGCTGGATTTCCCGGACGGCCTGGACCCGGATGAATTTATCCGCCGGGACGGCGCGGAAGGATTCAGCAAGCTGCCCGCCATCTCCCCCGCGGCCTATCGGCTGCGGCGGCTGAAAGAGCAGTTCGACCTGTCCGCCCAGGACGGCAGGCTGGCCTACGCCCGCGGCGCCGCCGAAATCGTCGCGGCGGTGGATCCCCTGGAGCGGGACGTGCTGCTGGGCCAGCTTGCGCTGGAAACGGGCTTTACCCGGGAAACGCTGGCGGAGCAGATGAACCTTTCCGCGCGGAAGGCTGCCGCCAAACCGAAGGAACCCGCTCCGCAGCCGCGGGTCTCCGGGCCGAACGCTTCCGCGGCGCCCCAGTCCGAAGACCAGAAGGCCCAGGAACTGCTGCTCAGCCTGTTCGCCTCCGGCCAGATCCCGAAAGATATGATCGAAGAAAAGGATTTTGACGATGACGAGTTGAAATCTTTATACAGAGAACTGGCAGGCGGGGCCTCCCCCGCGTCCCTGCCGGATCTCGCCCCGGACGAAGCGTCCCGTTCCCGTTATACGCGCCTGTTGCTTTCGCCCACGGCCAACAGCACAGACGAAATGATTTCCATGGCGAACGACTGCCTCAACCGGATCAACCGAACCAAACTGGAAAGACGATACGAAGCACTGTCACAGGAAATTTCCTCCGCCACCGGGGAGCAGCTTTCCGCCCTCCTGCAGGAAGCCACGGAGATTTCCGATAAACTCAAAAAGCTGAAGTGACCTGATTTCCCTGAAGGGGCGTTCCCTTCCGGGACCGACCGGCATTGCGCCGCAGCAGAAGGAGAGGATTCCATTGTCGCTGTCACCCGAATCAAAGCAGAACCGCCTGGACGAGCTGTACGAATACGGCAAATCCAAGGGCATGATCACCTATAAAGAGATTATGGACCGCGTGACCGGTATGGAGCTGGACGCGGACCAGCTGGATCATGTGCTGGAGACCCTTGAGGCCTACGGCGTTTCTGTTGTCAATGAGAACGCGGACCGCCAGGTCACCCTGACGGACGAGCAGGCGGCCGACCAGGCGGCTGAAGTCGCCCGGCTGGAGGGCGATACGCCCATCGACCTGAGCATGCCGGAAGGCATCAGCATCGACGACCCGGTCCGTATGTATCTCAAAGAGATCGGCAAGGTGCCGCTGCTGACCGCGGAAGAGGAAATTGAGATCGCCAAGCAGCTCGAAGCCGGCGACGAAAGCGCCAAGCAGAAACTGGCGGAAGCCAACCTGCGCCTGGTCGTTTCCATCGCGAAGCGCTATGTGGGTCGCGGCATGCTCTTCCTCGACCTGATCCAGGAAGGCAACCTGGGCCTGATCAAGGCGGTCGAAAAGTTTGACTACCGCAAGGGATTCAAGTTCTCCACCTACGCCACCTGGTGGATTCGCCAGGCCATCACCCGCGCCATCGCGGACCAGGCCCGTACGATCCGCATTCCGGTGCACATGGTCGAGACCATCAACAAGCTGATCCGCATTTCCCGCCAGCTGCTGCAGGAATACGGCCGGGAGCCCACGCCGGAAGAGATCGCCAAGGAAATGGGCATCTCCGAGGCCAAGGTCCGGGAGATCATCAAGATCGCCCAGGAGCCGGTATCCCTGGAAACCCCCATTGGCGAGGAAGAGGACAGCCATCTGGGCGACTTCATCCCCGACGAGGACGCCCCCGCCCCCGCCGAAGCCGCTTCCTTCGCCCTGATGAAGGAACAGCTGATGGACGTGCTGGATACCCTGACCCCCCGCGAGGAGAAAGTGCTCCGCCTGCGTTTCGGCCTGGACGACGGCCACCAGCGGACCCTGGAGGAAGTCGGCAAGGAGTTCAACGTCACCCGTGAGCGTATCCGCCAGATCGAGGCGAAAGCCCTCCGGAAACTCCGCCATCCCTCCCGCAGCAAGAAGCTGCGCGATTACCTCGACTGAGCCATGCAAAGAATGATCACGCTCGACGCCCGGCTGTCACTGGCCTACGATCTTTACGATCCCTGCGACCTGGCCGCGGACATCGGCACTGACCACGCCCACTTACCGGCCGCGCTCCTGCAGCGCGGCCGCTGTCGGCATATGATCCTGACGGACTTGAGCGAAAGCGCGCTGCGCAACGCCCGGGATGAGATAATCCGCCTCCGGCTGACAGACCGGGTCAGCCTGCGCCTGGGCGACGGCCTGGCGCCGCTGGAAGAGCCCTGCGGCGTGATCTCCGTCACCGGCATGGGCGGCCGCACGGTCCGGGACATCCTGCTCTCCGGCAAGGACAAACTCCGCGGCGCCGCGCTGATCCTGTCCGCCCATTCGGACCTGCCGCTGATCCGCGAGGCGTTAAACCTCATCGGCTATTATCCGGACCGGGAGGAACCCTGCTTCTGCGCCGGCCGGTATTACCTGGTGCTCCGGGCTCGCCCGGGGAAAAAGCAACTGACTCCCCGGGAGATCCGGCTGGGCGGGCCGCTGTTTATGTCCGCCTCGGATCAGCTGATCCCCTACCTGACCCGCCGCCGGGACGTTCTGGCCGACAAGCTCCGGGGCCTGCTTTCTGCGGATAGTCCGGATGAATCGCTCATCACACAGGTCCGTAACGATATTGACTTTTATAATGAACATATCGACCATAAATAATTATGAATTATGAATTGTGAATTGTGAATTGATTTGAAAGGAGCCTTCCAATGACCGTACAGCAGATCTTTGACCTGATCGACCGCTTTGCTCCCTTTGAGACCCAGTCCGAGGACGACAACTCCGGCTTCCTGGTGGGTTCTCCTTCCCAGGAGGTCACCGCCGCCCTGTTCGCGCTGGACGTGACCGAAAAAGTAATCGACGAGGCCGTTTCCCTGGGCGCGCAGCTGATCGTTACCCATCACCCGCTGATGTTCAGCCCCCTGAGCGCCCTGACGGACGCGGATTATGAAGGCCGGCTGATCCGCCGCCTGATCCGGGAGAACATCAGCCTGATCGCCGCCCACACGAACCTGGACCAGGCGCCCGGCGGCGTCAACGACACCCTGGCGGAGCGCTGCGGCCTGACGGAAATTTCCGGCAGCGATTACTTCCGCTGCGGGGTGCTGACCGAGCCGCTCACCGCCTGGGCGTACGCGGACAGACTGAAGGAACTCCTGCGCACGGACGTGCGGGTCATGGGCCCCGGGAACGCGGAAATCCGCAAGGTCGGCCTTTCCAGCGGCGGCGGCAGCCCCATGTGGGAGCGGGCGGCCGAAACAGGCTGCGACGCGTTTATCAGCGGCGAGATCAAGCATCATCTGGCCCTGGCCATGGCGGACCGCGGCATTGTCGGCTTCGAGTGCGGCCACTTCGCCACGGAGGAACCGGGGATCCGGGCCCTTGCTTTCGCTTTACAAAAGCAGCTCAATCAAGTAGAATGTAACCTGCGGATTTATGTGTCGGGTGTATCCGCCTATTCCTTTCCCCGGCAACCGTGACAGGCGGTGAACCTGTCAGAAGGAGGCTCCTTTATGGAAAAGTTTGAAGCCTTATGGGCATACCAGGAAGAAGACATGAAAGCGGACGCCATCGCCGCGGCGATCAAGCGCTCCCCCACCAGGCAGAAGCTCGAGAAAGCCCGTGACTTTATCCTGGACCGCCAGAAGCAGTATAAGCAGATTGAAGAAGACGTCGGCGCCATGGTGGACCGCAAGGATATCATCGCCCAGGCCGTCGAACGTTCCCGCGAGCAGCTGCAGGCCCTGCAGAGCCGGTACGAGGCCAACCCGCCCCAGACCGCTGAGGAAATCAAATCCCTGCTGGCCGAAGTCAGCCGCTGTCGCGATACCATCCGCCAGTATGAGGCGGAGATCAGCCGCATTGTGAAAGAGACCGAAGCGAACGACAAGCTTTCCCGCAGCGTCCGCGTCGAAGCGGCCAACGCGAAAAAGACCTTCGACCAGCTGAAGGCCGATTACGAAGAAGAGTCCAAGAGCAAAAAGGGCGAGCTGGAAGCCCAGCGCGCCAAAGCCAAAGAGCTGATGGACCAGGTTGATCCGAAGCTGCTGGAGGAATACGAGACGATCAAAAAGCACATCTCTCCCCCGGTCGCCCGCCTGGCCTACGGCCAGTGCTCCGGCTGCAACACGTCCCTTCCCTCCGCGATCCTGTCCAGGATCAAAAGCGGCAGCCTCGTGGAATGCGAAACCTGCGGCCGGATGATCATCCAGTAACCCGCGAACAAAAACAACCCCCCCGGACAGCCGTCCGGGGGTTTTGACATATGCCTGATCAGTATTCGATGGAACAGTCTTCCGAAACCCCTTCAAAGGTGTCTTCGCTGATCTCCATCTTGTCGCCGCCGGGAATAACAACCCGGGTAAGGGCGCTGCAGCCGTAGAAGGCCTGTCTGCCGATATCTGTCAGATTGTTGCCGAAAACAATTTCCTTGAGTTTCTGGTCGTTGCCGAAGGCGACAGGACCCACCGAGGTCAGCGAATCGGGCAATTCGATCGTTTCCAGCTCAAAACAGGCTCCGAAAGCGCAGGTGCCGATACTGAGCGTTCCCTCGCCGATCTTGACGCTCTTCAGGTTGTCGCAATGGCTGAAGGCGGTGTTGCCGATGGTCGTGATGGAGCCGGGAATTTCGATGTTTACAAGTAGCGGATTGCTGTCGCACATGCCGATGCAGATCTCAACAACGGGAACCCCTTCGATCTCCGCCGGGAAGACCACGTTGCCGCCCACGTCTTCCTCGTACCCTTCGTAGCAGGTCAGGACCAGGCCGGTGCCGTCGTCGTTGAGCTTATATCCGAAACCGTGATAGCGGTCTGTCTTGATTCCGTAGCTCATGGTGCGGAAGTCGACCTTGTCTTCTTCCTCGTCGAACTCCTCCATGCCGGAATCGTCCTCGTCGTCGAGGTTGTCTAGCTCGTCCCAGTCGTCCGCGAACTCGTCGGCGCAGCAAAGGACGGCGCTGAACATCACGCACAACGCAAGCAGGATCGCGAAGATCCGCTTTATCATTTGCTCACCTCCGATAAATACCATGTTTTATTATAGAGGATTCATCACTAAAAATCAATATGAAAGAAAAAAATCCGCAGGGATTGACGAAACGCTCCGCTTGTGATAATCTACCGCTGAAAACGTTACCGTTATCGTTTCCGGAACATGCCAGACTGAAGGATTCGAAGGGGGTATCCCGTCATGAAAGTATATACAATCAAAGATATCGCCGCCATGGCCGGCGTGTCCGTCACGACGGTCAGCCGCGTGCTGAACCACCGGCCGGACGTCAATAACGCCACCCGGGAAAAGGTGGAGCAGATTATCCGGGACTGCCATTTCGTCGGCAACACCAACGCGCGGGGCCTGAAACAGGGCAACGAGGTGATCGGCGTGGTGATCCGCGGCCGGTCCAATCCCTTCCTCAGTTCCCTGGCCGAAGCAATCCTTGATCGTGCGTATAATGTGCCGGACAACTTCGTGACCGAATATATCGACGAGCGGGCGGACGAATTCCAGGCCGCCATCCGGATGACCCGGCAGAACCACGTCAAAGGCCTGATCTTCGTCGGCAGCCTGCTGGATGAACGGGTGGAGGCGATCCGCAGCCTGGACGTGCCGATGGTGTTCACCACCGTGAACGCTGAATCTGCTTCCCTTCCGCGGGCGTCTTCCGTCGCGGTGGACGACCGGAGCATGGGCCGGCTGGTGGCTGAGGAGCTGTTGAACAGCGGTCACCGGAAGATCGCGGTCTTCGGTTCCAATCCCGTCGCCGGGGATTCCCTGGCCATGCGGTTCCAGGGGTTCTGCGACGCCTTTGCCGACCGGGGCCTGTCCTACGACAAAACCCTGTTCCGGGAAACCAGGTTCTCCTTTGAGGCCGGTTACGATACCGCCCGCGCTTTCTTCGTTGAGCGGCCCGACGCCACCGCCCTGTTCGCCATGAGCGATACCGTTGCCGTCGGCGCTATCCGCGCGCTGCGGGACCTGGGCACCTCCGTTCCCGGAGACGTCAGCGTGGTCGGTTTTGACGGCGTGGATATCGGCCGATTCACCCTGCCGAGGCTGACCACCGTGGAGCAGCCCGTGGAAGAAATCGCCCGCCGCAGCGTAAACCTGTTGCTGGACATGATGGAGAAGGACGCCGCTCCGCGGCATATTCTGGTGGAGGCCTCCTTCCGCAGGAGAGAATCCGTGGCGCAGTGCACGCGCGCATAAAACAGAAAGGAAACATGATGCCATGCGTACAAGCGGCATATTGATGCATATCTCCTCCCTGCCCTCTCCGGGCGGCATCGGCTCCCTGGGGCCGGAAGCGTACGCCTTCGCCGATTTCCTGCAGGCTTCCGGCATGCGGATCTGGCAGGTGCTGCCCGTCGGGCCCACCGGTTACGGTGAAAGCCCGTACCAGTCCTCCTCGGTCTTCGCGGGCAATCCCCTGCTGATCTCCTGCGCCGCGCTGCGGGATGAAGGACTCCTGACCTATGAGGACAGCGAGGAGTTCACGCCGGCGGATCCGGAAAAGGTGGATTACGAAGCGGTCCGGAAGAACAAGGAAGAACTGCTTCGCCGCTGCTACAGCCAGTCCCGGAAACGGCTGACCGGTCAGATCGGCGAATTCATCCGGGATAACTCCTGGGTAAACGATTTTGCCCTGTTCACGGCCGTCAAGAACCGCTTCGGCGGCGTGATGTGGACGAAGTGGCCGGATGCGGACATCCGTTTCCGGAAACCGGAAGCGGTGAAAAAGTATCAGGAGGAGCTGGCGGACGAGATCGACTACCACATCTTCTGCCAGTACCTGTTCCGCCGCCAGTGGTTCGCCCTGAAGAAATACTGCAACGAGCGGTCCCTGCTGCTCTTCGGTGACATGCCGATCTATGTGGCCGAGGATTCCGCCGATACCTGGACGCATCCGGAGATCTTCCAGCTGGACAAAAACCTGATCCCGAAGCGGGTGGCCGGCGTTCCGCCGGACTACTTCAGCGAGGACGGCCAGCTCTGGGGCAATCCCCTGTACCGCTGGACCTACCTGCGCTTCTGCCGGAAGTTTGACTGGTGGGTGGAGCGGATGAAAGGCATGTCGGCGCTCTATGACATGATCCGGATCGACCACTTCATCGGCTTCGCGAACTATTACTCCGTGAAATACGGCAGCCCGAACGCGAAAAAGGGCAAATGGGTCATCGGACCCGGAAAAGCCCTCTTCCGCCGCCTGGAAGAGGAAGTGCCGGATATCCGGATCATCGCCGAGGACCTGGGCTGCGTCAACAGCCGGGTG
>JBGUHQ010000055.1:0-141612 GCA_045112195.1 Christensenellales bacterium | reverse complement strand
CCAACAGAATGAGGATGATCTTTTTCATGCTTTTTATACTCCTTTATATTTGTGGGGATTAACCGTCGCCTTCATCGGGATCCACCGCTTCCCGGGAATCGGGTTCGGTAACGGCAGGGGTTCCGGTTGGGGCTTCGGGTTCGGGTACGTCCTCGAAGTCAAACTGCAGATCGGAGAGGGTCCCGACCTTTGAGCTGACCCAGCCGGTGTTTCCGTTTTCCAGGCGGATCAGGAACCAGGCGCCGGGTGAGATATCCAGGACCTCATATTCCGCGGAAAGGGCAGCGTGACCGATCACTTTGCCGGAGGTGGAAGGCTGCTTGCGCACGTTCGGGCTGTCGTTCCCGCGGATCTTTATCTTCAGGGCGACGCCGCGGTTCTTGAGGGAGGGCTGATTTTCGTCCTGCCCGGCAGCGTCGAGCAGATCGATGAACCATTCCTTCATCTGACGGGTGCGGGCAGTAAAAGCTTCCGCATTCGCCTCAAGCGTTTCGACCCTGGCACGGAGCGAGGACAGTTCCTCTTCCTTTTCCGCCAGATCAGAGGTCAGCGTACCGTTCTCACCGGCACGTTTAATGATATCGGCCTTCAGGGCTTCGATCTGTCCGTCCTTATTGGACAGTTCGGCGGTGAGGGCTTCAAGCTCAGCGTTCTTATCAACAGGTTCGGCGGCGGTTTCTTCTGACGCTGCATGATCCGGATTGACTTCCGTTCCGGATTCCGCCTGAGCGGTTTCCGATTCGGGAGCAGTCTCTGTATCAGGCGCGGTCTCGGATTCCGGTTCCGGATTCGCGGCGGCGGTCAGCGTTTCAATCTGCGCCGTCTGTTCGGTAACCTGTTCCTGCAGGCGGGCGATATCCGCATCACGGCTCTCCACGTCCGCGGTCAGGGCGCTTACCTGTTTATACGCTTCTTCTTTATCAGCTGTCAGTTCATTGACGGTTTTATCGAATTCGGTCACGGAAGCGGAGAGGGAAGCGATCTGCTCATCCTTTTCCGCGCCGGAGGCGGTGAGGGCGTCGATCAGAGCGGCTTTGTCCTCCGCGTCGGCTTCCATGGCGGCAATCTGGTCGGCCTGGTCTGAAACGGACGTTTCGAGGGTTTTGATCTTTTCATCTTTCTGTTTCGCTTCAGCTTCCAGGGACGTGATCTTTTCAGCCTGGGTCCCGGCGTCCGTTTCCATGGCAGCGATTGTTTCATCTTTCGTTTTGACGTCTGATTCCAGGGCGGTGATCCGCTCGTCTTTTTCCTGGACAGACGTGTTCAGCGCGGTGATCTGCTCATCCCTGGAAGCTACGTCCTTTTCCAGATCAGCTGCTTTCTCCGCATTGTACGCGGATTCGGCGGTAAGCGTTTCGATCTGGGACGCCTGCTCCTCAGCCTGTTCGTTCAGAGAGGTGATCAGGCTGTCCCGGTCGGACAGTTCCGTGCGCAGGGCCAGAAGCTGCTGATCCCGCTCATCCACGACGGCGCGCAGAGACTTCAGCTGATCCGATCCGCTGCCTGTGGCGTTGATATACAGGATCGCGAAGGCAACCGCGAGAACCGCGAGCAGGGAGATGATAACGCCGGCCAATCCTTTTCTCATGGGACCATACCCTTTCATAAAACAAGGTTTTGCATACAATATAATGATAGAATTATTCTACACATCCCCTCCGGCAATGTCAAACGGAAGGCGGGAAGCGGACTTGTATACATATTCAGGGAAGAGGCAAAAATGAATACAATATCTTGTATTGACAAGCGAAAAATAAGACGTTATAATACATTTGGTTTTCAGGGAAAAGACTGCCCTGAAATGTGATTAAGAAAGAATATCAAGGAGGTATATCATGGGCAGATACTTCGGAACAGACGGTTTCCGCGGCAAAGCCGGCGTTGTGCTGACGGCTGAACACGCATTCAAGACCGGACGGTATATCGGCTGGTATTACAGCAAAAAACACCTGGACGACAAGGCCCGGATTGTGATCGGCAAGGATACCCGCCGTTCTTCTTATATGTATGAAAGCGCGCTGGCCGCCGGCATTACGTCCTCCGGCGCCGACGCTTATCTGCTTCACGTGACAACTACGCCCTGCGTCAGTTATATCACGCGGACGGAGAATTTCGACTGCGGCGTGATGATCTCCGCCAGCCACAACGCCTTCTACGACAACGGCATCAAGCTGATGAACGGCAAGGGCGAAAAGATGGATGACGAGCTCCAGGACGCCATTGAAGACTACATCGACGGAAAGACAGATGAAATTCCCTTCGCCGCTGAAGACCGCATCGGCTGCACGGTGGACTTCTACACCGGCCGCAACCGCTACATCGGCTACCTGACCAACCTGGCCACCCGCCCCTTTGACGACCACAAGGTCGCGCTGGACTGCTCCAACGGCAGCAGCTGGATGATCGGCCCCGCCGTGTTCAACGCCCTGGGCGCGAAGACCTACATCATTCACGACAAGCCCGACGGACTGAACATCAACAAAGGCTGCGGCAGCACGCACATTGAGTCCCTGAAGGAATATGTCAAGGAGAACAAGCTGGACGTCGGTTTCGCCTTTGACGGAGACGCGGACCGCTGCCTGGCCGTGGACGAGAACGGCAACGAAGTGAACGGCGACAAGATCATGTATATCTGCGCCAAGTATCTCAAGGGCAAGGGACAGCTGCCGAGCAACACTGTGGTCACCACGATCATGAGCAACTTCGGCCTGTACAAGGCGCTGGACGCCGCCGGCATCAACTATGAAAAGACCGCCGTGGGCGACCGCTACGTGTATGAAAACATGAAGGCCTACAACCACCTGATCGGCGGCGAGCAGAGCGGTCACATCATCTTCCGCAAGCATGCCCGCACCGGCGACGGCATGATCACGGCCATCATGCTGATGGAAGTCATGATCGACACCCAGCTGCCGCTGTCCGTACTGGCGGAAGGCTGCAAGATGTATCCCCAGGTGCTGAAGAACGTGGTTGTGGACGACAAGGACGGCACCCTGGCCGAGCAGAAGGTCATGGACGCCGTGAACCACTGCACCGAAGAGCTGGGCGACACGGGTCGCGTGCTACTGCGCAAGAGCGGCACCGAACCGGTGCTCCGCGTCATGAGCGAAGCCACCAGCCAGGAAGACTGCGAGAAATATGTCGATTACATCATCAACGCGATGAAGGAAAGCGGACATCTGATTGAGGTGAAAAAGTAATGCTGAAGACAAAAGACCTGTTTGACCTGAGCCACACCAAAGCGGCTCCGATCCTGGAGAACACCGAATATCCCTGGGAAGCGCTGGACAAGATCAAGGATTTCATCATCGAGCTGGGCAAGACCCTGCCGAAGGATGAATACGACGAAATCAGCGAGAACGTCTGGATTGCCAAGGACGCGAAGATCTATCCGAACAACTATATCGGCGCGCCGGCGATCATCGGCCATGAGACCGAAGTGCGCCCCGGCGCCTTCGTCCGCGGCAGCGCGCTGGTGGGCGACCACTGCGTGGTGGGCAACAGCACCGAGCTGAAGAACGTGATTCTCTTTGACAACGTGCAAGTGCCGCATTACAATTATGTAGGCGACAGCATCCTGGGTTACAAGAGCCACATGGGCGCCGGATCCATCACCTCCAACGTCAAAAGCGACAAGTTGCTGGTGACGGTGAAATGCGGAGACGAGAAGATCGAGACGGGCCGGAAAAAGATCGGCGCGATGCTCGGCGACCGCGTCGAAGTGGGCTGCAACAGCGTGCTTAATCCCGGTACGGTCATCGGGCGGGATTCCAACGTCTATCCGACCTCCTGCGTGCGGGGCACGATTCCGGAGAAGAGCATCTGGAAGGACAACGGGACAATTGTGAAAAAGAACTGACGATCTTTTTATAATTCATAATTCACAATTCATAATTCATAATTATGAATAGATTAATCATCATAATATCAAGGGGGATATTATCATGAAAGTAATCATCGCGAAGGACTACGAAGACGGCGCCCGCAAGGCAGCGGACATCATTGAGAAGATCGTGCGGGAGAACCCGGAATGCACGCTGGGTCTCGCCACCGGTTCCAGCCCCGTGGGCATGTATAAGGAACTGGCCCGCCGCTGCAAGGAAGAGGGCCTGGACTTCAGCAAGATTCACAGCGTTAACCTGGACGAATATGTGGGCCTGGACGGCACCCATGACCAGAGCTACCGCTACTTCATGAACGACAACCTGTTCGACCACATCAACATCGACAAGGCGAACACGTATGTCGCCAAGGGAACCGGCGACGTGGCCGCGAACCTGAAGGAGTTTAACGATATCCTGGACAAGACCGAGATCGAGATCCAGGTGCTGGGTGTGGGCCCCGACGGACACCTGGGCTTCAACGAGCCCGGTGAGACCCTGTATGACGGTGCCCATGAGGAAACGCTGGACGATTCCACCATCGAAGCCAACAAGCGGTTCTTCGCGAGCAAGGAAGACGTGCCGACCCACGCCGTGACCATGGGCATGGGCAACATCATGCGGGCAAAGCGTCTGATCATGATCATCAGCGGAAACAAGCAGGAAGCGGCCACCAAGCTGCTGATCGAAGACAAGATCGACCCGAAATGCCCCTGCACCTTCATGCGGCTGCACCGGGACGCCACCGTCGTCATCGAGAAGAAGCTGGCGGACGAGATCGGCTACAAGGGATAAGAAAAATCACACAGGGGACAGCTGCATAAGCGGCTGTCCCTTTTTTCAGGAGGAAACATGTTTCGTTTTACTGAAATCGCCCCGGGCGTGAAACACATTCAGGACGCCATGGGCGTATGCTTTACGCTGATCGAGGGAGAGCAAGGCGCCGTCCTGTTTGATACCGGATACGGAACGGAGGACGTGCAGGCATATGTGAAAACGCTGACGGACAAACCGGTGAAGGTCTATCTGTCCCACGGGCATCACGATCATATACTGGGCGCCCGGTGGTTCGGGCAGACCTGGCTGGCCGAAGCGGACATGGACGAATTCCGGGAGCGGAGCGGCGAGGGCCAGCGCAGGAAGGTCATAGCGCAGGCGGAAGGCCAGGGCGTTCCGGTTCAGGCGGATTTCCTGAATGCGCCGATCAGCCTGCCGGAGGCGATCCGTTTTGACGGAAAAACAGGCCCCTTTGACAGCCTGGAAGAGGATCTGGGCGGCCTGAAAATCTCCGTAATCCTTGTGCCGGGCCACACACCGGGAAGCATCGTGATCTTTGTGCCGGCGCTGGGGCTGCTGCTGACCGGAGACGATTGGAATCCGTGCACCTGGATGTGGTTCCCGACCTCCATGGACGCTCCGGGATGGCGGGTAAATATGAAGACGCTGATCCGCGCGCTGGAGGCAGACGGAACGGAGATCCGGACGGTGGTCTGTTCCCACCAGCCCATGGCCCGGGAAGGAAAGGAACTGAAGGCTTTCCTAGAATATATGACGGACGGGCGGATGAAAGCGGCGCTGGCGGTGGACATGGGCGCACCGATCGACACGCGCCAGATCGTCAAGGATCCGGAAGGATGGGTGCTGTTATTTGATTTTGAGAAGATCAGATAACAACAATTCATAATTTACAATTCATCATTATGATTTGTTAAAACGGATGGATTAAGAAACCCGCTTCGGGGAATGAGCCCGAAGCGGGTTTGTGCTTTATGAAAATCAGATGCTGAAGAGGAGTTCGTCGTAGGTCGGGAAGGGCCAGTAGCTCCGGTCGGTAAGGGTTTCCAGGGTGTCGGCCGACTTCCGGAGATCCGCCATGGCGGGCAGCACCGTATCGTGCATATAGCGGGCGTCCGCCAGGGGATCGTCCCCGGCGGGGCGTTCCCGGATCACGGTTTCGAGGCGGAGCAGGTCGCTGCTGAGCTGATCCACGGTGGCGCTGAGGGTGGAAACCAGTTCCGGGCCGCTGGCACATTCCGCGCCGATCTCCCGGATGCTGCGGGAAGCGGCGGCCATATCGCCGGTGAAGTGCAGGACCGCGGGCAGGATCTGGCGGCGTGCCATCATGATCATGGTGTTGGCCTCGATGGCGATGATCTTGGCATAGGAGTCCAGGCCGATATCACGGCGGGAACGGAGCTCGGACTCGGAAAGCACCTTGTGGGTCTCGAAGAGTCGGATGTTCTTTTCGGCGGTATAGCAGGGCAGGGCGTCCACGGCGGAATCCAGCCGGGCCAGGCCGCGCTTTTCCGCTTCCTTCACCCACTCGTCAGTATAGTTGTTGCCGTTGAAGATGACCCGCTTATGATCGTGGATGGTCCGGACGATCAGGTCATGCAGGGCGGAACGGAAGTCAGCGGCGTTTTCCAGTTCGTCGGCAAACTGGCGCAGGCTTTCCGCCACGATGGTGTTCAGCACCACATTGGCGTCGGAAATGGAATCGGAGGAGCCCAGGGAGCGGAACTCAAACTTGTTGCCGGTGAAGGCGAAAGGAGAGGTCCGGTTCCGGTCGGTGGTATCCTTCGGGAACTTCGGCAGCATATGGACGCCGATGGTCATATCGGTCTTTTCGCGGCCGTTGTAGATGGAACCTGCTTCCAGGGCTTCCAGAATCTCGGTCAGCTCGTCGCCGAGGAAGATACTGATGATGGCGGGTGGCGCTTCGCAGCCGCCGAGGCGGTGATCGTTGCCGGCGGACGCGACGGAAGCGCGGAGCAGATCCTGGTAATCATCCACGGCCTTGATGACCGAGGTCAGGAAGAGCAGGAACTGGGCGCTTTCATGAGGGCTGTCACCGGGCTCCAGCAGGTTATAGCCGGTATTGGTGGACATGGACCAGTTGTTGTGCTTGCCGCTGCCGTTGACGCCGGCAAAGGGTTTCTCAGACAGGAGGCAGTGGAGACCGTGGCGGCGGGCCACCTTCTTCATGATCTCCATGGTCAGCTGGTTATGGTCGCAGGCCACGTTGACGATGGAATGGATGGGCGCCATCTCGTGCTGGGCCGGAGCGGTTTCGTTATGCTCGGTCTTGGCCAGGACGCCGACCTTCCAGAGCTCTTCATTCAGCTCGGTCATGAAGGCCTGGACGCGTGTTTTGATCGTGCCGAAAAAATGATCGCCCAGTTCCTGTCCCTTGGGGGCGGGGGCGCCGAAGAGCGTGCGGCCGGCAAAGATCAGGTCGCTGCGCTTGTCGTACAGTTCTTTCTCGATGAGGAAATACTCCTGCTCCGGTCCAACGGTGGGCATGACGCGGGTGGCGTCCAGCCGGCCGAAGAGCTTCAGGATGCGGACCGCCTGCTTATTCAGGGCTTCCATGGAGCGCAGCAGAGGCGTCTTTTTATCCAGGGCTTCGCCGCCGTAAGAGCAGTAAGCGGTGGGAATGCAGAGTACGTGCTCCTTGATAAAAGCATAGGAGGTCGGATCCCAGGCGGTGTAGCCGCGGGCCTCAAAGGTGGAACGCAGGCCGCCGCTGGGCAGGGAGGAAGCGTCCGCTTCGCCGCGGACCAGCTCCTTGCCGGAGAATTCCTGGATCACACGTCCGCCGTCCACGGGGGTGATGAACGCGTCATGCTTTTCAGCAGTCACGGAATTCAGTGGCTGGAACCAATGGGTATAATGGGTTGCCCCACGCTCAACGGCCCAGTCTTTCATGGCGTTTGCCACGACGCTGGCGACCTGGGGATCCAGGCGGCGGCCCTCGTCAATCGTTTTATGGAGGGTTTTGTAGGTCTCCTTCGGAAGACGCTGGCGCATGACGGAATCATTGAACACATTAATCCCGAAATTTTCTTCGACAAACGCCATCGGAACCCCACCTTTCAATACATTGGATTGATTCAGTTTAGAAGAGTTTCAGGGGAGTGTCAAGAGGACAATTGGACCGGTGACATGAAAAATCCAAAATGTAACCATTATAGACACAGCCATGTAACTTTTGGCGTGAAATGTAACCATGCACGGGCCCCTGTAGGAAAAACGTAACATTAAATACATATTTTTTCACCCTGATTTATGGTATCATATATTCGCACGCTAAAGTGTGAAATTATACGGGAAGTGACGTTATGTTTGAGCCGAAAATCAGGAACAGCCAGACCGACCTGCTGATGAAAGCGATCCTGACGCTGAAGAACGAAGAAGACGCTTACCGCTTCTTTGAGGATCTGTGCACCATCCCGGAGATCAAGAGCATCAGCCAGCGGCTGGAAGTGGCGTATCTGCTTGACAAAAAAGAGACCTACCAGAAAATCGCGGACGAAACCGGGGCCTCCAGCGCCACCATTTCCCGCGTGAACCGTTCGCTGACCTACGGCGCGGACGGATACCGCCGCGTGCTTGAAGCGATGGGAGAAGAGAAATAAGCATGGACCTGACAGCATTGAATCCCGAACAGCGGCGCGCCGCTGAGACGCTGGAAGGACCCGTTCTGATCCTTGCCGGTGCCGGCAGCGGCAAAACAAGGGCGCTGACCTACAGGGTAGCAAACCTGATCGATCACGGCGTACCGGCCTGGAACATCCTGGCGCTGACCTTTACGAACAAGGCGGCGAAGGAGATGAAGACCCGCGTACAGCAGCTGATCGGCGAGGAAAAAGCGGAAGAAGCCTGGATCAGCACCTTCCATTCCACCTGCGCCCGGATCCTCAGAAGAGATATCGAGAAGATCGGATACAGCCGGTCCTTTACGATTTTTGACGATGATGACCAGCAGCGCGTGCTGAAAGAGATTCTCAAACAGCTCAATATTGACGATAAATTTCTGCCCGTGAGGGAGGTCCGGGCGAAGATCAGCGACGCCAAGAACAAGATGCTGACGCCGGACGAATGGTTCCAGAAGACCTTCCGGGACAGGCGTAATTCCATGATTCACGACGTCATGACCGAATACGAAAAGCGGATGAAGACGCTGAACGCGCTGGATTTTGACGATCTGCTGCTGAAGACGCTGATCCTGCTGGCGGACCATCCGCCGGTACTGGAAGTATACAGGAGACGGTTCCAGTATGTGCTGGTGGACGAATACCAGGACACGAACCGCACCCAGTATGAACTGATCCGCCTGCTGACGGCGGAAAGCAGGAACCTCTGCGTGGTAGGCGACGACGACCAGAGCATCTACGGCTGGCGCGGGGCGGATATCCGGAACATCCTGGAATTTGAGAACGACTACCCGGACGCCGTGGTTATCAAGCTGGAGCAGAATTACCGCTCCACCGGCAACATCCTGGACGCGGCGAACCAGGTGATTGCCCACAACGAAGGGCGCAAGGACAAGACCCTGTGGACCGAACACGGGGCGGGCGAACAGATCACCGTTTACTGCGCGCAGGACGAACGGGAGGAAGCCGCCTGGATCGTGCAGAAGATGCAGGAGCTGAAAAAGGCCGGCGCGCCCCTGGGCGAGATGGCCATCCTGTACCGCACCAACGCCCAGAGCCGTATTCCAGAAGAAGTGCTCATGCAGGCCGGGATCCCGTACAGGGTTTTCGGCGGGCAGAAGTTCTACGAGCGCAAGGAGATCAAGGACATCCTCGCTTATCTCCGCGTGATCGCCAACCCGGCGGACGACATCTCCCTTTCCCGGATCATCAACGTGCCGAAGCGCTCCATCGGTGATACGACGGTGCAGGCGCTGACGGAACATGCGGCCCGGCAGGGCATACCGCTGTACGCGGCGCTGGCGGTGCTGCCGGAGGACCTTAGCAGCCGGGCAAAGAACAGCGTGGAAGGCTTTTTCCGGATGATGACGATGCTGTGCGCCATGAAGGAAGGCATGGGTCTGGAGGAATTCATTGACGAGCTGATCCGAATCACCGGCCTGGAGGAACAGTACCGAAAGGAAGACACCGACGAAGCCATGGCCCGGATTGAGAATATCCAGGAATTCCTGGGATCGGTGCATGAATTCGCCCAGATGACGGAAGGGGCTACGCTGGAGGATTACCTGGAGAATGTGGCGCTGGTGACCGACCTGGACCGGGATGAGGGACAGGGCGGCTACGCGGTGCTGATGACCCTGCACAGCGCCAAGGGCCTGGAGTTTGACAACGTGTTCATTCCGGGTATGGAAGAGGGCATTTTTCCGTCCGCCCGGAGTATGGAAGAAGACAACCGGCTGGAGGAAGAGCGGCGGCTGATGTACGTCGGGATCACCCGGGCCCGAAGACGCCTGTTCCTGACCCGGGCTTCGGAGCGGATGCTGTACAACCAATACAACCATAACCCGGCAAGCCGCTTCCTGGACGAAATCCCGGCACGGCTGGTCCGGGAAGAATACTCCCGCAGCGCCCGATACGGCGGCGGACGGCCGGCGGAACCGCGGCCGAAGCGGTATGACGACGGCTATAGCTGGGAAAGCCAGGATTTCCCGGACGCGGAATCCCGGACCAGGATCTCCGCGTCAGGCCTGGGCAAGCCGAAACTGAAGATCAAGGGCCTGGACATTGGCAGCATTCCGGGCGTGAGCAGGGGCTTCGTCGGAAGCAGTGCCAACGCGCTGGCGGATTCGGCGATGCAGAAGCTGTTCAGCCCCGGGGACCGGGTGAGGCATCCGAAATTCGGCGCCGGCAATGTCACCGAAGTCACCGGACACGGAAAGGAAGCGCGGATTCGGATCCGGTTTGACACCGCCGGAGAAAAGGAACTGGCGCTGTCCATCGCCCCGATCGTGAAGACGGAGGATACAGAATGAACGAGAAACTGGAGCGGATGCGGGAACTGACCGCCTACCTGAACAAGGCGGCCCACGCTTATTACGTGATGGACGACCCCATCATCTCCGATATGCAGTATGACAAGCTCTATGACGAGCTGAAAGCACTGGAGGCGGAGACCGGGACCGTGATGCCGGATTCTCCGACGATCCGCGTAGGCGACGCCACGCTGGACAGCTTTGCCCAGCACCGGCATATCAGCCCCCTGTGGTCCATGGACAAGGTCCAGAGCATGGAAGAGCTGGACGCCTGGGTGACCCGGACTGAAAAGCTGGCGGAGAAAGAAAACCTGCAGTACTACCTGGAGTATAAATTTGACGGCCTGACGCTGAACCTGACCTACCTGGACGGCGAGCTGGTTCAGGCAGCCACCCGGGGTAACGGCGTGGTGGGCGAGGCGATCCTGCCCCAGGCCCGGACAATACATACCCTGCCGAAGCAGATTCCCTACAAGGGATTGCTGGAAGTGCAGGGAGAATGCATCATGCGACTGAGCACGCTGGAGAAATACAACAAGACGGCGAAAGAACCGCTGAAGAACGCGCGGAACGCCGCAGCCGGCGCGCTGCGGAACCTGGATCCGGCAGTCACCGCTTCCCGCCACCTGGATGCCTTTTTCTACCAGGTGGGCACGATTGAGAATCCGCCTTACGACAGCCAGCCGGGCATGCTGGATTTCCTGCGGGAGAACGGATTCCAGGTGAGCCCGTACCTGGGCAGCAGCAAAGGCCGGGAAGACCTGGAGGCCTGTATCCGGGATATTGAGCAGCGCCGGGGCGAGCTGGACTGGCTGATCGACGGCGTGGTGATCAAGGTTGGGGATTACAGCCTGCGGGAGCAGATGGGTTATACTGAAAAGTTTCCGCGGTGGGCAGTAGCGTACAAGTTCAAGGCGGAAGAAGCGGTGACAAAACTGCTGGACGTCACCTGGGAGCTTGGCCGTACCGGCAAACTGACGCCCCTGGCCCATGTGGAACCCGTGGATTTCTACGGCGTAACCGTACGGAAAGCGACGCTGAACAACCTGGGCGATATCCAGCGGAAGGACGTAGCCATCGGCTGCGACGTCTGGATCCGGCGGAGCAATGACGTGATTCCGGAGATTATGGGACGGGCGGGGGATCCAAAACCGGACGAGAAACCGATTGAAAAGCCGGAGACCTGTCCTGCCTGCGGCAGCAAACTGGTGGAGCGCGGCGCGCACCTGTTCTGCATGAACCGGGAAACCTGCCGCCCCCAGGCTGTGGCCCGGCTGGCCCATTTCGCCGGACGGGAAGCGATGGATATCGACGGGTTCAGCGAGAAGACCGCCGGCCAGCTGTATGACCAGATGGGCGTGAAACAGCCCGCGGACCTGTATACGCTGACGCCGATGGACTTCCTGATGCTGGACGGTTTCAAGGAAAAGAAGGCCGGGAACCTGACAGACGCGCTGGAAAAGAGCAAGCACTGCGAACTGGACGCGTTCCTGTTCGCGCTGGGCATCCCGAACGTCGGGCGGAAGACGGCCCGCGACCTGGCGCAGCGTTTCGGAACGCTGGAGAAGCTGAAGGAAGCCGATGAGGCGGCCCTGACCGCGATCCCGGACATCGGGGATGTGGTGGCGGCCAGCATTACGGAATATTTCAGTTTCCCCGAGAACAACCAGATGATCGACAAACTGTTTGCCGCCGGGGTGCATCCGGCTGAGGCGCAGTCCGCGTCGGACGGTCCCTTCTCCGGTATGAGCATCGTGGTGACCGGTACGCTTCCGACGCTGAGCCGGAAGCAGGCGGAAGACCTGATCCGCAGCCGGGGCGGAAACGCGGCCGGCTCGGTGAGCAAAAAGACCGCGTTCGTGGTGGTCGGCGAGGACGCGGGCAGCAAGCTGACCAAAGCGCAGAGCCTCGGCATCGAAACCATCGACGAGGCGGAACTGCTGAGAAGAGCAAACCCTGAAGGAGTGTGAACCCATGTTCTCCGGACTCAGAAGCATCCTGAACGGACTGACGTCCGATCCGGGCGGAACGATCATCACCCTGCTGTATGTGGCGGTGTGCATCCTGTTCAGCCTGATTATCCATGAGTGCGCCCACGGCTATGTGGCGCTGAAATGCGGCGACCCGACGGCTAAGTGGCTGGGGCGGCTGACGCTGGATCCCCGGAAGCACCTGGATCCCCTGGGTACGATCTGCATGGTTTTCATGCGGATCGGCTGGGCCAAACCCGTACCGATCAACCCCCGGAACTTCCGGCATTACCGGCGGGACTATATCCTGGTTTCCATCGCTGGCATCGCGGTGAACCTGCTGATCTGCATTCTGAGCCTCGTTATTTCGGCAATCCTGGCCAAGTTTATCTGGCAGCCCGAAGTCATTAAGCAGGCCGGTGCCATGAATATCAAGAGCTCGCTGATCAATGTGTATGAGAGCCGCTTTGCCGCCGCGGTATATTCCGGAAACTATTCATTCTACAAGGAATTTGCAAACAGTGAGTGGCTGATGTACGTGCAGCGGCTGTTCCTGATGCTGGCCCAGATGAACCTGGGCCTGGCGGTGTTCAACCTGCTGCCGGTGCCGCCGCTGGACGGATACCGGGTGCTGGATCAGTTCGTGTTCAAAGGACGGCTGAACCTGGAACCCCGGACGATGATGTACATTTCCCTCATTTTCCTGGTGCTGTGCATGAGCGGCGTGCTCTCCGGACTGCTGACAACGGTGAACAGCGCGGTCATGGGCGCACTGGCGAAAGTGGTTTCACTGATCATATAAAGGAGCGGTAAAGAAACAAAAGAGATGATCACCCGCGCATTTAAACTCAAGGATTTCGACGGGCCGCTGGACCTGCTGCTAACGCTGATCGGCAAGGCGCAGATCGATATCCGGGATATCTTCGTGAGCGAGATCACGGATCAGTATCTGGAGATCGTGCGGAACGCGCCGGATCTGGATATGGATGAAGCCAGCGATTTTCTGCTGATGGCCGCCACGCTCCTGGAGATCAAGAGCCGAGCTATGCTGCCAAGGCCGCCGAAAACGGACGACGAAACCGATCCGGAAACGGAACTGATCCGCCGCCTGGAGGAATACAAGCGATTCCGGGAGACCGCGGAGAGCATGAAGGAATTCGAGGAGGCGGCGAAGCGCGTTTTCACGAAGCTGCCGGAAGAGTATCCGCTGCCGCCCCAGGAGGTGGAACTGACCGGTCTGACGCTTGAAGGCCTGCAGGAAGCGTTCCTGCGGATCTGGGCGAGACGGCCCCAGCTGGACGACGATCCGGAAAGCAACCACTATGCGCCCCGGAATATCCACCGGGACAGCCACACGGTGCAGGAATGCATGCTGGACCTGATCCAGCGGATCAAAAAGAAAAAGCGCATGCGCTTTGAGGACGCCTTCTCGGAGGCACCGACGAGGGAAGAGGTCGTGACCTACTTCCTGGCGGTGCTGGAGCTTTTGAAGCTTGGACAGATGCACGCAAGACAGGACAGCGTGTACGGCGGCATCGAGCTGGTCGCCGGGCGGGCGAAAGTGAAAAGGAAACCGAAAGACCTGGCGGAAATGGCCGGAGAGGAGGCGGTAAGCCTTGAGCAATGAGGAAGGAACCCTGAAGGGACGGATCGAGGCCATTCTTTTTGTGGCGGGCGAAGCAGTTTCCATCAGGGATCTGGCTAAGGCGCTGCAGACGGACGAAAAGGAAATCCGCAAAGAAGTCAGCGCCCTGAAAGATGAATATGACTATGAGCAGCGGGGCTTTCTGCTGAAACGGTTTGGGGACAACGTCCAGCTGGCCACCAGGCCGCTGTACGCCCAGGACGTTGTTCGGCTGCTTCAGCCGGTGCAGCAGCAGAGCCTGAGCCAGGCGGCGATGGAAACGCTGGCGGTGGTTGCTTATAAACAGCCGGTTACCCGGGCTGAAGTGGAGCAGATCCGAGGCGTGAAGTGTGATTACAGCCTGCAGAGCCTGATAAACAAGGGACTGATCCGGGAGGCGGGAAGAAAGGACACAATCGGGCGGCCGATCCTCTTCGCCACGACGGACGAGTTCCTGAGTCACTTCGGACTGGAAGGACTGGACGGGCTGCCGCCCATGCCGGAGCCCGAGGAAACGGAAAAAACTGAGACCCTTGAATCAGAGGACGCGGAATTGATATGATTTACCAATCGACAAGACAGACCATGAAAAAGGAGCGTTAAACATGGATCAGCAGAAAAGGCCGAGAGCCAGGGAAAAAAGGGTCGTCGACGAAGCCAAGTCCGTAGAGAAGAAAGGCGAAGGACTGGGCACGGGCCCGGTGAACAACACCGGGAACTATGAAGACCGGCGGCAGCAGGAGGCACAGCGTCAACAACAGGCGCAGCGTCCCCAGCAGACGCAGCAGAGTTTCAATCCTTTCCCACAGGCCCAGCAACGACCGCAGCAAAGCTTCAACCCCTTCGGGCAGACCCAGCAGCGTCCGCAGCAGCGGCCGCAGCAAAGCCAGGATCCTTACGCGGCGCGGCCTGCTTCCACCGGCACGCAGAAGCAGTACCACAGCGGCGTGAAGCAGAACGGATCCAACATGCAGCGCGCGGGTTCCTCGGGCGGCGGCGGAAAGTTCATCCTGATTATCATCGCGCTGGTGGTTCTGCTTGGCGGCGGCAAACTGAGCGGCCTGTTCGGCGGCGGACAGGACATCGCCCTGTCCGGACTGACCGGACAGACCATAACGTCCACAACCACCACGCAGCAGAGCAGCGGCGGGCTGGACCTGGGCAATCTGCTGAGCTCCTTCCTGGGTTCCAGCGGCAGCTCAGCCTATGACCTGAGCAGCATCCTGGGCGGATCAACCTCTCCCAGCGTTTCCAGCGGCTCCATCGCGTCCCTTTTCTCCGGCTCCCAGAGCGAACCGCAGTACTTCACCTCGTCCTCCGACGACAACTCCACGTCCCTGGATGAGAGCGTGGCAAAGGGTGCCCGGGAAAAGTACACCGTGATCAAGGGCAACAGCAAGGACACGGTTACAGTGCTGGTCTATATGTGCGGTACAGACCTGGAAAGCCAGCAGGGCATGGCTACCTCCGACCTGAAGGAGATGGCGAACGCCACCATCGGCAAAAACGTCAACCTGATCGTCTACACCGGCGGCTGCAAGAGATGGCGGAACAACGTGATTTCCTCCAGCGTGAACCAGGTGTACCGGATCAGCGACGGCCAGTTTGAATGCGTCGTTGAAAACGCCGGAAACGCCAGCATGGTGAATCCGGAAACCCTGGCTTCGTTCATCCAGTTCGGAAACGAAAACTATCCGGCCAACCGGATGTTCCTGATCCTGTGGGACCACGGCGGCGGATCCATCAGCGGATACGGCTACGACGAGAAGGTGGGCCGCAATCAGTCCATGTCCCTGGCCGCCATCAACACCGCGCTGAAGAAGGGCGGCGTGAAGTTCGATTTCATCGGGTTTGACGCCTGCCTGATGGCCACGGTGGAAAACGGCCTGATGCTGGACAATTACGCGGACTACATGATTGCCAGCGAAGAAACCGAACCCGGCGTGGGCTGGTATTACACAAACTGGCTGACCCAGCTGAGCAAAAACACCAGCATGCCGACCATCCAGATCGGCAAGCTGATCGCGGACGACTTTGTGGCAGTATGCGACCGTCAGTGCCGGGGCCAGGCTACGACCCTGAGCGTGGTTGACCTGGCGGAGCTTTCCGCGACGGTGCCGGACAAGATCAAGGACTTCGGCGCGGGCACCAACGAGCTGATCCAGAACAAGGAGTATAAGCAGGTCGCCAATGCCCGGACAAAGACCAGGGAATTCGCGCAGCAGTCCCAGATCGACCAGATCGACCTGGTGCATTTCGCGAAGAATATGAACACCTCCGAGGGCAAGGCGCTGGCCAAGGCCCTGCAAAGCGCGGTGAAATACAACAAGACCGGCGGCAGTATCACCAACGCCTACGGCCTGAGCATCTATTTCCCCTATAAACAGACCCGCAAGGTCACCCAGATGGTCTCCACCTATCAGGCCATCGGTATGGATGAAGAATATACCCGCTGCATCCAGGAGTTTGCCAGCCTGCAGGTCAGCGGCCAGGTGAGCGGCGGCACCCAGCTGAGCAGCTACGGCTACACCCAGAATGCGTCTTCCGATCTGCTGGGCAGCCTGCTGGGACAGGGGAACTCTTCCCAGTCCTATTCCTACGGCGGGCTGGAGGAACTGCTGGGCGGCATGTACGGCAGCAGCGGCAGCGGATCCACCGGTAGCATCCTGGACCTGTTCATGGGCCGGACGATGACGGCGGACAAAGCGGCCGAGTACATCATGGAAAACCATTTTGACAATTCCCTGCTGACGTGGAAGAACGGCACGATCACGCTGCCCAAGGAACAGTGGGATCTGATTACTACCGTACGGAAGAATCTCTACCTGGATGACGGCGGCGGTTTCCTCGACCTGGGCTGCGACAACGACTTCGGGCTGAGCGATGACGGAATGACGCTGATCGACAACTTCGACGGCACCTGGCTCGCCATCAACCGGCAGCCGGTGGCCTACTACTACATGGATACGATCGAAGAAGGCGACAATTACGTCATCAGCGGATACGTGCCGGCGATTCTGAACGGGGAACAGGTGAAACTGATCCTGCAGTTTGACAGTGAACGGCCTTACGGATATGTGGCCGGAGCACAGAAGGTCTACCAGGGCGACGAATCCGAAACCCAGGCAAAGACCCTGATCGCTGTCGGCGCGGGCGATATCGTCCAGTTTATCTGCGACTATTTCGACTATGACGGAAATTACCGCGACACCTACCGCATCGGCGATCCGATCACGCTGATCAAAGAGATGGAGATTGCCAATGTTCCCCTAACCGCAGACATCAGCAAATGCCGGATCACCTACAGCCTGACGGATATTTACAATCAGAACCACTGGACGCCGGCGGTGCAATAATAATTCAGAATTCATAATTCTGCGATCGCTGTGACCAAAGATCCAAAGGATCTTTGACAGCTGTAGCATGGGAGCCATTAACCGTGCTAAAGCACGGATGGCTCCGCAACAATTCATAATTATGATTTGTTTTCTGGCATGAGCTGTAAGAATATTCGGAATGAAGATTAATAAAGAAAGTATTTAAAAATGGATTTGAACGAGAAGATTGAGAAGGTCCTGGAGAAGGTGCAGAAGGCGCCCCGGTATACCGGCGGCGAGATGAATACCGAAGTGAAGCAGTGGGACGAGTGCCCGCTGCACTTCGGATTCTGCTTTCCGGACACCTATGAGGTGGGCATGAGCCATCTGGGACTGAAGATTCTGTACGGGCTGATCAACCGGGAAAGCTGGAGCCTGTGCGAACGGTTCTTCATGCCCTGGACGGATATGATGGCGCTGATGGAAGAGGAGCAGCTGCCGCTGCTTTCCATGGAGAGCAGGCACCCGCTGAACGCCTTCGACGTGGTCGGGTTCACGCTGCAGTATGAAATGAGCTTCAGCAACATCCTGGCCATGCTGAAGATGGGCGGCATTCCCCTGGAAGGCAAAGACCGGGGAGAAGAAGATCCCATCGTGGTGGCCGGCGGCCCCTGCGCCTTCAATCCGGAGCCGCTGGCGGACTTTATCGACGCGTTCATGATCGGCGACGGCGAGGACGTGATGACGGAACTGAACCGCGTGATCCTGGAACGCAAGGAAAAGGGCCTGAGCCGGGAACAGTGCCTGAAGAACCTGGCAAAGCTGGAAGGGGTTTACGTACCCTCCCTGTACGATGTGGCATACAACGAGGACGGCACCATAGCCTCCGTGACGCCGAACTGCCCGGAAGCGCCGGCTTCCGTGAAGAAGCGCGTGGTCGTGGACCTGAACAACACCTACTATCCGGAGGAGTTCCCCGTGCCCTACACGGAGGTGATTTTCGACCGGATCATGCTGGAAATCATGCGGGGCTGCACCCGAGGCTGCCGCTTCTGCCAGGCAGGTATCCTGTACCGCCCGGTCCGGGAGCGCAGCATGGAAAAGCTGATCGACCTGGCGGAAAAACTGCAGCAGTCTACGGGATATGAAGAAATCAGCCTGAGCAGCCTTTCCAGCGGCGACTACAGCTGCCTGCCGGAGCTGATCCGGGAACTGATGAAACGCATGAAGGAAAAACGGGTCTCCATCTCGCTGCCCAGCCTGCGCATCGACAGCGTGCTGAAGGAAAGCCTGGAGGAAACCCAGCAGGTGAAGAAGACCAGCCTGACCTTCGCGCCGGAAGCCGGCACTCAGCGGATGCGTGACGTGATCAACAAGGGCGTGACAGAAGAGGACCTGCTGGGCAAGGTAAGGGACGCCTTTGAAGGCGGCTGGAGCAGCGTGAAGCTGTACTTTATGTCCGGCCTGCCGACGGAGACCAACGAGGACCTGGACGGCATCGCTGACCTGGCGCGGAAGGTGATTGCCGAGTATTTTAACGTGCCGAAGACACAGCGGGCGAAGGGCCTGCGGGTGACGGTCAGCGTGAGCGTGTTCGTTCCGAAACCCTTTACGCCGTTCCAGTGGGCGCCCCAGGACACGCTGGAAACTATCCTGGCCAAACAGGAGCATCTGAGGCAGGTACTGAACATCAAGGGCGTCACCTTCCACTGGCACGAGCCCTACGTAAGTTACCTGGAAGCGTGCTTCGCCCGGGGAGACCGTCGGATGGGCGCAGTACTGAAGCGGGCCTGGGAGAAGGGCTGCATCCTGGACGGATGGAACGAGACTTTCCGGTACGATACCTGGATGGAAGCATTTAAGGAATGCGGACTGGACCCGGCGTTTTACGCCAACCGGGAGAGGACGAAGGAAGAGATTCTGCCCTGGGACCATATCGACAGCGGCGTGACCAAACAGTTCCTGTGGCACGAGAAGGAAAAGAGCGAACGAGCCGAGACGACCAAGGACTGCCGCAAGGGCTGCAACGGCTGCGGCATCCAGCGCTGGAAGGGAGTATGCGCCTATGCGAATGCTGGCGGTATTTGAGAAAGGCGAGCGGATCCGCCATATCGGCCACCTGGACATCCAGCGGAGCGTTCAGCGGGGCCTGCGCAGAAGCGGACTTCCGGTAGCCTATTCCAACGGATTCAATCCCCATATTCTGATTACCTTCGCCAGCGCCCTTTCCACCGGCGCCTGCGGAAAACGGGAGATCATGGATGTGACGATGGCGGAAGAAGTCAGCCCGGAAGAGTTTCTGGAGAAGATGAACCATGCCATGCCTCCTGAAATGCGGCTGAGCGAGGCCAGGGCGCTGGACCAGAAACATCCCGCGCTGATGGCGAGCCTGCGGGCGGCGAAATATGACCTGCTGATTCGTGACGCGGAACAGGCGGAACAACTGGCCGCAGCCATTCCCGCCATGATGGCCCGGGGAACCGTGACAGCCATGCGGAAAACGAAAACCGCGCTGAAGGAATGCGATATCAAGCCGCTGATCTATGACCTGAAAGCCGAGGGGCAGCATATCCTGGCTACGCTGACGCTGACGGAAAGGGAAGCCTGCAAGCCGGGCATGCTGATCGAGGCGCTCTCCCGGGAGGCGGGAATCGAAGGGGAGATCCGCATGCTGATCACCCGTACCGCCCTGCTGGGAATGGACGAGGCGGAAAACCTGGTGCCGCTGGAGACGCTGTGAAGATGAAAAGAACGATTATCGCCGGAGCCGGCTGGTGCGCTGTGATTGAAGACGGCAGGCTGATGGAGTACATTCCGTCCGGGACGGAAAGCGTCAGCGGATCGATCCTGACGGGCCGGGTAGGCAGGCTGATGCCCGGGATGAACTGCGCGTTTATCGAGATCGGGCGGAAGAAAAACGGCTTCCTTCCGCTGGACGAGGAAAGCAACAGCTTTACCGGCGGTCCTGTCCGGTCCGGGGAAACGCTGTTGCTGCAGATCAAAAAAGAGGAAACCGGTGAAAAGGGCGCGTTCCTGACCAGGGATATCACGCTGGCCGGCAGCCTGGTGATCGTAATGCCGATGAACCGGTATATCGGCGTCAGCGGCCGGATCAAAGAGGAGGCAGTCCGGGATCAACTGAAGCAGACCGGAACGAAGATTGCCGGCGGCCGGTTCGGTCTCGTGATGCGCAACGCCGCAGAAGGCGCAGATGAAAACGAAATCCGGGCAGAAGCGGAAACGCTTTTTGTACGCTGGAAAGAAATCGAGCGGCAGGCAGCCCAAAGCCTAAAACCGGGCACAGTGTTCAATCAGGATAACCCGCTGGAGCGGCTGAAAGCGGACTATGTATCCGGCGGATATGAAATTGCAGAGGAAACGGGAGAACCGGGACCGGAGATCAAACGACAGCTGAAGGAAGCTTCGGAGCGGACGCTGCGGCTGCCCGGAGGCGGAAACATCGTCATCGACCGGTGTGAGGCCATGACGGTGATTGACGTGAATACCGCTTCCTTCGCGGGAGCAGGTTCCAAAGAACGTACTGTTACGGAAACCAACCTGGAAGCCTGCGAGTTGATCGCCCAGCAGGTGAGGCTCCGGAACCTGGGCGGCATCATCCTGATCGATTTCATCGACATGGAAACAGAAACAGACCGGAGTCTGGTTTCAGACCGGCTGGCGGAATGCTTCGCGGCCGACCGGATCAAGACCGTTCTCCACGGCTGGACGAAGCTGGGGATCATGGAAATGACCCGGAAGCGGACGGGGAGAGAGCTTAATTCATAATTCTGCGATCGCTGTTACCAGCGCTAAAGCGCTGACAGCTGTAGCATGGGAGTCATTAACCGCGCTGAAGCGCGGATGACTCCGCAACAATTCATAATTTTAATTTCTGGAATCTGAATAAGGGTAATACAGAGGAAATAAATGGACAGGAAAGAGATAATCGTCAGCAAAGAGGAACTGGAACGGCAGGCGGAGTTCGCCGCGATGGTGAAGAGCCTGCCGCATCGACCGAAAAGCTACCACGTAGTGACCTATGGCTGCCAGATGAACGCCCACGATTCCGAGAAGATCGCGGGCATGCTGGAAGAGATGGGAATGATTCCTTCCGTAAAGCGGGAGGAAGCGGACTTTGTGATCTTCAATACCTGCTGCGTGCGGGAAAACGCGGAGCGGCGGGCGCTGGGCAACGTGACCTGGCTGAAAGAGGTCCGGAAGCAGAAGCCGGACATGGTAATCGCGGTCTGCGGATGCATGATCCAGGAACCCGGCATGGCCGAGGTGATCCTGAAGCAGTATAAGTTCGTGAATCTTGCCTTCGGTACGGCCAACCTGCACAAACTGCCGGAAATGCTGTATGAAACGCTGAACAGCGGCAGGCAGACCGTGAATGTGGAGGACCGGGACGTGATCGCCGAGGATCTGCCGATCCGCCGGCTGCGGAACGACGCGGCCTACCTGACGATCATGTACGGCTGCGACAACTTCTGCAGCTACTGCATCGTGCCCTATGTCCGGGGCCGGGAAAGGAGCCGGGATCCGGAAAGCATCCTGCGGGAAGCGGAAGGGCTGGCTGCCTCCGGCGTGAAGGAGATCATGCTGCTGGGCCAGAACGTGAACAGCTACGGCAAGGGACTGCAAGGGAACCCGACCTTCGCCCAGTTGCTGAAGAAGCTGGACGGCATCGGCATTCCGCGGATCCGTTTCATGACAAGCCATCCGAAGGACCTGAGCGACGAACTGATTGAAGTCATGGCGGGCGGGAAACACATCCTGCCGCAGTTCCACCTGCCGGTACAGAGCGGAAATGACGAGATCCTGAAAAAGATGAACCGCCGCTATACCAGGGCGCAATATCTGGACCGGGTCCGGAAACTGCGGGAGGCGATTCCCGGCATCGGGCTGAGCACGGATATCATTGTGAGCTTCCCTGGCGAGACGGACGCCCAGTTTGAGGATACGATGAGCCTGGTGAACGAGGTGCGGTACGACAGCGCTTTCACCTTTATATACAGCCCGCGGACCGGTACGAAAGCCGCGGACATGAAAGCAATGGTGCCGGACGAGGTATCGGCGGAGCGGATCAAGCGGCTCATCGACCTGCAGGAAGGCCTGCAGCAGGAGACGCTGAAGCGCTTTATCGGACAGGAGGAAGAAATCCTGGTGGAAGGCCTCAGCCGGCGAAGCAGCCTGGCGGTATCCGGGAAGGGACGGCACGCGGTATCTGTGACGGTGGAGGGAAGCGAACAGGATATCGGGCAGATCCTGAAATGCCGGATCACCGGACTGAAGAACAACACACTGACCGGAGAGCGGTTATAAGGAGGACAAAACGTGAGAAACGTGATGATGAAAGCCCAGGAACTGGCTGAAGCCATTCTGGACAGCGAAGTCTATACCCGGATGAAGCAGCAGGAAAACGACGTGAAGCGGGATCCGGAAGCCGGGATTGCGCTGAGCGATATGATCGAAAAACGCGGCCGGGTGGAGAACATCCTTTCCTCCGCGAACATGGACCCGAACGAACTGGCGGAAGCCAGCCGGGAGATGGAAGAAGCGGAACAGCGGATGAACGACAACGAAATGATCAAAACCCTGAAGGAATACCGGAAGGATTTCCAGACGATGATGGATAACGTGAACCGGATTCTTCGGCTGGTCATCACCGGACAAACGGAAGACGAGAACGGCGGGAGCTCCGGTTGCAGCGGAAACTGCAGCGGATGCAGCGGCTGCCGCTGAGAGAGAGGATTTCTATGGCACTTTCACCCATGATGCAGCAGTATCTGCGGATCCACGACGCGTATCCGGACTGCCTGCTCCTATTCCGGCTCGGGGACTTTTACGAGCTATTCTTTGAGGACGCGAAAACGGCCTCCAAAGAGCTTGAACTGACGCTGACGGGCAAGGACTGCGGCCTGGAGGAGCGGGCGCCCATGTGCGGCGTGCCGTTCCATTCCGTGAATACCTACATCGAGAAGCTGATTGAAAAGGGATACAAGGTGGCCATCTGCGAACAGATGGAGGATCCGGCGCTGGCCAAAGGGCTGGTAGACCGGGATGTGGTCCGGGTGATCACGGCCGGCACGGTGACCGATCCGACGATGCTGGAGGATAAGGCCAACAACTATCTGACCTGCGTGTACCTGGACGGAAAGCACGCCGGGATCGCCTGGGCGGACGTGTCCACGGGCGAGTTCTACGTGATGGAGCCTGAGATGAGCCTGCTGGGCGCCCAGATTGCCCGGATCCAGCCGATGGAGGTCATCTGCAACGACGCGGCAGCGCTTACTGCTGCCGTCGGCCCTGTCCGCGGCCTCAGCGGACAGCCGCAGGCCTGGTTCCAGAAAAAGAACGCGGAAGAAGCGCTCTGCAACCACTTCCGCCTGACGCAGCTGACGTCCCTGGGACTGGATGAGAGGAAATACGCCGCCTGCGCCGCAGGCGCGCTGCTGAAATACCTGCATGAGACCCAGAAGAACAGCCTGGAGCATATCCGGTCCCTGCGGTTCGCGGAGAACGGCCGGACGATGCTGCTGGATCAGAATACAAGACGGAACCTGGAATTGACCGAAAGCCTGCGGGGCGACCGGAAAAAGGGCACGCTGCTGGGACTGATCGACAAGACAAGCACGGCCATGGGCGGCAGGCTGCTGCGCAGCTGGGTGGAACAGCCGCTGCTGGACCCGAACGAAATCAACGCCCGGCTGGACGCCGTGGAGGAGCTGGTCCGGGACCGGCTGCTGGGCATGACCCTTTCAGAAGAACTGGAAGGCGTTTACGACATGGAGCGGCTGATGAACAAGGTCGCTTACCGTAATATGAACGCCCGGGACTGCCTGGCTCTGTGCGCCAGCCTGAAACGCATCCCCGGCATCCGGGAACTGCTGGGCGGCGTCCGGAGCGGGGAGATGATCCGCATCCGAGGGGAACTGGATCCGCTGGAAGACCTGACCGCGCTGCTGGAGCGGGCGATCCATCCGGACGCGCCGGTGGTGATCACCGAGGGCGGCATCATCCGGGAAGGCTATTCGGCCGTACTGGACGAATACCGGGAGGCGCAGACCAGCGGAAAGCAGTGGATCCTGGACCTGGAAGCGAAGGAACGGGAAGCCACCGGCATCCGGAATCTGCGGATCCAGTACAATAAGGTGTTCGGCTACTACATTGAAGTGACGAAGAGCTTCCTGGGACAGGTGCCGGAACGGTATATCCGCAAGCAGACGCTGACCAACGCGGAACGGTTTATGACACCGGAGCTGAAGGAAGTGGAACAGAAGATTATAGGCGCCCAGGAACAGAGCGTACGGCTGGAACTGCAGCTGTTCACGGAAATCCGGGAGAAGATCGCGGAGCGGATCGACAGCATCCAGCGGACCGCCCAGGCGCTGAAGCAGCTGGACGCGTTCCAGAGCCTGAGCCGGACCGCCTCCGAAAACCGGTATGTCCGGCCGTCCATCAGCACGGACGGCTCCCTGTCCATTACTGAAGGAAGGCATCCGGTGGTGGAGCAGAACCTGAAGGACGGGGAGTTCATCCCCAATGACACGCTGCTGGACTGCGGCGAGAACCGGATGATGATCATCACCGGACCGAACATGGCCGGCAAGAGCACCTATATGCGCCAGGTTGCGCTGATTTGCCTGATGGCGCAGATCGGCAGCTTTGTCCCGGCAAAGGAAGCCTGCCTGCCGGTGTGCGACCGGATTTTCACTCGGGTAGGCGCCAGCGACGACCTGGCCAGCGGCCAGAGCACCTTCATGGTGGAGATGAGCGAAACCGCGCACATCCTCCGTAACGCGACGAAAAACAGCCTGATTATCCTGGACGAGATCGGCCGGGGCACCAGCACCTTCGACGGCCTGTCCATTGCCTGGGCGGTTGTCGAATACATCGCGGACCGGGAAAAGATCGGAGCGAAGACACTGTTCGCCACCCACTACCATGAGCTGAGCGAACTGGAAGGCCACCTGGAAGGCGTGAAAAACTACTGCATCTCCGTGAAGGAACACGGCGAGGACGTGCTGTTCCTGCGGAAGATCATCCGCGGCGGAGCCGACAAGAGCTTCGGTGTGCATGTGGCCCGGCTGGCGGGCGTTCCGCATCCGGTGATCGTCCGGGCCCACGAAATCCAGGCCAGGCTGGAGGTCAGCGATATCAACCAGAACACCATCGGCCAGAACATCCTTGGCGAGGAAAGCGTAATCCGGAAGAATGAGCAGGTGGACCTGTTCGACTACAAGAAGGACGAGATCATTCAGGAACTTCAGCAGATCGACGTGATGGCGATTACGCCTATGGATGCGATGAACACGCTGTTCGTGCTTCGGGAAAAAGCCAGAAAACTATAAATAATTCATAATTCAGAATTCATAATTATATTATGTGAAAAAATCAATTAAGGGTGAGGAAATTGGGGAAAATAAGGCCGCTGAGTGAGAATCTGATCGGCAAGATCGCGGCGGGCGAGGTTGTGGAAAGGCCCGCTGCGGCGATCAAGGAATTGGTGGAAAACAGCCTGGACGCCGGGGCCACCGCAGTGACCGTGGAGATCAAAGAAGGCGGGCTCAGTTCCATCCGGGTGGCAGACAACGGCTGCGGTATCGACGAGAGCGATATACGCATGGCCTTTGAACGCCACGCCACCAGCAAGATCAGCCGGGAGCAGGACCTGAACGCCATCGCCACGCTGGGGTTCCGCGGTGAGGCGCTGGCAAGCATCGCCGCCGTTTCCAAGGTGACGATGACGACCCGGACGGCGGAGCGGGAAACCGGCTTGAAAATCCAGAACGAGGGCGGAAAGATCACCGATATCCGGGAGACGGCCTGTCCCGTAGGTACCACAGTGGTGGTGAACGACCTGTTCTACAACGTGCCGGTGCGTAAAGGCTTCATGAAAAAAGCCGGGCAGGAGGCGTCCGCCGTCCACGAGCTTATGACCCAGCTGCTGCTGAGCCGGCCGGACATCAGTTTCCGCTTTATCAACAACGGGAAAACGGAATTCCATTCACCGGGGGACGGGCAAACCGCGACGGCTCTGCAGACAGTATACGGCAGCCGGGCCATGAAGGCCATGAAAGCGGTGGACGACCATGGGAACGGCCTGATTATCAAAGGATACGTTGGCATCGGTGAAAACGCCCGGGGAAACCGGAACCAGGAGTTGTTTTTTATCAACGGCCGGGTGATGCACAGCCGAATCCTCAACGAAGCCGTGGAAACCGCCTGTAGGGAACGGGTAATGATCGGCAAATTTCCGGTCTGCGCCCTGTATATCACCATCGCCTATGAAGCGGTGGACGTGAACGTGCACCCGAACAAGCTGGAAGTCCGGTTCCGGGATGAGCCGGGCGTGTATGAAGCGGTGCACGGCGCCGTTCTGACAGCACTGAAGGAACGGGATGCCTTTGAACAGCCCACGCCCATGTCCCTGATGAAGGAAAAGGAAGCCGAACCGGCGCCGGTTCCGGCACCTCCGGTCCGGATTCCGGAAACGAATTCCGTAGTCAGCGTCAGCAGCACGCTGCCCGCAGCGGCGGCCGCGCCGAAAAGGGAAGCACCTCCCCGGCCCGTACCGGAGTTCCGGGAAGTGCGGTCACCGGAACCCAGACCCGCTTATCAGCCGGCTGTTTCGCAGCCGGTGATCCCAAAGCCGGCTCCGGTGATGCGGGAAACTGCCGAACAGGTCAATACAATCCTGCCGGAAGTGAAAAAGCCGCTGAAGATCTTCGGCGCGCTGTTCAACACCTTTATCCTGGTGGAATATGAAGACCAGCTGCTGATGGTGGATCAGCACGCGGTGCACGAACGGCTGCTGTTTGACCGGCTGATGCGGGAGCATACCGCGGGCGACCGGGCAGGGCAGGAACTGCTGGTGCCGATCGTGATCGGTGTGACCAATGCGGAACAGCGCCTGCTGGAAGACAACCGGGACGCGCTGGAAAGCATCGGCATGGTGGTGGAAGCCTTCGGCGAACGGGACGTGGCAGTGCGAGCCATTCCGATGATCCTGGGCGAGGCACAGACGAGGGAATTCGTACGGGACGTGATCGAGGAACTGCAGAACGGCCGGGACCCGACTTTTGAGAAGCGCCGGGCCTCCCTGCTGCAGGCCGCGTGCAAACATGCTGTCAAAGGCGGCGATCCGCTGACGGAAGACGAGCTGCGGAGCCTGCTGGATACGATGATTCAGCAGAAAGTGACGCCCACCTGCCCCCATGGCCGGCCGCTGGTCGTGGCGATCAGCCACAGGGAACTGGACAAAAAGTTCAAACGGATCCAGAAATAACCGGAGAGGAACATGACTGAACCGATTAACTGCAGGGTCCTGACCGGACCCACCGCCAGCGGGAAAACCGCGCTGGGCATACGGCTGGCCAAAGCCGAGGGCTGGGAGATTCTGTGCATGGACAGCATGCAGATCTACCGGCGGATGAACATTGGCACGGCCAAACCGACGCCGGAGGAAACCCAGGGTGTTCCGCACCACCTGATGGACATCTGCGAGCCCACGGATTCCTACAGCGTATCCGATTACCGTGACGCAGCAGAGAAACTGATCCTGCGGCTGCACGAAGAAGGGAAAGAGGCCCTGTTTGTCGGCGGTACGGTCCTGTATCTACAGGCGCTGGTTCATCCGATGGGGATGGGATCCGTGCCGGCAAATGAGGCATTGCGTGCGGAACTGAACGCACGGGCCGAAACCCAGGAAGGACGGATGAAGCTGCATGAACAGCTGGCGCTGATTGATCCGGATACAGCTGCCCGGCTGCCGGTGAATGACGTGCGCCGCGTGGTCCGCGCCATTGAGGTGTGGGAAGCCACCGGCATTCCGTTTTCAGCCCAGCCGAAGCGGCAGGACAATCCCGGCCGGTTCCGCTGGAAGATCGTTTCCACGGAGATGGACCGGGCGCTGCTGTATGACCGGATCAACCGGCGGGTGACCGATATGCTGCGGCAGGGGCTGAAAAACGAGGTCGCCGGCCTGCTGGCCGAAGGCGTGCCGGAAGACGCCCAGAGCATGCAGGGACTCGGATACAAGGAGATGATCCCCTGTGTCCGGGGTGAATACAGCGAGGAAGACGCGGCGGAAAAGATCCGGACAGGTACCCGTCATTACGCGAAGCGGCAGATGACCTTCCTGCGGCGGGAAGAGAGCGTCCGGTATGTCAGGACGGACCGGGAAGGCGCGTATGAAACGGTCAGGGAATACCTGCTGTAAGAAAAAGGAGCACACATGAGCACGATTGAGCAGATGATCAGGCAGGCGGAAGCGGAACTGACGGACGCCTTTGCCCGGATTGATGAAAATGAGACGGCGAGGACCAGGCAGATCCTGAACGCTTTCCGGCAGGAAGGCGTCAGCTACCGCCACTTCGCCCCGTCCACCGGATACGGATACGACGATATCAGCCGGGACACCCTGGAGCGGATCTACGCGGCGGTTTTCCACACGGAAGAGGCGCTGATGCGTCCCCACGTGGCCAGCGGCACCGCGGCGCTGAGCCTGACGCTGTTCGGGATGACCCGGCCGGGCGAAAAGATCGTCAGCGCCACCGGAATGCCATATGACACGCTTCAGGGCGTGATCGGCATCGGCGAGGGGACGAAGCCCGGCTCCCTGAAAGAAATGGGCGTTGATTTTGAGTGCGTTGAACTGAAGGACGGGAAGATCGACGTGCCCGCGGTGGAAGATGCGATCACGGAGAACACGACGCTGGTCATTGCCCAGCGCAGCCGCGGATACGCCTGGCGGCCCAGTCTGTTTCCCGCCGCCTTTGAGGAACTGGCGGAGATGATCCATACCCGCCATCCCGGCGTCACACTAATGGTGGACAACTGCTACGGCGAGTTTGTGTGTGAAGACGAACCGACGGATCACGGCGCCGACCTGGTGGTAGGCAGCCTGATCAAGAACCCGGGCGGCGGCTTCGCGCCCACCGGCGGATATGTGGCAGGCAGGAAGGAACAAATCGAGCGGATTGCGGGCCGGCTTACGGCTCCGGGCCTCGGGCGGGAAATCGGCTCCTACGAGGCGTCCTACCGGCCTTTCTACCAGGGCCTGTTCATGGCGCCGCACACCGTGGCGCAGGCGCTCAAGACCGCGCTGCTGGCAGCCCGGCTGTTCGAGAACCTGGGCATCGAAACCACGCCTCCGTCCACGCAGCGGCGGGCAGATATCATCCAGGCAATCAAAATGCAGTCCGCGGAGCGGCTGGTGGCGTTCTGCCAGGGGATCCAGACCGCCAGCCCGGTGGACAGCATGGCCCTGCCGGAACCCTGGGATATGCCCGGCTATGACGACAAGGTTGTAATGGCTGCCGGCACCTTCGTCGCCGGCGCCAGCATTGAGCTGAGCGCGGACGGCCCGATCCGCCCGCCGTACACGGCGTACATGCAGGGCGGGCTCACCTATATTCACGGCCGGATCGCCCTGGCGGAAGCGCTGAAAAGAATGATTGAAACAGGTGCCCTGACCCCGTAGGAATCTTGACAATCAAAAGCCCGGAACATATAATATAATAAATTATTGTGTGAAACCCATCAAAACACTTTATCGGAGGGACGGAAATGGACATTCAGACTCTTGAATCATATGCACGGCAGGTGAGAAGAGATATCATCATCATGACTGCCGCGGCAGGCGCGGGCCATCCCGGCGGATCGCTTTCCAGCACGGAAGCCATGGTCGCGCTGTATTTCGACGTGATGAACGTCGACCCCAAGGACGATAAAAACCCCGACCGCGACCGGTTTGTCCTCTCCAAAGGCCATTCCGCTCCCGCCCTTTACGGCACCCTGTGCGAACGCGGCTTCTTCGGAAGGGAAGAGTTCGACCAGTTCCGTCAGCTCCACGGCATCCTGCAGGGCCATCCGGACACCAAAAAGTGCCCCGGCGTCGACGCTTCCACCGGCTCCCTGGGACAGGGTATCTCCATCGCCGTGGGTATGGCGCTGGGCGCGAAGCACACCGGCAAAAAGCTGCATGTCTACACGATCATCGGCGACGGCGAAAGCCAGGAAGGCCTCGTATGGGAAGCCAGCATGGCCGCCGCCCACTATAAACTCGACAACCTGACCGTCATCCTGGACCACAACGGCCTGCAGATCGACGGAACGAACGACGAGGTCATGAGCCTCGGTGATATCAAGGCGAAGGCGTTGGCCTTCGGATACGATGTGATTGAAGTTGCGGACGGCAACGATATGAAACAGGTCGTTGAAGCGCTGCACGCGCCCGCCTGTCCCGGAAAACCGCGCTACATCATCCTAAACACGCTCAAAGGCAAGGGCGTCAGCTTCATGGAAGGCCAGGTCGGCTGGCACGGCAAAGCGCCGAATGCTGAACAGGCCGCTCAGGCACTGAAAGAACTGGAGGGCTGAAAAAATGGAAAAGAAAGCAGTACGTGTTGCTTACGGCGAAGCCCTTGTGAAACTGGGCGAAGCGAATGAAAAAGTCGTCGTGCTGGACGCCGACCTGGCGGGCGCGACCATGACCAACGGATTCAAAAAGGCTTATCCGGACCGGTTCTACGACATGGGTATCGCGGAAGCGAACATGGTTGACGTGGCCGCCGGTATGAGCACCATGGGCCTGATTCCCTTCTGTTCCACCTTCGCGGTATTCGCGGGACGGAACTATGACCAGATCCGGAACGGCGTCTGTTATCCGAAGTTCAACGTGAAATTCGGCTTCAGCCACGCAGGTATCACCCTGGGTGAAGACGGCGGCAGCCACCAGGCGATCGAAGATATCGCCCTGATGCGTGTGCTTCCCGGCATGACGGTTTTCGTTCCCTCTGACGCCAACGAATGTTATCAGTGCGTCGAGGCGGCGGCGAAGATCGAAGGCCCCGTCTATATCCGCACCGCACGGCTGGCGTCCCCGGTTTACGATCCCCGGCCCTTTACCGTCGGTAAGGGACAGGTGATCCGCGACGGCAGCGACTGCGCGATCTTTACCACCGGCATCATGATGGAACATGTGCTTGAAACAGCCGACATTCTCGCCGAAAAGGGCGTGAACGCGGCGGTGGTCAACTTCCACACCCTCAAGCCCTTCGACGAAGAACTGGCGCTGACCTATACCGCGAAGTGCAAGAAGATCTTCACGGTGGAAGAACATTCCGTGATCGGCGGCCTGGGCGACGCTGTTGCCTCCGCAATCATCGGACGCGGCGTTGAAAAGTTCCTGAAGATCGGTATCAATGACGTATTCGGACAGAGCGGCAAGCCGGCTGATCTGCTCAAAGAGTATGAGCTGACCGGCCCGCAGATCGCAGACAAGATCCTGAAGAATCTGTGATTCTGTCATTCCCCTTTCCGCAGCTCTGACCGGCGCCGGAAAGGGGTTTTTCTGCAAAAACGGAACACCGGGTGAATGAAGATGTACTACGCCTTTATTGTCAATCCGGCAGCGGGAACCGGGTTCGCGCTGACGACGATGCAGAAGCTGGAGGAGAAACTGACCGCCGCTTCCGTTGAGTACCGCGTATATCGGACCGAAAGGCCCGGCCATGCAACAGAACTCGCCGCGCAGCTGGCTGCTGAAGCCGATATCACCGCCGTCATTTCCGTCGGCGGAGACGGAACGGCCGGCGAAGTCGCGGCCGGACTGACAGGGACCGGCAAACCGATGGGCATCATTCCCGCCGGAACCGGCAACGACTTCATCAAAACCGCCGGAATCCCCAATGATCCGGAGAAAGCGTTTGATCTGCTGCTGTCCGGAAAGGCGGGGGCCATCGATACCGGCACGGTTAACGACCGGTTTTTCCTGAACGTCTGCGGCACCGGCTTTGACGTGACGGTGCTGGATTACGCCGAAAGCGAAAAGGAAAAGCACCGCGGCCTGACGCCCTATCTGCTCGGGCTGCTTAAAGCGATTGCCCACTACAAAAGCGTACAGCTGGCCGTAACGGCTGACGGGGAGAAGGAAGAAGGAGCATACCTGGTCTGTTCCATCGCGAACGGACGGTTTATCGGCGGCGGCATTCCGATCTGTCCGGCCGCTGACGTTCAGGATGGATTCCTGAACCTGGTGCTGATCCAAAGCGTGCACCGGTGGCAGATTCCCTTCTACCTTCCGGGACTGATGATGTCCAGGGACCTGAAGTTCCGCATCACAATGCACCGGAAAGTAAAGACGGTGCTGATCGAGGGAAACAACCTGAGAATCAACATCGACGGAGACATTCAACCGATGGACCGGGCCGAGTTCCGGATCAATCCGGCGTCGCTGCTGCTGATCCGTTGAACGCAGAATATACCGAAGGAGGAGATCCCCGTGGCGGGCAAAAAAGACATCCGTGAACGCGCGAAAGCGCTTTGGATCAAGGGCATGAAGGCCGTCGGAAATACCGCGGCGAACATTGCCAACAATACCAGATACAAGGTCGACGAAGTGACGATCCAGAACCGCCGCCGGGAAGTATTCAACGATCTTGCGCATAAAGCATACGCGCTGTGGCTGAAGGGAGAATCCTTCCCGGAACCCATGGTCAAAATGCTCGACGAGTTGAAACAGCTGGACGAGCAGCTGAACGATATCCGGGCGGAAAAATACGCGCTGACCGGTAAAAAGCCCGCCGACGCGGAATTGCCAGCAGCGGATGACGAACCGGAAGAAGAGGAAGAAAACGAAGAAGAGGAAGAGGACGAGGAGCCAATGATCGCCGAAAACTCCTTCGTCAGCGCCGAAATCAACGACCTGTTTGACGATACCCCTTCCGTCGGCAAATCCGCCGAAAAAGTCAACCAGTCCCTCGAACAGCTGAGCGGAAGAATCCGCAATTTTCAGCAATCCGGTGAAACAGAAGAGAACGAGCAAAGGCAGGAATAATCCCGGATGAAGATTAAATCATACCTGCTCCTGGCCGCCGCTCTGGCCCTGCTCTGCTGCTGTATCACGGCGGCCGGCGAAGAGCTCGCCGCGTGTTCCGTGCAGACGGGGGAGGAATGGTCCTGGTCCAGGGGCGCTTACAATACCTTTTCCGGAACGATCGACCTGAGCGGCTGTTCCGAAGAGGAACTGACCGTCGTGATGACAACGGACCTGGCCTACGACGAGGCAAACGAACAGAAAAGCAAGCCGGTATTCACGACCGTGAACGGTAAACGGATTGCTATGACGAAGCAATCCGGCACCGTGAAGGTCACGCCGGATCCCGACAGTCTGCAAATGGAGTTTACCGGTTCTTTACGGCTGCCTGAAAAAGGCCATTACAGCGAGGTCGCGTTTACATTTACCGTTTCCGGCGCGGACGGAAGCGAACAGAAGAGCGTGACCTGCCGTATCGGTTCCGGCGAAGACAGCGGAGCCAAACACAGCAATAACTTCTATATTCCTGTTGATATCTCCAAAGTGACGCTGGGACTCGGAATTGCCGCCGCCGCGGTCTGGATGCTGATCCTGGCCCTCCGGCTGGCCAAACACAAATCTAAAAGAACAGGAGAATAACCTTTATGCAGATCTATAACAGCATGACAAGAAAAAAAGAGGACTTCAAACCGATCCATGAGGGAAAGGTCGGCATTTATGCCTGCGGCCCCACCGTATACAACTATTTCCACATCGGCAACGCCCGGCCGTTCATTACCTTTGACGTGCTCAGGCGCCAGCTGGAGCGGGAAGGATATCAGGTCACTTTTGTCCAGAACTTTACGGACATCGACGACAAGATGATCCGCCGGGCGAACGAAGAAGGCATCACCGTCAAGGAACTGGCTGACCGTTTTATTGCCGAATACTATGTGGACGCGAAAGCGCTGGGGATCCGCCCGGCGACGGTGCATCCCAAGGCTACGGAGCATATCGGGGAGATAATCAGCCTGATCAGCCGGCTGATCGAAAACGGACACGCTTACGCGGTTCCCTCCGGCGACGTGTATTACCGGGTATCCGCATTCCCCGGATACGGCAAGCTTTCCGGACAGCGGACCGAGGACCGGGAGATGGGCGCCAGCGAACGCCTGAACGTGGAAACGGACAAGGAATCCCCGGAAGATTTCGCCCTGTGGAAGGCGAAGAAACCCGGCGAACCCTTCTGGGACAGCCCCTGGGGTGAAGGACGTCCCGGCTGGCACATTGAATGCTCCGCGATGAGCATGAAATACCTGGGTGAAACCTTCGACATCCATTGCGGCGGCAAGGACCTGCTGTTCCCGCATCACGAAAACGAGATCGCGCAGAGCGAAGGCGCAACCGGCAAACCCTATGTCCACTACTGGATGCACAACGGTTTCATCAACGTGGACAACCAGAAAATGAGCAAAAGCCTCAACAATTTCTTCACGGTCCGGGATATCGCGAAAGAATATGACCTGGAAGCGGTGCGCCTGTTCATGCTGAGCGCACATTACCGCAGCCCGATCAACTTCAGCCGGGATCAGATCGAAGCAGCGAACGCCAGCCTGAACCGTCTGTATACAGCCCGGAACAACCTGAAGTTCCAGACGGAAAACGGGGAGGACCGGCCGCTCAATGAGACGGAAAAGGCTTTTACGGAACGGCTGAAGGGTTATGAAAAGCGCTTTGACGACGCGATGGACGACGACATGAACACCGCGGACGCCCTGGGCGCCATATTCGAGCTGGTTAAGGACGCCAACGTGTCCGTCGGCCAGGGTTCCTCCAGGGAAGCCGCAAAGGTGGCGCTGGCCAGCCTGGAAGCGATCTGCGACGTGCTGGGCATCCTGAGCAAAAAAGAAGAGGAGCTGCCGGCGGAGATTGCCGCAATGGTGGCGGAACGCGCTGAAGCCCGGAAGAACAAGGACTGGGCGAAGAGCGACGAGCTTCGGGACAAAATTACCAAAGCCGGGTATATCCTGGAAGATACCAAACAGGGACAGAAGGTTCGCAAGGATGTCTGACCGGATCCGCCGAGGCGCCGGGATTCTCCTGGCGGCCGCGGCCCTGGCGGTTTGCCTGATGCCCCTGATTTCAGGCGGAAACAGGCAGGCCGTCCGGTTCCGTTCCGGAGAAAAGCAGGAAGCCGGGATCAGTGAGATCCGAACCGAACGGAACGGCAATGTGGCAGTGAACACCGCGGACGCGGAAGAACTGACCGAACTGACGGGCGTCGGGGAAACCATCTCCGCGCTGATTGTGGCGGAACGCGAAGCAAACGGACCTTTTTACTACGCGGAAGACCTTGAATCCGTCCGGGGCATCGGCCCCGCAACGCTCTCGAGGTTCCGTGAAATGATCGACCTCACGCAGGGGGAAGGCAGGGACTGAGATGGCATACCGAGCGCTGTACCGTGAATGGCGGCCGAAGGATTTTTCCCATGTGGTCGGCCAGAGCGCGATCATCGATACGCTGAGAAACCAGGTTGTCGCGAAACGGATTGCCCATGCCTATCTTTTCTGCGGGTCCCGGGGAACAGGCAAGACGTCCACGGCCAAAATCCTGGCCCGGGCCATTAACTGCCTGAATCCGCAAAATGGCGATCCCTGCGGCGAATGCGACAACTGCAAGCGGGCTGACAGCGACGAAACGCTTGACGTGATTGAGATCGACGCGGCCAGCAACAACGGCGTGGATGAGATCCGGAATCTAAGGGACACGGTGAAGTATCCGCCGCAGTACGGCGCCTATAAAGTCTATATCATTGACGAAGTGCATATGCTTTCCCCGGCCGCTTTCAACGCGCTGCTGAAGACGCTGGAGGAGCCGCCGGCCCACATTGTGTTTATCCTGGCCACCACGGAACCGCAGAAGCTGCCGGAGACCATCCTGAGCAGATGCCAGCGCTTCGACTTCGGACGGATCCCGATTTCCGGCATCACCGGCAGGCTGAAGGAAGCCGCAGACGGATGCGGCGCCACAGTATCCAACGGCGCGCTGATGCTGATCGCCCGGGCGGCGGAAGGCGGCATGCGGGACGCGCTGAGCATTCTGGATATGTGCCTGGGCTACAGCGACAACGTGGACGAAGCGCTGGTCCGGAATATCCTGGGCACCAGCGACGCCGGGTTCCTGTTTGAATTCTGCGGCGCCATGGCGGACCGGGACGCCGGAAAGGTCTTTTCCATGATCGACCGGCTGATGCGGGACGGCAAGGATCCGGCCGTGTTCGCGAAGGATGTGTGCCGCCATGTGCGGGCGCTGCTGTTCGCGAAAACCAGTCCGGACGACCTGACAAGAATTCTCGACATCACGCAGGAAGAAGCGGATGAATACGTCAGGCAGGGCAGCGGCATTACGGTCACCCGGCTGATGAAGATCCTGGATCTGTTCATGGCGCTGGAAACCGAAATGCGTTATGCCTCCACGCCGAGACTGGCGCTGGAGAACGCGGCGGTGAAATGCTGCCTGCGCATCGATGAAACGGATCAGCAGGCGCTGCTGGACCGGATCGCCGAGCTGGAGAAAAAGATCGACGACCTGAGCGCGGGGATTCAAAGCGGAACGGTCACGCCGGCCGCGACGTCGAAAGCGAAAGCTTCCGACGCTGCAAATACAGCAGTAAAAGCCACGCCCAAACCCGCCGTCAAAAAAGCCCCGCCCATGGCCTCGGCAGAAGCCGAAGCGGTCTGGAAGGAAATGACCGCCCGGATTCAAAAGAGCGATATCACCGCCTGGAGTTTCCTGTCCCAGGGGCGGCTGATCAGCGGCAGCAACAACCATTTTGTCTGGCAGGCCAATCAGAAGGAGGGCGAAAACCTGTATATTTCCTCCCTGAACCAGCCGGAAAGGAATAAAAAGATCTGCGATCTCCTCAGCGAGCTGACCGGAGCAGCCTGCACGATGAAAGCGGAACCCCACGGCGCGGCGCCGGCTGACGACGGCAGCGACGACGCATATCTGGCCCGGATCATCGAGACCTTCGGCAGCGAACCGGTGGACGTGGTGGACGATATCAAGAAATAACGGAAAGCAAAAAAATAAACCCGGCTGCAAAGCCGGGTTTTGTCATGCCGCGAAAAATCAGTTGAGCTCCTGGGCGTCGTTCTCGATGGTGAGCTCTTCGACGCTGCGGATGCCCCAGCGGGCGACGACCATGCTCAGGTTGTCTTTGCCGACTGACAGGGTCACGGTATCGTCCTTGATGCCGGTGATGGTGCCGTAGATGCCGCCGATGGTACAGATGCGGTCACCGGCCTTGAGGTTGTTCAGCATCTCTTTGACCTGCTTGTCCTTTTTCCGCTGCGGACGGATCAGCATGAACCAGAAGACCACAAAGATCAGGATCAGGGGCAGGAAGGTGGTGGCCAGGGCGGCGATGGAACTGACCTGCTGCGTGCCTTCAGCAGCGGTGGCAGCGGCGTCACCCGTGGTGGCGGCGGCTTCAGCAACAGCAGAGGAAATACCGAAAAGATAATCAAACATAGAAAATGAAACTCCTTTCAAGCTCAGATGCCTGAACATTATAACAGACAACCGGAACGGTTACAACCCAAAGCAATCAAAAAACAATCCGGAAGAAATCATTTCAGGCCGCGGGTCGCAATAATGTCCGATCCGGTTCCCAGAACATCGGGAATAATGACCTGTCCGGGCTCGATGGGAAGCGCGGGATGGACGCGGCCGAGCTCCCGCATCACATCCGGAATCAGCGCTTTCGGCACAGGTTTCGCTGTTTTCACGGAGAGGGGAACAGAGCTGCCCTCCACCGGGATGACGGCTGTGATCATCCGCTCGGGCAGGGTGCATTCCTGGCGGGCATAGGAAGCGCCGCGGGGACAGGTGTTGCCGGAAACGGAGATAAATTCGCCGGCGTCCGACAGTGTGACGGTCATACGGCAGCCGACCGGGCAGTTGATACAGGTGATCGTCTGTTCCATACAGGTCAGCTCCTTTCAATCCGGACGATAATCTCAGAAGAGGGAAGATCCCGCAGATCCTCCGGCTTCAGCGTCAGGACCGCCATTTCACCGGGAGTGTAAACCATGGCTTTCTTCCGGGCAATCTCACGGCCGCTGCATTCCGCAACAGCGGCGCTGTTCCGATAGACAGCCGCGGGCCTGAACATCAGGGATACCGGTTGATCATAACCGGCGCGGATTTTCTGGGGAACCGTGCCGCGGACCCCGTCTCCGTCCAGCACGGACAGGTAATCGGCTTCAGCGCTGCCGCCGCGGACGTAGGCAGCAGCCGCCGCTCCGGCTTTGAAACTCTCATCCGATACATAATCCACCAGGTCATGGACGTGCAGCACATTACCGCAGGCAAAAATACCGGGAACGCTGGTGCAAAAGGTTTCATCCACGACGGCTCCGGACGTGGCAGGGGACAGTTCAACTCCCGCACCGGTACTGAGTTCGTTCTCCGGAATCAGACCGCAGGACAAAAGCAGCGTATCACAGTCAAAATCGATCTCTGTGCCGGGAATCGGATTCCGCCGTTCATCGACCTTGGAGACCGTCACACCTTCCAGCCTTTCCCGGCCCCGGATATCCGTGACCGTATGGCTGAGGTAGAGCGGGATGTCATAATCCTGCAGGCACTGGACGATGTTGCGGTTCAGGCCGGAGGAATAGGGCATGATCTCCACACAGGCCAGCACTTTGGCGCCCTGCAGCGTCATGCGGCGGGCCATGATCAGACCGATATCCCCGGAACCGAGGATGACGACGCGCCGGCCGGGCATGAAGCCCTCCAAATTGACAAAGCGCTGGGCCGTGCCCGCTGAATAGATTCCGGCGCAGCGGGTTCCCGGCGTGCACAGAGCGCCCCTGGGCCGTTCCCGGCATCCCATGGCCAGGATCACAGCCTTGGCCCGGATCACCTGGAAGCCTTTGGCCGAAGAAATGCAGGTGACGGTCCGGTCCGGGGATACGGACAGCACCATGGTGGAACACTCAATGGGGATGCCCAGTTCAGCGGCGCGGTCAATATCGCGCCGGGCATACTCGGGCCCGGTCAGCTCTTCCTTAAAACGGTGCAGGCCGAAACCGTTATGGATACACTGGCGCAGAATGCCGCCGGGCTCGGTTTCACGCTCAAGGACGAGCAGGGAATCAATCCCGCTTTCTTTCGCGGCGATGGCCGCTGCCAGGCCGGCGGGGCCGGCGCCGATGATGAGGATATCAACGTTCCGTTCACTCATGGTCCGGTCCCTCCGTGAAAAAAGATTCAAGCGTACCGGCAAGCAGATAACTGCCGCCGCCGTTTTTAGTAATTTGGGTCAGGGGCAAGCCGGTTTCCTCCGCAATGATCGCGGCAACCCGGGGCAGGCAGAATCCGCCCTGGCAGCGGCCCATCCCGGCGCGGGTGCGGCGCTTGACGCCGTCCACGGAACGGGCGCCTACCGGACGGCGGACGGCAGCCCGGATTTCCGCTTCCGTAACGGTTTCACAGCGGCAGATGATCTGGCCGTACGCCGGATCCTGATTCAGCGCTTCGGCGCGTTCCTCATCCGTCATATCGTGGAAGGGTTTCGGCGGCAGGGGATAGGGAACCGTTTCTTCTTTCAGGGACAGCCCCATGTAATCCGCGATCATGGCGGCAAGATCGGCGCCGATGGCAGGAGCGGAGGACAGGCCCGGGCTCTCAATGCCGATGGCCTCAAAGTATCCGGGAACGCCTTCGCAGGGTCCCACCACAAAATCATCGGATTCCAGATGAGCGCGTACGCCGCTGAAATTCGTGATATTGGAGCGGACAGACAGTGCAGGCCAGGTCAGGGCCGCTTTTTTCAGCACTTCGGAAAGCCCGTCAGCCGTGGTCGCCGTATCCAGCGGATCCGGAATATCCTCGGCAGTGGGCCCTAAAAGCAGATTGCCGTGGACGGTGGGCGAAACCAGGACGCCTTTGCCCATGGCGGAAGGGCACTGAAAGACGGTCCGGGTGAAGGGCTGCTTCGCCGCGCGGTCCAGCAGGTAATACTGGCCGCGGCGGTGCACAGTTTTCAACTTCCTGTCTGAAAGTTCGTTATGGATATCGGAACCGGAGGCGCCGGCGCAGTTGACCAGTACCCTGCAGGTATATTCCCCTGAACCGGTTCGTACGGCGAAACGGCCATCCGGCAGGCGGGAAACGGAAGAAACTTCCTCATCGAAACGGAAGGAGACGCCGTTGAGCGCCGCGTCATCCGCCATCGAGAAAGCCATTTCATACGGGCTGACGAGCGCGCCTGTGGGCACATGAAGCGCGCATACGACCTGCGGATTCAGGGCAGGTTCCATCTCAAGCAGCTTATCGCGCTCCAGGATCTCCAGGCCCTGCACGCCGTTTTCCTCGCCGCGTGATTTGAGCTTTTCCACGGTGGCGCGGTCCGCTTCACTCAAAGCGATGACCAGGGCGCCGTTCCGCCGGTAGGGAACGCCGAGCTTCGCGCAAAGATCCGGATACATGGCGGCGCCGCGGACGTTGTAATACGCTTTTTTGGTGCCGGGAACCGCGTCGTACCCCGCATGGACCAGGCCGCTGTTGGCCTTGGTGGCGCCTTCCGCCACGTCGCTTCCGCGGTCCAGCACCGTGACGGACGCGCCGTAACGGGAGAGCTCCCGGGCTGTTGCGCAGCCGGTGATTCCCGAACCGATGATCAGGATATCGGAATTCAGATTCATGTTGTCGCCTCCTGTTCTTCCATAGTACCAAAAAAAAGAAAGGACTGCAACGAACAAAACGATGACGGAAGGTCACAGGACAAGGGAAACGTCAGTTGCGCGCACGGGTGCGGAATGATATAATAATATGAATAGACTTTGATGGGGGAACCGGCATGATTACTACCATTTGTCTGAATCCCTGCTTCGATAAAACCGTCAGCGTGGACCGGCTCCAGCCCGGGCAGGTCAACCGGATAAAGGAAGCCCGGGTCGACCAGGGCGGAAAAGGCATCAACGTCGCCGTTGTCGCAAAACGGCTGGGCCTTGACGTGCAGTGCATCGGCGTGATGGGCGAGAACGGCGCCGCCGAACTGACGTCCATCATGGACCGGGAGGGTCTGAGGCATCAGTTCCTGACGGTTCCCGGCCATGTGCGCACCAACATGAAGGTATACAGCCTGGACGGCCAGGGCGTTACCGAGCTGAACGAACCGGGCACGCCCCTGACGGAAGCGGACCTTCAGCGGTTCACCAAAATGGCTGAGGAAGCGACCGCTGACAGCGATATGATCGTGCTGACCGGCAGCCTGCCGCCAGGATGCCCGGAAGGCACTTACCGGGACCTGTTGAAGGCCCTGAAAGGCAAAAAGTGCATCCTGGATACAGAAGGCAAAGAACTGGAACTGGCCACCAAAGGGGCTCATCCTTTTTTGATCAAACCGAACCTGCGCGAAATGGAAGCCACCCTCGGGATTGAGCTTCGTACCATGCGTGCGATCCGCGACGCGGCGCTGCTTTTTATCCGTCTGGGCGTACAGCATTCCGTTGTCTCCATGGGCGCCATGGGCGCCATGTACATTTCGGCGGACAAGACGCTGTTCGCGCCCGCGCTCCGGGTGGAAACCAAATCCACCGTAGGCGCCGGGGACGCAATGATCGGCGGGATGCTGCTGGGGTATGAAATTGAAAAAGATATGGCCAAAGCCTTCCGCTACGGCATAGCTGCCGGCGCGGCCAGCGTGATGACAGAAGGAACCCAGCTGATTGTCCGGTCCGATTTTGACGCGTTGCTTGACCAGGTCAGAATTCAGGAAGTGTAAACAGAACAATGCTTTTCCGACATAACAGGCCGGAATACTCCGACGGCGTGATTGACCTGATTCCCATGCATATCGGCGTACCGAACCGGGAACTCGGATTCGGCCACGAACAGGTCTGGAAAATCACGCTGCACAACGAACGGCAGGAGATCGGCCAGATCAGCTACCGTGACGGAGAGAGCCGGTGTGTATATTACTACGGGCATATCGGATACCACATCGATCCGCCGTACCGCGGACAGCATTTCGCCTACCGGGCATGCCGGCTGATCGAACGGGAAATCCGCCTTTCCGGCAAGACCTCGGTAGTGATTACCTGCGATCCGGACAACGAACCGAGCCGGCGCACCTGTACCAGACTCGGGTGCCTGTTTGAACGGACGGCGGACGTTCCGGAGGATATATACCGTAAATTTGAAATCAGCCAGCAAAAATGCCGGTACATCTGGCATATGGCGGACACGGACGGACAATGAAAGAAAACATTAACGGCACGGAGATCTGTTACCGGATCGAAGGCGAAGGGAACAACAGGGTGCTGCTGCTGCACGGATGGGGCTGCGACATGAAACTGATGCAGCCTGTCGCCGACGCGCTCAAAACAGATCACCGGACGCTTGCCGTTGATTTTCCCGGACACGGAGAAAGCGGCAGGCCGCCGGAACCCTGGGGCGTACCGGAATACGCGGCCTGCCTGAGGGAACTGCTTAAACGGCTGTCCTTTACACCTTGCTCGGTCATCGCCCATAGCTTCGGCGCCCGCGTCGCCGCCTGGCTGGAAGCGGAAGAGCCGGGCCTGTTCAACCGGATTGTTTTCACGGGAGGCGCCGGTATCCGGCCGAAGCCTTCCGAAGAATCGAAGGCGCGTGCCGCCCGGTATAAAAAGCTCAAAGGGTACTGCGAAACCGCGAAAAAGATTCCGCTGCTGGGCAAAGCCGCTGAAAACATGGAAGAAAAACTCCGGCTTAAATACGGCAGCCGGGATTATAACGCCCTGGACGCCGAAATGCGGCACACCTTCGTCAAGGTCGTCAACCAGGACCTGACGGACCTGTACGGCTGCTTCCGGGCCAGCACATTGCTGATCTGGGGCGACGAGGATACGGAAACGCCCCTTTGGATGGCTAAGGAAATGGAACAGCGGATCCCGGACGCGGGCCTGGTGATCCTGGAAGGCGGAACGCATTTCGCCTACCTGGAGCAGATCGGCCGGTTCAACGTGATTGTGCGCCAGTTCCTGAAGGGAGATGAGTGACATGTTGACGGGTCTGCTTCTCTGCATGTCAGTCGTCATCGGCTGCCTGCTGGCGGGTAAAATCCTGCTGCACTATTTTCAGCTGGAAAGCTACCAGTTTCCCGGCTATTTCCGTACGCTGCGCAGAAACTGGACAAAGGCGCTGCTGCCCGGCGCGTGCATGTGCGCTCTGCTGACGATCCTGTTCCTGCTGAGTTTCCTGCTCTCTTCACCGGAACCCATCGGAGGCGGACTGGGCGCCGGGGATATTGCCATCCTGATCGGGATCATCCTCCTGCTGATTGCCGGCGGGTGGCTGCTGGGCCGGAAACTGAGCGAAAAAAACGCCAAGAAAAAATTCGTGCTGACGCCCCGGGTCAAGCGGCTGTATGCCGTCTTCTTTATCGTGATGACGCTGATCCTGTACGGGATCACCCGGCTCATCAACACGCTGATCGATATATCGGATTATTTTCTGATTCTCTTTTTCCTTTTCCCGCTTTTCCTGCCGCTGTGGATCGCGCTGTGCGGCCTGCTGGCCTGGCCGATTGAGAAAGCCATCAGCGAAATGTATTTCCGGGACGCCCAGCGGATTCTGCGGGAACGGAAAGACCTCATCAAAATCGGAATTACCGGCAGCTGGGGAAAAACCAGCGTCAAGTTTATCCTCGGAACGATCCTGGAAGAAAAATACCATACACTGGTCACTCCGGCCAGCTTCAATACGCCGATGGGCGTGACAAAAGTGATCCGGTCGAAGCTGGAACCGGGACACCGTGTGTTTGTATCTGAAATGGGCGCGCGCCATGTGGGCGACATCAAAGAGATGTGCCGGCTGGTGCATCCGCAGATCGGCCTGCTGACCTCAGTGGGGCCGCAGCATCTGGACACCTTCAAAACGGTGGAACGGGTGGCGAAAACCAAATATGAACTGATCGACGCACTGCCGGAAGACGGCGAAGCCTTCTTTGCCGACGACGGGGATATCTGCAGGTCCCTGTATGAAAAGACGACGGTCCGGAAACACCTAACCGGCCTTGATCCGGAGAAGGATGAACTCTGGGCCGAAGAGATCCGGTACTCACCGGAAGGCAGCACCTTCCTGCTTTGCCGGGGAGATGAGAAAACCGAATGCACGACCCAGCTGCTGGGCGAACTGAACATCCGGAATATTCTGCTTTGCGCTTCGACAGGCCTTTCCCTGGGGCTGAGCATGAAGCAGATTGCCCGGGGGATCGCGAAGATCCGTCCCGTGGAGCACCGGCTGCAGCTGATCCGTCATCCCGGAGGCCTGAACGTGATTGACGACGCGTTCAACAGCAATATCCGCGGTGCGAAACAGGCTTTCCAGGTGCTGAAGCAGTTTCCGAAGAAACGGGTCATCGTAACGCCGGGCATGGTGGAACTGGGAGAGCAGGAAGCGGAGATGAACCGGGCATTCGGCACCGCCATGGCGGACTGCTGCGACACCGCCATCCTGGTCGGGAAGAAGCGGAGTGAAGCCATCGCCGCCGGACTGAAGGAAAACGGATTCCCGGAGGAATCGATCCTTGTGGCGGCGTCCCTGGAAGAAGCCGCTTCCATGATGAGGGAAATCACCGGCGCCGGCGACACGGTGCTGTTTGAAAACGACCTGCCGGACAACTACAGCGAAACATAACGGAGGAAAAGCGGATGAAAAAGCAGATCGGCGTGATCTTCGGCAGCAGAAGCTGCGAACGCGAAGTCGCCATCATCAGCGCCATACAGCTGATGCGGCATGCTGACAAGGAAAAATACGACGTAATCCCGGTATATATCGATGAAAACGGAAACTGGTATACCGGTGAAAAACTGAAGGATATCAATACGTACAAGCCTTTCCGTTCTGACAGCGCCGGAATCACCCGTGTATTTCCGGATCTGTCCTCCGGTTCCGGAGCGCTGCTGACGGTGAACAAGGGGAGCGGCCTTTTCGCGAAGGAAAAGGTGGAGATCGCCGCCCGGGTGGACGTATACATCATCGTTATGCACGGGCTGAACGGCGAGGACGGTACGCTGCAGGGCCTGATGGAACTGGCCAACGTTCCGTATACCTCCACAGGCGTCGCAGGCAGCGCCGTGGGTATGGACAAGATTATGATGAAGCAGATCTTCCGGGGAGCCGGACTGCCCGTGCTGCCGGCTGTGTGGTTTACGCGAACCGAATTTGAAAAAGACCGGGACAGCGTTATCCGCAAAACGGAGCAGGAGATCGGATATCCCGTTTTCGTGAAACCGGCGAACCTGGGATCGAGCATCGGCGTCAGCCGGGCGGACGACGCGGCCTCGCTGGCAGACAGCCTGGAACTGGCGTTTGAATATGACCGCCGGGTACTGGTTGAAAAGGGGCTGGACAAGCCCATCGAACTGAACTGCAGCGTGCTGGGATATGACGGAGATGAAAAGGCGTCGCCCATCGAAATGCCCATTAACAATGACGAGTTCCTCGATTTCAAAGACAAATACCTGGCTTCCGGCGGCAGCAAGGGAATGGCCAGCCTGCACCGCGTGCTTCCGGCGCCAATCGACGACGCGCTGAGGGATGAAATCCAGGAGATGAGCCGGACCATCTTCCGGCTGCTGGACTGCAAGGGCGTCGTCCGGATCGACTATATGTTTGACCGGGAAAGCGAAAAGACCTACATCACCGAGATCAACACGATTCCCGGCAGCCTGGCGTTCTATCTCTGGGAGAACGCGGGCCTGCCGTACAGCGGACTGATCGACCGGATGGTTGAATGCGCGGAGAAAGCGCATGAGGACAAAAACCGCGCCAACTACGCCTACACCAGCGATATTCTGAACGGCGTGTCCTTCGGAACCAAGGGCGCGAAGGGCAGCAAAGGCGCGAAAGGCGCAAAATGACGAAAGGTCCATCACTGCGATGCTTGAAACAATCCGTTCTCCCCGGGATCTGGACGGTTTAAGTTATGATGAGCTTGACCGGCTGGCAGGGGAGATCCGAAACGAACTGATCACCACCGTTTCCGCGAACGGGGGTCACCTGGCCTCCAATCTCGGCATTGTGGAGCTGACGCTCGCGCTTCACAGGGTGTTTCATATGCCTGAGGACAAGATCATCTTTGACGTCGGCCACCAGAGCTACGTTCATAAGATGATTACAGGCCGTTACGACCGGTTTTCCACGCTTCGCTCCTACGGCGGCATCGCCGGTTTTCCGAAACGGAGTGAGAGCAAATATGACTGTTTTGAGACCGGCCATGCCAGCACGGCCATCTCCGCCGCGCTGGGCATGGCGCGGGCCCGGGATTATCAGAAAAAAGACTATGAAGTAATCGCTGTGGTGGGAGACGGCGCGCTGACGGGCGGCATGTGCTATGAAGCGCTGAACGACGCCGGCAACACCCAGACCAAGATGATCGTCGTCCTGAACGACAACGAGATGAGCATCGCTCCCAACGTCGGCGCCCTTTCCAATTACCTGACCAGCCTGCGGATCAGCGCGGGATGGCAGAGCGCCAAAAGAAAAGTCAGATACCTGAACCGGATTCCGCTGATCGGCAAACCGGTTTACAGGATGATACACGCATCCAAAAAGCTACTGAGGTCGGTATTTGTCCGGGACAGCGAGCTTGGCTTCTTTGAGGCGCTGGGATTCGGCTACTTCGGTCCTATTAACGGCCATGATATGGCCGGCATGGAAAACGCCTTCCGACAGGCGCAGTCGTACAAAGGACCCTGCGTGATTCATGTCCTGACTAAAAAAGGATACGGATACGACAAGGCGGAAGAGCGGCCGGAAGCCTTCCACGGGACGCCTCCTTTCTATATTGAGACCGGATACCGCATCGACAAGCCGGACAAACCCTCCTGGGGACATATCATGGCGGATACGCTGGCGGACATATCCGCGTCGGACAGCCGCATTATCGCTATCACTGCCGCCATGAAACTGGGCACCGGCCTGGACCATTACGGCGAGCAGTATCCGGATCGGCTGATTGACGTAGGCATCGCGGAAGAACACGCCGCGACAATGGCTGCTGGCCTGGCTGCAGGCGGCATGCGGCCTTACGTCGCTGTTTACGCAAGCTTCTTCCAGCGCTGTTACGATCAGTTAGTGCACGACGTGTGCATGCAGGATCTGCCGGTTACGTTCCTCCTGGACCGCAGCGGGATCGGCGGGGAAGACGGGCAGACCCATCACGGGCTGTTTGATTTTTCCGTTACGCTGCCCATTCCCGGGCTGACAGTGCTGGCGCCGTGCTCGGTGGAAGAACTGCAGGACATGATTCGCTGGACCGCAAAACAGGATGGACCCTGCGTCATCCGGTATCCGAAATCCGTGAAGGAATTTGAGGCGGAAAAGGCATATCTTCCTTTTGAAGCGGGCGTATGGCGCCCGGTGACCGCGGACAGCGACGTGATCCTGCTGGCGACAGGATCCATGGTTTCACGGGCGATGGAAGTCCGCACAATGCTGAAAAAGCAGGGAATCGATGCGGCCGTCGTCGACTGTTCCACGGTAAAGCCGCTGGACGAAAAGTATCTATCTACTGTTTCGAAGGACGCGCGGGTATTCACGATGGAAGAACATATGCTCAGCGGCGGTTTCGGGGAAACCGTCACGCGGGTCTGCCTGGATCACGGCTGGACTGTACCGCTGCACTGTTTTGCCGTCGGAGACACATTTATTCAGCACGGCAGCCATGAACGGCTGATGAAAGACGCCGGACTGGACAATGAAAGCATGGCGGAAACGATCCGCCGGGCGGTGAAGGGAGCTGTTTGACGTTGGCTGAAAAAAGAAGGGCGGACGTCGCGCTGGTTCAGCAGCAGCTCTGCGAGAGCCGGGAACGGGCCCAGGCCGCGATTATGGAAGGCAGGGTATTCCTGGGAGAAAGACGGATCAACAAGCCGTCAGAGACGGTGGGCGCCGATGAAACGCTGACCCTGAAAGCGGCTGACAATGAATATGTCAGCCGCGGGGCCCTGAAGCTGGATAAGGCTGTGCGCGTTTTCAGTGCCGACCTGAAGGACAAGGTGATCATGGATATCGGATCCAGCACCGGCGGATTCACGGACGTCTGCCTGCGGCAGGGTGCGAAACACGTCTATTCGATTGACGTGGGATACGGCCAGCTGGACTGGAAACTGCGCAACGATCCTCGGGTCACCGTGATGGAACGGACCAACGCCCGGTACCTGGAACCGGCCATGTTCGATGAAAAGCCGTCGGTGACGGTGATGGACGTCAGTTTTATCTCCATCCGGCTGATCCTGCCGGCCGCCGCGGCCATCATGGGCGACGAAGGCGTGTTTTATACGCTGATTAAACCCCAGTTTGAGGCAGGCCGCGAAAACGTAGGCAAAAACGGCGTGGTCCGGGATCCGGCTGTGCATGAGGACGTGATCAGCGGAATTGTCCGGTTCGCCGAGGAAATGGAATGGCAGGCTGTATCGCTGGATTATTCGCCCATTACGGGACCGAAAGGAAATATCGAATTCCTTTGCGAAATCTGCAAAAAAAGCGGATCCCGGAAAGGGATCACGCCGGAGGACATCCATCGGACCGTGACCGACGCCCATGAAAAGATCGGCCGGTCACAGGAATGAACAATCAAAAAGATTCCACGGAAAAACAGCAGGCGGCGCGGACGTGACGGAAACAGCGCCGCTTTTTCCTTCCGGATGAGGAAATGAAATTCCTGCAGACCAGAGGGAAGGAGACGGGGCGCTGATTCTGCCGCCGTATTTCCGGTCTCCGATGAGCGGAAATCCGCGGGATCCGAACTGTACGCGGATCTGGTGTGTGCGGCCGGTATGAAGGCGGACGAGGATCAGGGAAACCGGCTGACCGTCATATTCCGCCGTGGCGAGCAGTTCCCACGAGCAGGATGCTTCCTTTACGCCGGCGCGCTTGCGGCTGACGACGAAAGATTTGTTTTTCGCCCGGTCATGCCACAGCAGGTCCATATAATTCCCGGATGTTTCAGCCGGACAGCCGCAGACCGCTGCCAGGTATGTTTTTTCGACCCGATTTTGCTGAAACAGGCGCTGCAGCGCGGAGCAGGACGCGGCGGAACAGGCAAGCACGATCACTCCGCCGGTACCCTGATCAAGCCGGTGGACAGGCCAAAGATTCCGCCCGAGCTGCTCCCCGGCCAGTTCCGGAAGGCCGGGAGATTCCGAGGAAACACCGACCGGTTTTTCACAGACGATCAGGGAAGCGTCGGCATAAAGTACAGGTATTTCCACGGCGGATTGATCCTTTCATTATGAATAAGCAGAGCATAATTATCCAGAATACATGAAATATTATCCTTTTACTTGAGTAAATATACACATTGTGTTACTATTCTGTCAAATGAAGGGAAGGGAAACAGCTTATGGCCATTTCGGTTGGACTGATCCTGAACAAACAGAGCGAAAACGCCGTACAGTGCGCGGAAAAGGCAGTGGAAACATTCCGGAAGCACGGTGTTGATACATTTGATCCGCAGAAAGAAACGCATCCGTCCAAGCCGAATCTGATCATGACCTTCGGAGGGGACGGCACGTTGCTGATCGGCGCCCGGTATGCCCTGAAATACGATGCGCCGCTGCTGGGCGTGAATCTCGGCACGGTCGGCTTCCTGACGGAAGAGGACCCGGTTCATCTGGAAGAAGACCTGGAAACGATGATGAAAAATCATTTCCAGGTAGAGGAGAGAAGCCTGCTGCGCGTACTGAATACGGTCACGGGTGAAACGCATTACGCGCTCAACGACGCGGTGATTACGCGCGGCGGATATGCCAGGCTGATCCGGGTGGACGCGTCGGTGAACGGAAAGGGGTTCACCTCTGTTACCGCGGACGGGATTATCGCCGCCACACCCACCGGATCCACAGGCTATTCGCTGTCCGCCGGCGGACCGATTGTTGAACCCGGGATGAACTGTATCGTCATCACGCCGGTCTGCGCTCACAGCATGCAGCACTGCCCCTGCGTCGTGCCCGGCAACGCGGATATCCGTTTCCTGCTGAATCCGGACAGGGAGCAGACCGCAGTGCTGCAGGTGGACGGACAGAATATGGGCAGCCTGAAGGCCGGCGATGAAATCCATATCACCGGCACGGACCGGAAGATCAGGCTGATCCGGCTCCATCCATACGACTTTTTCGGACTGGTCCGGCAGAAACTGAGCGAGTGGGGATCCTGAAAGACGGAGGATGAAAGATGAAATCCAAACGGCAGAATGAAATCATCCGGCTGATCACGACCGGCGATATCGAAACCCAGGAGGAACTTGCTTCCGAGCTGAGGGCTCTGGGTTATAAAGTGACTCAGGCCACCGTATCCCGTGACATCCGGGAGCTCCGCCTGATTAAGGTCGCGGCAAAGGGCGGCGGCTTTAAATACGCCAAACCGGAAAAGCATGAAATTGCTGTCAGCGAAAGGCTGACCCGAATCCTGACCGATTCGCTGGTGAATGTGGACGCTTCCGGAAACCTGATTGTCGTGAAGACGCTGAGCGGTTCCGCGAACGTGGCTGCCGAAGCGCTGGACAACCTGGGCTGGCCCGAAATCCTCGGCACCATCGCCGGCGACAACACGATTTTCATTGTCGTCCGGAATGAAGCAGATACCGCGGAAATCACGGGACGGATCCGCAGGCTTACTGAGCAACGTTGATAACCGGAGAAGAGACATGCTTGAACAATTGACGATCCGACAGGTCGCGCTGATCGAAGATGCTTCGATCGGGTTTCACGGCGGCATGCAGGTGCTGACCGGCGAAACAGGCGCCGGAAAAAGCATCGTTGTCGATTCCGTCAACCTGATCCTGGGGGGACGGGCCGACAGGGAACTGATCCGTTCCGGAAGCGAAAAAGCTTCCGTGGAAGCCGTATTCAACGCGCGCGGAAATCAGGACGTACAGGCTTTCATGGACCGGGAAGGGATCGACTATGACGGGGAAACCGTAACAGTTTATCGGGAGATATCCGCAGGCGGAAAGAACATTTGCCGTATCTGCGGCGTGCTGCTGCCGGCGTCGAAACTGAAGGAAATTGCTGTATACCTGATGGATCTGCACGGACAAAGCGAGCACCAGTTTCTGGCGGATCCGGAAAGGCATCTGGCCTTCCTGGATCAGACCGGGAATCAAAAACACGCTTTATTGATGGAAAAAGTAAAAACAGACCATGGTCTGTTTATTGACAATCACCGGGCGTACGCGAAGCTTGTCAGGCAAAATGAAAACAGGGAAGCGAGAATACGTTCCCTGGAAAGGGATCTGGAAGAACTCCGGAAAGCCAATATAAAACCCGGGGAAGCTTCTGCGCTGATGGAAAAGAGAAAACGGCTTCAGCAGGCGGAAAAAGAGACGGAAACGCTGCGTACCATCAGCGACCGGCTGTCCGGCGGGGAAGGATATTCCGGACTTCAGGGCATCAAGGAAGCGGCCGCATCCCTGAAAGCGCTGGCGGACCGGGACGGGACCGTACGCGAAATCAGCGAACGGTGCGAGGCCGCGTATTATGAATTGGAGGAAGTGGCCTACCAGGTCAGCCTGATGACGCAAAGGGATGAGTTTGAACCGGGCGCCCTGGAAAAGACAGATGACCGGCTTGACCTGATCCACCGGCTTGAACGGAAATTCGGCGCCGACGCGGACGAACTTCAGGCCACGCTGGAAAAAGCTGAGGAAGAATACCGGCAACTGGCTGACCTGGAAAGCGAAATCGAACGGATGTCCGCGGAACACAAGCGTCTGCTCAGCGCTTACCGGCAGTCCGCCCGTGAACTGACGGAATCCCGGCAGAAGCTGGCCGCAGCATTTGAACAGAAAATGATGAAGGAACTGGGCGATCTCGGTATGGGAAACACCCGGTTCAAAGTGGAATTCAAACCGAATGATACGGGCAGGCCGATCATGCCGACGGAAACAGGGGATGACCGGATCGAATTCATGATCAGCCCGAACCCGGGTGAACCGCTGAAACCGCTGGCAAAAATCGCCTCCGGCGGCGAACTGAGCCGGCTGATGCTGGCGGTCAAATCCATGGAATCAGCCCATACGGGCGTGGAAGCCATGGTGTTCGACGAAATTGATACCGGCATCAGCGGCCGGATGGCGCAGGTGGTCGCGGAAAAGATGATTACGATCTCCCGGGAACGCCAGGTGATCTGTGTAACACATTTACCGCAGATTGCCGCGGCGGCGGATTATCATTATCTGGTATCCAAATCCGTTTCAGACGGACGGACCCAGACGTCTGTGAAGGAACTTGACCGAACCGGAAGAACCGCGGAAATAAGCCGTATGATCAGCGGCGCCGACGGCGTCACCGCAGAATCGGAAGCCTATGCCGCCAGCCTCCTGCAGGCTGCGGATGAGATGAAAAAGAAACAGGGAAAACACGGGCAGCCTATTTCTTAACAAAATCGCAACATTTTTACCAGAAAATGCTTGCATTGTATTATCTCCGCCTATATAATAAAGTAATGCAAAGCGTGTCGGATTTCCGAAGCCGAGAACTCCGGTCCGCGAAATTTATCGGGGAGGAATTATTTCATGTCCAAAAAGTATCTGTACCTCTTCACAGAAGGCGATGCCACCATGCGCGAACTGCTCGGCGGCAAGGGCGCGAACCTTGCTGAAATGACCAAAGTCGGTCTGCCGGTTCCGCAGGGCTTTACCATTTCCACCGAAGCCTGTACCCAGTATTATGAAGACGGCCGCCAGATCAATGATGAAATCCAGGCGCAGATCATTGAATATATTGCCAAGATGGAAGAAATCAACGGCAAGAAATTCGGCGACCTCAAGAACCCGCTGCTTGTTTCCGTCCGTTCCGGCGCCCGTGCTTCCATGCCCGGCATGATGGACACGATCCTGAACCTGGGTCTGAACGACCAGGTGGTCGAAGCGATGATCGCCGGCAATCCCGATCCCAAATTTGCCCGGTTCGTTTACGACAGCTATCGCCGGTTCATCCAGATGTATTCCGACGTCGTTATGGAAGTCGGCAAGAAATACTTCGAACAGCTGATCGACGAAATGAAAGCCAAGAAGGGCGTCACTTACGACGTCGAGCTGACGGCTGAGGACCTCAAGGAACTGGCCGGACAGTTCAAGGCTGAATACAAGGCCAAGATCGGCGCTGATTTCCCCTCCGACCCAAAGGAACAGCTGATGGGCGCTATCAAGGCCGTGTTCCGTTCCTGGGACAATCCCCGCGCGAACGTCTACCGCCGGGACAACGACATCCCGTACAGCTGGGGTACCGCGGTCAACGTCATGCCCATGGTGTTCGGCAACCTGAATGACAATTCAGGCACCGGCGTGGCCTTCACCCGTGATCCCGCCACCGGCGAGAACAAGCTGATGGGCGAATTCCTGGTCAACGCCCAGGGCGAAGACGTGGTGGCCGGCGTACGTACCCCCATGCCGATCTCCCAGATGAAGGAACAATTCCCGGAAGCATACGCCGATTTCGAAAAAGTATGCAATCTGCTTGAAAACCACTACCGCGACATGCAGGACATGGAGTTCACCGTTGAAAACGGCAAGCTCTACATGCTGCAGTGCCGCAGCGGCAAGCGCACCGCGCAGGCCGCGCTGAAGATCGCCTGCGACCTGGTGGACGAAGGCATGCGGACAGAGGAAGAAGCTGTTTCCATGATTGATCCCCGCAATCTGGATACGCTGCTCCATCCCCAGTTCGACACCGCTGCCCTCAAAAAGGCCACGCCCATCGGCAAGGGCCTGGGCGCTTCCCCCGGCGCCGCCTGCGGCAAGATCGTCTTCACGGCTGAAGACGCGGAAGCCTGGGCAAAGCGCGGTGAAAAGGTCGTCCTGGTCCGCCTGGAGACTTCTCCTGAAGACATCACCGGTATGAAGAGCGCGCAGGGCATCCTGACCGTGCGCGGCGGCATGACGAGCCACGCGGCCGTCGTTGCCCGCGGCATGGGCACCTGCTGTGTTTCCGGCTGCGGCGATATCGCCATGGATGAGGAAAACAAGAAGTTCACCCTGGCCGGCAAAACCTTCAACGAAGGCGACTGCATCTCCATCGACGGCACCACCGGCAACATCTACGACGGCCTGATTCCGACCGTCGACGCCAAGATCGCCGGCGAGTTCGGCCGCATCATGGCCTGGGCCGACAAATACCGCAAGCTGCGTGTCCGCACCAATGCCGATACGCCCAGGGACGCCCGCAAAGCCCGTGAGCTGGGCGCGGAAGGCATCGGCCTGTGCCGCACCGAGCACATGTTCTTCGAGCCGGAACGCATCGCCGCTTTCCGCGAGATGATCTGCTCCGATACGCCTGAAGAGCGCGAAGCCGCCCTGAACAAGATCCTGCCTTATCAGCAGGGGGACTTTGAGAAGCTCTACGAAGCGCTGGAAGGATATCCGGTCTGCATCCGCTTCCTGGATCCGCCGCTGCACGAGTTCGTTCCCACCTCTGAAGAAGAAATCAAGCTGCTGGCCGAAACCAAGGGCAAGAGCGTGGAGACCATCAAGAACCTGATCGCTTCCCTGCATGAGTTCAACCCGATGATGGGCCACCGCGGCTGCCGCCTGGCCGTCACCTATCCCGAAATCGCCCGGATGCAGACCAAGGCTGTCATCCGCGCTGCGATCAAGACCCAGAAGGAGCATCCGGACTGGAAGGTCAGCCCCGAGATCATGATTCCGCTGGTCTGCGAAATCAAGGAACTGAAGTACGTCAAGAAGACCGTCGTGGAAACCGCGGACGCCGAAATCGCCGCGGCCGGCATCAAGCTCGACTACGAAGTCGGCACGATGATCGAAATCCCGAGGGCTGCCCTGACCGCCGACGAAATCGCGAAGGAAGCTGATTTCTTCTGCTTCGGCACCAACGACCTGACCCAGATGACCTTCGGCTTCAGCCGCGACGATGCCGGCAAGTTCCTGACCGCCTACTACGAATCCAAGATCTTCGAGAGCGATCCCTTCGCCCGGCTGGATCAGAACGGCGTGGGCCAGCTGATGCAGATGGCCATTGAAAAGGGCCGTCACGCCAATCCGAACCTGCACATCGGCATCTGCGGCGAGCACGGCGGCGATCCGAGCTCTGTCGAATTCTGCCACAAGATCGGCCTGGACTACGTGAGCTGCTCTCCCTTCCGCGTTCCGATCGCACGGCTGGCTGCCGCACAGGCTGCCATCGCCGGCAAGAAATAATCCGGATACCATAAAAACAACTGCCCGGGATCTTTCCCGGGCAGTTTTCTTATTCCAATTCGTTTTCCGCTTTTTCGCAGGCGGCCCGGGCTGTATCCCAGCCGTAGCCTTTCCGGACGAGGGCGGCGATGACCTTCTGCCGGTTTTTCCGGAGATCCCCGGAAGTACCGGTGCGTTTCCACGCCTTCAGCGCCAGCCGGACCGCATTTTCATCCTCCTCTTCAGGCGGCCGGTCCGCCAGCGCTTCGTCGATCATGCCGGCAGAGATGCCCTTCATCCGCAGTTCCCGGCGGATGACGGAAGGGCCGTACCCGGCGGAGAGACGATACCGGATCCATTGCCTGCAGAAAGCGGCGTCATCCAGGAGTTTTTCCTTTTCAAGCTTATAGACGACCAGTTCCGCAACTTCCTCCGTATAACGGAGCCGTTTCAGACGGTCAGAAATCTCTTTCCGGCTGCAGGCGCGGCGGGCTAGCATCGACACGGCATGATTCAGGGCCCGGGGATACTGGCAGAGGCGGAGCCGTTCCTGAAAAGCCTCTTCTTCGTAAGCGGATCCTTCCCGGAAACCGGCCTGGGGCAGATCGTCCCGGCGGATCCACCAACGGGTTCCGTTATCCAGATGAATACAGCAGGAAGCGCGGACGTATTCCATTTCCGTAACGGTTACCATGCCGGCAGCTCCTTCCGGAACGCCCAGCGAAGGATATCCTTGTTGAGCAGGCCGAGACGGCCGGTTCGGGCCTCGCCGGCGCCGCCGTTGAGCATGATGACGCTGCGGCCGGTGCTTTTCTCCCAGAACGCGCCGTCCACACAGCCGTAGGCAAAGCCTTGATGGCCATAAATGGCCGATCCGGAAAGGGAAGGATCACTGATCCGCAGCATGCCGAAACCGTAGGACAGGGTCGGCGACAGCGTTCCGTAGGTCGCGTGCTCCCGGCAGATTTCATCCTTCATCCGGGCGGAAAGGAACGGATTGTCTTCATGAATGAATACATCAAGCAGTTTCTGAAGCGAACCGATCTCCGTATACATGCTGCCGGCCGTATGACCGTAATGCCGGAGCGGATCCGGAGAGAGCAGGGGACGGGAACCGAGTTTTGTGATGACCACGTCCTTTCCCCTGACGTAAGGCAGAACGCGGGTAACGGGCATGATTTTTTTCCGGGGCAGCAGACTGGCTTCCAGGGTCGCGTTCATCTGAAGCGGATCAAAGAGACGTTCCCGGAAGATTTGTCCCACCGGCAGGCCGAGGACGGATTCCAGCACGCAGCCGATCAGGCCGAAGCCGAGATTGGAATAATGGAAGGATGATCCGGGCTGATACAGCCTGGCGCCGGACAGGAAATCCGTAAAGGGCACGCCGTTTTCAACTGATGTTTCCAGGCTGGGCGGATCAATGATACCGGACGTATGGGAAAGCAGTTGGCCGAGGGTAATGCCCTCCAGAGAGGAACGGGCCGATTCATCCGCAAAATATTCGCTGACGGGCCGGTCCGGATCCAGCATTTCTTCATCAATGAGCCTGCCGCAGAGGACGGAACAGGCGGCTTTGGTGATCGAAGCGACGCGGAAATACGTATCCGGAAAGGCTTCATGTTTCGGGCTGTCGGAAGCGGTGCAGATCAGGCAGTGCTGTTCTCCTGAAATCAGCAGGACAGCGGATCCGAGAACATGATGCTTCCGGAGAAGGGATTCCAATCCGCGCAGGGAAATGAGATCACGGCCTGAGACGGACGTGACCGGATGCACGGGACAGTTCGGCGCACAGAAGGGGAGCGCCAGGCGGTAAACAGCGTTTTTAAGCTTCGTCGTCGGCATGACGCACCTCCGGAAGCGGCAAGGCGTGATGGAGCAGGAAAAGGACAGCAATCATGATCAGGCTGTAACCGGACAGAAACAGGACGATACCGGACAGCGGCCAGGAGGCGGAAAAGGATCCGAACAGCGCAAAAACGAGCGCCAGGACGGACGCGGCGGCGGAAACAGGCAGAACCGTGTATTTCAGCGGCGCGGAAAGCCGTTCCTGACGCCTGAGAAGGACCGTATACCGGATAACAACGCCGATACAGAGCAGGATGCTGAGCAGCTGGCTGACGCGGACAGAAGAAGTGGCATACAGCGAATCAAGGCGAAGTTCCTCTATCACCAGACGCCCGGCTGCGTACAGAAGCAGATAGAAGCAGAAGACGTCTCCGCGCAGGCGCAGGCGTTTTCTTCTGCCAATCATCAGGAATACGAAAACAAGGAGATTCCAGAAGGATTCATAGAAGAAGGTGGCCATATGCCAGGCGTATCCGTCTTCGGGTACCTGAACGGCGAAAGGGAAGAAACAGAGGGACGGGTCCGTAACCGTCAGGCCATAAGCTTCAATATTGAACCAGTTTCCCCACCGGCCGAGGGCCTGGGCCAGGACAAGACCGGGAGTAATGATGTCGCAGAGGGTCAGGGCCGAAAGGCGGCGTTTCCGGCAGAACAGGATCAGGACGAGCAGACCGCCGATGATTCCGCCATAAATAGCGAGGCCGCCCTCCCAGATCCGGAAGATCGACAGCAAATCATGCCGGAACTGGGGCCACGAAAAAATGACATAATACAGTCTTGCGCCGATGATTCCACCGGGCAAGAGAAAAAGCGCCAGGTCAATGACGGTATCCTTCGGAAGACCGGCACGGCGTTCTTCCCGGCAGGCAAGAACGATTGCCATCAGGGCGCCGATGACGATCAGAAAACTGTACCAGGGAATACGTCCGACAATATACCGGGAATAAGGGATGGAAGACATGACGTTCCTCCTGTCTATCAATAAGCAGATTATAAAATCCGGCGCGAACGGTGTCAATGAAAAGACAAAAACAGGACGGCGGCGCATTGCGCTGAAGGCCGGTTTCTGATAAAATATTCTGAAGGAACCGACACCGCGAAATCAATGTGAGGAGGAACCAAATCCATGAGTAAAGTCGTCGTTTTCGATCATCCGCTGATTCAGCACAAACTGAGCATTATGCGCGACAAAAATACCGGAACCAAGGAGTTCCGTGAGCTGCTTTCCGAAATCGCCATGCTGATGGTTTTCGAAGTGACCCGCGATCTGGAAACCAAAGAGGTCGACGTGGAAACGCCCATCACCACCTGCAAGTGCAGGGTCCTTTCAGGAAAGAAACTCGGTATCGTGCCGATCCTCCGCGCCGGCCTGGGCATGGTGGACGGTGTGATCAACCTGGTTCCCGCCGCGCGTGTCGGACACATCGGACTGTACCGGGATCCCAAAACCCTGGAGCCCGTCGAATACTACTGCAAACTGCCGGAAGACAGCGTAAACCGTGAACTGCTGATTCTTGACCCCATGCTCGCCACCGGAGGAAGCGCCAGCGCGGCGATCAACTTCATCAAGCAGCGGGGCTGCCATCATATGAGGCTGGTCAACCTGATTGCCGCGCCGGAAGGCATCGCCAGGATCCAGAAGGATCATCCGGACGTCGATATCTACGTCGCGGCGCTGGACGATCATCTGAACGACCACGGATATATCGTGCCCGGCCTCGGCGACGCCGGTGACCGCCTGTTCGGCACCAAATAAAAACCGATGCCTCAGAAACCTGTTTTTTCCCGGCCGCCTGTCATGGCTGTTCCGCATTGTTTTCCGGCGTGCGGCACGGTACGGACGCAGGATGAGCGGCTCAACCGCCTCTATCAGAATACGAACGAGTTTGGGGACACTCCCGAAGTGTGGGAGGGCCTGTTTCGCCTTGCCTGTCTGCTGAAGAACAACCCCGGGGAAGAACCGGTATACAGACTGATTACCGAAGCTGTCGAAGAAACCGATGACGGCTCTTTCAAAGGCACTTTCGGGGAACAGATCAGCACGGCACGGGCTGCCATGGCTGTATTTGAATACAATACCGACAGGACGATTCTGGCACGGATCGCCCTGTGGCTTCGTTATGTCGAAATCGAGTTTGATAACCTGGTTCTTCAGGACGCCGTCCTGTACAGTCCTGCCGATCTGATGGAACTGCTCGTCCGATTCTACCAGGTAAGCGGTGTGAAATCCGCGCTGAGGCTGTGCGCCAGGCTCCGGGCGGAAGCTTTCGACTGGATCACCGCGCTGCACACGTTCCAGCAAACCATACCGATCGCCTCCGGGGAAGGAACGGAATTCATTCGTGAACTGAAAAAGCCGGATGAAATGGATTTCAGCGACCGGGAGAAGCTGACCAATCATGCGGAAATGCTGGCTGACGGCGTTCGCTATACCGTTTTCGCCGGCATATTCAGCGGACACACAAGGGACTTGTCCGCCGGAACGACGGTATGGAACCATCTGGGAAAGCATCACCGCGCAGTATGCGGCGGCACAACCGGATCGCCGTATCTGAGCGGAAACGCCGCGGACAGGCCTGTCAGCACGGCAGTGCTTGCCGCCTGGACCGAAGCTTTCGCCGCGCAGATGATCCTGCCTGATTCATCCTGGGCGCTTGAGGAACTGATCCGGATCGCCTTCAACGGACTGGAAGACTGCCTGAGCCGGGAAAACCTGCCCGCAGAACAGCGGGTCAATACCATATCCGGAGAAAACAAACCGAACAATCCGGTTCCGCTTTACGCCCGGATTACACGGGCAGCCGCCGCGGTCTGGTCCAGATCCGTCACTCTGACTCCGGACAGCGTCCGGTTCAACTATCTGCTGCCTGAAAAGGTGCTCGTGATGATCCGCAAGCAGCCCGTGATTCTTGAAGAAGATCCCGCGTGTATCGTTTTCCGGACAAAGAAGCCTTTCCGCGCGCCGGCTGAGTTGTATCTGTCCGCATCTGAACGCGTATCGGTCCGGATGATCCGTGACGGAAGGACAATCCGGGCACAGGATGAAAATCAAACGGAATACCGAAGCGGATATATGAGAACCGAAGCGGTCTGGCAGGACGGAGACGGACTTCTGACCGTACCGGACAATGAAATGATCACAGAGGAAGCTCACCACAAAGGCATCATTTTCGTTTACGGAAAACGCCTGCTGTGCGCGGCCTCAGATAAAACAAATTTCAACAGGGCTGCCTGCGGATTCGCCGTCCGGGAGAACGACGCGTGGCTGCTCCCCCTCGCCGGAACGGATAAATGGCGGCTGAAAGGAAATGAACCCGCGGATATTCCGGTTCTGCCGGATACAAAAGGAGAACCCGTTCCGACTGAGCTGAAACCGTACGCGGGTACGGTCAGCCGGATTACCGTATTCCCGAGGGCAAAAAACGCATGTTTGAAGTAAGGCTTGCCCCGATGTGCGGGATCACGGACCATATCTACCGCACACTTTGCTATGAGCAGGGATGCGACCTTGCCTATACGGAAATGATCAGCGCGATGGGCTATCTGTGCGCACCCGGACAACAGGCCACAAGGGAACTCATGATCCGGGGCGAAAAGGAACCGAAGCTGATCCTGCAGCTGTTCGGCAGGGATCCGGATACGGTGGCGGAAGCCGCCGGGCGGATCTGCTCCCTGGGCCTGTATGACGGAATTGACCTGAATATGGGATGCCCGGCAAAGAAGATCGCTCCTTCCGGAGAAGGATGCGGCCTGATGAGGACGCCGGAAACCGCTTTCAGAATGATGAAAAAAACCGTCGCGGCCAGTAACATTCCCGTAAGCGTGAAAATGCGGCTGGGATATGACCGGGAACATATCAACGCCCTGGAATTCGCGAAGATGGCTGAGGACGCCGGCATCGTTTCCCTGACCGTACACGGACGCACCCGGGAACAGCAGTACAGCGGTGAAGCCGACTGGGACATGATCGATAAGGTAAAAGAAAGCGTCCGTATTCCCGTATTCGGAAACGGAGACCTGTTCACGGCGGAAGACGCAGTGCGCAGGCAGGCTGAATCCGGTACAGACGGGGTGATGATCGGCAGGGGAGCCATGGGCAATCCGTGGATATTCCGGCAGATCAGGGATCTGCAGGAAGGACGCGATCCAGTTTTACCGACGGCTGAAGAAATCCGCGACATGATGGAACGGCATTACCGGATGATGCTTGAATCCAGGCCGGAACGCATCGCCGTCAGGGAAATGCGCAAGCACATCGGCTGGTATATCCGTGGCATGAAAGGCGCCGCCCGGTTCCGGGCGGACATCAACCGGTGCCCCGACGCGGACGGAGCGTTCAGACTGATCAGCCGTTTTTTTGAAGACGGGAGCTATCAACAGGAGGAAGAAAAAGGATGAAAAAACAGATGCTTCGGTTTGCGGCGATGGCTGTTTTCCTGCTCCTTCTGGCTGTTTTCCTGACCGCGTCGGCGGAAGAAATCGGACCGGACCTGATTTTGCGCGGGGAGATTGATTCGCCGCTGAAGCTGGAAGTATCAGAAGCCGTTTACGCGCGCCTCGCCCAGTTCGGAGACGACCGTCTCGAAAGCCTGAACAAACTGATCCGGCATCTGGGGATCAGCATCAACATGGACGGAGATGTTTCCGAAACATCCATTCTGGTCGACGGAGACGAAGTGTTTTCCTTTACTGAAGCTGAAACAGAGACCGGAATACAGACGGTATATTCTTTTGAGCCGGATCACGCGTATGCTTCATCTCCGGAAAGCGGCAGCGCCGGAGAAACGGATTTCACCGGTTTTCTTAACGAACAGTTTTTCTTCATGAACCGCATGCTGGATGACATGTATCCGCTGTTTGGAAAACTGACAGCAACCTTTCCCGATTTCACAAAAGACGCCCCGGAAAACCTGAGTTTTAAAGGATACGGGAAAGCGGTTCGCAGGGTTTCAATCCGCTTCGCGGATGACTACGTCAAAGAGCATTTCCCCAAAGCGCTGGCTGATCTCGCGGTCACGGATGAAAGCAGGTGTTTTATTGAAGGGCTGATTTTCAGCGGAGTACAGCGGGTTACCCTTCTGTATGACGAGAATGGCAACGTTCTCCGGGTCAACTACGACGGATTGGTCGGACAGAATGAAGAGTCCATCCGCAAGGTATCCCTTGTATGGCGGAATCTGAGAACTGACGGCCAAAAGAAAGACAAAGTCACCCTGAAGACGCCTGCCGTCAAGGGTTATGACCGCTATAACATGACCTATGTCAGGGAGTATGACGTGACCGATCCGGCCCGTCATACAACCACCTGGAATTTTGAGCTGGACATGAAGGCCGGGGACGTCAAAAAGAAAGTAACGTTCACTGCCGACCTTGTCAATGAGAACGACGAACTGACCGGAAAAACCGTTTATACCGAGAGAGAAAACGGCCTTGAGAAAAAGACCACACTGATTCCCGTTATCAGGGAAGAAAACAGCGGTCAATATGCCGGCACACTTGAAATTACCAAATATTCAGGTAAAATAATAATGAGCAGCGTCAAAGCCTCTGTTCGCCTTGGCAAAGGTTCATCTGTAAACCCAAAAACAGCCGCAGCTGTACATACAGAGGACAGCAGCGAACAGGTTCAGGAGACTATTGAAACGCTTCTGGTGCAAAAGCTGCTGACACTGCCGCAATCCGACCTCGAATTCTTCAGTAAGGACATTCCTGAAGATGTCTGGAATGCCATTACAGAATCATTGAAATAGGAGAGTCCAGCCATGAAAAAGAAAGTCATTGCCCTGATTGTGCTGATGATCATCCTGGTTACAGGCACCTGCAGCGCCGCGACGTACACGCTGCCTGAAAAAATGTATAACCAGCTGGTCATCGGAAGCGGCCTGAAAGGAATATTCAAGGTTACGGCGGAAGGGGAAAAATTCAAAACGCCTTTCATGGAATCCATTACGGACGCGGATATGTCCATTCGCGGGATTCGTTCCGGTGAGGATATACATTATTATGTTTTTCAGTCAAACGAAAAAGAGGAACAGTCCGCTTTTTCCGAACTGTACCGGAAAGACGGCGTATACTATTTCCGCAGCGATATGGTACAGGGGAAAGTGCTTCAGTTCCCTGTGGCCAGCCAGATTATTGAATTCTTTTTGCCGCCGAAAGGAGAAAACGGCTCCGCTTCCTCCTTTATCGCCAATATCCTGGCGCTGCCGGAAAGCGACCGCAAGGAAAAGTGGGATCCTGTTCTGCTCCGTTACCAGAAAGAGCTGGAAATGTGGCTGGCGGATTTTACAGTGACCGCTGATACAGCCAAATTGGAAAGCGGTCTTTCCGCGCTCGATTTCACCTATGAAATCCCGTTTGACAACGTGATTGACGAGATTGTCACCCTGTATGGGCGGATCGCTTCTGACGCCGAGGCCATTGCGCTGCTCGACACCGTCATGTCCGCTGAGGAGAAAGCCGTATATGCTAACGGAAACCTGCTGTATTTTTACCTGGAAGCGCTGAAGGCCATGAACATTGACCGGCCCGTCCGAATGAGCAAAAGAGTCTCTGCCATGGGCGAAGTCCTTCGTTTCAGCCTTGAGCTTCCGTTGGACGAAAAGACCTCCGGATACAAAGGACTGAAAATCGATAAAGTGGATCAGCTGACTGTTTTCACGCTGACGAAAACCGGAGAACTGATTGTTGCCGCTGTTCCGGAAATTGACAAACTGAAGCAGTCCTCCTTTGAGCAATCTGTCTGGATTGCGCGGATCAAAGAAAACGAAGACGGAAAAGAAAACAAAAACTTCGCCCTGCGGATCGACATCAAAAAGACAAACGAAGTCTACGAAAAAGACGAAAAGACCCATGAGATCAATCATTACGACATCACCGCGACAGCCGATACAAGTTATCTGCCGGAAGACGCCGATCTGTCAGCGCTTCCTGAATTTGAACAGGCTACCATCAGCCTTGACCTGCATTATTCAAGCAAATACGCTCAGAACAGCGCCACCACACTGGAAGTCAGCGGTGAATTCCTGCAGGGTGAAAACAAAATGCAGGTGACCGGCAAGCTAAAGACAGCACAACCCTGGCTGTTCATGCCCTTTGAGCTGTTGGATCCAATCCAGGTCGGAATGGACAAGGATATTGTCCTTATGCCGTATCTGACCGACTGGATCAGCAACGCAAAATCCATGATCCGTCACGAGGATTCGGAATCCGAACCTGAACCTTCTCCGGAACCGGAATCCGCGCCCGAGACCGAACCAGTGCCCGAAGCAGAAAACGAGACGGAAGAACAGCCGGAAACGGAACCGCTGGAAAACGAAGAAGAATCAAATGCCGAAACCGCTCCGATAGACGCATCTGAACAGGAATAATAACGAACCGATACTGACTGAGGTAATCCATGAAGAAAATCTTCTGTTTGCTGCTCACACTGATCCTGATGGCCGGCGCAGCCGCTTCCGCGGAGAAGCACATTGGCATTCAGGCCGTCTTTTCAGGCACGCTGGAGGGAAGAACGCTTTCCTTTGATCTGTATGAACAGGAAGGGAAAATCTATACGGTTTCGGATATGCTTTCCGGAAGCGCTGTAGAGACCGATCCCGCGCTATCCGGAATCGGTCCGGACCTGATCTTTACCCTGCCGTTCGTTACCCCGGAAGCCATGGAAAATGCGGCTGTAAAAGCCGAGAAACTGATTGTTTCCTGGATTGCGCAGCTGCCCTCCGAAACCAGAACGGGCATGTATGCCGGGGATCTGTTTGAAAACGCCGGAACGGTTTCCTTATCTTCTTCCTCACTTTCAGAACTGAACGCCATGCTGGAAAACTCCGCGGCGGAATGGAAGGACGGTACGGAAGAGGGAAATCTCCTGAACGGCCTGTTTACCCTTGTTTGCGCGAAAATACAGCAGCTTTGTCCCGATACCGATCCGACAATCAGGATTGAAAGCTACAACGGCGGACGATGGATTGTGATGGAGATCTCCGACGGACAGGACGTGTTCGCCACCGTCACAACGGACTTGTCCGGCGGGAAAACACAGCGGATGCTGATCAGCTGGCGTGACTCCGGAATCTATTATTTCCGTGATCTTTCCATGGAATTCAGCGATGTACGCGGATCCGTTTATACAGAACTGAGAAGCGGAGACGGATCCTCTTACCACGCTGTTTCCTCCGGCAGGCCGCTGTTTACCGAAATATACACGCTCTCGAAGGATGAACAGCAAAACACCGCGTTTGCGTTTACCTTCGAATCAGACGCACTGAAAAAGCCGCTGAATGTTACCGGTACCGCGGCCCGCAGCGCGGATGACTCCGCTGAACTGAATTGTTCCGTTCAGATTGAGGGCGTAGAAAAGGAACAGCTCAGCGTCAGCCTGAAACTCGACACGCAGCAGAACGGCGCGATCACAGGCGATACCAGGATTCTTCATCTTGAAAACGCGCAGGAAAATGCCGAGATCTCCCTGACTGCCTTTTCACAGCTGATGTACCTGGCAGCAGAGCTGATCCCGGCGCTTCCCGATGAATATCAGACACTTGTCCGGAATTTCCTTTTTCAATAAGTAAATTCGTGCTTATCTTTCTTTAGCGACAACTGTACAAACCGCGTAAGCTGAGATTCCTTCCATTCGGCCTTCGAATCCCAGCTTTTCTGTTGTTGTGGCCTTCACGCTGATCCGGTCTTCCGGCAAGCCGACGCCCTGAGCCGTATTGGCTTTCATTTCAGCTATGTAGGGAAGAAGTTTGGGCTTTTGCGCGGCGATCGTAATATCGGCATTGTAGACTGCGAAGCCGTGCTCAGCAATAATCCGATTGGTTTCCTTTAACAGAAGGACAGAGGAGACGCCGCGGTACTTTTCATCCGAGTCGGGGAAATGTTTGCCGATGTCGCCCAGGGCACATGCGCCGAGCATCGCGTCCATCAGTGCGTGCAGCGCGACATCCGCGTCGCTGTGTCCCAGAAGGCCCAGCTCAAAAGGCACCTCCACACCGCAGAGGATCAGCTTCCTGCCCTCAACGAGCCGATGCACGTCATATCCCATACCGATTCGCATAAATGAAGCTCCTCCTTCCAGAATACTGCGGGCGCGCTCCAGGTCCGCAGGTTCTGTCAGCTTGATATTGGACGGATCACCGCGGACGACTTTGACCGGAATTCCGTAATGCTCAAGAACGCAGGCGTCGTCTGTACAGTCGATCCCATCCTCTGCTGCACGAAGGGAGGCGGGAATGATCGTCTCCGCCGTAAACCCCTGAGGCGTCTGGATCTCATAGAGACAGGAGCGGTCAGGGGTATCCGTAACAAAGGAATCAGCGTCACAAAGCTTGTAAGTGCTTGTTGCCGGAACGCCGGGAATACCGGTGCCTGACTCGGCGATGGACCGGATAATCCGTTCGATCAGATCCGGACTGACCAGGCAGCGGGCTGCATCATGAATCAGAATGATATCCGACGGATCAGGCGAAAGGCATTTCAGTCCGCTCAGCACAGACTGCTGCCTGGTTTCTCCGCCGGCGGCGAAACGGAAAGGGAGGGAAAGGCCGAAACGAGTGATTTCATCCTGGATCAGCTTTTGCTCGTCAGGGCGCGCAACAATGACCGTTTCATCTGCGTAAGGAGAAAAAGCCTGAAGGCTGCGGATAATCACGGGTGTTCCGCAAAGCGGCATCAGGATTTTGTTCACGGACGCGTTCATCCGGGAACCTCTTCCACCGGCCAGCATAACGACATATGTTTTCATGTTTTACTCCGCTCGGACGAAAGAAATGCGTCTTCGTCCAGTACGCTGTACATTTCCGCAGCGTGATCCTTCGAAACGGTTTCCGCTACAGCCAGAACTTTGTAATGACCGATATGCTCCCCGAAGCGGATACTGATCACATCGCCCGGACTGACCGCGGTGGAAGGTTTGGCTGTTTTGTCATTGACGGTCACCCGTCCGCCTGCACAGGCCTCCGCGGCGACAGTGCGGCGTTTGATGATCCTGGAAACCTTAAGATATTTATCGATACGCATAATATCCTCACATAAGAAAACCCGCAGGAAACTTGTTCCTGCGGGCAGAAACGGTTAATTATTTCTTGGCCTTTTTCTTGGCGTTGACCTTGTCCTTCAGAGCTTTGCCGGCCTTGAAGGTAGGAGCCTTGGAAGCCTTGATCTTGATCTCAGCACCGGTCCGCGGATTGCGGGCGGTACGGGCGGGGCGCTTTTTCACATCAAAGGTGCCGAAGCCGATCAGCTGGACCTTTTCGCCCTTGGCCAGAGCGCCGTTCACGGTATCAACGAAGGCGTTGAGGGCCTTCTCGGCATTCTTCTTGGAGAGCTGGGTTTTGTCAGCCAGTGCATTGATCAGTTCGCTTTTGTTCACGGGAAATACCTCCTTGTAATTTTATGCGAATCGCATAATGAATATAGGTATGCCAAAGGACCGGAATTATTCAATTTCGCCTTCAACATGGTTTAAGTATACACCTAGTTCGTCGAAAGTCAAGTGTTCCAACGATTTTCCATCTTGTTTTACCGCTTTTTCCACGATTTTCAGGCGGGTTTTCAGCCTGTCGACTGCCTGATGAAGGATCAGTTCGCTGTCTATTCCGCGGATAAAGCATAATTCGGCGACGAGATACAGCAGCCTGGACAGCTGCTCCCCGCCGTCATCAACAGTTTCCGAACGAAGAGAAGAAGCTGTTTCAATGATATCAGCAATCACCGGCGCCGGATCGGAACGGACTGCAGCAGTCCCTTTCAGTTTTTTCATTACCTTCGCCGCATACTTCAGGGAAGGCAGGCCGGTGGAAACATCATCAAGACTGGAAAGGACGGATGTATTGCCGGTTTCCTCCTGCTTCAGCTGTTCCCAGACCGCTCTGACACTGTCCGGATCACGTAGGTCACGGTCGCCGAAAACATGGGGATGACGATGAATCATCTTGGTACAGATAGCGGAAATGACGTCGTTGATGGTAAACTCGCCGTATGAACGGCCGACGGAGGAGTGAAAAATAACCTGGAACAGCAGATCGCCCAGTTCCTCACAGAGATGTTCCGGATCCTGCTGATCAATGCTGGCGACGCATTCCCAGGCTTCCTCAACCATATAGGGACGAAGGGACTCGTGAGTCTGAAGCCGGTCCCAGGGACAACCTGAAGGGGAACGAAGCGTCTCCATGAGGTTTTCAAGATCGCTGAAAGCAAAACGCTTCCGGTCCAGCAATCCCGAAGCGGGAATGAGGACCGCGGAACGGTGGTCGATACCGGACTGCCGGTCCAGTTCGAACAGCGGGATGGAAACCGGCGGTTTCCCTTCCTGAAGCAGACAGACCGGATGTTCATCTCCGAGCAGATCGGAAAGAAAAAGCTTTACGTCGCCGGACTGAATGGGATTGTCCAGTTCTGTGACAAGCAGGGAAGTATTTGGATCATAATGAAAACCGCCGGACAGTTCATCAGCGGGAACCGACGTGACCGCCGCGTCCTGAAGGAAGGAGAGCGCGGGGGTGAGATGCGCGTCGAACAGACTGAGGCCCGGCACGACGGTCACCGACAGGTTTTCCGGCTTCTCATGAAGCAGGGTACGCACCGTCCGGTCTGAAACAGCGTCCGGAACGGCATAAACCACCGGACCGGAAGCGGCAAGGCGGATCAGGTGATCGCAGACGGCGCGGTTCAGGGTATCGAAATCATCAGACTGATCATAGAGAGAGTCAAGGGTGGAAAAAGTAATAAGGTTTTCTTCCAGCCAGGGTACAAGAGGATGCCTGCCTGTGCGAAGAACCAGCTGCTTAGCTTCACGGATCGTCCGAAGGGTTTTCATATTCAGCAGGTCCGGATCGCCGGGGCCGAGCGATATAACGATGATATCCGACATCATGCCTTTTTCCCTCTTCTGCGGAGCAGATTCTTAATATCGTTTACGGAAAGGACTTTCAGGGCAACAGCCGCTCCGAAATAGACCAGCACGCCGACAGCGACTTCAACAATGGTCAGGAAGCGGTTCAGCGGCAGGAAGCGCTGCATCAGCCAGACGACGACGCCCATGGCCGCGGCTGCTGCGCCGGGGCGAAGGACCCATTCCATAACGTTAAAGCGCATTTTCGTGTACTTGCAGACATAGATGGTATTGATGATCATGACAATGGAATAACAGGCGATGGAGGCATAGGGACCGCCGTGGATATGGATGCCCGGTGTGCCGATGAGAATGTAGTTCAGCAGAATTTTGACGCCGACGCCGGCAATCATGGTGTACATCGGGATTTTCTGTTTCCGCAGGCCCTGGAGGATACTGCTGGTCGCCTGGACAACGGTGAAAAGCACGACCGTCATGGCGGAGAACGTCAGCAGTTCAGACGCAAGGCCGATCTTTTCAGGGGTGAATTCCCGCACATTGCTGTAAAAGAAGGAAACGATCTGTCTGGACAGGACGCTCATGCCGACGGAACAGGGGAAACCGATAATGAACGCGTATCGCATTCCCGTATCCGTTTCCTTCCGGATCCCGGCTTCATCATCCCGGGCCTTGCAGGCGGAAATAGCGGGCACAAGGCTCATGGAGATGGCCAGGGCCAGGGCAGTCGGTATATTGATCAGACGGATCACCACGCTGGTAAAAAGACCGTAATACGCCTCAGCGTCGGCCTGTGCCAGGCCCGCGACCAGCATCCGTTTGATCATCATCGCTGAATCGATAAATTGGGAGAAAGGAATAATGCAGGCACTGATTGTAATCGGAATAGAAATCATGACCAGACGGTTCAGCAGCATCTTTTTGCCTGTTTCAGGCAGATCCGGATCCTGGGGATAACTGTTGAATTCCGCTTTTTTTCTATAGAAACGTACGACCATGTAGATCAGCGCGATGGTTTCCGAAAGCGTAATGCCCAGCAGCGCGCCGGCCGCGCCGGCGGTGACGCTGCGCTTCAGGCCGAAATAGGCCAGAGGCAGGGAAAGCGCAACTTTTCCGACCTGTTCCATGACCTGGGACACAGCCGTCGGAACCATGTTCTGCTGGCCCTGGAACAGTCCGCGGAAGGCCGACAGCACGCAGACGATCAGCACGCAGGGTGCGATGGCATAGTATCCGGCTGAGGTCTCCTCCACGCCGACCATATTAACCAGCACACGGTTGCACAGGATCATCAGCACCGAGAAAAACAGGCCGATGGTAAACAGCGTCATCAGGGCGCATTTAAAGGTATTCCATGCGTTGCGCCGATCATTCTTCGCCAGGAAACCGGCAACAAGGCGGGAGACGGCCACGGGCAGGCCGGCGCTGGAAATGGTCAGCAGCAGCGTGTAAGTCGGATAAACAATATAAAAATCAGTCGCGACTTTTGTGCTGATCATATTCAGCGGAATGGAGAACAGGACACCGATCAGTTTGCACAGAATTCCCGCGATACTGAGAACGGATACGCTTTTCGCGACAGACCTGGTTTTTTCGGACATCGAATCTTCCTTTCCCTGAATACGGATTAATACTTATGCCAGGCGGAACGGGTGAAGAGGATGAAAAGCGGCAGCAGCTCCAGGCGACCGAAAAGCATCAGGAAAGACGCCGTAATCTTCGCGTGGACGGTATAACCCGCGTAATTGTAGATCGGGCCGACAGAGCCGAGCCCGGGGCCCACGTTGCTGACGCAGGTCAGGGCGGCGGACAGGTTCGTCGTCATATCGTAGCCGCTGAACAGCGACATAATGAACCCGCCAACCAGGACAAGTACGATATACATGAAAGCAAACTGCGCAATCTGGGAGAGCATGTTTTCGTCAACCGCTTTACCGTCCAGGCGGATCACGTCAACCTTCTTGGGCTGACCGGTGGCGCGGACGTTCCGGCGGGACAGCTTGGTCAGCAGGATGATCCGGACAACCTTCATGCCGCCGGCAGTGGAACCGGCACAGGAACCGATGAGCATGATGATGACGATGAGAATATGAGAAGCAGCAGGCCAGGTATTAAAATCATAGGTAACAAAGCCGGTAGTAGACATGACGGAACTGACCTGGAAGGAGCCGTACCGGAGGGAAGTCAGGAAGTCGCCGTCGTAATGCTGCAGGTTAATCAGGGAGATCAGCACGATGAAACTGACAAAGAAAATGAAATACCAGCGAAATTCCTCATCACGGTAAAACGCTTTGAACCGTTCGCCGATGAGGAATTTGTAATACAGCGCGAAGTTCATGCCGAACATAAACATGAAAATGGTGATTGCCACTTCTATCGGCACGCTGTTGAAATGGGCGATACTCTCCCCGTAGCAGCTGAAACCGCCCGTTCCGGCAGTGGCCATGGTGTGAACCGCTGCCTCATAGGGCGTCATGCCGCAGATCATCAGGGTCACGAATTCAATCAGGGAAAGAAGGATATAGATTTTGTACAGAATCTTGGCTGTGGCGCCGGTCTTCGGCACAAGCTTGCTCAGGGATGGGCCGGGGCTTTCAGCCCGGACCAGGTGGGCCGTGCGCCCTGTCAGTTTCGGAAGAAGGGCAAGGGTGAGCACCAGCACGCCCATACCGCCGATCCAGTGGGTAGTGACACGCCAGAACATCAGTCCCCGGGGGAACCGCTCGAACATATCAGAAGTAACGATGCTGGCGCCTGTGGTGGTCAGTCCGGACACCGTTTCAAAAAAAGCGTCCTCAAACCGGGGGATGATCCCGGAGATCATGAACGGCAGAGCACCGAAAAGGCCGAGGAAGATCCATCCCAGCGCGGTAATGATGAAACCTTCCTTCAGACGGAGATGGGAATCCCTTTCATGACCGGGAAGGAAGGTCAGGGCGCATCCCGCGGCAATATTAATCAGGATGCCGTATCCGATCGCCTTGGCGTCTCCGTCGCCGTAAATCAGCGCAATAACGAGCGCAGGCGCCATGGCCGCCGCTTCGATGATCAGCAGCGCACCCAGCATCCTGATAATCAGTCTACGGTTCATTTGTAGAGCACCTCGTTCAGATCGGAGATACCTGGTTCAACGGAAATGATGACGACGTGATCGTTTTCCTCAATATGGTCATTGCCGAAGGGGACGATGATTTTGCCCTGGTGGACGATGATCGAAACAAGGGAGCCTTTTTTCAGGTTCAGGTCCTTCAGCGGGATCCCGATATAGGAATCACCTTTACGGGCGATAAACTCAATGGCCTCCGCTTTGCCGCCGACCAGCCGGTACAGCCGTTCGATCTTGGTGCCGTTGGTATTGACGCGGGCACGGACGTAACGGAGAATGGTTGATGCGGTGATAAACTGCGGGCTGATGACAGAATCCAGACCCAGATCGTTCAGAATTTCCTGATAAGCCATCCGGCTGTTTTTGGCGATGACCTTCGGAACGCCGCAGCGGGAGGCATGGACGCCGCTGATGAGGTTTTCTTCGTCCCGGCTGCTGAGGGAAACAAATGCGTCCATCTGGGAGAGGCCCTGTTCCTCAAGCAGATCCTGGTCTGTGCCGTCTCCGACGATCACATCCACTTTGGGAAGCTGTTCGCTGAGCGTCCGGGCCTTCACCGGATTGATTTCAAAAAGGGTTACATGGATACCCATGGGCACGATCAGCCGGGAGAGATAGTAGGATATCCTGCTGCCGCCGAGCAGCATGACGCTGCGGATTTTATGCTTGTTCCGGCCGAGAAAACGGAAATAATCGGTAATGGTCATCATATCGCCGGATACAAAGACCTTATCACCGGGCTGGATCGCGAAATCGCCGCCGGGTGTCATAACGGTGTTATTACGCTCCACCATGGCATAGAGAATACGGGGGAGACGCGGGATTTTCCCGGCCAGGTCCTTCATCGGGATCCCGATAAAACAATCTTCTTCCTGGGCGCGGAACTCGACCATTTCAACCAGGCCCTTGGCAAAGGATTCGATGCTGCCGGCGAAAGGATATCGAAGCAGGCGGCTGATTTCCAGCGCGGTTGCGCGTTCCGGGTTGATGGCAACATCAATGCCGAGTTCGTTCTGAAGGAGCGTCTGGCTCTCGTTGAATTCCGGATCACGGATGCGCGCGATGGTATAATCGGCGCCCAGCCGTTTGGAGATCAGGCAGGCCAGCATGTTGCTTTCGTCGCTTTCCGTGGAAGCGATGACGATGTCCGCCTTGTCAACGCCGGCATCGAGCAGGACTTTGGCGTTGGCGCCGTTGCCCCTGATGCAAAGAGCGTCCAGTGCGCCGCCGCAGCGCTGGATGACATCCTCATCCTTATCGATGATGATGACGTCATGTTCCTCTGCAATGAGGTGTTCAGCCAGCGAATAGCCGACTTTCCCCGCACCGATAACAATGATCCTCATGACAGGACCTCCATACAAAAATCATTTTATTTTACCATTTTTCGGGATTAAAGGAAAGCAAAAAATAACAGTGCAGACAAGTCTGCACTGTATGGCGGAGAGTCAGGGATTTGAACCCTGGGTGAGGTATCACCCCACACACGATTTCCAGTCGTGCGCCTTAGACCACTCAGCCAACTCTCCACAGCGGGCGAATGCTCACATGACAGCATTATAGTGTCTTTTCGGGTTTTGTCAAGCTTTCAGTTTGGCAATCTCCTCATCGTTGAGTTTTCGCCACATGCCGGAAGGCAGATCTCCCAGCTGCACGGGACCGAAACGGACGCGTTTCAGCCGGACGACCTGGCGGCCGATGGCGGCGATCATTTTTCTGACCTGCCGGTTCCGGCCTTCATGGATCGTAATCAGCAGTTCGGTTGAAAAAGCGTCGTGACGAATCAGCCTGACTTCAGCCGGGGACGTCATCCGGCCGTCTATCATAACGCCCTTGCGCAGGGTGCGGATTTCCTCGTCCGTCACCGCGTTGGAAACCCGGGTAAGATAGGATTTCGGGATTTCAAAACTCGGGTGCAGCAGGCGGTTCATGAGCTCCCCGTCATTGGTCAGCAGCAGCAGGCCTTCACTGTCATAGTCCAGCCGGCCGACAGGGAACAGCCTGACGGGAAAATCCCGGAAACGGTCCAGGACCGTGGCCCGGCCTTCCGGATCCCGGACAGAGGAGATTTCACCGACGGGTTTGTTATAGGCAATATAGTATTTTTCTTCTTCCGGCCTGACGATTTCGCCGTCCACCGTAACCACGTCGGTCATTTCATCCACCTGCGTGCCCAGCTCAGTAACGGTCATGCCGTTGACGGCAATCCGGCCGTCGGTGATCATGATTTCAGCATTCCGCCTGGAAGCTACGCCGCAGGAGGCAAGGTATTTCTGAAGACGCATCTGAATATCCTTTCAAAGTCAGAAGGGGCAGTTTTCATTCAGGGAACGGTGGGTATAGGAAATGGTTCCGTCCTTGACTTCTTTCATAGTCTGTCCTGAGCCGATCAGTTTGTATTTATATGTCGTCAGACCTTCGAGCCCCATGGGCCCGCGGGCATGAAGCTTACCGGTGGCGATGCCGACTTCCGCGCCCAGACCGTAGACGAAACCGTCGGCAAAGCGGGTGGAAACGTTCCAGTAAACGCCGGCGCTGTCAACGCGGTTCATGAATGAGGAAGCGGTTTCGGCATTCTCCGTGACAACGGAGTCTGTGTGATGGGAACCGTAGCGGTTGATATGTTTGATCGCTTCTTCAGGGGAGGATACGATCCGGATGGATACAATATAATCGAGGTATTCTGTTTTCCAGTCTTCCTCGGAAGCGGGAAGGCAGGAGATCATTGCGCGGGTTTCCACGTCGCCGCGGATTTCGACGCCGGCATCCCTGAACAGCACGGCGGCATCCGGCAGGAACCGGGGAGCGATATCCCGGTGGACAAGCAGTGTTTCCATGGCGTTGCATACGGAAACGTTCTGGGTTTTGCTGTCCAGTGCGACCTTCAGGGCAGTCTTCAGATCCGCGTCCCGGTCGATATAGACATGGCAAATCCCGTCCGAATGGCCCAGGACCGGAATCCGGCTGTTATCCATAATATAGCGCACAAAGCTGTTGCTACCGCGCGGAATGATGAGGTCAATCAGGGTATCTTCTTTCAGCATCTGCGCCACGTCTTCACGGGTTTCCAGAAGCTGGGCCGTATCAGCCGGAAGGGATACCTGTTCCAGGGCTTTCCGGACGCAGGCACAGAGGGCCTGGTTGGTACGGAGCGCTTCGCGTCCTCCCTTGAGCAGCACGGCGTTCCCGCTCTTGATACAGAGGGAGGAAATCTGTATCAGCGCGTCGGGACGGCTTTCAAAAATCACTCCGATGACGCCGATGGGGCAGGAAACACGGTAGAGCTTCAGCCCTTCGGTCAGCTCGGTGGACAGGAGCGTACGCCCGATCGGGTCGGAAAGGCCGCACAGCGCTTTCAGTCCCCGGATTACCTGGGTCAGCTTTTCCTCACCAAAGGCGAGACGGTGGAGCAGCGGAGCGGCCAGATCCGAAGCGGCAGCTTCCTCCAGATCGGCACGGTTCGCTTCAAAGACCGTTTCTTTTTCTTCTTCAAGGACGCGGGTCAGGGCGGTCAGCGCCTCGTTCCGTTTTTCATCGGATGAGACGGAAACAGTATAAAAAGCGTCCCTCGCGCGGGATGCCATTTCGTGCAGATCCTTCATGCCCATCAACTCCTTCTGTGGGATTATAGCAGACAAAACCCTGATTGAAAAGGGAAGAACGAAGTGATATACTGAACCGGGAGGATTGCTGTATGCCGCATCAACAGGGAATCAAAACCGTCGCGCAGAACCGCAAGGCGTGGCACGATTATTTCATCGAGGAAAAATATGAATGCGGCATCGCGTTGTTCGGCACGGAAGTGAAAAGCATCCGGCAGGGAAGAGTCAATCTCAAGGAGAGCTGGGCGCAGATCCGGAAAGGCGAAGTCTGGGTCGAGGGGATGCATATCAGCCCCTACGAACAGGGCAACATTTATAACCGGGATCCACTCCGGGCAAAAAAGCTTCTCCTGCACCGCAGTGAAATCCGCAAGCTGGACAGCCTGGTCATGCGCCAGGGGTTTACCCTGATCCCGCTGGAATTGTATTTCAGGGACGGCAGGGTGAAGGTTCAGCTCGGGCTCTGCAAGGGCAAACAGCTGCACGACAAGCGTGACAGCATGGCCAAAAAGGATTCCGACAGGGAGATCCTGCGCGCTCTCCGGCAGAAGCAGAAATAAAGCGTTGTTGTCAGCAGCAAAAACTCATGGGGATGATCCGGTTTCGACGGGGACATCAGAGGAAGGATAAGCGAGCCGCAGCCCCTGTACTGCGTATCAACGGGGAAAAACAATAACTGACAACAGCAATTTTGCTTTCGCGGCTTAATGCCGCGCGTCGGCCCTGACCGCCTGCAGATCAGGTTCCCGGCGTCATTAATGCAGGGAACGAGTTCCGCCTAAGCTTTGCAGCGGGATCCGTATTCATGAAGCTACTTTGCATCCCGTTTTTCCGCGGACGGCCTGTAAAGGAAATTTAACCACGGAATGCGCTCGGAGAAAGTCCTTCTGAAGGGTTTTCGGACAGGGGTTCAACTCCCCTCATCTCCACCAGGCAAAAAGGGCAGCAGCAAAAGCTGTCCTTTTCTCATTCGTTTTTTGGATACAGTATATTGTTGTGGCTACTTTTCAAATGATATTGTATAATTCAGCTGCCAGGTGGGATATTGAACAGAAAAAGCGTAATTACTGTTTCAGGAGTTGATACCATGCAAAATGTCATCAACACAAAAATGATCGCTCCCTGCGGGCTGGACTGCAGTATCTGCAAACGGGCGCTGGCTGAGAAAAATCCCTGCCCGGGATGTCTCGGGCCGGATGAGAACAAACCGGAATTCTGCAGGGACAGATGCGGGATCATTCTCTGCGGCAAACGGATCGAAAACGGCTATCAGTACTGTGACGAATGTCCGGATTATCCCTGCTCGGATGTGATGGAAAAGGAAAACCGCTATACCTCGAAATATCCGCTTTATGAGTCGCCCGGGCAGAATCTGCGAGACATCCGTGAGCTCGGAATGGACAAATTCCTGGAAATCGAAAGGGAAAAGTTTACCTGTAAGGAATGCGGACACGTCGTTTCTGTTCATACCGGGATATGCAGCGGCTGCGGCATACGCTACGGAGTACAGGTGATTCAGGTGTTCGACGATACCTGGCGGATCGAGAACAGGATGGTGCGCTTCTTCCTTCTGAAAGGCTCGGAAAAGGCGCTTCTGATCGATACAGGAATGACCGTCCGACACGCAAAGCAAATTGCCTCGGCGCTCACCGGGCTGCCGGTCTTTCTGCTCAACACCCATGCGGATGCAGACCACACGGGGGGCAACGGACAGTTTGAGGCCTTTTATATGCATCCGGCGGATGAGGCCCAGTATCGTCAGGACGGAAAAACCGGCCGGGTAATCCCGGTTCGCGACGGCGACGAGATCGATCTGGGCGGCCGAGTCCTGAAGATCATCCACCTGCCCGGGCATACACCCGGAAGCATCGCGGTGCTTGACGTGAACCACCGGGTGCTGATCAGCGGCGACCCGATCCAGGAACACGGACACATCTTCATGTTCGGCAAGAACCGGAATATGAACGACTATATTGCCAGCCTGAAAGCTCTGGAAAAGCGGACAAATGAATTTGATGAGATCTGGCCGTCGCATGCGGACTTCCCGGTTTATCCCGACTGTATTCCGAAACTCCGAGATGGAGCAGAAAAGATCGTAAACGGGAAAATCACCGGGAAGGAAACGGACTTTTTCGGTCAGAAGATCATGGTCTATGATCTTGGATTTACCGCTTTCCTTTACGAGAAGTAAGGGCCTGAAAAGAAAAAGATCCCTGTGATCATTGAAATCACAGGGATTTATATTGTGTGCGGTCGACGGGACTTGAACCCGTACCCGTTGCCGGACACGCCCCTCAAACGTGCGCGTATGCCGATTCCGCCACGACCGCGAACAAACATCGAAATTATAAGACCGAGTTACCGCTTTGTCAAGCTGAAAGGAAAAACTTGCGGCGAACCGGATAAAGAAGTAAGATAGGTTTATTCAGGGAAAGGAGCCGCCGCCGAATGAACCGGAAAACAAGGATCATTTCTGGTCTGCTGCTGATCGCGCTGCTATGCTGCTGCGCGGTTTTCGACGCATTCGGCGAAGGGGCTTTCGAAGTCAAGCGGATCGGCAACATTAATCCGTACGCGGACAACGCTTTCCGGATTACCGCCGAAGAACCGGGCGATCTTGTGATCACCATCCACGACGGCGTCTGTATTTACCGAACCCTCACAGAGCATGTGGAAGCCGGCGAAACGACCATCCACTGGGACGGCTGCGGATACAACCAGGAAAAACTCTATGAAAAATACTATACCGTTAAAGCAGAGCTGACAACAGACTCCGGTCTGGTTCATACGGTATCCTTTGATTCTCCCATCGACTACGCGGTCCAGTTTCTGCAGTACGCCCTTCCGTCTTCCTATAACCTGTACCTGGATGATCCGGAAGGCTGGTTCATTGAGTTTAAGACGGTCACAAGGGGAAAGATTCAGATGGAAATGACGCCGTCCGGAAGCACCGGAACAGCAGTTTCCTATTTAATAGACGCCCCTCCCGGTAAAATCACGCGGAAGGATTTCAAAACAATCTCCGGAAAGAAAAATCCGGAACCGGGCGAATACAATGTGACGGTCTATGAGAAAACCAGGCCGGATGTTCAGTATACTTTTTCCCTGACGGTATCCGAGACGGCTCCGGAACCGCTGCCGGTGACGGTTACCGGGCCGATCATGGCGGACAGATCCATGACGGACGCGGAAATCTGGGAACTGATGATGAAACCGTCCGTGGTTGTCAATATCGACAATTTCAAGCACCAGGAAGTCTACACGGAACCGGATGAAAGCAGCAAATCCCTTGGCACGCTGCACGGGCAGACCCAGGCACTGGAAGTATTCCGGATAGAGGACGGATGGGCCCGGATCGGCGCCTGGAACCATGAAGACGCCTCCTATGTGGAAGGATGGGTGCCTGTTTCAAAGCTGAAGGTGGAGTCGCCCTGTACGGAATACGGTATCCTGATCGACAAACAGAAGCAGACGCTGACGGTCTACAGTGAAGGAAAAAAGCTGGATACACTGCTTGTTTCAACCGGCCGGGCAGCGAGGGGCGCGCTTTATCAGGAAACCTCGGCCGGAAGCTTCCTGACCGGATATCACCGCGTCAATTTCTCCATGAACGGCAAAAAATATGATTTCGTGATCCAGTATGACGGCGGGAACCTGCTGCATCAGACGCCTTACGACTGGGGGCAGCATAAAAAGGACTTCACCCTTGGACGCGGATACCTCGGAGCGAAAGCCTCCCATGCCTGTATCCGCATTCAGCCCGAACCCGGCGAGGGAGGGCTGAACGCCTACTGGCTGTTTACCCATATTCCGTATCATACCAGGGTGATGATCCTGGATGATGAATGGGAAAGGGAAGCTGTCTCTGCAAAACTGCAGCGATCCGGGAAGGACGACCTGGATTTGTCGCGCCTGCATACGGATAGCGCCGCGGACACCGATACAGGAGAGCGAGTGACAATTACATTCACAGGGACGCTGACGGCCGGCGGAACCCGTTCGTTCAACCTGCGCCCGGAAAGCTTCGCCTCCTTTACGGAGAAGCAGAGCTACGGACTGCCGCTGAGCGGTCTGAAGGAACTCTTTTCCTCCGATGACCTGACCTGCGTCCAGCTTGGGTGCATGATTCTCACAGACAACGAAAATCCGCCGGAAGGGAAAGGCGTGCTGTACGCGCCTGCCGGTATGCGGCAGCTTTTTGAGGATACTTCCGTGGAACTGGCTGTTCCGTCCGGAAGCGGATTCTCAACAGAATCGGCATCCATTTCTTCCGCAGAAGCGCTCTCGCCGTATACGGACGTTCTGAAACCCGGCGGTAATGCCACAGTAACCATGAAAGGGCATCTTTTCGGCTTTGCCGAATGTACTGAAAAGGAATACCTGGCGGATCCGGAAACCATAGACCGGAAGATTGCCGAACTGGACGCAGCCGGATGTGAACGGATCATCATGCTGTTCAGCTGGGGAAAAGACGGCGAGGAGAATCATTCCATCGTCCAGGAAGCCATGGCCCATCGCGCCGTCCGCGCCGGCGCGGACCTGATGGTTGGCAGCCTTCCCGGAACCGTTCAGGGCATTGATTTTATTGAAGGAGTTCCGGTATTCTACAGCCTGGGTGACCTGCTGAACGGAAGTACTTCCGCAAAGCCGAAAAACCAGCAGGGTCTGCTTGCACAGGTGACCTTCGGTTTCGGCGAGGAAGATCAACCGGTTTCCGTTTCGATCATTCCGCTGCTGCCTTACGGCAATGCGGAAAAAGAAAATAACGACTACGTTCCCACAACGGATCTGACCGCCGGGGAAGCGCAGTCTTCACTCGGGAACCTCTGGAGAGACTCAACGGACGCGGCGCTGGACAAAATCACTGTCCGGCTGCCGGAATCTTAAAACTGATAGAATACACATTCAAGCCGGCCGTTATAAAGCCGGCGTTTTTTGATTGCCCGCTGACCGTAACTACGTTCAAAAGCAGGATCCGATGAGATGGCGCACAGTCGCCAGGACGGATGACGCTGCCGGAGCAGATACAGATCGCGGTACAGCTTCCGGCACTGTTTCTGGTCGCCAAGCCTTTCTCCGTAAGGCGGATTACAGATAAACACCCCGTTTTCCGTATCAAGGTTCAGCTCCTGAAGCGGTAAAACAGACAGCTGGATCTGTCCTGCCTCTATTCCGGCCTGATTGACGTGCCGGCGGGCCAGTTCCAAAGCTTCCGGATCGATATCCGAACCGCTGATGTGTTCAATCCGGCTGAAATCAGCCTTTTCAGCGATACGGGAACGGAGGGCGGCAAAATCAAGATTTTTGAAACAGGCAAAGGATTCCATGGAAAAGGTTCGCTCAAGACCCGGCGCTCTGTTTGCCGCAATCAGCGCGGCTTCCGTCAGGATTGTTCCGGTTCCGCAGCATGGATCATGCAGCGGCTGCCCGGGTTTCCATCCGCTCAGTTCCACCAGTGCAGCTGCCAGCGTTTCGCGAAGCGGCGCCTCGCCGTTCCAGGTTCTGTATCCCCGGCGGGAAAGGGACGCGCCGGATGTATTCACCATAACGGAAACCTGATCGTTACGGACAGTCAGATGAACCGGGAGGGAAGGGCCTGATTCCGGAAAAACAGAACGGCCGGTTATTTTGCGCAGATGCTCAATAATCGCTTTTTTCGTGATGGACTGGCAGTCCCTCGGGCTCATCAGCGTACTGCGGGTACATTTGCATGAAATGTCAATCGATTCATTTCCGGAAAAGAAAGTTTCCCAGGGAAGCTTTCCGATGAGGTTAAACAGACTGTCAAAGGTTTTGCATTCCTCAGAGGCCAGGACAATATACAGCCGGTCGCTGAAATGCAACAGGAGGTTCAGGGAGAAAAGTTGTTCCGTAGTCGCCGAGAAGCGCACACCGCCGTTTTCCGCGGCGGCGTCCGACGCGCCGAGACGCTTCAGCTCAGCGGAAACAAGTCCTTCCAGGCCGAAGGCGGCGGAAGCGTAACACTGAAAAACAGAATCCATGCAATCATCCTCCCGGCACAGTTTACCTGTTTTCTGCCATGATGTAAAGGAAGAACAGGACAGATGACAGCGCGGTCCCGAACAAGTCAAAAACTTGATTTTGACACGGATTCAGCGTATACTTTATTAGTTAAAAAGAGAGGAGATGATTGTTCCGTGAAGCTGATCATCGCTATCGTTCAGGATGAGGATTCGTCCCGCCTTCTGTCTGAACTGATGCAGCAGGGTTTCGGCGTGACCAAGCTGGCGACGACGGGCGGCTTTCTGAAAGCCGGCAATACGACGCTGCTGCTCGGCATCGACGACGAAAGGCTGAATGAGGCAATCAGTGTGATTGAATCTGTCTGCAAGAGCAGGAAACAGATATCCACCGCACCGTCCGCACTCGTCGGCGGGATGACCCACGGAGAGTATTCCTCATTCCCGATCGAAGTGACCGTCGGCGGCGCAACCCTGTTTGTGCTGTCGGTTGATCAGTTCATGAAAGTCTGACCGCAAATGGACAAAATCGGTTTTGACAGTTTCAGCGCTCAGGGTGATGAGATCCGCGCGCTCCGGGAACAGATTGAAGAAGGCCGCATGGTGCATGCCCTTCTGATCACCGGAGAACCCGGAACAGGCAAACGCACGCTGGCCGGTCTGCTTGCAGCCGCACTGATGTGTAAGGAGAAAACCGGTGTTCCCTGCGGGCAGTGCACCGGATGCGCCATGTCTTTCGCGGGGGAGCACCCGGACATCACAACCATCGAAAAGGGAATTCCGCTGTCTCCGGAAACTGCAAAAGGCCGCGCCACGATTCCGGTGGACGATATCCGGGAAATGATCCGCATCTGCAGCCAGTACGCCTATGAGGGCGGAAACCGCGCCGTTATCATTCGGGACGCGGAGAATATGACAGTGCAGGCGCAAAACAGCCTGCTCAAAATCCTGGAAGAACCGCCTCGCAGCACCTATTTCCTGCTGACATCCTCCCATCCTGAGCAGCTGCTTACAACGGTCAAAAGCAGATGCCGCCAGGTGAAACTCGTTCCATGGGAAACATCATGGATCGAAAACCTGCTGATCAACGAAGGGACTGAACCCGGCCGCGCCTCGCAGGCCGCGGCAGCTTCAGGCGGCTCCATCGGAAATGCGAAACAGCTGGTCTCCGATGAGACATACTGGCGCACAAGGGAGGAAATCCTCAACGCGTTCTTCCGGAATCGGAAACGCAGCGATATCCTTACACTGTCCACCGGATGGAAGGACAGGAAAAATGAAGCGGACATGCTGTTCAGCATCCTGGAGGAATATGTCAGGACATTGCTGAAATACCGGCTGAAACAGGACGGCGCGCGTAAACCGGAAACTTTTCCCGTAGAATGGATCCGCTTTGCGGAACAGGCACCCCTCGAAAGGTTTGCCTTCCTTTCCGACTGCATTCGCGAAGCGCGTAAACAAAACGCTTTCAACGTGAATTATCAGGCAATCATCGAGCAGCTGCTCTTAACCTTTACAGGAGAAAGTGACAAATGGCTAAAGTAATCGGCATCCAGTTCCAGAAAAACGGAAAACTGTACTATTTTGACGCGAACGGGTTTGAACCCAAGCCCGGTGATTATGTGATCGTAGATACCGCCCGGGGAAACGACCTGGGCGAAGTGACCATGGGAGCCCGTGAGATTGACGAGGAAACCTGGCGCGGACCGCTGAAAAAGACCATGCGGATCGCAACGGAACAGGATATTCAGCATGGCGTTGAAAACCGGCAGAAAGAGAAAGAAGCGTTTTCCATCTGCCAGAAGAAGATTGCGGAACACAAACTAGAGATGAAACTGGTTTCCGTTGAATACGCCTTTGACAACAGCAAAATCCTCTTCTTTTTCACGGCAAACGGACGGGTGGATTTCCGTTCGCTCGTGAAAGACCTTGCCTCCATCTTTAAGATGCGCATCGAACTACGCCAGATCGGCGTACGTGACGAAGCGAAGATGCTCGGCGGTCTCGGCCCCTGCGGCCGCCCGATCTGCTGCGGCACGTTCCTGGATCAGTTTCAGCCCGTGTCCATCAAGATGGCAAAAGAGCAGAATCTGTCCCTGAACCCGACCAAGATCAGCGGTGTTTGCGGCAGACTCATGTGCTGCCTGAAATATGAACAGGAGCACTATGAGATGACCCGGAAAAAGATGCCGAAGATCGGCAGGGAAGTGACGACGCCGGACGGCGCCGGACCCGTAACGGACCTGAACATCGTCAAGGAAACGGTATTCGTCCGCCTGACAAACGGAGACACAAGCGAAATCAAAGAATATCCGCTGGAAAACATTATCCGCACCGGGGACAGCCAGCCGCGGCCGGAACCTGTCAGGAGGGAGTACAGCCAGGACGGCGAGCAGGCTCAGCAGGAGAACAAACCGAAAAAGTCAAACCCTGACAAAGAAAACTTAGCTGAAAGAGTCAGAACGGCTGAAGGCGCGGAAAACACGGAAACCACGAACAAAGAAGAAACTGGCTCCGCCAAAGACCGGGGCGGTATTAGCTCCCGCAAACCGGTTCTCGGACAGCCGGTGCGCAGGGAAAACCCGAACAGGAAGGATCAGGCTCCTAAAAAGCCGGAGCCGGCGCCTGCACCTCAACCGGCCGCGAAGCCCGCGGAATCAACGGCAGAACCCCCGAAAAGCTCCTGGGCCGACGCGCTCGAGAAAGCAATGCAGGCGATCAGCCAGGATAAATGAGAACTTGATTTTCCAAAAGTTCAATGCTATAATTCCCGTACAGTGTCACGGGTAACGTGAACAATAAGAGGAGGTAACCCAATGGCTTACAAAATTTCCGAAGAATGCATCAGCTGCGGTGCCTGTGCTGCCGAATGCCCCGTTTCCGCGATCAAGGAAGGCGACGGCAAGTACGAAATCGACGCTGATACCTGCATCGAATGCGGCGCCTGCGCCGAGACCTGCCCGGTCGGCGCTCCTGCCCAGGCCTGATCTGTTTTGACCAGACAAACAGCCTTCATTTCCGAAGGCTGTTTTTCATTGGTGAAAAAGTATAAAGAAAAACCGGAAGCCTGAAGCTTCCGGCACTGTACACCATTAGGGACTCGAACCCTAGACACCCTGATTAAGAGTCAGGTGCTCTACCAACTGAGCTAATGGTGCTCACGCAGCAAAAGTTATTATACACATTATTCCAGACGTGTCAAGCACAATTTTCAGCGAAAAAGGCTCGTTTCCTTCCGAGGTTTATGATATAATATTTTAATCATGGAATATGGGGGATGCCGGGTTGAGCCTACGCTTTGACAGACTGATGGACGATCAGGACGCGCTGCAGATGAATGCGCTTCAGCTCGCGTATCTCGGTGATACGGTCTGGGAAATGATCGTCCGCTATGACCTGATCATTCAGAAGCTGAACGTCCGCCATATGCACCAGCGCTGCGTCAGCCTGGTTAACGCGCACTCCCAATCAGAAATCCTGCGGTCGCTGACAGATACCCTGACCGATTCCGAAAAAGAAATTGTCCGAAGGGGCAGAAACGCTCACGCCAAGCATCCCGTGCCGAAAAACCAGGACCCGGACGAATATGCCATGGCCACTGGTTTTGAAGCACTGCTGGGATACCTGTACGTGACGGGAAAGAACGACAGGATCAGTGAACTGACAAACCATATCAAAGAGGTGATTTCCAATGCCTGAGAAGAAAGACCTGAAAGTCATTCTGCTGCGCCATACCCTGCAGCCTGAAGAAACCGTAGCCCTGGCCGCGAAACTGTGCTATTCCAAATCAACCATCTCTGACCTGAACGATAAAATATCCAGCAAGGATCAGTCCGATTTCATCAAAAAACTGATGGATATGGGCCATGAATCAGTCATGGAGCACGCCTCCTTCACCTTCGGCGTCGAAGGGGTCAGCCGGGTCCTGCTGGCCCAGCTGACGCGGCACAGGATTGCCAGTTTTTCCGTTCAAAGCCAGCGCTATGTTTCCTATGACAAGGGTTTCGGATACATCATTCCCGAAAGCATCACCGCACTGGGAGAAGAAGCCGTCATGAAATATCACGAGCAGATGGAAACCATCGAAGGCTGGTACAAAGACTGGCAGAACCAGCTTGGCGGTACGGTTGAAAAATCCAATGAGGACGCCCGTTTTGTTCTTCCGAACGCCTGTGAAACGCGTATCATGCTCACCATGAACGTCCGGGAACTGCGCCATTTCTTTTCACTGAGAATGTGCAGCCGCGCCCAATGGGAAATCCGCAGAATGGCGGAAGAAATGTTCCGTCTGTGCTTTGAAACGGCGCCGGCCCTGTTTATGAACGCGGGACCTGCCTGCCTGCGCGGGAAATGCCCGGAAGGGGAGAAAAGCTGCGGCAAAGCGGCGCAGATCCGTACGGAACGCGAGGCGCTGATCCAGTCAAAAGCAGAGGAGAAATAAACCATGGCATATAAACCGGAAAGACCCGGCAAACCCGCATACAGGGACCGGAATGAAAAAAACGCCGGCAGGAGAGAAGGCCGCCGGAACCCACGGGAAGACAGCGCCCGCAGGGAACGCACCGCGGAAGCCCCCCCGCGGAACCATTACCGCGATTTTGAGTACAAACCGCAGGAGAGACCCGCACGCCCGGAAAGGACAGAGCAGGAAAGCGAATATATTCTGACAGGACGCAACCCGATCCGGGAAGCGCTGAAAAACGGGCACGACCTGGAAAAGATGCTGGTTCAGAAGGGTGAACTGTCCGGCTCTGCAAGGGAAATCGTCCAGAAGGCGAAAGAGCAGAAGGTGATGATCCAGGTTGTTGAGAAAAGCCGCCTGGACGCCATCGCTCCGAATCACCAGGGGCTGATCGCCTTCGCTTCCGCGTATCAGTATTCCACGGTGGAGGAAATCCTTGCCGCAGCCGCTGAAAAAGGGGAGAAACCGTTTCTGATCGTGCTGGACGGCATCACGGATCCCCATAATCTCGGTGCGATCATCCGTACGGCGGAGTGCTCCGGCGTGCACGGCATCATCCTTCCGCAGCACCGGAGCGTGGGCCTTTCCCCGGCAGCCGTCAAATCTTCCGCCGGCGCGGTGGAGTATGTCAAGGTTGCCAGGGTCAGCAACCTGGCCCGCACGATCGAACAGCTGCAGAAAGAGAACATCTGGTTTTACGCTGTCACCATGAACGGCACGGACTACCGGGAGGTTTCCTTCGACGGCGGTACGGCACTGGTAATCGGCGCCGAGGAAGACGGCATCAGCCGCCTGGTTCTGGAAAAATGCGATTATGCGGTTTCGCTGCCGATGACCGGCAAAATTGAGAGCCTGAACGCGTCCGTCGCCGCGGGCATCATGATGTACCGCGTGTTTGACAGCCGCCGGTAAGGCTGAACAGATCAAATTCCGATAACTGGAGTATGTCAGATGACGAGTGAAGAAAAAAAGCGGGACGGCGTTAACCTTCCGCCGCAGGGAGAGATCTCCGAAGCATCGCCCGGATATGAGCGTACGGATGAGATCATTCCTTTCCGGGACACCTACGGCGATATGCCGGACGAGGAAATAGTCCGGCTTTGCCACGAGGGGAACGCTGATGCGGAAGAGTATCTGCTGAACAAATACAAGAACTTTGTGCGTTCCAAAGCGAGAAGTTATTTCCTGATCGGCGCGGACCACGAGGATATCGTACAGGAGGGCATGATCGGCCTGTATAAAGCCATCCGCGACTACAGGCAGGAAAAGCTCAGTTCTTTCCGGGCGTTCGCCGAACTGTGCATTACCCGGCAGATCATCACAGCCATCAAAACCGCCACCCGGCAGAAACATATTCCGCTGAACAGTTATGTGTCCCTGAACAAACCCCTCTATGATGAGGAAAGCGACCGGACCCTGCTGGATATCATTATGGAAGGCAGCGCGGGAAATCCGGAAGACATGATCATCAACCAGGAAAACCTGGGCAGTATCCATAAGAAAATCAACGAGGTCCTGTCCGGGCTGGAGCAGGAAGTGCTTTCCGCTTACCTGGACGGAAAAAGCTACCAGGAGATTGCGGAATCTCTTGGCAGGCACGTCAAATCCATTGATAACGCTTTACAGAGAGTGAAACGAAAACTCGAAAAATACTTAGAAGAAAACGGCCGCTTCTGACGGCCGTTTTGCTTATTCGATTTCTTTTTTCATTTCGTTGAAGAATTCAGGACAGGACCAGCATGATCCGTCTTCCGCAATGAGGTACGGTTCGTTCGCCCCGAAGGTCAGGACCGTTCCGTCCGCCGCTGTGATCTTCAGGTGGCTTCCGCAGGCGGCGTAGGCATATTCGGAAGCGGACGCCCGGCCATCAAGCATCCCGGCGAGGGAAGCGCATTTTTCAAGGTCCGTTACGGAACCAACGCCATCGAGCTCAACCGAAACGACGGAACCCGCCTCAAACCCGGCGGGCAGCAGGCCGGCCTGTTCCATATCAGCCGGTTTTTCCGTGCTTCCCGCAGCAAAGACGTTGATCTCACCGGGGGTATTGGAAACCGGCTTCAGGCTGTTCAGCGCCAGGACCATGACCAGCAGCACCGCGCAGGCCGCGCAAAAAACGGGAACGGGTTTGAAGTACGGTTTTTTCGTTTCCTCACCGCCGGCCGCTTTCTGAAGGATGCGGAATTTAAGGGAATCATCGGCAGTAAGGCCGTGAAGCGTCTGATCCGTCACCTGGCGCAGTTCTTCAATTCTGCTCATGCCTGTCATCTCCTTTCAATTCCTTCTGAAGTTTGTCCCGGGCCCTGCTGAGCCGGGAGGAAACCGTTCCTTCCGCGATATCGAGCATCGCCGCGATCTCCGTTACGCTGAACCCCTGATAGTAGAAGAGGAGCACCACTTCTTTAAACTCGGGTTTCAGGCGGCTGACCGCTTCGGAAAGGGACTGCTGGTCCGCCAGCTGGCCGATCATATCCGGGGCGGGGAAGCACTCAAAACCGGGATGGCCGAGAACGACTTTCTTGATCCATGAACTCCGCCACAGATCGCGGCAGCGGTTCAGCGCCACTTTCAGCAGCCAGGCCTTTTCCCGGCCCTCCTCCAGGGAAGGGGCGTTGGTGATCAGCTTGACAAACACGTCCTGGGTCACGTCTTCCGCCATTTCACGGTTGCCGAGATAATAGTAGGAGACGCGGAGCACATCTGTCGCGTAGCGTTCGTACAGCTCTTCAAATGAAAGCGTACCGGAAGAGCGATCTGCAGATTCATAGCCCAACGACACTGTATATCCACCTCTTCCACAACATCAAACGAAACAGGATCCTTCCGGATTCCCGATTGATTGAAAAAAATTTCACGAAAAATATTATAGCACATCTTCACCGGCGGGCAATGCTTTTTTCCGGAAGAATGACGGGAAAACAAGGCGAAAAATGACTTGACGATGTATGAATGAAAAGGTACAATAATAAAAACAAAAACGATATCTTTTTCCTTTCGGGATTGAGAAATCATGTTTTCATTCGGAAAAATGACGAAGGAGTGTGTATACCGTGTTAAGAAAAAAGACCTGTATTGCAATGCTTTTGGCCGGCGGTCAGGGAAGCCGGCTCGGTATCCTGACCAAGAAAGTCGCTAAACCTGCGGTTCCTTACGGCGGAAAGTATCGCATTATCGATTTCCCGCTGAGCAACTGTACCAACAGCGGAATCGACACCGTAGGCGTCCTGACCCAGTACCAGCCGCTGGAGCTGAACTCCTATATCGGCAGCGGCGCTCCGTGGGACCTGGACATTTCAAACGGCGGCGTCTTTGTTCTTCCGCCTTACCAAACCGGCAAGAGCGGCGAATGGTACCGCGGTACGGCGAACGCCATCTACCAGAACATGGCGTTTATCGAGCAGTACAATCCGGATTACGTGCTGATCCTCAGCGGCGACCATATCTACAAAATGGATTACAACGCCATGTTGGATTACCATATCCGCCACGGCGCCGACGCCACCATCGCCGTACGTGAAGTGCCGTGGGATGAGGCCTCCCGTTTCGGCATCATGAACACGGACTCCGACGGAAGAATCGTCGAATTCGAGGAAAAGCCCAAGAATCCGAAGAGCAACAAAGCATCCATGGGCGTTTACATCTTCACCTGGGAAAAACTCCGTCATTACCTGACGCAGGACGAAGCGGACAAAAAGAGCTCCAACGACTTCGGCAAGAACATCATCCCGAACATGCTGAACGACAAGCAGGTGCTCGTTGCGTATGATTTCAACGGCTACTGGAAGGACGTCGGAACGATCGAAAGCCTCTGGGAAGCCAACATGGACCTGATCGACAATCCGATGCCCATGAACATGCACGACAAAAAATGGCGCATCTATTCCAAGAACCCCGGTATGCCGCCGCACTATATCGCGGAAGGATCCGTGGTGACCGATACGCTGATTACCGAAGGCTGCGAAGTGTACGGTAAAGTCAATCATTCCATCCTATTCGCCGGCGTTGTCGTTGAGGAAGGCGCGGATGTGGAATACAGCGTCGTAATGCCCGGCAGTGTCATCAAACGCGGCGCGATCGTCCGCCGCTCCATCATTGCCGAAAACGCGACCGTCGGAGCCGGATCCACTGTCGGTGAAAAAGAAGGCAACATCGCCGTTGTGGGCCAGGGCGTCGTCCTGCCCGCAGGCGTTTCCGTCACTGCCGGACAGCAGGTTGATGAATCCACAGAATTCTGATTCCGACCGAGAATGAATGAAAGGAAGATATAAAGCAATGAAAGATGTAATGGGTATTATCTATACAGGTGAAAACGACGCCCGCCTGCGCGAGCTGACAATCATCAGAGCCATTGCCGCGCTTCCCGTTGCCGGCCGGTTCAGGGTGATCGACTTTCTCGTTTCCAGCATGGTAAACGGCGGCATGAAGAATATCGGCGTCATCATGCAGAAGAACTACCACAGCCTGATGGACCATCTCGGATCGGGCAAGGAATGGGACCTGCACGGCAAGAACAACGGCCTGCACATTCTGCCGCCCTTCCTGACCAGGGAAAATGTCGGCCAGTATCCCGGCGTGCTAGACGCGCTCCGTTCCAACACGGATTACCTGAACAACAGCAAACAGGAACTGGTGGTTCTCAGCAACAGCACTATCATTTACAACGCCAACCTGCGCGAGATGATCGCGTTCTATGAGTCCACCGGCGCGGACGTCACGCTGATGTATACGAAGGATCCGTCCATGAAACGCGATGAATTCGGCACCTATATCGCTGTGGATGAAAGCGGCAACGTGACCGATATCGAAGTCGAACCGACGCATCCGACGTACGACAACACATTTATGCAGGTCATCCTGATGAAGCGTGAATTCCTCAAAGAGCTGGTTGACAAGGCCGTCGCCCACGGACTGCACGACCTGTCCAGGGACCTGCTGCTCCGCCTGGTACAGGAAAAGCAGGCGAAGGTGAACGCTTACGAGTACAAGGGTGTGTGCTGGAATATCGATTCCGTGCAGAGCTACTTCAAGTTCAACATGGATATCCTTAAGCCCGAAATCCGCAAGCGCCTGTTTGTGGACGAGCTGCCTGTCTTTACCAAGGTGCGCGACGAAATGCCCGCATCCTACAGCAGCGATTCCAAGACTGTCAATTCCCTTGTGGCAGACGGCTGCGTCATCGAGGGATCCGTTGAAAACAGCATCCTGTTCCGCGGCGTCAAGGTAGCGCCGAACGCGCGGGTCAACAACTGCATCATCATGCAGGACGGCCAGGTTCAGGAAGGCGCTTACATTGAAAACTGTATTCTTGACAAACAGACGGTGATTAAGCGCAACACCAGGCTGATCGGGCCTGAAGCCTATCCGATCGTTATCGCGAAAAACGTAGTGATCTGATGATCAAGGGAGGAAACAACGGATGAAGATTCTTTTTGCCGCCAGCGAGTCTGTACCGTTTGTCAAAACAGGCGGACTTGCGGATGTTGTCGGAGCCCTCGCTCCGGTTCTGGCAAAAGAAGGCCACGATGTTCGGGTCATCATTCCCCAGTTCAGCGCAATTCCCCAGGAGTATTTCAAAGAGATGACGCATGTCTGCGATTTTGAGGTGCAGCTGGGCTGGAGGCGCCAGTACTGCGGGATTGAAATGATCGAAAAAGACGGCGTCAAATGGTATTTCATGGACAACAAATACTATTTCGGACGCCCCTATATCTACGGCATGGGCGGAGACGAGTATGAGCGTTTCGGCTTCTTCTGCCGCGGGGTGCTCAACATGCTGCCCCTCGTCGGATTCCAGCCTGACGTGATTCACTGCCATGACTGGCAGAGCGGCATGATCCCGGCATTGCTGAAAATCCAGTACGCCCACCTTCCGTTCTACTCCAACATCAAAACCGTCTTTACGATCCACAACCTTCAGTATCAGGGCATCTTCGGCATCCGCGAGGTACAGGACATCCTGGGCCTTGGAGACAGCCTGTGGACCGATGACAAGCTGGAATGCTTCGGCTGCGCGAACTTCATGAAAGCAGCGCTCGTATATACGGACCTGATTACCACTGTAAGCCCGTCCTACGCTGAGGAAATCCAGACTGCCTATTACGGCGAGCGGCTGGACGGCATCCTGAGGGCCCGCAGCAAGCAGCTTCGCGGCGTTCTGAACGGAATCGACATGAACGAGTATGATCCCGCTCAGGATCCGAAAATCGCCCAGAATTTCTCCTTCGAACATCTTGAAGGCAAAGCCGCGTGCAAAAAAGCGCTGCAGGAAGAACTGGGGCTCGAAGTCAAGCCGGACACGCCGCTCATCGGTATGGTCGGCCGCCTGAGCAACCAGAAGGGCCTTGATCTGGTAGACTATGTCATTACAGACATCATGCGCCAGGATGTACAGCTGGTCGTGCTTGGCATGGGCGAGGGTAGATACTTTAACCTCTTCAGCTGGGCCGAAGCGGAGTATAAGGGACGCGTCGCCGCGCGCTTCACGATGGATCACGCGCTGGCGCACAAGATATACGCCGGTTCGGATCTGTTCCTGATGCCGAGCCAGTTTGAGCCCTGCGGCCTGAGCCAGATGATCGCCATGCGGTACGGATCTGTTCCGATCGTCCGGGAGACAGGCGGTCTGAGGGACACTGTACTGAGCTACAACGATTTCAACGGAGAGGGGAACGGGTTTACCTTCTTCAATTACAACGCCCATGACATGTTGCATACCATCGAGCGCGCGGCGGAGTATTACCGTGATCACGCTGACGTATGGAAGAAACTGCAGGAGCGCGGCATGAAAGGCGATTACAGCTGGGCTCATTCAGCAAAGGATTATATCCGCCTGTATGAATCCCTGTTCGATGAAAAAGCGCCCGAATCATCAGCCGATCCCGAACCGAATCCTGTTGTTGTCGATATTCCGTGATCCAATCCAAATGATTCAGGGGATGTGCGTTCGCACATCCCTGTTTTAGGAGGAAAACATTGCCTTATACGCCGCGGCCGGATGAAACCGTAGAGGATCTGCAGCTGAACGGGCTTCATCTGATCCAGAAAAAAGACTCGTTTCGTTTCGGGATGGATTCCGTCCTGCTGGCGGATTTCGCAGATATCCGTCCGACAGACACCGCTGCCGATCTGGGCACAGGAAACGGCGCGCTCACCTTTCTGCTTTACGGCCGGCAAAAGGGAAAGCATTTCTACGCTATCGATATACAAAAAGAAGCGACCGATCTCACCGCGCGCAACGCGGAACTCAATGGTATATCGGACAAGGTCAGCGTCATTTGCTCGGATGTCAAGGACGCACCTCTTTATATTGAACCTTGCAGTGTGGACGCGGCGGTCTGCAATCCGCCTTACGGACAGCCGTCCGCCTCACTGGCCAGCCCTTTCGAGACGAAAGCCGTGGCCAGGAGCCAGGGAAAGGAAACCCTCGACAATCTGCTGAAAGGCGCGTTCCGGATCCTGAAAGGGAAAGGGAAGCTTTTCATGGTCTATCCGGCTCCGCAGATGCTGTTTCTGATGCAGCGCCTGCAGGCGCATCATCTGGAGCCGAAACGCTTCAGGCTTGTTTATCCGTATGCTTCCAAACCCGCCAATCTTGTGCTTGTCGAGGCGGTGAAAGACGCCAGGCCGACGCTGCATCCGATGCCGCCCCTGGTCATCTATGAGGCGGACGGTTCCTTGACAAAGGAGCTGAAGTCTGTTTATCATATAGAAGAACAGACCGAATTCTAATATTTGAAGGTGCAATCATTGGACCGGAATACCGACGTAATCATTATCGGCGCCGGCGCCGCCGGCATGGCCGCCGCCATCAGAGCAGGAGAGCGCGGCAGACGCGTCCTGCTGCTTGAAAAAGCAGACAGGGCCGGACGGAAAATATCCGCTTCCGGCAACGGCCGCTGCAACCTGATGAACAGCGGCACACCGCGCTATTTCGGCGACCCCGCGTTCGCGGCTGAATTGCTGCGGCATTGTACCAAAGAAGACCTTGCGGCATTTTTCCGCCGGTACGGACTGATGCTTACGGAAGAAAGCGAAGGAAGGGTTTATCCCTTTACATTCCAGTCTGCTTCTGTCGTATCGGCGCTGCGAAACGCGCTGGATCTGACCGGATCAGCGCTCACGCTGAATGAAGCCGCGGAATCCGCCGTGCGGGAAAACAGTCAATTTGCCGTTCATACGATTTCGGGAAAAACATTTAGTGCGAAAAGCCTGATTGTTGCCTGCGGCGGCGCTGCGCAGCCAAAGCTCGGCGGAAATACCGACGGATACCGGATTCTGACTTCCTTCGGGCATACGCTGATTCCGGTCAGGCCGTCGCTGGTTCCGCTGAATACGGATTCAAAAAGCATATCCGGCCTCAGTGGTATCCGTGTACGCTGCGGCGTTACGGTCCAGAGCGGCGGAAAACCGGTTCATCAGGAGGACGGAGAGGTCCTTTTCACCGATTACGGTGTCAGCGGCATCTGTGTAATGCAATGCGCGCGTTTTGCCGGCGAAAGCGATACGATGCTTGAAATGAACCTGCTGAAGGACGCCTTCCCGGACAGGGAGGCGTGCGTCACGGAACTGAAACGCAGGAGAGATTTGTTCGCAGGTCTGTCTCCCTTATGCCTGCTGAACGGCATTCTGCCGGAGCGGCTATCCTATGCCGTATTGAAACAGGCCGGCACGCCGCTGAAAGGCGAGACGGCCGGCGACACCGGCGACGAACTGATCGAACGGATCGCCGGCTCCGGATACGGGTACCGGATCAATATCACCGGGAACCGGGGAATGGACTATGCGCAGGTCACCGCAGGCGGCATTGACTGCGCCGAATTCAACGCTTTCACGCTGGAATCCAGAATCGTACCCGGGCTTTATGCCGCCGGTGAAGTGCTAAACGTAGACGGTGACTGCGGCGGATTCAACCTGATGTTCGCGTTTGCGTGCGGGCTCACCGCCGGCAGCAGCGTATGATTCATTATCATGAAAGGAGGATTCCCGGATGAGGAAAGGTGATATCAGGAAGCAGGAAATCCTGGCTACGGCTGAGCAGCTCTTCTGCCGCAACGGCTATGAGCAGACCAGCGTGCAGGATATCATTGACTGCCTGCATTCCAGCAAAGGCAGTTTCTACCATCATTATGCCAGCAAGGAAGCCCTGCTGGAAGGCATCTGCCGCAACAGGGCGGAACAGATCCACTCGGCTGCCGCTGCCGCCGCGGATAGCGACTCGCCGGTCCGAAACCTGGACATCCTGCTTTCAGGCATGATTCCTTTCCGGGATGAAAAGCTTCCTTTCCTGATCATGCTTTTGCCCGTTTTCAGCCTGCCTGAAGGACGCACCGTCAGGGAATACTACTGCGACGCACTCTCCGAACAGTTCCTTGCGGACGTGGTCAGCCAGCTTTCCGCCGGGCGTGAAAGCGGCGAACTGTTCTGCGAAGATCCGGAAAACACGGCGGACCTGATCCTGACGGCGGTCAACCGGCTTTGGGTAAAGATCTGCATGACAATCATTGAAACAGAAGAAAAAAGGGAAGAACACGATATGTCCGAATATCTGCGGATGGCGGACTGCTGCAGAAGCTGCGTGGAGCGGTTCCTGTCCCTGCCTTACGGCACACTGACGCTGACGGACATCCCGTCGCTCCGGCTGCTGATCGGCCGGATCCACAACCACTGGGCACAATAAACTGTACATAGATAAAAAATCAAAGGAGGAAATACCATGAGTTCCAAAATCCCGACTCCGCATATTAATGCGCCGGCCGGCGCCTTCGCCGATACGGTTCTGATGCCCGGCGATCCGCTTCGCTCCAAATTTATCGTGGAAAACTACCTTGAAAACGCGGAACTGGTCAACAACGTCCGCGGAGTACAGGGCTATACCGGATATTACAAAGGCAAAAAGGTTTCGGTGATGGCCAGCGGCATGGGCTGTCCGTCCATCGGCATCTATTCCTACGAACTGTTCAATTTCTACGATGTCAAAAACATCATCCGGATCGGTTCAGCCGGCGCGATCTCTCCGAAGCTGAAGCTGAAAGATATCGTGATCGGCATGAGCGCCTATACGGATTCCGGCTACCTCAGCAGTTTCGGATTCCGCGGAAACGCGGCGCCCTGCTGCAGCTACGAACTGCTGGCCAAAGCCGTGGAAAACGCCAAAGACCTGCCTGTCCACGTTGAGTGCGGACCGATCTTCTCCTCGGACGCGTTCTATTCCGAAACAAGCCAGATTGATATCCTGTCCAAGCTGGGCGTACTGGCGGTGGAAATGGAAGCGGCTGCCCTCTATATCAATGCGGCAAGGGCCGGGAAAAACGCCCTGGCGATGTGTTCCATTTCCGACAGCCTGGTCACGGGTGAGGAACTGCCGGCCGAGGAACGGCAGGTAGGTTTCCGCAACATGATGGAACTGAGCCTTTCGCTGATCTGATTCACAGGGATAAGCAAAAGCGCTGTCCGGACGGGCAGCGCTTTGTTTTTATGCTTTGATTTCCCAGGGGGAGAAGGATTCACCTTCCGGAAGCAGCTCCAGTTTCCGTTCCGCCGCGTCCATCAGGCGGGGCAGGACGTCGCTTTCCTCCGCTGAGCGATAACACAGGCGAAAACCGACGGACGAACCGTACTCTACGTTTCCGATCCGAACCGGCAGGCGTTCGGCGGCGTAGCGGAACTTATCCCAGACCGGGTAGGGTACCTCGGCGTATGCGGAGGAAGTCAGTTCCATCCGTGCAACGCCTGCTGCCTCCAGCGCGGCCTGCGCGCTGCGCGTATAGGCTCTGACCAGGCCGCCTGTTCCGAGGAGAACGCCTCCGAAATACCGGACGACCACGATGCAGCAGTTCACAACGGACCGGTTCCGCATCACATCCATAATCGGCATACCGGCGGTTCCGCCGGGTTCGCCGTCATCGCTGTACCGCATGATGCCGCTGTTCTCACCGATAATATAGGCGTAACAGTGATGCGTGGCCGATTTATGCTCTTCCCGGACGCGCTGCAGCATGGCAAGCGCCTCCTGCTCATCCGAACAGGGCGAGGCGTAACCGATAAACCGGCTTTTGTTGATAACAATCTCTTCCCGGGCATTCCCCGAAACGGTGATATAGGAATCGATCATTTGACCTGGACGCGGCAGAATCCCTTCTTGCCTTTTTTGATCATGGCGCCGTCGCTGCCGATCTGTTCCCGTGTAAGCACAGCGGCGGGATCGGTAATCTTCTGATCGTTGACGGAAACGGCGTTCTGCTCAATCTGCTTCCTGGCGTCGCTCTGGCTTTTGCACAGGCCGGAGCGGACGAGCATGGTTGAAACGCGGGCGTCTTCGTCAAATTCAGATCCGGCCAGTTCAAGGGTCGGAACGTTTTCAGCGGACGCGCCGCTGCCGAACAGCGCCTGTGCAGCTTCTGCCGCTTTGCGGGCTTCTTCCTCACCGTGAACCAGCTTGGTCACCTCATAGGCGAGGACTTTTTTCGCTTCGTTGATTTCAGCGTCCTTCAGCGCGCCGAGGCGGCGGACTTCATCCATGGGGAGGAAGGTCAGCAGGGCAAGGCATTTCTCAACGTCTTTGTCGTCCACGTTCCGCCAGTACTGATAGAAATTGTAGGGCGATGTTTTTTCAGGATCCAGCCAGAGGGCGCCGGCTTCTGTTTTGCCCATCTTCCGGCCGTCATGGGTGAGCAGCAGTTGGAAGGTACAGGCAAAGGCCTTCTCGTTTTCCTTTTTCCGGACCAGGTCCGCGCCGCCGAGCATATTGCTCCACTGGTCGTTTCCGCCCATTTCGAGCCGGCAGCCATATCGGTGGAACAGCTCCAGGAAATCGTAGCTCTGCATAAGCATATAGGTAAACTCCAGGAAGCTCAGGCCGTTTTCCGTGGCCATCCTGGCCTTATAGCACTCAGCGGTGAGCATCCGGTTCACCGAGAACTGGGAGCCGATATCCCGCATGAATTCGATAAAATTGAGGTGGCGGAGCCAGTCGCCGTTGTTGACGATAATGGCGTTTCCTTCACTGAAGTCAAGGAACCGGGACATCTGTTTTTTAATACATTCAACGTTCCGGTCAATCGCCTCGACGGTGAGCATCTTGCGCATATCGGTCTTGCCGGAGGGATCGCCGATCATGGCGGTGCCGCCGCCCATCAGCGCGATGGGCTTGTGCCCCGCACGCTGCATATGAGCCATGGCCATAATCGGGATGTAATGGCCGATATGCAGGCTGTCGGCAGTGGGATCGAAGCCGACGTAGAAAACGGTGGGGGATTTGAGCTGCTCGTAGAGCTCGTCCTCAAAGGTCATCTGGGCCAGGAAGCCGCGTTCCTTCAGAATATCAAGAATATGTTCCATAATCTTTCTCCTTTTTATTGCTGTTCGATAATCTCCCTGAGCGCCGCCATTCCGGTATCGATCTGTTCAGGCGTGCTGTTGGAGAAGTTCAGGCGGATGGTGTTCAGGTGGCCTCCGTCCACGCAGAAATACGTGCCGGGCACATAGGCGACCTTCCGTTCAACGGCTTTTGACAGCATGCTGACCGCGTCAATTTTTTCAGGCAGTTCCGCCCAGATGAACAGGCCGCCTTCCGGACGGGTGAAACGGACGCCGGCCGGGAATGCTTCCAGGCTGGACAGCATCCGGTCCATTTTCGCGCCGTAGCCGGCGCAGATGATCCGGATATGTTCCGGCAGCAGATCCCTGCGCAGGAACTGGTCGACGATGGCCTGGTTCAGGTTGGACGTATGCACGTCGGTGGACTGTTTACCCACAGTGCACTTGCGGATGATATCGGCGTTACCGGCGATATAGCCGACACGGAGGCCGGGGGAGATGATCTTGCTGAAACTGCCCAGGAACATGACCCATCCGTTTTCATCAAATGATTTGATGGACGGGGCGGCGGTGCCGCGGTATCGCAGGTCGCGGTAGGGATCGTCCTCGGCGACGACCATGCCGTATTTGTTCGCCAGTTCCGCGACGGCCTTTCTGCGGTCCTCCGGCAGGGATTTGCCGGTGGGATTCTGGAAGGTGGGAATGGTATAGAGCAGTTTCGGATGATACTGCTGAATCTTCTTTTCCAGGTCGTCCGGGAGCAGGCCCTGATCGTCGCTTTCCACCGGCACCAGGTTCGCCTGGTAGAGTTTGAGGCACTGCAGGTTGCCGAGGAAAGACGGGTTCTCCACCAGCACCGTATCGCCGGGATCGATGAGGGCCTTGCACAGCAGGTCCATCGCCTGGGTGGAACCGGTCACCGGCAGGACGGCCGGGATCTCAACTCCAAGCTGTTTGCTGACATACGCTTTCAGGCTTTCAACAAAGGGGCGGTAGCCTTCCGTGGCGCCGTACTGGAGGATGGCTTTGCCGTCCTGTTCCAGCACATACCGGGACAGCTCGCTGACCAGCGCGTCGGGCAGGGCGTCCGGGGACGGATTGCCGCCGGCGAAAGAGATCATACCGGGCTGGGCGATGACCTTGAAGATTTCACGGATCGCGCTGCCCGTGACCTTGTCGAATCTCGAAGCGAAACGAATCTGGGAAATATCCATCTGAAAAACCTCCAAAGGAAAAATGAAGCGGCTTTCGCCGGAAGGCGAAAACCGCGGTACCACTTCCATTCAGCAGGGGAGACCCCCGCTCTCCAAAACGCTGTAAACGGCGAACCGTGTGCACCCTAGTGAGGAAAACCTGTTCAGGCGACTGCTCCGGGATGTACTTCATCCGGATCCGAATGCTTCCTCGCAGCGGCCGGAAGCTCTCTGAAAAACAGAAACCGGACTACTCTTCCCTTCATCGCATGGATATTATGGTCGAAATCCGGCCGATTGTCAAGGGGGCTGAAAGGCTTGATAAAAAAAGCAATATACTGTATAATTCAAAGGTCCTGGGTCAGGATTCCGTATTGTGTGTGGAACCTGCAGCGTATTGATACGGGAGGGAATCTCATGGAATGCAAGGTTAAGAATGAATACGGCACAATCTATATCGCGGAAGACGTAATGCTCAAAGTCGTCGGCTATGCCGCGCTGGAGTGCTACGGCATCGTCGCCATGTCCGGGCAGCGGGCTACAGACGGGATCGTCGAGTGGCTCGGCCGTGAGAATCTGACCAAAGGCGTTCAGATCCGCAACGTGGGCGACATGCTTGACGTAGATCTTTACATTATCGTTGAATACGGCATTTCCATTTCCGAAGTCTGCAAGACCATCGTCGAGACGGTCCGCTATAAGCTGGAAAGCCTGACGGGCGTCAAGGTCCGGAAAGTCGGTATCTCTGTCGAAGGCATCCGGGTGTAAGGCACCGCTGCCGATCATGATTTGATTACGGAGGAATATTCCTTTGATACAGTTCAAAACGATTGACGGTCTGCTTTTACGGGATATGGTGATGGCCGGCACAGCGATCCTTGAAAAGAACCGCGAAGCTGTCGACGCGCTCAACGTTTTCCCGGTTCCCGACGGCGATACGGGAACGAATATGTCCCTGACGATGCAATCCGCGACCAGGGAGCTGAACAGCAAAGAGTTCCTGCGGGCGGACGAAGCGGCGAACGCGCTGGCCAAGGGCGCCCTGAAAGGCGCGCGCGGAAACTCCGGCGTGATCACCAGCCAGCTGCTGCGCGGTTTCGCCAAAGCGCTGAACGGCGTTGAGAAAATCACCCCCGTGCAGTTTGCCGAAGCCCTCATGAAAGGCTCTGAAATGGCCTATAAAGCCGTTATGAAGCCTAAGGAAGGCACAATCCTCACCGTGGCCCGCGTGGTCGCGGAAGACGCCCTGAAGCAAGCGAAAAAGGCACCTGACGATTACGACCAGCTGATCGCCGTGATCCTGAAAAGCGGCGAAGCGATACTGAAGAAGACCCCAGATATGCTGCCCGCCCTGAAACAGGCCGGCGTGGTCGATTCCGGCGGCAGGGGACTGATGCTGATCTATCAGGGATACGCCGCCGTACTGCGCGGAGAGGACATCTCCGACACAAACGACCTGATGCAGGACGACGTGCAGAACATTTCTGACGACTGCCACGACCTGACCAAAGACCTGACCTACACCTACTGCGTATCCTTTACGCTGTCCAATTTCCGGGATGACTGCGACGAACACGACCTGGATTCCTTCCGCCGCAGGCTGAACCGGATCGGCGACGCGGTTTCCGTCACCGGCGACCTGGAGCACGCTGAAGTGCATGTCCATACCGACAATCCCGGTTTCGCACTGGATTACGGCGTGGAACTGGCCGAGATCAATGATATCAAGATCGACAATCTTGCCGCCATGAAGCGCGCGCTGGAAGTCGAAAACGAGGCGCCGGCCGAAGCGGAAGAAGAAGCGCCGCAGGAACCCGCCAAGAAATACGGGTTTGTCGCCGTATCCCTGGGGAACGGTTTCTCCCAGTTCTTCCACGACCTGAACGTGGACCAGATCGTCGAAGGTGGCCAGACGATGAACCCCTCCGTGGACGACCTGCTGTCCGCCATCAAGCAGGTCAACGCGGAATGCGTTTTCGTCCTTCCGAACAACGGCAACGTGATCTTCGCGGCCAACCAGGCGGCTGAGCTGTCCGACAAGGAAGTGCGCGTCATCCCGACCAAGAACGTGGCTATGGGCATCGCCGCCGCCATCGCCTTCCAGAACGACGCGAATCCCGACGAAAACATGGAAAAGATGAACGAGGCCGCCCAGCATGTAAAAACCGCCATGGTGACCTATGCCATCCGCGACAGCGAGTATAACGGCATCGAGATCAAGCAGGGTGACATTATCGGCCTGCACAACGGCCAGATTGAATTCTCCGGCAGTTCCATCCACGACGTCGTGCTCGATATGATGAAACAGATCATCACCGACGAGGATGAGCTGATTACCGTTTATTACGGTGCCGACGTTACCGAAGAAGACGCCAAGCAAATCGCTGAGGAAATCGAAAGCCAGTACGGCGACTGCGACGTGGAATACCACAACGGCGGCCAGCCGCTGTACTACTACCTGATCTCCGTGGAGTAAGTTAAATGGAACTGACCGAACTGGCCGGTATCGGCCCCGTCAGAGCGGAAACACTGCGCGCAATGGGAATTTTCTCATTGCGCGATTTGCTGTATACGCTGCCGGTCCGGTATGAGGATCACTCCGCGGTTTCTCCCTGCGGCACCAAAAAAGAAGGCCCTGTACTTGTAGCCGGAACGTTGGTGCAGGATCCGAAGCTTTCCTTTTATCACGGGCTGAAGAAAGTGACGGCCGCGGTTGAGGACAGCACAGGCCGGATGCCGGTATGCTGGTATAACATGCCCTGGATCGCCTGCGAACTGAAAGCCGGGCAGGAAGTTCGGCTCTACGGCCGGCTTTCCGTCAAAAACGGGCGCCGGGTCCTGCAGAACCCCAAGTTCGCCCTGCCGGACGAGGGACTGGTGCCTGTTTACCGCGCGATGAAAGGGTTTCCGGCCAAATCTTTCCGCAAACTGATCCAAAGCGCGCTGGAAAACGTGGATGACTGCTGCCCGGAAACGCTGCCGACCTCTTTCCGCGTACGCAACCACCTGTGCGAGCTGAACTACGCGATCCGTCAGGCCCACTTTCCGGACAGCCTGACGGCGCTTCAGATTGCGCGCAGAAGGCTGTCTTTTGAACAGATTCTGCTGTATCTCGTTTACGTAACGCTGGCCGGCTCCTCCAAAAAGCCCGGATTTCCGTTTACAGTCCCTGCGGAAGCCCCGGACGCTTACTGGGATTCGCTGCCGTTCGAACCTACGTCGGCCCAGAAAAAAGTATTACAGGATATCGCCGCCGATCTCCGGAAGGATACCGCCATGAGCCGGCTGGTGCAGGGCGACGTGGGCTGCGGCAAAACCGCCGTCGCCTTCGGCGCAATATCCCTGGCCAAAGCGGCGGGATACCAGGCTTCCATGATGGCGCCGACCGAAATTCTGGCCGTCCAGCATTACGAAAACGCGGTGAAAACCCTGGGGCCGCTTGGCGTGAGATGCCGGCTGCTGACCGGCAGCACAAAGGTAAAGGAACGGAAAGCGATTCTGAAGGAGCTGAAGGATAACGAGTGCGACGCCTTGTTCGGCACCCACGCCCTGATCAGCCGGGACGTGGAATACGGCCGGCTCGGCCTGGTGATTACGGACGAACAGCACCGTTTCGGCGTCAACCAGCGGACGAATCTGCAGCTGAAGGGGAAAACCCCGGACGCCGTTCCCCATGTGCTCGTGATGTCCGCCACGCCGATTCCGCGTACGCTGGCGCTGATCCTGTACGGGGACCTGGACCTTTCCGTAATCGACGAACTGCCGAAGGGAAGACAGCCTGTCAAAACAAGGCTGGTTCCGGAAGCTAAAAGAGAAGGTATGTACGGATTCCTCCGGAACGAAGTCGCGAAGGGACGGCAGGCTTATATCGTTTGCCCGCTGGTAGAGGAAGACGACGACCAGCACGAACTTCGCAGCGCGAAGGCGCTGTTTGAAAGCCTGCAGGAAAACGAGCTGAAAGGCCTGCGGATCGGCCTGACCTGGGGATCGCAGAAAGCGGAAGACAAAGACCGGGTGCTGCATCAGTTCTCGGAAGGATTGTACGACGTGCTCGTCTCCACCACGGTGATTGAAGTCGGCGTCAACAATCCCAACGCGACTATTATGATCATCGAAAACGCAGAGCGCTACGGCCTGAGCCAGCTCCATCAGCTGCGGGGACGCGTCGGCAGGGGCAGGGAAGAAAGCTGGTGCTTCCTGTTCGCCGAACCCTCGGACAAGCTGCAGGTGTTCTGCTCCACGAACGACGGATTCGTGATTGCCCAGAAGGATCTTGAACTGCGCGGGCCGGGGGACCTGATCGGCACGCGTCAGTCCGGGGAAGCCGGCAGCAGCATGCTGTTCACGGACGTGCGACTGCTCGACGAGGTTGCCCAATGCGTACAGAAACTGCACCGCGATCCATCCTGCAAAGAGGAGCTGGAGGCGATCGAGGCGTGCGCCGTATCCTATTTTTCAGCCGAAGGGCATACCATCGCGCTGAACTGATTCAGCTGTCCATCAGTTCAACCAGGACGCTGTTCTGAATATCAAATCCCCGCGCGGTCAGCTTCCAGATCCCGTGATCATGGATCAGCAGGCCGCGTTTTTCCATATCCCGGAGCTTCTCTCCGTAGCAGCTGTCGAGGGAAACGCCGTGCATCCTGGCAAACCCGGTTTCGCTGACGCCGCGGTTCATCCGCAGACCCAGCATCATGGTCTCAAAACGGGATTCCTCCGGGGAGATCCGTTCCGCCGTGCCGGAGGCACAGCCGCCGGAAACATACTGCTCATATCCGGACAGCGTATCCGGATTGACGCTGCGGACGCAGGTAAACCCTTCCGGTCCGGACCGTGCGCCGGTCATGGACGCGGCGGAGACGCCCAGCCCGATATACGGAACCTGCGTCCAATAACCGATATTATGGCGGCACTTAAAACCTTCCCGGGCAAAATTGGATATTTCGTATTGTTTCAGACTCGCTTCGGCCGCTTTCCGGATCACCAGGCCGTACATTTCCCGTTCCTCATCCGGATCAGGCAGCGTAAGCAGACCCTGATCCAGATCGCCGAAGAGGGGCGTCCCTTCCTCCGGGATCAGTCCGTAAGCGCTCAGATGCACTGGACGCAGCGAAAGAGCCGCGTCAACGGTCTCATCCCAGTCTGAAATCGTCTGGGTGGGGATGCCGAAAATCAGGTCCAGGCTGATATTATCGATCCCGGCCTCACGGGCCAGCCCGACAGAAGCAACCGCCTCGCTGAAACAATGGATCCGGCCGAGAAGGCGCATCAGCCGGTCCTGATACGCCTGCACGCCGAAGGAAAGCCGGTTTACGCCCGATGAGACGGCGGCGTCCAGCCATGCCTGCGTCACCGTGCCGGGATTGGCTTCTGAGGTGAATTCAGCGTCCGGTTCAATCTCATAAACGGTTTTCAGTCCGGAAACGAGCTGCGTCCAGATTTCAGGCGGCAGAAGGGAAGGGGTTCCCCCGCCGAAATAGATGGATGTGACCGATTCGCAGGCTTCAGCGCGACGAAGCCGCGCTTCCTGCAGGATCAGCGCGGCGTATTTCTCAAAATAAGCTTCCTGCCCCGGAAAAGACGCAAAGGAGCAGTAACGGCATTTCTGTTTGCAGAAGGGGATGTGAACATACAGTTCCATACGTTTTCCCTCAGAAGATTGGAATCAGGCGTTTCGGTAACAGCCAGGTTGACGATCCGGATCCCGTCCCGCTGAAGCGCGTAACGGACTGTGGACGCCGTACCGCCGCGCATCTGCTTCAGATAGCATACGCACAGGGATGAACGGTCCGCCATATAGCGGTTTCGGGTCATCATGGCTCCCTGATAGTATTCCGGCGAGAGGACGGCCCGGTCGTCCGCCAGGTCCAGGATCCGCCTGTATACGGACCTGTCCTTCTCCGTCCATCGGTCCGCTTGGGTGGCGCAGGGGATGGCCAGGGACAGCCGGACGTCCTGATACGTCTCCCGCAGGCGGATGACCTGGAATGCGGCAAGGGTATCAAAACCGAGGGCGCATCCGCAGAAAAACCGCCGGTATCCGTCCGTGTATGCCTCCTGAAGGCACCGAAACAGGGCTTCGGGCAGCAGGACGAGCTCATCCCTGCCCAGGATCCGATGGCCGGTAAAAAACGCCGTGGAAGCGATGCTTTCAGGCCTGAAATCTTCCGCAGCCATGGATCAGTCCATCTTCAGGACGGCAAGGAACGCCTCGCTGGGCACCTGGACGGTACCGAACTGACGCATGCGCTTCTTGCCTTCCTTCTGTTTCTCGAGCAGTTTTTTCTTACGCGTGATATCGCCACCGTAGCACTTGGCCAGCACGTCCTTGCGCATCGCCTTGACCGTTTCCCGGGCAATGACCTTGCCGCCGATGGCGGCCTGGATAGGGATTTCAAACATCTGGCGCGGAATGACGTCCTTCAGTTTTTCAGCGATGCCGCGGCCCCGGGCATAGGCTTTCTCCCGGTGAACGATAATGGAGAACGCGTCGCAGATATCTCCGTTGAGCAGGATATCCAGCTTGACCAGATCGCTCTCGCGGTAATCCTTAAGCTCGTAATCAAACGACGCGTATCCGCGGCTGCGGCTTTTCACCTGGTCGAAGAAATCAAAGATGATCTCATTGAGGGGCATGTCATAATTCAGTTTGACGCGGCTGCCCTCATACTGCATATCAATAAAGACGCCGCGCTTGTCCTGGCACAGTTCCATCAGCGTACCGACATACTCCTGGGGCGTGTAGATCGTGGCATGGACAAATGGTTCCTCCATGAGGGCGATCTCTCCAACAGGCGGCAGGTTGGTGGGATTGTCAATCATCAGGACGGTGCCGTTGGTTTTGGTGACGCGGTAAATGACGCTGGGCGCTGTGGTAACGAGGTTCAGGTCGAATTCCCGTTCCAGGCGGGTCGTCATGATATCCATGTGGAGCAGTCCGAGGAAGCCGCAGCGGAAGCCGTAGCCAAGCGCGACGGAGGTTTCCGGCTCGAAGGAGAGGGAAGCGTCGTTCATCCGCAGTTTTTCCAGCGCGTCCTTAAGCGCCGGATAATCGGCGCCGTCGGCAGGATAAATACCGCAGTAAACCATGGGCGTCACATGGCGGTAACCGGGAAGCGGTTCCGGCGCGGGATTCGCCGCGTTCGTAATCGTATCGCCCACCCGGGTATCCCGGACGTCCTTGATGGATGCGGAAACATAGCCCACATCACCGGCCTTCAGCTCGCTGCAGGGACGGTAACCGGGATCGAAGGTGCCCGTTTCCACGACGTCAAACTCACTGCCCGTAGCCATGAGCCGCATCTTCATTCCGGGACGAAGCGTTCCGTCCATGACGCGGACAAAACAGATGGCGCCGCGGTAGTTATCGTAATAGGCGTCAAAAATCAGCGCCCGGAGCGGCGCGTCAGGATCGCCGACAGGCGCGGGAATATGCTGCACAATGGCTTCCAGGACATCCTCCACGTTCAGACCGGTTTTGGCTGAAATGCAGGGTGCGAAAGACGCGTCCAGGCCGATGACATCCTCGATTTCCTTGCGGACGACTTCAGGCTGGGCGGACGGCAGATCGATCTTGTTGATGACGGGAATAGTTTCCAGGTTATGCTCCAGCGCCATATAGACGTTGGCGAGGGTCTGGGCTTCGATGCCCTGGGTCGCGTCCACAACAAGCAGCGCGCCTTCGCAGGCGGCGAGGGCCCGGCTGACCTCATAGGTGAAGTCCACGTGGCCGGGGGTGTCGATGAGGTTCAGGATATATTCATTTCCGTCCTTGGCGCGGTAGGTCATGTGGACGGCTTTGCTCTTGATGGTGATTCCGCGTTCCCGTTCCAGCTCCATGCTGTCCAGGATCTGATCGACCATTTCGCGTTTTTCAAACACGCCGGTCTTTTCCAGAATGCGGTCCGCAAGCGTACTCTTTCCGTGATCAATATGCGCCACGATGCAGAAATTACGGATGCGATTCATGTCGTTGGCCATGGATTCCTCCCGATTACCGGACTTTCTTTCCGAGTTTGTTTTCCGTTCCTTTAATCAGCCGGCCGATATTGGCGTGATGCCGGGCCACGCACATAACCATCAGGATCGCGGCCCAGATGATGATACAGGCATTGCCGCCGCTGAAAATGAAGGATAAGCCGAAGAAAACGATCACCAACAGCATGCTGCCGACAGAGATATAACGGATCAGCGCGATGACGGCAATGGTCAGCGCGATGCAGATCAGCGCATAGACCGGGAAGCAGTACAGCATCACCGCGCCGGTGGTGGCGACGCCTTTTCCGCCGCGGAAGCGGAAGAATACGGGCCAGTTATGGCCGATGACGCAGCACAGGCCCGCCAGCAGGGAAGCAAAATGACTGGTTTCCGGCATGACGCCTTTCGTCAGCAGCCAGGCGATCAGGCAGGACAGAATTCCCTTGACTGCGTCAAACAGGAAGGTCATGATCCCGTATTTCCATCCCATGGTCCGCTGAACGTTGCTGGCACCGGTGCTTTTGCTGCCGACCGTATGCAGGTCCGGCCCGCCGGCCAGCTTTGAGATCATGATTCCGCCGGAAAGGGAACCGAGCAGATAACCGATGACGCAGGAAAGGGCGATCAGGATTTCCTTGGACATGGCGGTCAATCCTCCTTTTTCTTTTCGCGCAGGATGAAACGGATCGGAGTTCCCTCCAGCTGGAAAGTTTTTCTGAAATAATTCTCCAGGTAGCGTTCATACGCGAAGAACATCAGCTTCTCCTCGTTGACGAAGAGGACAAAGGACGGGGGCTGGACGCCGCCCTGGGTCGCGTAATAGATCCGGAGGCGTTTGCCGCCCTGCATCGGCGGCTGCAGCGCGTTCACCGCGTCGTTCAGCACATCGTTCAGAACGCCGGTGGTGATCCGCCGGCAGGCTGTTTCGTACACTTCCTTTACCTTGCCGAGCACCGTGGATACGCGCTGGCCGGATTTGGCCGAAATGAACAGCATCGGGGCATAGCTCATGAACTTGAGACCGTCCAGCACCTTCTTTTTATAATTTTCATAGGTGCCGGTTTCCTTGTCGAGCATATCCCACTTATTGACGATGACGATCACGGCCTTGCCCTCGTCATGAATCAGGCCCGCAATCTTCGTGTCCTGTTCGGTCACGCCGTCGTTGGCGTCGATCAGCAGCAGCGCCACGTCGCAGCGGCGGATCGCGGCGATGGAACGCAGCACGCTGTAGCGCTCCAGGGTTTCGTCCTCCACAGCGCGTTTCCTGCGGATACCGGCGGTATCGATGATATTGAAGGCCGTGCCTTCCTCATCCGTATACAGCGTATCGATTGCATCCCGGGTGGTGCCGGCGATTTCGGACACCATGGTTCTGTTTTCGCCGAGAAGCCGGTTCGTGAGGGAGCTTTTGCCGACGTTCGGCCGGCCCACGATGGCAAGCTGAATCGGCTTCTTCTCTTCTTCCGTGCCCTGTTTGTCTTCAGGGAACAGGGCGATCATCTGATCGAGGAGATCGCCGAAGCCAAGCATATTGACGCTGCTGATGCCGATGGGATCGCCCAGGCCCAGCTCATAAAACTCGTACAGGTTATCGTTCAGCCCGAGATAATCGACCTTGTTGACGACCAGCAGCACCGGTTTGGTCGTCTTGCGAAGCATGTTTGCGACATCCTTGTCATCCTCGGTCAGTCCGTCCCGGGCGTCCGTGAAAAAGCAGATCACGTCCGCCAGTTCCATGGCGATGGCAGCCTGCTCCCGCATCTGGCTCAGCAGGACGTCGTCGCTCTTCGGATCGATACCGCCGGTATCGATCAGTGTGAAGGAATGGCCGAGCCATTCTGCGTCGGCGGTAATCCGGTCGCGGGTGACGCCGGGCATATCATCCACGATACTGATCCGTTTTCCGGCCATTTTATTAAAGAATGTCGATTTGCCGACATTCGGCCGGCCTACGACAGCTACAAGCGGTTTAGACATCGTTCTCCTCCATTCCCCACAGCGCCCTGATCAGGGATTCGCCGTTGTTGCGGACCACTCGAAGCGGTTTTCCCAGCGCCTCTGCCACCTGGTCCAGGGTCATATCGTCCAGAAAGCGGTCTGTCCGGTCCCGGAGCATGGTATCGCACAGCAGGATTTCATCGCAGGGAATCCCTTTCAGGGTGCCGATCAGGTCCCGGCCGACAATCAGGCCGGTGACGGTAATCGTTTCACCGAAAAAACGGTTGATGACCGGAATCACGCGGACATCGTCCGGTACAGGCGCGTACCTCTTCGCCAGCTTTTCAATAAACGGCCGGGCGGAAACGCCTGTCGGAATCAGCAGTTTCCTGGATTCCTCCGGTTTTGGAAGTTCTTCGGCGGACAGAAATTCGTACGCTTCCTCGCACTCCTCTTCAAGAAGCCGCAGCATGCCGACGCCGTTTTCAATCTGTGGATAGTCCTCATACTCGACGCCGGAGGGAAGGGGCTCGCCGCAGATGCAGTAGAACTCGTCGGAAGGGAAGACGAACCGGGTGCTGAATTCTCGCAGATACCTGTCCTGATAGGTTTTGACGAACCGGATGAGGGCCAGGGCGGAATCGGCGTCAAAGCCTTTCAGCGGCGTCAGCCCCTCCCGGTGTTTGGTCAGACCGACAGGAACGATGGCGAGGGAGCGGGAAGCAGGCCAGAGAGAGGCAAGATCTTCAATGGTCTTCGACAGGATCGGCCCGTCATTAACGCCGGGACAAAGCACGATCTGGCAGTGGAATTCCAAGCCGTTTTCCTTCAGTCGCGTCAGCCGGTCCATCAGCGTGCCGGCGTTTTTGTTCCGGAGGATTTCGCAGCGCGCGGCCGGATCCGTCGCATGGACGGAAATAAAAAGGGGAGAAGCCTTCCGGGCCAGGATGCGCTCAAATTCCTGCTCGTTTACGTTGGTGAGGGTGACGTAATTGCCCATCATCATGCTAAGGCGCCAGTCGTCATCCTTCACATAGAGCGTTTCGCGCATACCCTGGGGCAACTGATCCACAAAACAGAAAAGGCATTTGTTCCGGCAGTGGCGGGGCTTCATCGCCTCGGTTTCATCCAGGCAAAGTCCCAGCGGTTCCCATTCTTCCTTCCGGATCCGAACGGACCGGGAGGCGTTTTCGTGCTCAAAAACAACGTCCAGCGAGGAAACGGCGGAAAGGGCCTGATAGTCGATCTCGTCCGTCACAGGTTCCCCGTTGATCGACACGATGCGGTCGTCCGGCAAGATACCGGCTTTTTCAGCCGGCGATCCTTCGGAAACCGCATAAATCCGGACGGACAAGACAAACACCTCACACACGAAAATTACCACATTATATTATGCTTTGTTCGTTCTCCCTTGTCAAGGAAAGGGCTTTCCGGCATACCGCACGGAAGGTTGTTTTTTTCGGCCGATGATGATATCATTTTCGGGTAATACCGAAGATGATGAAAGGACCTCATCATGGCTCAGACGAATGACATCGCCATCGACCTCGGAACGTCGAATGTTGTAATTTATATGAAAGGGCGCGGTATCGTTTTCCGCGAGCCCTCCGTCGTTGCTGTTGACCGGGAAAGCCAGAATATCATCGCGTTCGGCCTGGAAGCGTACCGGATGATCGGCCGGACCCCCGCCAACGTCAATGTCGTACGCCCGCTGGCCCAGGGCGAGATTCTTGATTTTGACCTGACAAGCGCCATGCTGCGCTATTTCGTTACTTCCGTTGTCGGGAAGCGTCTGATCGCCAGACCCCGCGCCGTGATGGCTGTGCCCACCGGCGTTAAGGATATGGAAAAAAAGGCGCTGATCAGCTCCATGTTCGACGCCGGCGTCCGCCGGACCCAGCTGCTTGATAAAAACATCGCGGCCGCTCTCGGCGCCCAGCTGAACTTCCTCGGACCCTACGGCAGCCTTGTCGTGGATATCAGCGCAGGCAACACAGACCTGGCGGTACTTTACAACAGCACAGTATCCGTGATCAGTTCCGTACATATCGGCGGCGATCATTTTGACGACGCGATCATCCGTTATCTCCGGAAAAAATATAATATGCTGATCGGCGAACGGACAGCCGAACAGATCAAAATCACACTGGGCGGCGCCATCCTCCGCGATCCTCCCGTGGTGATGGATATTACCGGCAGAAATCTGATTTCCGGCCTGCCCAAGACGATGAGCGTTGAATCCGATGAGATCTATGAAGCCATGGTGGATCAGGTGAATGACCTGATCGAGGCGGTCCAGGTTGTGGTGGAACGCACACCCCCGCAGCTCGCTTCCGACGTGTTTGACAGCGGCGTGACGCTGACAGGCGGCGGGGCGCTGCTTTACGGCCTGGCTGAGGCGGTGGGGGACGCGCTGAACATTCCCTGCCGGGTATCGCCCGACGCCCGGGACTGCGTCGTACTGGGATGCGCGAAGGTGCTGTCCGATCCCGCCGGCATGCGCCATCTGCTGGCAAACGGATAAAACAAAAGCTGACAGGATCGTTTCCTGCCAGCTTTTTTCTGTCTGTTTACTGTTTTACGCCGCCCGCGGTATCGATACCCGCGGCGCCGACCAGGCCAAGCCTTTCGGCTGCTTCCTCACGCATCTTGTACTTCAGCACCTTGCCGGCTGCGTTCATCGGGAAAGCGTCGACAAACTCAATATACTGAGGTACTTTATGGCGCGCCATATGGGATTTGATGTATTCCGTAATCTCTTCCTTCGTGCACTGCTGACCCGGTTTCAGGACGATGCAGGCCATAACGGCCTCGCCGTATTTGGCGTCGGGTACGCCGATGACCTGGACGTCCGCCACGGCGGGATGAGTATAGATGAATTCCTCGATCTCCTTGGGGTAGATATTCTCACCGCCGCGGATAATCATATCCTTCAGCCGTCCGGTGATCAGATAGGTGCCGTCCGGATTGCGCCGGGCCAGGTCGCCGGAATGGAGCCAGCCGTCCGCGTCGATGGCCTGTTCCGTGGCGTCCGGCATTTTATAGTAGCCCTTCATGATATTGTATCCCCGAGAGCAGAATTCACCGTCCACCCCGTCCGGCACTTCCTTGCCGGTTTCTGGATCGATGACCTTGGTCTGGACATGGGGGAAGGAATAGCCGACGGTTTCGGTACGGAGTTCCAGGCTGTCTGTCCAGGCGGACATGGTGCTGCCTGGAGAGGATTCCGTCTGGCCGTAAACGCTGACGATGCCGCGCATATTCATTTCGTCCGGCTGCGCAGCGCGCTTCATGAGTTCCGGGGGGCAGCCGGATCCCGCCATAATGCCCGTCCGCATATAGGAGAAATCAGTCTTGCGGTAATCCTCATGATTGAACATGGCGATAAACATGGTCGGCACGCCGTGGAAACAGGTGATCCGTTCCTGGTTGATGCAGGCCAGCGAGTTCTTCGCCGAGAAATAGGGAAGCGGGCAGAGAGTGGTGCCGTGGGTCATGGAGGCCGTCATGGCCAGCACCATGCCGAAGCAGTGGAACATAGGCACCTGGATCATCATCCGGTCGGCGGTGGAAAGGCCCATGCGGTCGCCGATACACTTGCCGTCGTTTACCACATTATAATGCGTGAGCATAACGCCCTTGGGGAATCCGGTGGTACCGGACGTGTACTGCATATTGCAGACGTCGTCCGGTTTGACCTGCTGCGCCATCTGGTTCAGCGTCTCGACGGGTACGGAATCGGCCCGTTTCATCGCTTCCTCAAAGGTCAGGCAGCCCTGCTGGACATAACCGACGGTGATCACGTTCCGGAGGAAGGGAAGCTTTTTGCAGTGGAGAGGCGAACCGGCTTTCGTTTCGCAGATCTCCGGGCAGAGCTCGTTGATAATCGCCCGGTAGTTGCTGTCCAGCGCGCTCTCAATCATCACCAGCGTATGGGTATCGCTCTGGCGGAAAAGATATTCCGCTTCATGAATCTTATAGGCAGTATTAACCGTTACCAGGACGGCACCGATCTTGGTGGCCGCCCAGAAGGTGATATACCAGGCGGGGACGTTGGTGGCCCAGATCGCCACCTTCGAACCGGCGCGTACACCCATTGAGATCAGCGCCCGGGCAAAGCGGTCCACGTCATCCCGGAATTCGGAATAGGTACGCGTGTAATCCAGGGTCGTGTATTTGAAGGCATACTGATCCGGGAACTCCTCCACCAGCCTGTCAAGCACGCGGCCGAAGGTATAGTCGATCAGCTCATCCTTCTTCCAGATATACTTGCCGGTGCCGTCCTCGTTGAAATACAGGCTCTTCTTTTTCCCCCGCGGATTGTCGAACCGGTTCATATAGTTCAGGAAGTGCGGGAAAATGATCTCCCGGTCCGGGATGTCCGGAATCCAGTCCGGTTTCCATTCAAGGGAAATAAAGCCGTTGTAGTCGATGGACGACAGCGCGTTCATCATGTCACGAACCGGCAGCGTGCCTTCGCCGATCAGGTTATAACTGAGATCGTCGTCGGAATCCCGCAGATGGACGTGACGCACGTATCCGCCGAGATTGCGAATGGTTTTGTCCGGAACCTCGTTGAAATCACGGTATGGATGATGCATATCCCACAGTGCGGCCAGACCGTCGCAGGCATAGCTGTCCATCAGCGTCCTGAGCCTGCCGGTATCCGCGTAAATCCCGACGGTTTTCAGAAGGACGCAGACGTCTTCGCCTGTTTTTTCAAGGATCACGCGCAGGTTCTCGTTGACGGTGTCCTCATCATCCCGCAGGGCGCAGAAAGCGATATAGGGTACTTTCATCGCAGAGGCCGCGCTGATCAGGAAATCGATTTTTTCCGTGCCGTCCATCGGCAGGGAAAGGTCAATGGACGTATCGAAGCAGGGAATCGAAAGCCTGTTCTTTTTCAGGTCGCGCAGGGTTTCATTCTGCATATAAGCGTGAAAAGCGCCGCCCCGTCCGGACAGGGAGGGGAAGTCCTGGATATTATAGGCTTCAATGCCGCTGAAACCCATTTCGACGGCGTCGCGGACCTGTTCTTCCCAGGAGAGGGCATTCCATCCGCGGGTTGAAAAAGACAGATTCATGCCTCTTCCTCCTCATAGACAATCTTGTTGACCGCGTTGATATAAGCCATGATGCCGGCACCGACGATGTCCGTGGAAATGCCGCGGCCTGAGTACAGTTTTCCTTCCCAGCGCAGGCGGACGACGGTTTCGCCCATGGCTTCCCGTCCTTCGGTGACGGAACGGATCTGGAAATCGTCCAGTTCGAAATGCCGGCCGGTGGCCTGCTCCACGGAGTTGAACGCAGCGTCAATGGCGCCGTCGCCTGAGGCGATGCCTTCGATTTCCTGGTTGTGGAACATCAGCTTCATATGGGCCATGGCGCCGATCTGGTTACCGGTATTGATGACGTAGCGAACATCGTGATAGGCCGGCGGAACCTGCATCGCCTCAGCGGCGATGATGGCGTCGAGTTCCTTCAGAGTGATATGCTTTTTCTTCGCGGCGGTCTGACAGAAGCAGTTCCAGACTTTCTGCTGGTCCTCCGCGTTCAGGTCATAACCGAGTTTCTCAGCCGCATGCATGACGGTTTCAACCGTATCGTGCACGCTCAGCAGGAAATCGCTGTCCTGTGCCTCTTCCTCCTGGTCCGGCAGCGTTTTTTTGCGCCCTGTGGCGCTGCAGATCATTTCAACCTGGCCGGTGATCCTGCGGAGCTGCTCCACGCCCACTTTGGTACAGACGCCGATGGAGCCGCCCTTGACGCTGAGGATGCGGACAATGTTAGCCAGCGATACGGCGCTGCCACCGCAGGTGACCGCCTTGATCTCCCTTGCGCCCGCACGGACAGCGGCAACGGCGCTGGCGTCGGCCATATTCAGGTCATTGCAGCAGGAAAATCCGACAGTGACGCTGTCCAGTGCCGGCAGATCGCTGCGGAGCTGATCAAACCAGGCGGAGATTTCACTGGGCATCATGACGCCGGCCGTATCGCAAAGCGTAACAGTCGCCGCGCCTGCTTCAATCGCGGCGGAAAGCAGTTTTACGAGGAAGGCCGGATCGCTGCGCGTGGCGTCGCGGGCGATCAGCTCAACGTTTTCCGTGAGCTGCCTGCATTCCGCGACGGTTTTTTCCACCTTGCGGATCATGGCGTCGGCTTTGATGTGCAGCAGGTATTCCATCTGGACGGAACTGACCGGAACAGACACCTGAAGCTTGGGACAGACGGCTTCTTTGAGGGCTTCCCAGGTAATCCGGACGGATTCCTCATCCGTCAGGTCCACCGGGACAGCCACCGCCGCGTTTTTCACGGCAGAAGCAATGGACTTGACCAGCAGGCGGTCAGTCTTCTTCTGCCGGATCGGGCACAGATCGATTGAAGAAACGCCCAGTTTGTCAATCAGCCGGCATAGCTCTATTTTCTCACGGAAGCTCAGTTCATAATGATCCTCCGCCGCAGGCAGCGAACAATCACTGACGTGGACCAGTTCCAGTTTATTCATGCAAACATCCTCCCTTGGAATAATAAAACCCTGAAGCCTTGAAGCTTCAGGGACGAAAGCGTGTTCCGCGGTACCACCCGAATTACTCATAAAGAGTCTCTCTTGAACTCTGACAAGTTCTCAGCCTGTTACGGGGCGTCCGGGTTTCCTTACTGGCCTGAAGCGTTCACGAAACCAACTCCGGAAGCAGTATCCTTTCACTCCGCACCGTCTCGCAGCGACCGACGGCTCTCTGAAGCTTCTGTTGAAAGGGTTATCATCCATCATCGTCTTTCAGCGGTATGAAATTATATGGATACTATCACAATTCAAATTCAGTGTCAATAACGGAAACGACCCGCTGTTCCGTACTTTTATTGTCTTTTCCGGATGACCGGAAGGCCGCGCAGCTACAAGGTCCGTCAAGCCTTTACTGAACAAGGCCCGGAAAAAGATTCCGTCCGCGGAATCACCGGGCCCTCTGTTTGACAAACACGATAAATTCAGTATCATTATATATAAGAAGCAGATTTCAGAAGGGAAGTCGACAATTTGCCTGAAGATACCGAAATCGAACTGACCGCCGACTCAATGGACGCGTACGTTTCTCTCTTCGGACTCAATGACCAGAACATCGCCCTGATCGAACAGGAATGCAAAGTCAACGTCGCGCTGCGGCACAACCGCCTGGTGATCACCGGATCTGATAAGGATAAACAGCTCGCGCAGCAGGTGATCATGCTGCTGCTGGAGATGATCCGCCGGAACGAATCCGTTGACCGCATCCGCATTCGCTATACGATCGCCATGGTACGGGAAGGGAAGGCCGGACAGGTGGAGGACAGCCTCCGCCGCGTGATTGCCGTCACGCACCGGGGCAAGGAGATCACCTGCAAAACCGTCGGCCAGCGCCTCTATGTGGATACCATCCGGAACCATGTGCTGACCTTCGCCGTCGGCCCCGCCGGCACAGGAAAAACTTACCTGGCCATGGCGCTTGCCGTCATGGCACTGAAAAACAAGGAAGTGGAACGGATCATCCTGACCAGGCCCGCCGTCGAGGCCGGGGAGAAACTCGGTTTCCTTCCGGGTGACCTGACGCAGAAGGTCGATCCCTATCTTCGCCCGCTGTACGACGCCATGTACGATTTTATGGGCGCCGATTCCTACACGAAACTGATTGAGCGCGGCATCGTCGAAGTGGCACCGCTGGCCTATATGCGCGGCCGGACGCTGTCAGACGCGTTTATCATCCTTGACGAAGCGCAGAACACCACCTCCGAGCAGATGAAAATGTTCCTGACCCGGATGGGTTTCCGTTCCCGGGTCGTCGTGACCGGCGACATCACACAGACGGACCTGCCGGCCGGGAAAAAGTCCGGCCTGGCCGAAGCCGTTTCCATCCTGAAAGGGATCGGCGGAATCGGCATCGTCGAACTGACCGGCAAGGATATTGTCCGTCATGAACTGGTTCAGCAGATCGTTGAAGCATATGATGCCGCCAACGCAGCGGATCACGCTTCCGGAAAGGACTGACCATGAAGAAAAACAGCTCAAAAAGCAGCAAAGCGGAGAAGCATCCCTTCCGGGACTGGCTTCATTCTTCTTCCAGTATCTGCTCCCTTCTGATCTTCGGGGCATTCCTGATTGTACTGATTGTCTTTTTCTGCGTCTGCACACCAATCAAGTACGACCTGCGGGTAGGGTCCATTTCCCACGCCACCATTGACGCTCCGAAGGACGTCATCGACGAGGTCACCACCGAAGAAAAACGCAACGCTGTGGCAGAACAGGTTGAACCCGCCTACCGGTTCCAGCAGGGCGTCAAGGAAGAAGTACTCAGTTCCCTGGACACAGCCTTCCAGGAGATGCGCACCATTCAGCAGTACGGCCTGACCCTCCGGGATGATGATGTAAAAGGTTCATATTCCGGCAGACCCTTTTCTGAAGAAGAAATTGCCTATGCGCTGTCCCTGGTCAACACGCTGGACCTGAACCGGAACCAGCTGACCACGCTGATGCGCGTAGATACCGCTTCCTTTGAGGAAATGGTTGCGACGGTGACCGTGGCGGTGGAAAACTCCCTGAACACCACCATCCGTGAAGGACAGGTTTCCCAGTCCATCATGACCATTCAGCAGATCGTCGGATACAAGCTGGACGTATCGCTGATGCAGAACATCATTCCCACAGTACTGCGCACCTGCGTCAAACCGAATATGATCATCGACGAGGAAGCGACCGAAGAAGCCCGCCAGAAGGCGAGGGAAGCGGTCGAACCGGTTGTATACCAGCAGGGGCAGAACATCATCCGGGAAGGCGACCGGATCACAAACAGTCAGGTTGAGCTGCTCCGCAGCCTCGGCCTGCTGACAGACGACCATTACGATTATTCCGTTTACGGCGGCGCGGTGATCCTGACCGTGCTGGCGATGATCTCCCTGCTGATGATGCTCCGCCTGCTGATGAAGGACGTGCTGACGGACATCCGGAAGCTTTCTGTGATCCTGATCATCCTGGTGCTGTGCTTCGGCTTTGCGTCGCTGGCCACCCTGCTTCCAAGCCTATACATTATTCCGATCGCACTGGGTATGATCCTGGGCACGGTGCTGATCGGCTACCGGGCGGGCATTGCGCTGACCATCCCGCTAGCGCTGCTGTTCTCCGGCATCACTTCCGTTGCCAGCTCCACTACGTTCTACGACGTGGTGTTGATCATGGCCAACACGCTTTCCTGCGGCGCCGCTACGGTCTGGTTCCTCAAGGGCCGGCCCCAGCGTCTCCGGGTGCTTGTTTCCGGCGTGATCGCCGCGGTTTTCTCCCTGATTATGATTGTCGGCGTCAAACTGCTGACCTCCGCTGAAACCCTTGATATGATCAAAACCGGCGTATGGGCACTGGCGGGCAGTATCCTCAGCGGCGTGCTGGCCATCGCCCTTCAGCCTGTGTTTGAGGGCCTGTTCCACCTGGCAACACCCAGCCGGCTGCTGGAGATCACCAATCCGAACCAGCCCCTGATGAAGCGCCTGATGCTGGAAGCTCCGGGGACCTATCATCATTCGATCATTGTAGCGAACCTGGCTGAGGCCGCGGCGGACAAGATCGGCGCCAACACCTTCCTGGCCCGCGCCGGCGCCTATTACCACGACATCGGCAAACTGAAGCGGCCCGGATACTTCAGTGAAAACCAGCGGGGCGGAAATCCGCATGAAAACACGGATCCTTACGTATCCGCCGCGATCCTGACCTCCCATACCAAGGACGGCGCGCTGATTGCCCAGAAGGAACACCTTCCGCCGGAAGTGATGGATATCATCGTGCAGCATCACGGCGTCACACCCGTCATGTTCTTCTATCACAAAGCGCTTCAGATGGCGGACGGCAAACATGTGGATATCAACGATTTCCGCTACGCCGGTCCGAAGCCCCAGACAAAAGAGGCTTCCATCGTCATGCTGGCCGATACGATCGAAGCGGCTGTGCGCTCCATGAAGGATCCGACGCCGAAGGGGATCGACCAGTTTATCGAAAGGCTGATCCGCGGTAAACTGGAGGACGGCCAGCTGAGCGACTGCCCGCTGTCTCTGCGTGATATCGACCAGATCTGCAGCGCTTTCTCCGGGATTCTCAAGGGCGTATACCACGAACGCATCGAGTACCCGAAGGTTCAGCAGTTCGCCATCAAAAATGAGAGCAAGCCCGCGGAAGAAAAGAATGAAGCCGGCGCCGAACCGAAACCGGCAGAAACGGCAGAACCAGCCGCCCCCGCGCCTGAAAAGACGCCTGAAAAGACGCCTGATGAATCAACCCCGGAAACCGTTCCCGCCGAAACGCCTGAAGCAAAACAGACAGAAACAGCTGAATCGAAACCTGCTGAAGGTTCCGAAGTGAAGCCTGCGGAAGCGCCTGAAGCCAAACCGGACGAAAAAGGGGAGGCAGACCGTGCAGATTGAGTGGAATCTCCTGTGCGAAGCGGATCCGTATATCCGGTCCCGGATGCAGGAAGCCGCCGGCCTCAGCCTGGCTGCCGAAGGGGTTCAGCTGCCCTGCGCGGTGACCATCTGCCTGTGCGATGATCCGTATATTGCGGAAATCAACAAACAGTACCGGCAGATCGACCGGTCCACTGACGTGCTTTCCTTTCCGTCTGTCAGCTACCCGGAGGGAAAAACCGCCGGGGAATGCGAAACCCTGCTCAGACAGGAATACGACGATGATACCGGCGCCTGCTTTCTCGGTGATCTGTTTATCTCTGTGCCGCATTTGAAAGCGCAGGCGAAAGAATACGGCCATTCCGAACTCCGCGAGGCTGTTTACCTTACCGTGCACGGCCTCTGCCATCTGATGGGCTATGACCATATTGAACCCCGGGATAAGGAGAAGATGAGAAAAATGGAAGAAAAGATCCTTAACACGGCCGGCATCCGGCGGGACGAATCCCCGGCAGCGGACGACGAAGCGCTGCTGGCCCTGGCCAGGGATGCGATGACCCGCAGCTATTCGCCCTATTCACATTATCCGGTGGGCGCGGCGCTCAGGAGCAAGGATGGCAGGGTGTTTCAGGGATGCAACATTGAAAACGCGTCTTTCGGCCTGACCAACTGCGCTGAACGGACCGCCGTTTTCAAAGCGGTCAGCGAAGGCGTTACGGAATTTGACACCATCGCCATCGCAGCGAAAACCATGGCATGGCCCTGCGGCGCCTGCCGCCAGGTGCTGAACGAATTCGCCCCGGGGCTGCGCGTGCTGGTGACCTGGGACGGCCATGTGGAGGAAAAGAAACTGTCAGAACTGCTGCCGGAAGGCTTCGGCCCGCAAAGTATGTAATTCTGATTCTTGGGAGCGAAAGACATATGAGCCAGCAGGATAAAACATTCCATTCCGGTTTCGTTACGATCGTAGGAAGACCCAATGTCGGAAAATCATCTCTGATGAACAGAATGATCGGAGAGAAGATCGCCATTGTATCCGCACGGCCCCAGACAACCCGGAGCCGGATCATGGGCGTACTCACCGCGCCCGGCCATCAGATCGTATTCCTGGATACGCCCGGGATTCACGATCCCAGAACGCGGCTTGGCGAATACATGATGCATTCCGTAAAAGACGCCATGGACGGCATGGACGCGGTGCTGGTCATCCTGGACGTAACGCATATTACGCCCGGCGACCTGGAGATTGCCGAAAGCATGAAAGCAAAAAAGGTGCCCGCCGTACTTGCCCTGAACAAGATCGACCTGGTCAGCCCCGAACAGATCCTGGCCGCCACGGCGAGATCCGCTGAAATCGGATATGAGGAAATCATCCCGGTCAGCGCGAAGACAGGCAGCGGCGTTGACGAGCTGATCAGTTGCCTGCAGAAGCATCTGCCGGCCGGCCCGAAGTATTTCCCGGATGACATGATCACAGACCAGCCGGAACGCGTTCTATGTGCGGAGATCATCCGTGAGAAAGCGCTTCGCCATCTCAGGGATGAAGTGCCCCATGGCATCGGCGTGGAAATCATGAAGATCGAAACGCTCAGCGATCACCTGACAGAGATCAACGCCACCGTTTACTGTGAACGCGACGCCCACAAAGGGATTATAATCGGTAAACACGGCGCCATGCTGCAGACCATCGGCACAGAAGCAAGAATGGATATCGAGAAGCTGCTCGATACCCATGTCAATCTGAAACTGTGGGTGAAAATAAGGCCCGACTGGCGGAACAACGCGTCGGACCTGAAAAATCTCGGTTATGATAACTGACTGATCCTTCAGCCGTTCACCGGAAAAACCTGATAGATTCCACACTTGAGATACTGTGTTTCCGGCGCGCAGGGCAGGATCGGATGATCCTTTCCCTGGGTGCGGAATTCAACCTGCCTGAGGAGTACTTTCGCGTCCCGGGCCGCTTCCATCACCATATTCCGGAACATATCCGGAAGCACATGCTGGCTGCAGGAGCAGGTGACGAGATACCCTCCGGGAGCGACCATCTTCATCGCGCGCAGGTTAATCTCCTTATATCCGCGGATGGCGCTATCCACTGCGCTCCGCGTCTTTGTGAACGCGGGCGGATCCAGGATGATCACGTCATAGCGGTTTCCGGTGCGGCTTTGCTCGGAAAGCAGGTCAAAGGCGTTGGCGGTCACAAACTTCACCCTGTCCTCCAGGCCGTTCAGTTTTGCGTTTTCCGTGGCAAAGAGGCAGGCGTATTCGCTGATATCTACGCCGGTCACTTCCTTCGCGCCGAACTTCCCGGCATGCAGGGCAAAGGAACCTGTATGGGTAAAGCAGTCCAGCACCGTTTTATCTTTCACAAACGGCGCGATGGCGGCGCGGTTTTCTTTCTGGTCCAGGAAAAAACCGGTCTTCTGGCCCTCTTTGACATCCACCCAGAAGCGGACACCGTTTTCCGTCATGAGCACCCGGTCAGGCACCTCGCCGTAAAGCAGGCCGGTGGTCATTTCCAGACCTTCGAGTTTCCGGACCGGTACGTCGTTCCGTTCCCAGATGCCCTGGGGATGCAGTTCCTCCACCAGGGCGTCCACAACGTCCTGTTTGAACTGTTCCATACCCAGCGCCAGGCACTGCAGCACCAGCACGTCTCCGAAGGCGTCCACAATCAGTGCCGGCAGACGGTCGCTCTCAGCAAAAACAAGCCGGCAACTTTTCAGGTCGGCAAAAGTCCTTCTGTATTCGACCGCGTCATGGATCCTTCGGAAGATCAGCGCGCGGTCCACCGGTTCATCCTCCCGGTAGGTCATGATCCGCAGCGCGATCTGGCTGTTCGGATTATAGTATCCGCGGGCCAGGAACCGGCCTTTGGAACTGACAATATCCACGATATCCCCGGGAAGGCATTCGCCCTCTACACGGGCGATATCGCTGCGGAACACCCAGGGATGTCCCGTGTGAACGCGTTTTTCCTTTCCGGGAATCAATACGGTTTTCGCCATTTTCAATCATCCTCCGTCAGATGTCTGATATATACAAGCCGGTCTTCCCGGGAACCGTCCGGCAGTTCAAAAGCTCCGGGCACGGTTTCCTTCAGGCTGAAACCCAGCTTTTCAAATACACGGGCCATGCGTTTATTCCGGCCCATGGTATCGCCGATGACGGTCTGCATTCCGTAACGGTCCCGGGCCAGCCTCATCCCCATACGGATCGCTTCCGTACCGATGCCCCGGTTCTTAACGCTGTTATCCCGCAGGATGATGCCGAATTCACAGGTCTTTTTCTCCGGATCCATGCGTTTGAGCTGGAACGAGCCTACCGGTTCGTCGTCCAGAAAAATGCCCAGATGGACATAGTTTTCCCGATATCCGCTGTGATTGTACAGATAAGAGCGGGAGATCTGCTCCCGGTTATACCGGAAAGGGGAGGAATCCATCATCTGATCAGGCTGATACCGCCTGAAAAACCGGTGGTATTCTTCTTCCGTAAACGTCCTGAGCTGGATACCGTTCACGCTTGACCGTCCTTTCTCCGGGGATGTATAATCATGACAGGGGAGGTGTTCCGGAATGGCCGAACATCGACAGTGCGTTCTGTATGACCGGGAATGCATCGGCTGCGGCGAATGCGACCGCTGCGATCTGGATCCGGAAAAGATCTGCGACAACTGCATGAAATGCGTCAAAGGCGACGCGGATTACCGCGGCGTCAGCATTGACGGCATTTATCTCGAAAGCGAATCCACGCCTGAAAACTGACAATCGTTCCGGAATCGCCGTATCTGTATTATAATTTGCACCGAAAGGTTTTGCAATCAACACATGAAAGGAGACCCGACCTTATGAAGATCACCTTTCTCGGAGCCGCTCACCAGGTAACGGGCAGCAAAACGCTGATTGAATGGATGGACAACCATTACTGCCTGGTGGATTACGGGATGGAACAGGGAGAAAATGACTTTGTGATGGCCGATCTGCCCATTGCGGCGTCCTCCGTTGAATACGTTTTCCTGACCCACGCGCATATCGATCACTCCGGTATGCTGCCGCTGCTGTATAAGCAGGGTTTCCGCGGCAAAATCTACGCGACGGCGGAAACGACGAACCTCTGTTCGATCATGCTGGCCGACAGCGCGCATATCCAGGAAACGGACGCATCCAACGAAACCAAAAAGAACCTGCGCCACAGCGGCACCGTCGTTGAACCGCTGTATACCATGGATGACGCCGCCGCCACCATGGAATTCTTCCGTCCCTGTGCCTACGGGGAAATGATCATGGTGGATGAAGGGCTGACCGCCCGCTTTACCGACGCGGGCCACCTGCTCGGTTCCGCATTTCTGGAACTGTTTCTGGAGGACGGCGGAGAAAGCAGAACCCTGGTCTGCAGCGGCGACGTCGGCAACCCGAACCAGCCGATCATCCAGAACCCGCAAGCGGTATCCGAAGCGGATTACGTACTGATTGAATCCACCTACGGCACCCGGCTGCATGAGACGACGGTATCACCGATTCCGGTGCTGACCGACGTACTCAGGCGAACATTCAGCAGGGGAGGCAGCGTCATCATTCCGTCTTTCGCTGTCGGCCGGACGCAGGAATTGCTGTATTTCTTCCGGGAAATCAAGCAGCAGCACCTGCTGCCCGAATTTGAATCGTTCCCGGTCTATGTGGACAGTCCGCTGGCCAACGAAGCCACCGCCGTATTCCTGCAGTGCGATCCGGTCTGCCTGGATCAGAAAACACGGGATATCATGACGTCCGGCCAGAATCCGATCTGGTTTGACGGACTGAATACGACGGTCAGTTCCGACGAATCCAAGGCGCTGAACGCCGACACGACGCCCAAGGTGATTATTTCTTCCGGCGGCATGTGCGAAGGCGGACGGATCCGCCATCATCTGAAGCACAATATCTGGGACAGCCGGAATACAATCCTGTTTGCCGGATACCAGGCAAACGGCACCCTGGGCCGGATTATCTTCGACGGTGCCGAAACCGTGAAAATCTTTGGCGAACAGATCGACGTAAAAGCTGAGATCGCTTTGCTGGCCGGCATTTCCGGCCATGCGGACAGGGACGGGCTCCTGCAGTTTTTGTCCGGTTTTGAACGGAAACCGTCGCTGGTGTTCGTCAACCACGGGGACGACGATTCCACTACCGGATTCGCGCGGACCGTTACAGAAACCTTCGGCATTCCGGCTCAGGCGCCGTATTCAGGATCCGAGTTTGATCTGCTGAAGGGTGAATGGATCCGGATTACGGATCCCGTATACAAAGAAAAGGCCAAAACGCAAAACGCGGATCCCGCCGCCAGAAAGAAGAAGGAATCCGCGTTTACAGAGCTCAGGGAAGCTGTACAGGCCCTGGACCGTTATACCGCAACGCTCAGCGGCCACAGCAACCACGAACTGAAAAAGCTGGCGGACATCATCCGCGCGCTGATCAGCGATCAGGATTAAAGTCCGGATCGCCGGGCAGATGGACATGCTCCGCAGCCATGCGCCTGCGGGCATCCGTCATGTCGGCGTAGTGTTTACGGGTCGTATCCACCGAAGTGTGGCCCAGCACGTCCGCTACCAGGTAAATATCTCCGGTCTCATTGTACAGGTTCGTCGCATAGGTGCTCCGGAGCTTATGCGGGCTGATCCTGGTCTTGAGCGGCGCCGCTACGGCGGCGTATTTTTTGACCAGGTTCTGTACGGCCCGCTGGGTAATCCGTTTCCGCTGCAGGCTGAGGAAAAGTGCGTCCTCGTGCCCGGGCAGGGCTTCGATTTCATCCCGCTCCTGCATATAATCCGCCAGCGCTTCGGCGACCTCGGGCGGGAAGTACAGAACAACCTGGTTTCCGCCTTTGCGCGTCACGATAAACGCGTTGTTTTCCAGATCCACGTCCGCGATGTTCATGCCGACGCATTCGCTGACGCGGATGCCCGTGCCGAGAAACAAAGACAGCATGGCGAAATCCCGCTTTGAGGTGATTTTCTGATACTTCTGCTGCCGGTCAGTCAGCTGGTCGCCGCACTGCGCCTGTTCCAGCATGCGGACCATCTCGTCCTTGCTCAGGCGTATGATCGGCTTTTCATGGATCTTGGGGAGGGGAACAAGCTCGGTAACGTTGGATGAAATCCGCTGGTTTTTAAACAGGTAATCGTAAAAGGAACGGATAGTACAGAGTTTTCGTTTGATGGCCAATTCATGATTGACGTATATTTTGTTAGGTACCGAATCATCTGCCGCGTTCTTCAGGTAGTAGGTCAGGTATTCGGTGTAGGCAACGATGTCGTTCCGGGTCAGTTTTTCGAGATCCCGGTCGTCCATCAGTTTTAAATCTTTCTGCGAGAATGCGATCCGTTCATCGTGCAGAAAGCTGAAAAAAGTGTTCAGATCGATGGCGTAGGCAAGCCGGGTCAGCGAACTGGTCGATATTGCGATCGACCGGAGGAAATCAGAGCAGGCCTGAGGAAGGCTGCGGGTAATCTCACGAATCTGGAGAATACGCTTCGCGTCGATTTCATCACGGTAGCGATTCGTTCTTTCCGCCATAACGATTACGCCTCCTTGGCCGGTATTCCCGGCTATACCTGCTTTTTGTGTTAAACTATTCGTAAAACTGTGGTTTAGCGAATAGTTTTAAGAATAATTACATCATACCATCAGCAGGCCCCAGTGTCAAGACGGCGCCGGGGCTGTTTGTGTTATTTCCTTTTTATATCTGATTTAAATGTGATTTATTCTTCCCCATTGAGGATAACTGTCCGGTACAGGTGTCCGGTAGCGGGCAGAAATCGATCAATGACGTCTGCTGTTTTCATTTTCAGGCTGGACGTACAGACGCAGGGATGGCAGCCGATATATTCCCCTTTGAGCACGTCCTCGTCGATCAGCAGGGTTACGGCACGGTCATGGTCGTTCATCAGGCCCATGACGCTGACCGCGCCGGGTTCAATGTCCAGATATTTCAGCATATCCTGCGGTTCCGCGAAGGACAGCCGGGCAGACTGGATCTGGGCGGAAAGCTCTTTGGTCTTGAACTTTTTGTCTCCCGGCATCATCAGCAGATAAAACGATGTTTTCTGACGGTTGCACAGGAACAGGTTCTTGCAGATCAACACGCCCAGCACCGCGTCAATTTCGTTGCATGCAACCATATTGTCCGCCCGCTCATGATCGGTCCGCTGATAAGAAATGCCGAGAGAATCAAGAAAATCATAGGTCCTGATTTCCCGTTCAAGCCTGCCGGAACAATTCTCCGGCCTTCCGTTATACAGTTCCATCAGCCGCTCCTGCCTGCTGCGCGGACTGTGCCGCAGGTTCCTCCGTAGTGTTCTGCTCTGCATTGATCCGCCGGTACTCGTCGATCGCGGCCCGGGCCAGTTCATCGCAGCGGTTGTTTTCCGGATGATCCGCATGACCCTTGACCTTCAGGAAAGTGACGTTATGTTTCCTGGTCTGGGCGTTAAGAATAAACCAGAGATCCTGGTTCTCCACCTTCCCGCCCCCGCTGGTCTTCCAGCCATTCTTCATCCAGTTATCAATCCAGTGTTCGTTAAAAGCCTGGACAAGATAATTGCTGTCGGAATACAGATTGACGTTGCAGGGTTCCTTCAGCGCGCCGAGCCCGCTGATCGCTGCAAACAGTTCCATCCGGTTGTTGGTTGTGCCGGCCATGTAGCCGCTCAGTTCCTTCCGGTGCGGACCGAACTCCAGGATGGCTGCCCAGCCGCCGGGGCCCGGATTGCCACTGCAGGCGCCGTCCGTATAAATATTGACCGTCTTCCTGTTCTCTTCCATTCCTGTACGTCCTCAATCAGAATCTTTGGACATTTCGCGGCTCTTTGCAGCGCAGGCTTCCATCGCGTCCATGATCGCAGCCCGGAAGCCTTTCCGCTCAAGCGCTTCAACCGCTTCGATAGTGGTGCCGCCGGGCGAGCAGACCGCGTCTTTCAGCGCGGCGGGATGGGTTCCGGAGGAAAGCACCATCAGGGCGCTGCCCAGCACGCTCTGGGCTGCCATCTCATAGGCGTAAACGCGCGGAATGCCTTCTTTCACGGCCGCGTCCGCCATGGCTTCGATCATCATATATACATAGGCCGGGCTACTTCCGCTGACCGCGACGACGCCGTCAAACAGCCGTTCGGGAAGCACTTTGGTCTTGCCGACTGAATCAAAAATCCCTTTGGCGTAATTAAAATCTTCTTTGGAGAAGGTCGTGTTGTCACAGATGGCGGTCATGCCCTCCCCAACCAGCGCCGGCGTGTTGGGCATTACCCGCAGATAGGTCGCGGTCGTGCCGTACAGCGCGTTCTCCAGCATGCTGACCGTCCAGCCGGCCGCAATGCTGAGCACGGCTTTACCGTTCAGCGCGGGGCGGATTTCATCGATCACGTCACGGACATAGATGGGTTTCACAGCCAGGATGATCAGATCGGCCTTTTCAGCCACTTCAAGACAGTCACGCGCCAGGATCACACCGGGAATATCCTCTTCCAGCTCATTCATCCGGCGGCTGCTGGTATCGTAAGCGACAATCATGGAAGCCTTGACGTATTCCGCTTCCACAATGCCGCGCAGGATCGCCGAACCCATATTGCCTGTGCCGATCATGCCGATGGTATTGATCATATTCTCATCCTCCTGCCGTTTATTGAGTGGATTATAACACGAAACAGGCCGCCTGCATAGCGCAGCGCGGCCTGCTTTCGTATTTTTACAGGATGAATTTCCGGATGTCCATGGGTCGGTTTTCGCCCTTCAGATGTTCGTTTACATACGCTTCGTCCAGCTTCAGTTCAAAAGGCGGCATGTTCTCATCGCCGGCGTTGAAAAGCACGTCCTCCAGCAGCTGCTCAAAGATGGCGTGAAGCCTTCTGGCGCCGATATCTTCCGAATTTTCATTAGCATGGCACGCGGCCTCGGCGATGGCCGAAATCGCGCTTTCTTCAAAGGTCAGCATCACCTTGTCCACAGCCAGTAAAGCCTGATACTGCTTGGTCAGCGCGTTCTCAGGCACAGTCATGATCTGCTTGAAGTCTTCCTTCGTCAGGCTCTTCAGCTTCACATGGACGGGAAAACGGCCCTGCAGTTCCGGAATCAGGTCAGATACCTTGCTGACATGGAACGCGCCGGCGGCGATAAAGAGCATATGGTCCGTCTTCACCGCGCCGTACTTCGTATTGACGGTACAGCCTTCCACGATAGGCAGGATATCCCGCTGCACGCCTTCCCTGCTGACATCCGGCCCGTGGGCGCCGGAGGCGCTGGCGATCTTGTCGATTTCGTCGATAAAGACGATGCCGTTCTGCTCGGTCCGGCGGACCGCTTCCTCCTGGACCGCGTCGTTATCGATCAGCTTGGCCGCTTCCTGGTCGGTCAGGATCTTCCGGGCGTCACGGACTTTGACGTGGCGCATCCGGGTCCGTTTGGGCATCATATTGCCCATCATATCGCCCAGGCTGATGCTGCTGCCGCCTACTTCCAGCGTGGGGGCTTCCTCTTCCACTTCCAGTTCAAGCTCGGTATCCTCAATCTCGCCTCGGAGCAGCTGCTGGCGGATATCTTCCTTCCGTTTGGCCAGCGCGGTCACTTCTTCGTTGCTGGGCTGCTGTTCCTTCTGCCTGCCGAGCAGGAAATCAAGCGGATTGGAGGCGCCGGAGCTCTTCTTCGGGCCGTGGGCCAGCAGATCGCTGAGCCGTTCTTCCGCCAGAACTCTTGCCCGGGGCATCACCCGTTCCTCATGTTCCCTGCGGACCATACGGACCGCGTTTTCCGTCAGGTCCCGGACGATACTCTCCACATCGCGGCCAACATAACCCACTTCCGTGAACTTGGTCGCCTCAACCTTGATAAACGGGGCGCATACCAGCCTGGAAAGCCGCCGGGCAATCTCGGTTTTACCCACACCGGTGGGACCGATCATCAGAATATTCTTGGGAATGATCTCGTCCCGCAAGTCCTCATCCACCCGGCTGCGGCGGTACCGGTTGCGCAGCGCGATGGCAACGGCTTTCTTCGCCTCGTCCTGTCCGACGATAAAACGGTCCAGTTCGTGAACGATCTGTCTCGGGGTCAGTTGCTGTTCATTCATATCAGTATCTCCCGTTTCGTCTTATACGGTCTCAACAATGATCTGGTCATTGGTATAAACACAGATGCTTGCAGCGATATGGAGCGCTTTTTCAGCGATCTCCGCGGCGCTCAGATCCGTATTCTGCAACAGGGCCCTTGCGGCGGCCAGCGCATAATTGCCGCCGGAGCCGATGGCCGCGATGCCCTCGTCCGGATCGATCACTTCGCCGGTTCCGCTGAGAATCAGCAGGCGTTCCTTGTTTGCCGCAATCATCATGGACTCGAGTTGGCGCATGGTCTGGTCTCCCCGCCAGTTCTGGGCCAAGGCAACGGCCGCCTTTTCAAGATTGCCGTTGCACTGCTGCAGCTTTTCCTCGAATTTTTCGCAAAGGGTGAAAGCGTCAGCCACGCTGCCGGCAAACCCGACAACGACCTCTCCGTTATAGAGCCGGCGTACCTTCCTGGCTGTGGTTTTAAAGATGGTGTGCTCCCCCATCGTGACCTGTCCGTCACCGGCAATGGCGATCTCTCCGTTTCTGCGGACAGCGCAGATGGTGGTTCCTCTGAAAGGGCTGGACATATCAGGTTCCTCCTGTTTTGCTGCTGATTTCTCTGATACAGGTCAGCGCCCTGTCGGCGATGGCCTGGTAACGTTCTTCCTTTTTCCGGATCCGCTTCTGTCCGGGGATGACCGGCAGCGGATCAATCAGGCCGAAGGAGCAGTTCATGGGCTGATAATTTGCGTCGGGGGTGGAAACATGTTTTCCCATGGCGCCAAGGGCGGTGCAGGGCGGGAATACAGGGATTTCCTTCCCGTTCAGTTCCGCGGCGAGGGTGATACCGGCAACCATGCCGCTGGCAGCGCTTTCCACATATCCTTCCACCCCGGTGATCTGGCCGGCGAAAAAGCATTGTTTGCGGCCGATCATCTCAAAGGACGCGTTCAGGAAACCGGGACTGTTGAGGAATGTGTTGCGGTGCATAACGCCGTACCGGGCGTATTCGGCGTTTTCCAGGCCGGGAATCAGACCGAAAACACGTTTCTGTTCCGGGAATTTCAGGCGGGTCTGGAAGCCGACGATGTTGTACATGGTATCGGACGCGTTATCCTGCCGGAGCTGAACGACGGCAAAGGGTTCCCTGCCTGTACGCGGATCCACCAGACCCACCGGCTTCATCGGGCCGAAGGCAGGAACCATAAAGCCCCGTTTGGCCATGCTTTCGATCGGCATACAGCCCTCAAAAACCCACTTTTCCTCAAATCCGTGTACTTCGGCCGTTTCCGCGGCGATCAGCTCCCGGATGAACTCGGTATACTGCTCCTCTGTCATCGGAGCATTCAGATAATCCTTTCCGCGGTTATAGCGGCTGAGGCGGAACAGTTTCTCTTCGTTCAGTGATTCCCTGTAAACGATCGGAGCGGCGGCGTCGTAAAAATTCAGCGTGCTCAGGCCCGGCATCTTTTGGATGACCTCAGCCAGCGCGTCACTGGTCAGCGGTCCCGTCGCGATGATGACAGGCCCGTCCGGTATTTCAGAGACTTCTTCCCGGACCAGTTCAATAAGCGGATGTGATGTAATAGATTTTGTCACGCAGGCCGAGAATGAATCACGGTCCACAGCCAGGGCTCCGCCGGCCGGAACGCGTGTTTCATCGGCGCAGCGCATGATCACCGATCCCATGATCCGCATTTCTTCCTTCAGCAGGCCGACAGCGTTTGTCAGGCGGTCTCCGCGAAAACTGTTGGAACAGACCAGTTCAGCCAGATTTTTTGAATGATGCGCCGGGGACATTCTGACCGGTTTCATTTCAACCAGCCGCACATGAATACCCCTCAGGGCTAGCTGCCACGCTGCTTCGCAGCCTGCCAGCCCGGCGCCGATGACCGTAGCGGTACGGTCACTCATTGATATCCTCCTCATTTCGGGCAGCAACGGTTTTATACCGGCAGCTCTCATTGGTGCAGAGGTGGATTGTCTCGCCTTTATTATTCTTCTTTTCTATCATATAGGTTCCGCATTTCGGGCACTTTTCCTCAACGGGCTTGTCCCAGCTGACGAAATCACATTCCGGGTAACCTTCACAACCGTAGAATTTGCGGTTTTTCCGGCTGGTTTTCTCCAGCAGCCTTTTGCCGCAGGCGGGACAGGGGGCATCAATATAGGTAAGAATCGGCATGGTATTCCTGCAGTCCGGGAAATTCGGGCAGGCCAGGAAACGGCCGTACTTACCCATTTTATAGACCATCATCGCGCCGCACTTATCGCAGGGAACGTCGCTGATGTCGTCTTTGACTTCGACTTTCTCGATTTCCTTTTCCGCGACGCCGAGCGTCGATTCAAAGTCCGGATAGAATTCTCGTAAGATCTGTTTCCAGTCCAGCTTGCCTTCTTCCACTTCATCCAGCTGCTCTTCCATATTGGCAGTGAACTCGGTGTCGACAATCCGGGAGAAATAATTTTCCATCATCTCCGTGACCATGATGCCGAGTTCCGTTGGGAACAGTCGTTTCTTTTCACGGGAAACGTATCCGCGCCCGATAATCGTGGTGATTGTCGGCGCGTAGGTAGAGGGCCTGCCGATGCCGTTTTCTTCCAGTGTCCGCACGAGGCTGGCTTCCGTAAAGCGGCTCGGCGGCTGGGTGAAATGCTGATCGGTATGGATCTCGAGAATCTTGATCTTCTGTCCTTCCTTCAGGGAAGGCAGTGTCATTTCCACGCTGTCGGTGGTTTCGTCGGTACTTTCCTCATAGAGAGCCGTAAACCCGGCGAATACCTTGTGCTCGCCGTAAAAGCGCAGCCCGGCATGCTGTCCGGTGATCTCCGCCGACATGGTTTCATAAACGGCGGCGGACATCTGGCTGGCGACATAGCGGTTATAGATCAGCCGGTAAAGCATAAACTGCTCCCGGCTAAGGGAAGCCTTGATGGATTCCGGCGTACGCGTCACGTCCGTCGGACGGATCGCTTCATGGGCGTCCTGCGCGTTTTTGCGGCCTTTAAATTCGTTCTTTTCCTCAGGAAGGAATTCTTTTCCGTATTTTTCGGGAATGAAAGCGCGGAGAGCGGTCATGGCGTCGTCGCTGATGCGCACACTGTCGGTACGGATATAAGTAACAAGACCCTGGGCGCCTTCACCCTGCAGATCCACGCCTTCGTAAAGCTGCTGAACGACCTGCATGGTCTTGGCAGTGGTAAAGCTCAGCTTCCGGCCGGCTTCCTGCTGCAGGCTCGACGTAGTGAACGGCGGAGCAGGCTGCCGTCTTTTTTCTTTTTTCTTGATATCGGTAACCGTGAATTCGCTTTCTTCAATCAGCTTCCGGATCCGGGCGGCTTCCTCGCCGTTCCGCACAGGCGTCTTCTTCCCGTCCAGGGAAACGAAGCGCACCAGAAATGTGCCGGCCTTTTTATCGCCGGGAACGGAGCAGTCAGCGCTGATATCCCAGTATTCCTCCGGAATGAAATTGTCAATCTCCCTCTCGCGTTCCACAACCATTCGCGTTGCGACGCTCTGTACTCGTCCGGCGGAAAGACCCTTCTTCACCTTGACCCAAAGCAGCGGGCTGATTTTATATCCGACCAGCCGGTCCAGCGCGCGGCGCGCCTGCTGTGCGTCAATCCGGCCCATATCCAGCTTCCTGGGATTCTTAATGGCAGCCTGGACAGCTTTTTTGGTCACTTCGTTGAACTCAATCCGGCAGGGAGCGTTTTCATCCACGCCGAGGACATGATACAGATGCCAGCTGATCGCTTCTCCTTCGCGGTCAGGGTCTGTCGCGAAATAAACCTGGGAGGCGTTCTTCGCTTCCTTGCGGATTCGGCTCAGGATATCCCCGCGGCCGCGGATGGTAATATATTTCAGATCAAAATCATGATCGATATCCACACCCAGCTGGCTCTTGGGAAGGTCGCAGACATGGCCCTGGGAAGCTTCGACCTTGTATCCCTTTCCCAGATACTTCCCGATGGTTTTCGCTTTGGCGGGAGATTCGACGATAATCAGTTTCTGTTTTGCGGTTGCCATTACTGTGTCTCCTTCGGATTGGATTATTGTTTCACCTGATATTGTTTACCGGGCATTGATTCAACCCTGCCGCTGATCTGAAGAACCGTGAGGGCGCTCATCAGCGCAGACGGACTGAGGCCGGTCTTGTCCAGAAGCTGTTCAAAACTGAGGGTGCCGGGTCTCAGCGCCCGGATGATGGCAGACTGTTCAGGCGGAAGAGACGCTGTGTCCGCTGAGCAATCGCTATTTTGCCTTACCGGCGGTGGATTGTCAAGCCAGTGCAGGTCATCCAGGATGTCTTCGGCGCTGGTGAAATAAGTCGCGCCTTCCCGCAGCAGTTGATGGTTGCCTTCAAACTGGTCAGATGAAGGATCGCCGGGATAGACGAAAACATCCTTCCCTTGGTCAAGCGCATGGCGTACGGACGTCATGCTTCCGCTCCTGATTCTGGCCTCGATCAGGATCAGCGCCCGGCCGAGGCCTGCGATAATCCGGTTGCGAAACGGGAAATGCCACCCTGCCGGTTTCTCTCCCGGGGCATATTCCGAGATCAGCAATCCTCCCCTTTCCAGGATTTCATTCCGTAAACGAATATTGGATTTCGGATAAACGGTATCCAGTCCGCAGGCCGTAACCGCGATAGTCGGGCTTCCGCCGTCAAGGCAGCCCTGATGGGAGGCGGCGTCAATACCGCAGGCCAGACCGCTGACGATGGCCACGCCCTGCCGGCTGAGATCCGCGGATACTTTCCTGGCAGCCTTCTGTCCGGCGTAAGACGCGGCCCGGCTGCCGACCATGGACAGCATCCGCTTTCGAAGGCATAAGGGATCTCCCTGAAAGAACAGGATCGCGGGCGCTTCGTCGATGTGCTCAAGCGCCTGCGGAAACTGCGGATCCGAATACAGGAGGACGCCGATCGAATAACCGGCCATCAGGTCTTCCATCCTTTTCAGGTTCCCGTCTGTACCGTTGCTTTCCAGCAGCCTGAGAAACCGCGGGGAGACCGCGTTCCGGAACACTTCGTTACCGGTTCTGAAAGCGCTGAAACAGGCTTCCGCTCCGCCAAAGGTTTCCAGCAGACGGCGGACCGTTTCAGGCGGCATGCAGGCAGACGCCAGCCACGCGTCAAACACGGACGCATCGGATTTTTGAGTCAAACCGTTCATCTCCAGTATTTCTGATCCAGTTCACGGTACTGTACCGCCTCAGCTACATGCGCGGAGGAGATGGAGTCTTCTCCGGCAAGATCGGCGATGGTCCTTGCAACTTTCAGGATTCGCTGGTAAGCGCGCATGCTCAGATGAAGCGTATCAACCGCCGCGTTCAGGAGACGGAGCGCTTCCGCATCCGGAACGCAGTACCTGTTCACGTCAGCATTGGTCAGCTGTGCGTTACAGTGTTTTCCGGTTCCATGGTACCGTTCCAGCTGGACTGCCCGCGCTTTTGCGACGCGCTGCGCAACAGCCGCTGAGCATTCGGACGGTCCTGAATCGTTTATTTCGTTCAGCGGTACCGAATCCACCTCAATCTGGAGGTCGATCCGGTCCAGCAGCGGACCGGAAACCCTGTCCAGATACCTCCGGATTTCAGGAGGCGTGCATCTGCAGGATCTGCGGGTGCTGCCGAAATATCCGCAGGGACACGGGTTCATCGCGGCGATCAGCATGAAGGAGGACTGATACTGCGCCTGCTTCTTGACGCGGGCAACGGATACCGTTCCGTCCTCCAGCGGCTGCCGCAGCGCCTCCAGCGCGCTCCGGCTGAATTCCGGCAGCTCGTCCAGAAACAGCACGCCGTTATGGGCAAGCGACACCTCACCCGGCCTGGCGTCCGGTCCGCCTCCGATCAGAGAAGCGACGGAGGCGTTATGGTGCGGCGCACAGAAGGGCCTGGTAATCATCAGGCCGCTGCCGGCGGGGAGTTTGCCGCAGATGGAATGAATCCGCGTCGTCTCAAGGGATTCCTCAAAACTCATAGGCGGAAGAATACCCGGAACAGAGCGGGCCAGCATGGTCTTTCCGCTGCCGGGCACGCCGATCATGAGCATATTGTGGCCTCCGGCCGCGGCAACCTCCAGGGCTCGCCGGGCGCCTTTCTGTCCGCGAATCTGCGCCATATCGTTCACGATAACGGCTTCATTCTTCAGCGTTTCAAAAGAAACAGTCTCGAAGGCTTGGATGCCCTCAAGCTGTTCCAGCCAGTCAATCACCTGTTTCAGATGGGAAACAGGCATAATCCGCAGGCCCTGAATGCAGGAGACCTCTTTCGCGTTTTCCCGCGGCAGGACAATCTGACTGATTCCGTTTTCCTTCGCGCTGATTGCCATCGGCAGGGCGCCGTTGATCGGCCTGACGCCGCCATCCAGGCTCAGTTCCCCGAAGAAAGCGATACCGCTCAGATCAACCTGCGGGTCGGGATGCAGCATATCGGTGGCGATCATGGTTCCCACAGCGATGGGCAGATCGAAGGACGGTCCTTCTTTTTTGATATCCGCCGGCGCCAGGTTCACCGTAATCCTGTAATTTGTTCCGGTATCCCTTCCGCAGTTGACGATTGCCGCGTTTACCCGGTTTTTGCTTTCACGCACCGATGTATCCGGCAGTCCGATGATTTCCATCATCGGCATGCCGCCTGCGGCAAACACCTCCACGTCGACCGGAAAACCGTTCACGCCGCTGACGCCGAAACTGAGCGTTTTTGAAAGGATATCAGCCATCATCCGCCCTCCTCAGTACCAGATTCTGAGTATGCTTCTGCCGATATTCAACCAGTCCGGGGATACGTTCATACCGCTGGCGTAGGGGAACAGCAGGATGAAGAATACAGCGGCTGCGGCGATAAACACAGCTGCCAGGATCCGGCCGGTCCGTTCCGCTTTCTGTCCCTCCAGATCGAAGGCCAGGCAGACGGAGATCATCAGGAAAGGCAGGCTGGCAAAGTAGTGGTAGATATAGGTTCCCCGTGGAACGAGCACCCAGGGCAGGTACTGGGCCAGGATGCCGATCAGCAGGAACACGTAGCGGACGTCATAGTTCAGCGCGCCCGCATGCCACTGCAGCTGATTGCCGGCCAGACGATACCTTCTGGAGCTGACGCAGCGGAACACGCAGAAAGCAAGCGTTGAGAGCCCGCCGTACCAGATGACCGGATTTCCAAAGGCAAATATGCTGTGATGTACGGGATAATCCGCAGGAAGATACTGCTGGGACGCATAATACATCGGTTTGCCGATAATCGGCCATTCCCACCAGGGAGAATAGAAAGGATGATCCATTCCAAGGTTGGGCGTGCTGTGGTAATTGAGCATGCCGACCTGGGCGCGCCAGACTTCGTTGATATAGTCCCCGAGGGAATGAATCCGTTTGGCGTTGTAGGCCATATACGGAATATAACTGAGAAGATAAATCAGTACGGGGACGACAACGAAGAACAAGACGCACCATGCGCACAGAGTAAGGAAGCGCTTTACCGCGTCAGGAGCCCCGCCTTCCCTGCTCCACGAAAACAGTCTGACGCGGCTTTCTTCCGGCAGGCCGGCTTCGCTTTCCAGCATTCCGGCCGCTTCTTTCTGCAGCCTGATGGTCCGAGCGCAGTGCCAGAAGAACAGCACAGCCAGTCCGGCGCCTGCATAGATTCCGATCCATTTGCTGGCGATGGAGAGGCCCATGAACAGACCGCAGCAGCCGAGGCTGGTCATGGATACGCTGAGTTTTTCCCTGAGGAAATCGGTCTGCAGGAACCGCAGCATAAAGAAATACGCAAAGATGATAAAGAGAACGGGGAAACTGTCAATGGTCGCGATCTGCGTCTGGGTCAGATGCATGCAGTCCAGCGCCATCAGGGCGCATGCAAGGGCGCCTGCCCACGTCTTTTTCGTCAGCTGTTTCCCGAGAAGATACATGCCCGGCAGCATCAGGATCCCGGCCAGGGCGCCGGCAAAGCGCCAGCCGAAAGGCGTCATGCCGAATATTGCCACAAAGGCGCTCATCAGGATTTTACCCAGCGGCGGATGGCTTGTTTCATACGGAACGGATCCGACAAGGAATTCATAGGCCGTTCTCGCGTGATAGATCTCGTCAAAATAGGAACTGTTCCACCAGCTCGGCTCGATTTTCGTGCCGTCCGTTTCCGGATTGTGCGGGTAAGAAGGAAGCGCTTCCATGGAATCCTGCTCGTCAATCAGCGCGGAAGGATCGGAACAGAGTTCCGAAGCGGTATCCTCACCGGTCCGGCCGGCCAGCTTCACCGGAATCACTTCACCCGCTTCATCACGGATGAGCACTTCGTTCAGCCTCAGGCCCAGCTGCTGGGACGTAATCCGGACATATCTGCCGCTGAAGCGGATAATGGAATCCTGGTTTGAATTGATGTAGGTACGGGTTCCGTCGCCGTTATCATAGGACTCGGTGACATATTTCCATTTCCAGCACTGCCCCTGGTCCATCTGGGCCCAGGTTTCCTCTTCCCAGTGCTCCCCGTCATCACTGACCGAAACGGAAAAGTCGTTCCGGGTGACCTGGGCGAAGTAGAGCACCTCAAAATCGTCCCAGACCTTTCCGAGATCCAGCACGACCTGTTCCGAGGCGGTGCTCGACGACCAGACCGTCTGCGGCGCTTTGGTGCTTCCCAGCGTCAGCAGGCTGACGGTCGCAAAGGATACGGTGATCGTCGTCAGAATCAACGTGTCTTTCAGGGTCCAGTGCAGTGACCTGTCGCATTTCCAGTCCAGGGGCGTCCTTTTCCGCGAAGCCACACAGGCTTTCTGCTGCCGGGGAAGCAGAATTTCGATGCCGAGCCAGACGGCATATACGGCGCCGAACACATTCACGATGCTGATCAGATCGGCAAGCCAGACCGTATCCCTGTTCAGATGGCCCATCGAGGAACCGAGACGGATGCTGTTGTCAAGCACAATACCTTCATTGATAAAGACGGTAAGGGAGAAAAGCAGCAGCACATAGAGGATCCGTCTGTCCCTGATCAGGATCCATCCGGCAGCAAGCAGCATCAGCGCCGGGAAGATGTAGCGCTCATGCATCTTCACGCCGAATACATACAGGAGAATAAACAGCAGGCCTCCGAGCCAGGGAAGCAGGCGGATCTCCCCGCTTCTGACAGCATGGCTGAGCACAATGACGAACACAAACGCCATCGCAACGGCGCCGTTCCATGCCCAGGATGCGCCTTTCAGCGCAAACACGGCGAAGCAGATCGCAAAGCAGATGCTGATGACAAGCTCAGTTGCCCGCCCCCGCAGTTCTTTCGCCCGGAAATACCACCATATGCCGTAGCCGGCGCAGCAGGCTCCCAGCAGCAATGGCGCAAACAAATGGGTGGCGCTGTCCACACCGGACCAGTTTCCGCCGATAATATAGTAGAAATTTGCGGTATTGACCGTCGCATAAGGATAGGACGCGAGGGTTCTGGCATACAGCTGGATCAGCCAGTCCCAGTTCTGGCGCAGGCTGAACGGCAGGACGCCGGCGATCAGAACAAGGATGCTGATTCCGGTTCCGATCAGGATCTTCCGTCTTGAAGAAGGATTCCTGATCCAGCTGAGGACGATATAAGTCAGGCCCAGCGGCCCGAGCATCAGCGCCTGCGGTTTAACGAGCACGGCAACAACATACAGCGGAAGCGCCGCCTTCCATCTGCCGCGTACGGCGCACAGCGCTACGCTGAGCAACAGCAGGCAGAGGGCGCTGTCCATCTGGCCCCACGCAGCGCTGTTCAGGATGGACGCGGGATTGAAAGCGGCCAGCGCCAGGAAAAGTAAGCAGGTGCTCCGGCTGAGTTTTGTTTCTTTCAGCAGCAGCCTGTACAGCATCCAGCAGCCGGCCAGGTCGCACAGATTCGGAACCAGTCGGAACACAATCCGCGACATTTCAACTGATCCGCCGAGGAAATCGGATATGCGAGCGTTCAGAGCAAGAATATAGGTATAAAGCGGAGGATAATCGCAGAAACTGGTCGCTTCGTAAAAGCCGGCGGGACCGACAGACGCCATGGTATGCCCCCAGCTGAGGAAGCAGTTGACGTCAACCATATATCCCTCAACCACGCGGCTGATCAGAATGCGCAGCAGAAGGGAAAGCAGCAGCACAATGGCAGTAAAAGTTCCGGAAAACCGCTCCCGCTCCTGTAGCGTCGGCTGCTTCATCTGTTCCCGCCGGATCAGATACGCAGCCAGTAACGTATAGGCGAATCCGATCAACAGCAGCCAGGGATAGAAGGCGCCCGGAACGTTGTCCTCTTCTTCCTCTTCGGCCGTATCTTCCCATCCGTAATCGGGCAGGTACCAGAGGTCGGCGACGCCGTCGCCGGGAATACTGTCCACTTTAGTCAGGGAAAGATCCGCAAACCAGGCTTTGCCGGTGCTGACGCCGCTGTAACCGCCCAGCCGGGCGAATACGGTCAGATATTCCTGCTCAGGTCCTGTTTCACCGTAGTATTGAATATATACCCATTTCCCGTCAGTATCGTAATACTTGTCGCTGAATGCGTAGATGCCATCGACGCTCAGATTCGCGCCATGTCCGCCCTCCACGCCTTCAGCACGCACATAGCCGCTCAGGCAATATATCGAATTAGGATCAACGTTCACCGTCTGGGCAAAGCGGGCGTCGTTTTCACCGATGTTCTGGATCGATACGGCGGCGCGGTGTTCAGCGTCTCCCTCGAATTTGAAAACGGTATAACCCGGTTCCCTGATATACGCGTCGGTATACCAGCCGTCCGGCAGTTCATCCTCATCCAGATGCAGAAAATCCGGATTTTCAAGCAGGTTTTCAGCGGACGCGGCGCACAGGACCAGCAGCAGCGTTAACAGAACCGCTGCCGCAACCGTGATCCGCCTAATGATTCTCATATTAATCCGTGCATCCTTTCGTTATCGGTAAAACATGGCCCCGGGCTGAAACGCGCCCGGAACATGCAGCACACCGTCCCGGGTGACAGCTACGGCATCAAAGCGAATAAACCGTTTTTGCCATCCTTTTGCCGTCAGATATAACACCGCGGCCCGGGCGATCCGTTCCTGCTTTTTCCGGTCAACGGCCATCAGTCCATCCTGTGCCGAAGCCGTAAACCTTGTTTTGACCTCGACAAAAACAACTGTTTCACCGTCAAGCATGATCAGGTCGATCTCCCCGGCCTTATTCCTGTAACGGCATTCCAGCGTGCGCATCCCTTTCTGCGTCCTCAGCCATTCTGCGGCAGTTTGTTCGCCGGCAAGGCCCGTCTGGTATGTCATCTTCATACGAAATGACCGATGAAACTGCGCCTGTGCACCGGACAGGGGCCGATTCGTT
>JBGUHQ010000054.1:0-11850 GCA_045112195.1 Christensenellales bacterium | reverse complement strand
CATTTCCGGCAGCGAATTTGTGGAGATGTTTGTTGGCATGGGTGCGGCAAAAGTCAGGGACCTGTTCAAACAGGCGAACGAAAAGGCGCCTTGTATCGTTTTTATTGATGAAATTGATACAATCGGCAAAAAACGTGATACCGGAGCCGGCATTGGCGGCAATGATGAACGTGAGCAGACGCTGAATCAGCTGCTGACAGAAATGGATGGCTTTGACGGAAAAAAAGGTGTGGTCATTCTGGCTGCAACCAACCGGCCCGAATCCCTGGATCCTGCGCTTCTGCGCCCGGGTCGTTTTGACAGAAGGATTCCGGTGGAACTGCCCGATGTCGGCGGCCGTGAAGCGATCCTGCGCGTGCATAGCAAGGGAATCAGAATGGCCGATAACATTGACCTGAAAGCGATCGCCAGGGCAACAAGCGGCGCGAGCGGCGCGGAACTGGCCAATATCATCAATGAGGCAGCGCTGCGCGCAGTACGGCTGGGCCGCGATACTGTTACACAGGATGACCTGACGGAAAGTGTGGAAACGGTTATTGCCGGTTATCAGCGTAAAAATGCAGTTATGTCTGAGAGTGAAAAGAAAATAGTTTCCTATCACGAAATCGGTCACGCATTGGTGGCAGCTCTGCAGACCGATTCTGCACCTGTGACAAAGATTACGATTATCCCCAGGACATCCGGCGCTCTTGGATATACTATGCAGGTGGATGAAGACGAGCATTATCTGATGTCCCGTGAAGAACTGTATAATAAGATTGTTACCCTGACAGGCGGGCAGGCGGCTGAGCAGCTGGTTTTCCACTCCATCACCACGGGCGCAAGCAATGATATTGAAAAGGCCACCCGGCTGGCACGCGGGATGATTACCCGCTATGGCATGGGCGGTTTCGGTATGGTGGCACTGGAAACACAGAACAGTCAGTATCTGGGTCAGGATACCTCCCTGACATGCAGTCCTGCTTTTGCGGAAAAGATTGATGAACAGGTAGTCGCATTGGTAGAAGAAGCCCGGAAGAAAGCAGACAGTATTCTGCGGGAACACGAAGATAAACTCCATGAACTGGCAGCATACCTTCTAAACAAAGAAACCATTACCGGTGAAGAGTTTATGAGCATCCTGAATGCTGATGATCAAAAATCATAAACAGATCGACGGAACTGAACGCTATTGATGAAGGGCAGCTGAAAAGGCTGGCAGAGGTTGAGCAGGCACGGAAAGAGCAGGAAAAGCTGAATCAGAACAGGGATGACGATAAAGCCGGAATCATTGTGGCAATTTAATAAGGAAACGATCGGCGCTTCATGCCTCACAGGAGGTGGAAGCGCCGGTTTTTCTGTTTTGGGCTGGAACGCTGATTTCTTAGGCGTTAGGGGTTTGTCTCTGTGGAAAAAACTGCTCGGATATGGTAAAATTCTGGAACGATGGCAGGCAACTGTCATCGTAGAATAGATGGGAAAAGGAATGTGCCATGAAGAAGAGGTGCATGCGCAATGCCTCGCCAGGATGTTTTTGAAATGCCGTTTGAAAAGGTTTATCAGTGCCTTGTCCAGAAGGCTGAACGGAAAGGCCGGACACAGGAAGAAGTGGATCAGGTTATCAAATGGCTAACCGGGTATGTCAGCATGGATAATCTGGAGGGCCTGACCTACGGACAGTTTTTATCCCTGGCCCCTATGTGGAATCCGCGATCTGAACTGATCACCGGCTCCATCTGCGGGGTTAAGGTTGAGGAAATTGATGATCCTATGGCAAAGAAGATGCGGCAGCTGGATAAACTGATCGATGAACTGACGACAGGAAAACCGATGGAGAAGGTGCTGAGATGACGATTGATGAATATATAGCTGCACAACCGGAAAAGCTCCAGCCACTTCTTATATCAGTACGGGAAACCATTTGTACTGTACTTCCTGATGCCGAAGAGCGGATCAGCTATAAAATGCCAACGTTCTGGAAGCGGCACAATCTGATCCACTTTGCAGCCATGAAGAATCACCTGGGGATTTATCCGGGGGATGGCGGCGTGAATGCGTTCAAAGACGAAATTGAGGAACGTGGTCTGAAATATAGCAAAGGAGCAATCCAATTTCCGTATGAGAAGGTTGATCTGGAATTGATCGGACGAATTGCCGAGTGGTGCGGGATGAATAATCGATGATCGTATGGTAAACTTTCAAAGGCGGTTTTACTCCGCCGATGACCGTTGAATCTTGCACGGTAGTAGAACCTCTGAATATCTACTACCATTTGACTACCATCCATTGCCGCGATTTGCCGCGATTTGCCGGGTTCGCCCGGTTTTCCCGCAGGAATGTAGGATTTCCCCGGTGCGCAAATCGCGGCAAAACGTCGCCTTAGGAGGCTTTACTGACCAATGACGAAGATTTTATTTATCTGCCACGGCAACAATAACCGAGAGTGAGGTTTTACACGCCTTTATCGCGGCATAAGCATTCCCGAAGATGCGACCTTGACCGTGAACGGTACAACTTATACCGGCTGCACTCTGACAGGAGGTTCATACTGATTTATTAATGAAGGAGAAAGAAAAACTCAATTATGAAGATTCTGAGAAGTAAAACCCTGCAAAGGAACGTGCGGTGCGACTGGCAGCAAAAACAAAACACGATGCTGCGGTTGAGCAGACAATCCTGATCATTGAGTGTTGTGTAAAATCGTTGTTGCATGGAAGACAACAATCTTTGTATATAGAAGCTCGGTGAAGATTTGCACAGCTATTTCCGGCTCCGGAGTGCAGCCAGGATATCCTGCATGATTCCCGGCGCAGGGAGAACCGTGCGGTTCAGTGCCTCTTCCGTCGGCGCTTTCGCCAGCTCGGGCTTGCATGCATAGAAGCTTCCGGGAATCAGCAGGGACAGATTTCCGTCCGCCGCTGCCAGCACGGCGCCCTGCCGGTCCAGCATTCTGCGGAGGACTTCCGCGGCGATTACGGGACTTTCAGTTTCCTCACCGTCTGTAAAGCACGCAGCGCCGCTGATCAGCGCCCCGGCAGGCTTCCACGCGCTGCGGCTATACTCGGTCAGGGGGCAGAAGCCATCCAGCGCGTGATCCTTCAGAAGCACCCATTTCTCGGATGCGGGGAGTGCGTTTTCCACGGTGATCAGGGTGCCGGCGACCGACCTGCCCTGTGCTTTTTTTCCATTTTCTGACAACCTGACAAAAGCGGTTTCAGCAAGCCGGAAGGGGTGGCCTTCCAGAGTTCCGCGCAAGACGTGGAACAGGAAGGTGCCGGGAGCAAGCAGCACATCAGGCGCGAATCCGAGATCGGTTACCAGGGTCTGCGGAGCGGTCTCACGGGCATTGTAGGTGACAGGACCATATTTACTTTCAGCGGCAGCAGTCGTTGATGCCTGCATCCAGGCGGCATTATACTTCCGGCGGGCCAGTCCGACCGCAGCCAGCCGGAATACACAGGCAAAGACGATGATCGGAATTGCGGAATCCCACCTGGAGACCAGAGCGAACAGGCCGATCAGGAAAAAAACCAGAGAGGCCAGCAGGCACAGGCGGACGATTGAATGCAGTTTTGATAAGCCGGACAGGGTTTGTTCTTTCATCTTTGAAGCCTCCGGAATTCATGCCAGTTGACCAGGCATGTGTTTCTAAAAAAACAATAATAAAATGGGAAAAAAATGTCAAGAAAAATACAAAAACAGGCTTGACAGGGTGAGGAACCTTCGATATAATGAAATTAACTTGTATGACATGTTACATCCCACAACCGTGATCGGAGGGAATCTGGATGGCAATCATGCGGGTCAAAAAAATCAATCTGACGGATCAGGTATATTCGCAGCTGAAAAGAAGCCTGCTGACGGGCGAATGGACAGAAGGAACAAGAATTCCCAGCGAAAACACCCTTTGCAAGGAGTTTTCCGTCAGCCGTGTGGTGGTGCGGGAAGCGCTCCAGATGCTCCGGGCGGAGAAACTGATCGTGACGCGGCATGGTATGGGAACCTTCGCGGCAAATCCCGGTAACTTTCTTCCGACAAACCAGGTCTTCAATCTGAGTGAGGAGAGCTACCGTAATTTCCTGGATTTCCGGAACGCAGTGGAAATTGCAGCGGTGAAGCTGGGAAGCAAAAGGGCTACCGAGGCGGATTACCGCCGCATGGAGGAATGCCTGCAGGAAATGAGCGACGCGGAAGACGACAACGACCGATACAATCTGGCGGATTACAATTTCCACTACGCTGTCGTGCTTGCGTCCCATAACGACATGCTGATTCAGGCCATGGCAGCCAATGAAGCATCCATCATCAGCATTTTCACCGCAATGAACGCGGTGCCTGATTCCCGGAGCTTTGCGGTTCCGTCCCACCGGATGATTATGGAGAATATCAAGTCCGGGGAAGTCAGCAAGGTAGTTGCCGCCTACAGAGACATGGGGAAATATAATCTGACCCGGCTGAACAGGTTTTTCAGAAAGGAAGAAGCAGAAAACCGCGACAAGGAATCAGCAATCGGTTAAGATTGTTGAAAATAAACTATTTTAGAAAAGGAGAGTTGTCACATGAAGCATTCCAAAATTCTTGCGCTCCTGCTGGTTGTCATGATGGTGTTCGGCTGCGCCTCCGCACTGGCCGATTATCCCGAGAAGGCCATTGAAGTTCTGATCCCGGCAAGCCCCGGCGGTGATACCGACACGACTGTTCGTGCCATCGCCCAGTCCCTGACGGAGATCCTTGGACAGCCTGTCGTCGTGACGAACATGCCCGGAGGAGCCGGAACCGTTGCCATGAATGAACTGCTGAACCGTGATGCCGACGGCTATACCGTGTTCTATCATCATGTGGATACCCTGCTGCTGAAGCTGCTGGGCCGCATGGATGAAGGCTGGGACTGGGCGGATGCGCTGGACCTGGCGGCTGTGACCGGCGGCGGCAACACCTATTGCCTGTTTGTCCGCAAGGACAACGACAAAGGCCTGAATACCTTTGAAGACATCGTCAACTACGCCAAAGAGCATCCCGGCGAGCTCTCCTACGCGGTGGAAATGGGCGGAACGCTGCATATGCACGCGATCGCCATGATGCAGGCACTGGGTATCGAAGTGGACTGCATCGACCTGGGCGCCGCATCGGACCGTACCGTTGCCTTCCTGGGCGGACAGTGCGATATCCTTGAAGGCCTGTACAGCCAGGGCAAAGAGTACATTGAAACCGGTGATTTCATTCCTGTCTGCGTGCTGGGCAACGAGCGCAACGAAAACTTTGCCGATATCCCCTGCTCCGGAGAACTCGGATTCTCCTTCGCGGCGGAATGGTTCTACTACTTCGGCTTCAAGAAGGGTACCGATCCGGAAATCGTAAAGACCTTCACCGCGGCGGTTGAGCAGGCGGTTACCATGGAGCCTTACTCCAACGCGTTGGGACTGTACAACTTCCATGCCAACTTCCAGCCCGGCGAAGCCGGTGTAGCCTTTATGAAGGGCATTGAAGACGTCTATGCTCCCATGGCGGAAGTCCTGATGAACGAATAACGGCTGAATCCGCTGATACGCCTGTTTGAGACATGCGCGCGCGGCAGGCATCCAAGTATGTCTGCCGCACTTTTCAACTGGAGGGAAGCTTATGCAGAGCAATAAGCCAAAAAAGAATTTTACGGACCTGATTTCCGGCATTGTGGTGATGGCGCTGGCCTCGTTCTTCTACTGGACTACGATCGGCACCAAATCCTTTATGAAGGCCGGAAAGGGACGCCTGGCTCCGGACACGGTTCCGAAAGTCGTGGCAATCGCCATGTTCGTGCTGGGAGTCATCATCATTGTAAAGTGGCTGATCAATACGAAGCAGGGGAAGATTGCGCCTGCTGAGAAGGAAGATGACAGCGCAAACACGGAAGGAATGACGGAGGAACAGATCAAAAACCGCCGGTTGTTCCAGAAGATTACGCTGCCCTGTACACTGGTGCTGATTTTCCTGTACATTCTGCTGATGCCGAAGATCGGTTTCACAATCGCCACCTTCTTTTTCCTCACGCTGCAGATCACACTGCTTTCCACAGACATCTCCGCAAAAAGCTGGCTGAAGAGCCTCCTGATTGCGCTGGTGGCATCTGTTGGAATCTATGTTATTTTCGGCTGTGCTTTCGGCCTGGCGGTGCCAAAGGTCTCCTTCATCGACCTGGGCCTGAGCAGCCTGTACCGCAGCATCTTCGGCTGACCTGCCGGTTATTCAAGAAGAAAGGAGACAAGCTATGTTAGATTTATTTGTGCAGGGATTCCAGCAAATGGGCGATTTGCTGGCAATTGCCATGGTGGCGTTCGGCGTGTTTCTCGGCGTCATGTTCGGCTGCGTGCCGGGACTGAACGGAAACACAGCCCTGGTGCTGGTGCTTCCCCTGACATATAAGCTGCCCCGGATGGCGGCATTTTCCCTGATCATGGGCATCTATATCGGATCCTGTTCAGGCGGACTGATCTCGGCAATCCTGCTGAATATCCCCGGCGCGGCTTCCAATGTTGCCACCCAGTTCGACGGTTCGCCGATGGCCCGGAAAGGTGAAGCCGGTAAAGCGCTGGGCACGGGTATCTTCTACTCATTTATCGGATCCGTTATCGGCTTCCTCGCGCTGTTTTTCCTGTCCGGCCCGGTCGCGAGCATCGCGATCAACTTCGGGAAGGCAGACTATTTCTGGATGGCTTTCTTCGCACTGACGATGGTGATATCCCTTTCCAGCAAGAACCTGTGGAAAGGACTTGCCGTCGCGTGCCTCGGCCTGCTGTGCTCCTTTATCGGCGCATCCGAGGTTGACGGCACGACGCGGATGACGCTGGGTGAGCATGCTCTGGACGCCGGCATCAATCTGATCCCTGCTCTGATCGGTATCTATGCAGTGGGCGAGCTGATTAACGCATCCAAATCCTTCAGCAAGAAAACCACGATTGAAACAAACTACAAGATCAAAGGCTTCGGCTTCACCCTTAAGGAATTCAAGGAGCAGATCGGCAATATGCTGACATCCGGTATTGTCGGCGCCTTTATCGGGATCCTGCCCGGCATCGGCGGCATGACAGCAAACCTGGTTGCATATTCCATCTCAAAATCCACTTCAAAACATCCCGAGAAATACGGAACCGGATATATGGGCGGCGTCGTGGCTTCCGAAACTGCAAACAACGCCTGCGTGGGCGGCGCAATGATTCCGCTGTTTGCGCTGGGCATTCCCGGTGACACCTTTACCGCCGTCATGCTGGGCGTGATGATGGTACACGGCCTGCAGCCCGGTCCCTTGGTCATGACCAAGAACGCCGACTTCATTTACGGTATTTTTGTCGCCCTGATGCTGGCCAACATTTTCTGCGTTATCCTGCAGTATTTCGGCATCAAGCTCTTCGTGCGGATGCTGGCAGTACCGAAGCATATCCTGCTGCCTGTCATCATGGTGCTGTCCCTGGTCGGCTCCATCGCGATCAATAACCGGATCTTTGACGCCTGGATCGTGCTGATCTTCGGTATTGTCGGAATCATCATGAACAGGCTGGAATTTCCGATCACGCCGATTATCCTCGGCTTTATCCTGGGTCCGCTGGCAGAAACAAACCTGCGCCGTGCGCTGATGCTCAGCAAAGGCGAACTCCTGCCGCTGGTCTCGAATACTCCCTCCATCATCCTGATCGCCCTGACGATTCTTTCCCTGGTTCTGGCACCAAGACTGCTGAAACGGGAGGCAAAAGCCACAAAAGATCTGCAGGAGACACAGGTGAAAGCCTGAGACGGACAGCAATCCGACGTATGACAATCCCCCGACGCAAGGAGACAGCGGTGCACTGAAACGCACCCTGAATAAAGCGATGGGATTCACCGATGATACCCTGGGGGAACTGCTTGCTGCGGCGGTCAGTTCCTATACAAACGCAAACCCAGGACATGCGAATCTGAACCTGCTCCAGGACCGGGCGCCGCGGAGCCGTGTTACGGACTACCGGGTACCGGCCAAACTCCATGGCGTATATATCGATCCGGATGATCTGCTGTGCGCATGGAGAGGGAAGTCATTGAACGGGCATGGGCAAAGGCAACCGGTGAGAAGACCACCGGCGATGCTGTCCGAAGCGGAATGAGCGCAAGGGAGGCCTTTGAACGATACAGAATCATGTAATAAGACAAACTGTGACGGAGGAGAAAAAGACATGAAAATTGCAAAGCTGGAGCTTTTCAAGGTTCCCCCGAGATGGTTGTTTCTGAAAATGACAACGGACGACGGCCTGGTCGGCTGGGGTGAACCGGTCTGCGAGGGAAAGGCGGACAGTGTGGCAGCTGCCGTGAAGGAACTGGGCGCGCAGCTGATCGGTCATAGCGCAACGGATGTCGAAGACGCTTTCCAGCAAATGTACCGGACTGGGTTTTACCGGGGCGGTCCTATTCTGACAAGCGCCATTTCCGGCATTGAGCAGGCAATGTGGGACATCAAGGGAAAGGCCCTGGGCGTACCGGTTTATGATCTGCTCGGCGGGAAATGCCGGGACCGCATAGAGGTTTACCGCTGGATCGGCGGCGATCATCCGCGGGACACCGGAGAGGCGGCAAAGGAAGCGGCGGCACAGGGATACAAGGCCGTCAAGATGAACGGAACAGACGAGCTGCGGTGGATCGACACCTATGACAAACTGGACGCGACAGTGGAACGGGTGGCGGCGATTCAGGAAGCGGTACCCGGTATGAGAATCGCTGTGGATTTTCACGGACGGATCCATAAGACGATGGCCAAACAACTGATTCACCTGCTGGAGCCTTATCATCTGATGTTTGTTGAGGAACCGGTCCTGTGCGAGAACGAGGATGAATTCCTGGAGTTTGCCCGGACATGCCATACGCCGATTGCCACCGGTGAGCGTAATTTTACCCGGTGGGGATTCAAACACATGCTGACGCGGGGCGGAGTGGACATCCTGCAGCCGGACGTGAGCCACTGCGGCGGAATCCTGGAAGCCCGGAAGATCAGCGCAATGGCGGAAGCGTTCGACGTGTCGGTCGCCCTTCACTGCCCGTTGGGCCCGATTGCCCTGGCCGCCTGCCTCCAGGTCGATTTCTGCACACCAAACGCCTTTATCCAGGAACAGAGTGCCGGTATTCATTACAACGCAGGATACGACCTGCTGAATTACCTGAGCAATCCGGAAGTTTTCACCTGGAAGGACGGGATGTGTGACCTGATGGATAAACCCGGCCTGGGAATTGAGGTCAATGAGGAATATGTCCGCAAGATGGCAGCGGAAGGCCATGACTGGCATAACCCGATCTGGCGGGACAGCGACGGTGTTATCGCCGAGTGGTAAAGGAAAGGAGAGAAAAGTATGACACCTCTGGAATATGTACAACAGCGGAAAATCGTGGCGATCGTACGCGGACTGAAGCCGGAATATATCGTCCGCCTCGGCCATGCATTTGAGGAGGGCGGAATCGGCCTGATGGAGGTCCCCTATGACCAGAAGGCGCCAGAAACCTGGAAGAACACGGCAGCCGCGATCGAAGCTGTTGAGAAGGAATTCGGTGACCGGGTGCTGGTCGGGGCCGGGACGGTGATTACGCCTGAACAGGTCAGCATGACCTATAACGCCGGCGGACATTATCTGGTTACCCCTACGACCCAGCCGGAAATCATACGGATGGGGAAAGCCCTGGGCATGGGACTGTATCCCGGCGCGTTTTCACCTTCTGAAATCCTGGAAGCATGGAAAGCCGGCGCAGACGCGGTCAAAGTGTTTCCGGCAGGAAGCCTTGGACCCGGATACATTAAGGCGGTACGCGCACCCCTGGGACATATCCCCCTGATGGCAGTCGGCGGTGTAAACGAAAAGAACGCAGCAGAATATATGAAGGCAGGTTGCGTCGGCATCGGAGTGGGCGGGAACCTGGTCAACCGGGAATGGATTGAAAACGGTGAATGGGACAAGGTTACTGCACTCGCTCGTGAATTTATAAAGGCGGTGAGTGAAGAATGAGCAAGGTCGTCACGTTCGGGGAAATCATGATGAGACTGAATCCTCCGGGATATCAGCGCTTTTTACAGACAAGCGTCTTTGAGGCAACCTACGCGGGCGGCGAGGCCAATGTGGCGGTTTCCCTCGCAAACTACGGAAACGACGCTGCTTTTGTCAGCAAGGTGCCGGAGCACGAAATCGGCCAGAACGCCGTGAACGCCCTGCGCCACTATGGCGTGGACACGAGCCTGATGCTGCGGGGAGGTCCCCGGCTGGGCATCTATTTCTGCGAGAAAGGCGCTTCACAGCGGGGCAGCAAGGTGATTTATGACCGGGCCGGCTCCTCTGTTGCGCTGGCGCACTGCGGAGAATTCAACTGGAACAGGATTTTTGACGGAGCGGACTGGTTTCATTTTACAGGTATCACCCCAGCCCTCGGCGGCGATCTGCCGGAAATCTGCCTGAATGCATGCAGGGCAGCCAGGGAAAAGGGAGTTACAATCAGCTGTGACCTGAACTACCGGGGCAAGTTATGGACACGGGAAAAGGCCGGAGAGGTGATGAGCCAGCTGATGCCTTTTGTGGATGTCTGCATCGCAAATGAGGAAGACGCAAAGGACGTTTTCGGAATCGAAGCGGAAAACACGGATATCAATTCCGGAAAACTGGATAAGGAAGGCTATGTTTCCGTGGCCCGCCAGCTGACGGAACAGTTTAACTTCAAAGCGGTGGCGATTACGCTGAGGGGCAGTATTTCCGCCAGTGACAACAACTGGAGCGGTATGCTGTACACGGATGGAAAGGCATTCTTCGCGAAGAACTATCTGATCCATCTGGTGGACAGGGTCGGCGGCGGCGACAGTTTCGGAGGCGGGCTGATCCATGCCATGCGCAAATGGCCGGACGACCGGCAGAAGATCATTGAGTTTGCGGTAGCCGCAAGCTGTCTGAAGCAGGCAACGGAATATGACTTCAACCTGGCTTCCGAAAAGGAAGTGCTCGCGCTGGCAGGCGGAAACGCTTCGGGACGCGTGCAGCGCTGAGATTCCCTGCGGAAAGAGAACCGGAACTGAAACAGGTTCCGGTCTCTTTATTGCCCGTGGAGTTCAATATATCGTATCCTTTGGCCAGAAAAACTGAGTAGCAGAATAATCCCGTTTTACTGCTTTTTTACTGCTTTTGGTAGTCTTGATTCGTATATTAAGGGGTTGGCAGGACTTACCAAAACGCAGCAGTCAAAGAGGAAAAACAGCTGTTTTACTGCTACTGGTAAAATTTCGCTGAAAATATGAATATCAGTGTCACATGAAGAAACGCTGGCTTAAAAGGGGTGGCGCTTTCGATTCATCGATGGCTTAGATTAACCTGGCAAGCCTGAAAACGGTTTTACAGTTGGCTTTATTCGGAAACAGAGTGATTACTTCCAGTAGAAAAATCAGAGCATTGAATTTTGAGACAAAAATATCTGCAAATGCAAATCCTGAGAAAAACAATGAATTATCCAGAAATTCGCAGGAAAACGGACTAAGAGGGATTGGTATCATCTCCACCTTTATCGTCGGTGCCTTCCTTCTTGCTCCGCTCATGGAGCTGGGCAAGGATCTCGCGGAGTTTGTCCGGAATTGGCAGCCCCAGATAGGCAGCGTTCTCCAGTAGGCTCAAACCTTCATTGCTCAGATAGAAGCAAATGACAGCACCTCGCAGGACAGCGCCTGTACCAACAACGTGTACGTCGATGATGTTAGCTACACCAACCAGCATCAGGATCAGCACCTTTTTGCAGATGCCTTTGAAGCCAATGGCGCTGGACAGTTTCTTATCCACGATGGCGCACATAACGCCAGAGAGATAATCCAGCGCCATGAGCACAATCAGGGCAATCAGCATACCGTCCACACCT
>JBGUHQ010000053.1:0-79670 GCA_045112195.1 Christensenellales bacterium | reverse complement strand
CTTCCACGACGGGTGCGGGTTCTTCCACAACGGGAGCGGGCTCAACCACAACAGGTGCGGGCTCCTCCACGACGGGCGCCGGCTCTTCCACGACGGGCGCCGGCTCTTCCACGACGGGTGCGGGCTCTTCAATGACGGGAGCGGGCTCTTCAATGACGGGAGCGGGCTCTTCATAAGGAGGCACTTCCTCCGGATTCTCCAGGATCGGCGTGGCCGCCTGTGTGGAGAAGTACAGGTCAAAGGTCTCCGTCAGGTATGTCTCCGGATCCGTCACGATGAGCGGAATATAGCTGAAACCGTCCATATACAGTCCCGCGTCCGCTATCCCGATCACCGGAGATTCCGGAGTCAGGGAGTACTGATATCCTTCATGCATTGGATGGAACGCGGAAACGTACAGCGCTTCCATCGGCGCTTCCGGCGGAAGCGCGATCCAGAAGCAGCCCTCTCCCGCCTCTGATTCCGTTACAGGAACCGCGTCCACGCTGTGGGGCTCGCCCAGTTCGTCCGTCCAGTTGACAGTAATCATCAACTGGGTCCAGTCCGGGCTTGCGGCGACAGCCGCGGGCAGAACGGAGAGCGACAGCGCCAGCGCGATCAGCAGCGCCGCTGCCCTTTTCAGGATCCATGAATGCCTGGTCTTCATAATCCGGTCCTCCTAAATCTTGTATGGGTGCTGATAACAATTCCTATATATTGTACTGCTGCGCGCGCTTCCTGTCAACGAGTCAGCAGGATCTGAACCTGTGAAGGAAAAGATCCCGGGGCTGTCGAAATGGAAGGACGTGATCAATCATAGAAACGGGCGCTTTGTCCGTTTTGTTCCCGAAAGGGTTTACCTGATATGAGTTTTTTCTGGAATCGCTTCCTGGCCGTGCCGGAGGATCCGGACGGCATGATGTCTCCGCCGGCGTATTTTTACCGCCTGCCTGTACTGGAGACGGAAGACCTGCGCCTGCGCAAACCGTCGTTAAAGGACGCGAAGAACATCTACGCCTATGCCTCGGATCCGGAGGTTGCCCGCTACGTGCTCTGGGAGCCCCACCGGAGCATCGGCGAAACCCGGTCCTTTATCCGTTACCTGCGCAGCCTCAGCCGCGCGGGCTGCCCTACCTCCTGGGCCGTGACGCTGAAAGAGACCGGCAAAGTCATCGGCACGATGGGTTTTATCTGGTATTCCGACGTCAACCGTTCCGCGGAACTGGGCTATAGTTTTTCCCGCGAATACTGGAACCGCGGCTACGCCACCCAGGCGCTGAAGGCCGTAATCGCTTCCGTATTCCGCACCCTGCCGGTCAACCGCCTGGAGGCGCAGCACGACGTGCGCAACCCGGCCAGCGGCCGGGTCATGGAAAAATGCGGTCTCCGGCAGGAAGGGATCCTGCGGGACCGCATCATGAATAAAGGGGAATATGTGGACGTGGCGCTGTACGCCATTCTCCGTTCCGAATGGGAAGCGGATCAGCGGTAATCGCTCATGCGCCGCTGATAAACGTCTTCCCGGGCGACGGACCAGCCGAAAAAGCCGATGACGTCCCCCAGTTTCTGATACAGGCCGTGGCTGTAAGCGATCAGCCCGGCTTTTTCCATGTGCAGTTTGCCGTCCGCGTCCAGCAGATCCGACCGCACCATGACCGAGACAATCTCGCCGATAAACATGTCGTGACTGCCCAGCTCCAGCGTCTGCCGGACTTTACAGCACAGGCTCAGGGGAGCTCCGGATACCGCCGGAGCGGTTTCCAGCCCGTTCGCGGGCATGTAGCTGAGGCCGGTCTCCTTCGCCTTGTCCGTATCCCGGCCGCTGCGCACACCGCAGAAATCCAGGGCCCGGGCCATTTTTTCATCCGCCAGGTTCACCACAAACTCGCCGGACGCCGTGATCAGGCCATGGGAAAAACGATCCTTCCGCAGGCTTACGGAAACCATCGGCGGCTCGGAATTGACCGTTCCGGCCCAGGCGGCGGTAACCATATCCGGTTTGCCGGGCTGCTTCGGATCGGCGCAGCTGACCAGCACCACAGGCGTCGGGCACAGCAGGGTGGAAGGGGGCAGCAGGGTATATTCAGGCTTGCTCATAATCTCGCTCCAGTCCTTGAAGAATCATGGATTTAGTGTATAATAAAAATGTTATGCAGTCAATCAATCGGCGAAAGGAGGGACCTCTATGAACACCTACCGCGGCAAGCATGTATCTTCGGCGCCGCGCAGCGTGTCATCCTCCTCTTTCCGCCGCGGACGCCACCAGGTCAAAAACCGCCATCGCAAGCGCTGGCTGGTGCTCCTGCTGATCCTGCTGGCCGTATTGATTGCCTGGCCCCTGGCGGAAGCGCGCATGCTCCAGACCGAAAAGGTTCAGCTGAAAGCGGAGGATCTTCCCCTGGAAGCCAACAATCTCCGCGTCGTTTACCTGAGCGACATCCATTACGGCTTCTGGTTTTCTGACGGAGACCTGGGCCGCCTGGTCGCCCGAATCAACAACCTCCGCCCCGACCTGGTGCTCTTCGGCGGCGATTATGCCACAGACAACGAATCCGCCATTGAGTTCTTCAGTGCACTGCAGAAACACGACACCATCCACTCGCGTTACGGGCTCTACGGCGTGATCGGCGAAACGGACCGGGGCGACTCGGACTTCTCCTGCACCCAGCTGACGGAAGCCATGGCCAACGCGGGCGTCACGCCGCTGGTCAACAAAGCGGTGCCTGTCAACATCGCCAGCCGGCAGATCTATATCGCCGGAGCGGATGACATCACCGTCGGCCGGCCTGACCTGAAGACCATTGCCCGTTCCGTTTCCGCGTCGGACTTCGTGATTTTCCTCTGCCATAACCCGTCCATTATCCCGGACGCGCAGCTGGCCACGGACAAGTCCGGTAATCTGGGCTGGTTCGACCTGGGGCTCTTCGGTCACACCCACGGCGGCCAGATGCTGTTCTTCTCTTCCCTGCTCGGCCTTGACGAGGACGTACCGGACCGTTACCGCGGCGGCTGGCTGAAGGAAAACCGCGTCGATCTGCTGATCTCCCACGGCGTCGGCACTTCGGTCTATCCCGGCCGCCTCTTCTGTTTCCCCCAGATCCACTGTATCGAAATCACCTACTGATCATTCCTGTCACGAAGGAGTACCAGATGAAATCCGATTCCCGCGTTCAGATGAACGATGTGACCTATACTTATGAAGAGCAGGCGGCGCCTGCTCTTTCCGGCGTGTCCGCCGTCATTGAGCCCGGTGAATTTGTCGCCGTTCTCGGCCACAACGGATCCGGAAAATCCACCATGGCCAAGCTGCTGAACGCCCTGTATACGCCCACGAAAGGCAACGTCGTCGTCTGCGGTTATGATACGCGGGAGGAAAAACTCGTCTGGGAGATCCGTCAGCGCGCCGGCATGATCTTCCAGAATCCGGATAACCAGATCGTCGCAACGGTCGTCAAAGAAGACGTCGCCTTCGGTCTGGAAAACCTCGGTGTTCCCACGGAGGAAATGATTCCCCGGATTGAGAGCGCCCTTTCTGCCGTGCGCATGAGCGCCTACGCGGACAAGGCGCCGCATACCCTTTCCGGCGGCCAGAAACAGCGGGTCGCCATCGCCGGCATTCTGGCCATGGAGCCGTCCGTGATCATCGCGGACGAGGCGACTGCCATGCTGGATCCTTCCGGCCGGAAGGAAGTGCTGGAAACGATCCGTGCCCTGAACCGGCAGAAGGGCATTACCGTCGTCTGGATCACCCATTTCATGGAAGAAGCCGCCCTGGCCGATCGGGTGCTGGTCGTCACGGACGGACAGATCCGCCTTGCCGGCACGCCGGCAGAGGTTTTTGACCGCGTGGACGAAATGCGGGAGATGCATCTGGATGTTCCCCATATGACCGCCCTGGCGGACGAACTCCGGGCAGAAGGAATGCCCCTGCGCCCGGGAATCCTGACCGTTGAAGAGCTGGCAGAGGAGGTGGAGAAACTGTGCCCATTGAAGTCAGCCACCTGACCCACTGCTATTCTGAAGGCAGCGTCCTGCGCACCGTCGCGCTGGACGACGTTACCTTCCGCGTGGAAGACGGGGAATTTGTCGGCGTCATCGGCCATACCGGAAGCGGCAAGTCCACGCTGGTGCAGCACCTCAACGGCCTGCTGAAGCCAACTTCCGGCCGGGTTCTGATCGACGGCGAGGACCTGAACGGCGAGCATGTAAACCGCCGCGCCCTGCGCCAGCGGATCGGGCTCGTCTTCCAGTACCCGGAATACCAGCTGTTCGAAGAAACCGTGGCGAAGGACATCGCTTTCGGCCCGAAGAACCAGGGCCTCTCCGCGGAAGAGATCGACGGGCGTGTCCGCTACGCCATGGACTGTGTGCACCTGGATTATGACAAATACGCCGGACGGAGCCCCTTCGAGCTTTCCGGCGGCCAGATGCGCCGCGTCGCCATCGCCGGCGTCCTGGCCATGAAACCCTCCGTCCTGATCCTGGACGAGCCCACCGCCGGCCTGGATCCCCGCGGCCGGGACAAGATCCTGACCATGCTGGAGGAACTGCACGCCCGGGAAAGCACGACCATCCTGATGGTTTCCCACAGTATGGACGATATGGCTCGCCTCGCTTCCCGCCTCATTGTGATGAGCGAAGGAAAAATCGTGGCCGAAGGCACGCCCCGGGAGATTTTTGCCCGGGAAAGCATGATGACCTCCATCGGGCTGGACGTACCGGACGCCGCGCGCCTGTGCGCGCTGCTGCGCTCCAATGGATACGACCTCCCTGCCGACCTGTACAGGCCGGAGGAGCTGAAAGAACAGCTGCTTCGCCTCTGGAAGGAGGGATCCGCATGCTGAACAACATCACCATGGGCCAGTATTATCCCGTGGACAGCAAGGTCCACCGCCTGGATCCCCGGATCAAGCTGATCCTGACCATTGTGTTCATCGTCGCGGTCTTCATGGCAAAGACCTTCATCGGCTACGCGGTGATCCTCGGCTTCGTATACATGTCTTCCCGCCTGGCGAACGTGCCGTTCAAAATGCTGCTGCGGGGCCTGAAACCGCTGCGCCTGATTATTATCCTGACCTTCCTGCTGAACCTGTTCTTCACCTCGGGCGAAACAACCTGGGTGGAATTCTGGATCATCCGGATCACGAAGGAAGGTTTCATGCAGGCAGCCTTCTATTCCCTGCGCCTGACCTTCCTGGTCATCGGCACGAGCCTGCTGACCCTGACCACTTCCCCGGTAGCCCTTTCCGACGGCATTGAGCTGCTGCTCACGCCGCTGAAGAAGATCCATTTCCCCGCCCACGAGCTGGCCATGATGATGACCATCGCCCTCCGGTTCATCCCGACGCTGCTGGAAGAAACGGACAAGATTATGAAAGCCCAGATGGCCCGCGGCGCGGACTTTGAAAGCGGCAACCTGATTTCCCGCGCGAAGGCCATGGTCCCGCTGCTGGTGCCGCTGTTCGTCAGCGCCTTCCGCCGTGCCGGCGACCTCGCCATGGCGATGGAAAGCCGCTGCTACCACGGCGGCGAAGGCCGGACGCGGGTACGCGTACTGAAAATCACAAAGAACGACTGGATTGCCTGCGGCGTAATGGCCGCGCTGCTGGCGCTGATCATACTGGAGGGGATATTCCTTTGAAGCGGATCCTGCTGACAGTGGAATATGACGGCACCGCTTACGCCGGCTGGCAGCGGCAGATCAACGGTCTGGCTGTTCAGCAGGTGCTGGAGGAGGCCCTGTCCTCTGCCTGCGGCCATCCGGTCACCGTCACCGGCGCTTCCCGGACGGACGCGGGGGTCCATGCCCTGGACCAGAAAGTGCATTTTGACACGGACTGCTCCATTCCGCCGGAAAAATATCCCTTCGTGCTGAACACCATGATCCCTCCGGATATCCGCGTGCTGGACGGCCGGGAGGTCCCGGCGGATTTCCACGCCCGCTTTCTCACCTCCGGCAAAACCTATACCTACCGCATCTGGAACGCGCGCCACGGCAGCGCTCTGCGGCGGAACACCCATTGGCATATTCCCGTTCCGCTGGAGGAAGCGCCTGTGCGCAGGGCGCTTGAAACGCTTCCGGGAACCCATGATTTTGCCGCCTTCCAGGCGGCCGGCGGCACCGCGAAAACCACGGTTCGCACCATCCGTGAGGCCGGACTGGCGGTCCGCGGCAGCGAATGGACGCTGACCGTCAGCGGAGACGCCTTCCTGTACAACATGGTCCGGATCATCGCCGGCACCGTGTCGGAAATCGGTCTGGGAAGGCTCGGCCCGGACGCCTTCGCAAAGGCCTTTGAAACAAAGGACCGCCTGGCCCTCGGCATGACCGCTCCTGCCCACGGCCTGGAACTGACCAAAGTCTTTTACCCTGAAAAAGCTTTCACTGATCCATCGTCTCTTCGCTGGCACGAAGACGACCTGTCCATCCCGTAATCACGGCAACTGTTACCATCCTTAATTATGAATTATGAATTATGAATTATGAATTATGAATTAACCAAAGGTGTTTTATGCTCCGACTGACCAACCTTTCCGTTCCCCTTGATTACACAGAGGAATCCCTGAAGCTGATTCTCCTGAAGAAGCTCCGGCTTACGCCCGACCGGCTTCTTTCTTTTCATATTTCCCGCCGCAGCGTGGACGCCCGCAACAAGCAGGACGTCCATTTCGTGCTGTCCGTCGATCTGAAGCTCAAAGACGAGCAGTCCGTCCTGAAGCATAACAAAAACCTTACTCCGCTTCATCATCCGGATTCTAAACATCATGATGAATTACGCATGATGAATTCTGAATTGAAGGCGCAGCCTTTAGTCGTCGGCGCCGGCCCCGCCGGCCTTTTCGCCGCGCTGACCCTGGCCCGGGCGGGTTTAAACCCTGTCCTCATCGACCGCGGCAGGCCGGTGGAAGCCCGCACGCGGGATGTGGCCGCCCTGCAGGAAAACGGCGTTCTGGATCCGGACTCCAACGTTCAGTTCGGCGAGGGCGGCGCAGGCGCGTTCTCCGACGGCAAGCTGACCTGCGGCATTAAGAGCCCGCATGTCCGCACAATCCTGGAAACCTTTGTGGCCCATGGCGCGCCGGAAGAAATCCTGATCGACCAGAAACCGCATATCGGCACCGACCGCCTGAAAGGCGTTGTTGCCTCCATCCGGAATGAGATCATCCGCCTGGGCGGAACAGTCCGGTTTGAAACACGCCTGGAGGAACTGATCCTCCGGGGCGGCCACGTGGAAGGCGCCGTCCTTTCCCACGCCGGTGAACGCAGCGAATTCCTGACGGACAGCGTCCTGCTTTGCATCGGCCACTCCGCCCGGGACACGGTCCAGACGCTCTTCGGCCAGGGGCTGCGCATGGAGCAGAAACCCTTCGCCATGGGTGTGCGCATTGAGCATACCCGCGCGTTCATCGACCGGTCCCAGTACGGCGCCTTCGCCGGGCATCCCGCCCTCGGCGCCGCTTCCTATAAGCTGATCTGCCATACGCCGGACGGACGGGGCGTCTATACCTTCTGCATGTGCCCCGGCGGCGAGGTGATCGCAGCGGCCTCCCAGCCCGGCGGCGTGGTCACCAACGGCATGAGCCTCCACGCGCGGGACGGCCAAAACAGCAACTCCGCCCTGCTGGTGGGCGTCAAGCCGGAAGATTTCGGCGACGACCATCCGCTGGCCGGTTTCGTTTTGCAGCGCGGCATTGAAAAAGCCGCCTTCCGCGCGGGCGGCGGCGGATACATTGCCCCAGCGCAGCGCGTCGGCGATTTCCTGCAGAACAAATCCTCTTCCGGCTTCGGGGAGATTCTCCCCTCCTATCGGCCCGGCGTAATTCCCGCGGACCTGCGTGCCGTTCTTCCGGCCTGGATGATCGAGGACCTGAAGAAAGGCATCCGCGCCATGAATGCGCAGCTGGCCGGCTTTGCCGATCCGGACGCAGTACTTACCGGGCCGGAAACCCGGTCCTCCTCCCCGGTCCGCATCACCCGGAACGCCCTGGGGGAAGCGGACGACGTCCGGGGCCTCTACCCTGTGGGAGAAGGCGCCGGCTATGCCGGCGGCATCGTCTCCGCCGCGGCGGACGGCATCACCACAGCCCTGAAAGTCATCGAAAAACAGCAGCTCCTCTGAACTGCTGTTATCATTTGCTGTCTGAGCATCCGCTTATTCCGGATCGTAAGCAACTGTATACAGCGTATACTTGCCGTCTTCTCCGGCAACCAGGATCAGCGTACCGTCTTCCGAGAGCTTCGCGTCGCCGGTGTTCTTGAACGTGACGCCGGGCAGGATCTCCTCGCCCTTCTGTCCGATCACACGGCAGGTTCCGTCCTGCTCCTTCACCACCGCGTACAGGCAGGCGTCGCCGTTTTTCGGGAAGAAGGCGTTGATATCCTGATACCGTCCCGGCAGCTCGCCCGCCGCGGCGCTGATCAGGCCCTTTCCATCGCCTGTATCCTTGATGATGATATAGTTAGCCCGCTGGTCGCCGGCTTCCTTGGCAACGGTGAATCCGGTTTCCTCGCCGGTTTCCAGGTTCACAAAGCCGATCATACCGTCTTTCTCGGCATAGATATATCCGGAAAGCAGCGCGCCGGCCAGCGCATAGGACAGTTTGTCGTACTTGCAGGGAAGGATCTCCCGGCCGGTGCTGTCCGCCAGGCCCACTTTCCCGTCTTCACCCTCCAGCTTGACCAGGCCGCTCTCGCTGTCCAGCTGAACAGACTTATAGGCGGAGAAATCAGCCAGGACGTTGCCCTGCAGATCCAGCAGCTGCCGGTCAACACGGTTCAGCCATACGTTCTGGAAGACCTCTTCGGCGGTCAGCGCACAGCCGGCGGCAAAAGCCGTCTGGTTGCTGCCCGGGTGGGTTACGGTTTTTGTGGAGCTGTCGTCGTTGTATTCATAGTTGTACTTGGATCCGGCCGTGGTTTTGGCAAACTCTTTATTGTAGTAATCGTAGGTTCTTTCCCGGTTTTCCACTACCAGGTAATCACCGTACGCTTTGGCGCCGTCCCACTCGTCCCGGGTCAGCGTGCCCTTTTTCTCTCCGGCATAATAGATGTCGACTGACTCGACCATATAATCCTTACCGTTAAAAACGCCGCGGTAATCCGGCTTTTCCTCCCCTTCTTCGGCCTCAACGAGGCGGATGCCGGCGATCCACTTGTCGCTGATCACTTCGATCTTGGCATATTCCAGCGGAAGAATCAGCTTCCCCTGCGTATCCAGCAGACCATAGTGCCATTCTTCGTTGGCCGCGGTGAAAAATTTGCCTTCAGAAGAGACGTAGTCATACTGTTCGCTCAGCGGATTCAGTTCCGTATCCGCCACATACTTCATCCGGGTATCTTTGTCCGTGATGATCAGCAGGTTTGAGGCGGTGTTCAGTTCCGCTTTTTTTGCGTCAAATTCCTTCGCGCTGACTGTGGTTTCGGCGCCGGATACGGCTATGCCTGCGCAGAGCGCCAGCACGATCAACATTGAAATGAATTTCTTCATTGTTCCTTTCCTCCTCCATGTAATGGAAACAAGTACGTACAGATTATATAACGAACCCGGCGGCCTGTCCATAAGGCCGCCGGGTCTTTCTTTGTATTATCGACCAATGAGGGCAAGTGCTTCGTCCCTGGTAATCAGTTCCAGGGCCAGTTGATGCGGCAGGCAGATGATCATATTCCAGAGCACCCGCTCCTCCCGGTTCTCCAGGGTGACCTCACCTTCGCCGACGCAATCCTGCCCTTCGCAGTTGGCCTCCTCCATCCAGACGCCGTTCGGCGTCAGGTGCAGGACGTTGATCGCTTCCGAGCCGTCCGGCATCGTCTGGCGGATGGTCCGGGTATACTCGCCTTCCGTCGGCAGCGGCAGCAGGCCCACCGGGTCCGGCATCCGGACCAGGACGTAGGCGATGGATGGATCGCTGTCCGTGATCTGGACCAGGAAAGGCTGCTCATGTACCTGTTCCGTCTCCTCCGGCTGTGCCGCCGGTTCGACTGTCTGTTCAACTGTCGGTTCGGCTGTTGGCTCCTCGGTCGGCTCCGCCGTCGGTTCTTCTGTTATTGCCGCGGTCGGTTCAGCTGTCGGTTCTTCCGTCGGTCCCGCTGTCGGCTCCTCTGTCGGTTCCGCAGTGGGTACATCTGTCGGTTCCGCGGCCGGCTCCGTAACGGATAATACTGAATTCTGAATTCTTAATTCTGAATTGTTCTTCTGCGTCAGCAGAAGAACAGCCGCCACGGCCACGATGATCAGCACAGCGATGACCGCAATCAACGCGATCTTCCTTTTGTCTTTCATATATTTCTCCGTTTATTTGATCCATTCATATTCAACGCCGGAAGTGCAGGTCACGGTCCGGTCCCGACCGATAAAGATTGCTTCAACGCCTTCCAGGCTTTCGATCAGCCGGGTCCCTTCCTCCCTGCCCAGGATAAAGGCGGTGGTGGACAGGGCGTCGCATTCCATGGAGCTTTCCGACAGGATCGTGACGGAGGCCAGTTCATTCTGCACCGGCCAGCCGGTTTCCGGAGACAGCAGGTGATGGTACCGGACGCCGTCCAGGTCGAACCCGCGCTCATAGATGCCGCTGGTGACCACAGAACCGCCGCTGACCTTGGTTTTCAGCATGGACTTCCCGGTGGACCCGTCAATATCCTGGATCCCGACGGTCCATGGGCTTCCGTCCGGTTTCAGGCCGACGGCCACCACATTGCCGCCGAAGGAGAGGATCGCGTGCTTCACGCCGCGCTTTTCCAGGTATTCCGCCACCCGGTCGGCGATATATCCTTTGGCGATTCCGCCCAGATCGATCATCATGCCGGCAGGCAGCTTCACCGTGTTTCCGTTCAGTTCGATCTTCGTATAGTCCACCAGCTCCGCAGCCTTCGCGATCGTTTCCGCGTCCGGCAGCACCTCCGCCCCGGAGGTAAAGTCCCACAGGGTGGAAACCGGGGCGATGGTCACATCGAAAACCCCGCCGGACAATCCGGCGATCCGGACCGCGCAGCGCAGGATTTCCGCCGTGTCGTCCGACACTTCCACAGGTTCGCCGCCCGCGTGGTTAATCCGCCAGACGTCGCTTCCCTCAACGGTCCTGGAAAGCAGCTGCTCATACCGCCCGCATTCGGTCAGCGCGTCTTTCAGCACCTGCGGATCCTCGGCGTAAGCGGTCAGCGTAATCACCGTATCCAGGTAAAACCCGACTTCAGTCTGCTTCGGCAGTTCCTTCTCCTTCGCGCATCCACTGCACATGATCAATATGATCATTGACAGTACAACAATCAATAATCTTTTATTCAAAGGTCCTCTCCTGTAACCATCATTATGAATTATAATTCACCTTCAACGCTTTTAGCACCCGCTCCGTCACAATGCCGGTCAGGCAGCCCATGATGATGCCCGCGCCGATCAGCACCGGCAGATACGTGTTCAGCAGCATCGGTGTGCGGACCACAAACCACGCGGCAATAATCTGCCCGATATTGTGGGCCACCGCCCCCGCGATGGACGTGCCCTGTACCTTGCACAGGATGCCCTTCCGGATCAGGAACCAGATCACGAAGCACCCGGCTGCTCCCACGCCGATCAGGATCGCGAACAGCAGGATCTGCCCCTTCAGCGCCGGCCGGCTGACAATCAGGATCACCTCGGCCGCCACCGCCAGTAATCCGATGCACAGCGCGCCGATTCCGGGATTTTTCCGGACAGCCAGCATGACAGCCAGGCTCAGCGCTCCGCCCGCCAGGCTGAACCAGATGGCGGAAAGCGAGCCGAAGATCAGGCCGCTCAGCACGACCTTTGTCAGCATCAGGAGGATGCAGCTGGGCCAGTCCATGAGATAAACTGCGTACAGCAGCACCGTATTGGCTAGGCCCAGTTTGATGCCCGGCGCGGCGCCGCCCAGCAGCGCGGACAGCGGAATCGCGCGGTCCATGAGCCCCAGTACCAGCGCAAGTGCTGTCAGCAGGCCGAACCGGGCGATTTTCTGCGTCGCGGGACTCACAGGCTCTCCTCCTCTGCTCTTAGACTGACGGCTTATTATATCCGTTTTCCGGTATTCAGGCAACTGAACTTTCCGTCTGCTCTGTTCTTGTCCAATCCTGCCCGTTTCTTGCGATTTCAAATAAAAAGATAACAGATTCCAAAAATATTGGTAACGTTTCCGATTGACGTAAACGTTTCCATAATCTTACAATGTTCTGTGCGGATCACATCATCCGCTGGCACCAATTATATATTGGAAAGGATGGAGGAACCCTATGAAGAAACTTGTTGCCCTTCTCCTGGCCTGCTGCCTGCTCTTTGGCATGGTGGCCGTGTCTTCCGCCGAAACGGTGGAAAAGACCGGCACTGCCCAGGGCTTCGGCGGCGAGGTCAAAGTAACTGTCACGCTGGAAGACGGTGTGATCACCGGCGTCGAAGCCGACTGGTCCACGGAATCTTTCCCCGTGGCTCCCGAAGACAGCGTTGTGAAAGTGCTTGACGCCATCAGGGCAGCCAACGGCACCGAGGGTGTGGACGTCAACACCGGCGCCACCATCACCTGCACCGCCATCGTTGAAGCTGTGAACAAGGCGCTGGCCAGTGACGGCGAAGAAGCTGCCCCTGCCGGGGACATCGCTTTCAAGGCCGGCACCTACACCGCCACGGCCTATGGCTACAACGGCAATGTCACGATGGACGTCACCTTCTCCGACAGCAAGCTTGAGTCTATCGCTGTTGCTGAAAACGGCAGCATGGAAACCGCTCATGTCGGCGACCTGGCTTTCGACATCATGATTCCCGAAATGATCGAAGCCAACGGTTCCGGTGTGGACAGCGTTTCCGGCGCCACCTTCACCAGCCGCGCCATCAAGACCATCGTGAACGACGCTGCTGCGCAGGCTGAATGCACCAACCTGGACGCCTTCAAGGCCAACAAGGTGGAGCATGTGGCCGGCGATCCCATCGATGAGACCTATGACGTGGTCGTGGTCGGCGCCGGCGGTGCCGGTATCGCCGCGGCTGCCCAGGCCACCCAGAATGGCCTGTCCGTGCTGGTCATCGAAAAGAACGCTGAAGTCGGCGGTAACACGCTGGTTTCCGGCGGCCAGTACCAGTCCGTGATGCCCTACCTGGTCTGGGATCCGGCGGATCCGGATGCCACGACCGGCGTCTATGAGTACAACCACGAAACCTACAACAAGTACCTGTCCCGCCCGGGCTGCATCGACGTTCTGAAGAACATCCTGAGCTGGAGCGAAGAACCCTTCGATGAAGAGTTCTACAAGACCAACGAATTCGTTGCCGGCGACGACAAGGAACTGGCGAAGCACGGTGTGCATGCTGAATACCTGCCCGTGCTGCAGGAGCTGAAGAAAGAGATCCAGGCTTACCTCGACTGGGCGCAGCCCAAGCTGAATGCCGGCACTCCGGAAGCCGAGCTGACCCTCTTCTCCACCATCAACCTGCACATCTTCCAGACCTACTACGGCGGCCTGCGCCAGAGCGCGGACAAGTCCCAGTGGATCTACAGCGACCTCGACCTGGCCCGTAACTTCATCGAAGGCGGCCAGGGCCTGAAGGAGTGGCTGGAAGACCAGGGCGCTCACTTCATCGAAGACAGCCAGGGCACGCTGATCGGCGCCCTCTGGTATCGTGAGAATGAGTACCTGCCGCAGGACGGCAACTGGGGCACCTATTTCGTCGGACCCAAGGCGACCGTCCTGGCCAAGGAAGGCAACAGGATCATGCTGCGCACCACCGCCACAGACCTGATCGTCGAAGACGGCAAGGTCACCGGCGTGAAAGCCACCATGTATGACGGCACCGAAGTGACCGCCCATGCCTCCAAGGGCGTGGTCCTGGCCACCGGTGGCTATGCTGCCAACATTGATATGGTTCTGGAAAACAATGTCTATTGGGACACTGCTTACCTGACCAAGTCCACCAAGACCACCAACCGTTCTTCCCAGGTGGGCGACGGTATCGCCATGGCTGAGAAAGCCGGCGCCGCCACTACGGGCCTTGGCTTCACCCAGCTGATGCCCATCTCCTGGGTTGACAACGGCAACCTGGCCTTCGGCAGCGGCACCTATGCCTGCTGGATCAGCCCCATCACCGGCAAGCGCTTTGTGGACGAAGGTTCCGAGCGTGACGTGCTGTCCCTGGCTGAGTTCCGCAACGGTATGGAACTGAACGGCACCCCCGGCGTCTTCATCGAGATCTTCCGCGCCGACCAGCACATCCCCGGCCCGCCCACCGCGCAGCTGACCCAGGATGAGTTCTCCGGCCGCTACTACAAGATCAAATGCAATGAAGAAGAGCTGAGCAAAGTGCTTGCGAAGCCCGAATTCGCGAACGTGCAGACCGACGCCGCCACCATGCTGGAGACCGTCAAAGCCTATGACCAGGCTGCCATCGCGAAGGCCAACAACGAGCCCTTCGACTTCGGCGAAGTCGGCAAGAACATCTGCGACTATCCGATCGGCAACACCGATAAGGATGAGAACGGCAAGTACCTGCCCGAAACCTATGATCTGGACAACACCGAAGTGTTCGTCCGCCTGATGGCTCCCTCCACCCACCACACCATGGGCGGTATCGTGGTCGATACCAAGCGCCATGTGCTGGATGCGGACGGTAACATCATCCCCGGCCTCTACGCCGCGGGCGAAGTCACCGGCGGTATCCACGGCGGCAACCGCCTGGGCGGCAACGCGATCGTTGAGATCTTCGTTTCCGGCCGGATCGCCGCGAACACCATCACGGATGAAAACAAATAATTCATAGGTTGGTTCCCTGCCCCGGCTTCGGCCGGGGCTTTTTCCATATCAAAAGGACCCGGCTGCTGCCGGGTCCTGATTGATTTGAAAATTATTCCTCGTCGTCGTCCTCGATCTTCGCGTTGGCAATGATCTTCTGGGCTTCGGCCTGAGGCACTTCCTCATAGCGTTCAAACTTCATGGAGAAGGAGCCTCTCGCCTGCGTCATGGAGCGCAGGTCGGTGGCGTACTTGAACATTTCGGCCAAAGGCGCTTCCGCTTCCAGCTGCTGCATGCCGTTCACCTGGTTCATGCCCATGATGCGGCCGCGGCGCTTGTTCATGTCGCCCATAATGTCGCCCATGTACTCGTTGGGAACCAGCACTTCAACGTGCATGATCGGCTCGAGCAGGACGGGGCTGGCGTCCATACAGCCCTTCTTGTAGGCGATACGGGCAGCCGTCTTGAAGGCCATTTCGGAAGAGTCGACCGGATGGTAGGATCCGTCGTACAGCTTCGCGTGCAGGTGGACCATCGGATAGCCGGCGAGAACGCCCTTCACGATGTTCTCACGCAGTCCCTTTTCAACGCTGGGGATGAAGTTCCTCGGCACCACGCCGCCGACGACCGCGTCTTCAAACTCGAATTCCGCGTCGCTGTCGGTGATGGGGCTGAACTCGATCCACACGTCACCGAACTGGCCGTGGCCGCCGGTCTGCTTCTTGTGGCGTCCCTGGACCTTCACGGTCTTGCGGATGGTCTCACGGTACGGGATCTTGGGATCCTGCAGCACGGCGTTGGCGCCGAACTTGGAGGCCAGCTTGTTCTTGATGACTTCCAGGTGCATTTCGCCCTGGCCGCTCAGCTCGGTCTCGGTGGTTTCGGCGTTCTTCTCGATCCTGATGGACGGATCTTCTTCCGCCAGGCGGTTCAGGCCGCTGAAGACCTTGTCTTCCTCACCCTGCTTCGCGGCGAAGACAGCCTTGGAAATGCAGGGAGCCGGGAACTCGATTTCGGGATAGACGATCGGGTTGTTCGGATCGCACAGGGTATCGCCCGTGGCGGTAATCTGCAGCTTCGCCAGGGCGCCGATGTCGCCCGCATGGAGTTTTTCCACGTTGGTCTGCTTGTTGCCCTTCAGGGTGAAGAGGCCGCCGGCCTTTTCGGTCTTTTCCTTGTTGGCATTGTACAGGGGCGTGGAGGAGGTGAGCATACCGGAGAAGATCCGGAACAGGCTCAGCTTGCCGACGAACGGGTCAGCGATGGTCTTGAACACCAGGGCGGAGAAGGGTTCCTCGTCCTTGCAGGCGCGTTCGATTTCATCACCGGTCTTCGGGTTCTTGCCCTTCTGGGTCAGGCCCTCATGTCCGGGAGAAGGCAGATATTTGGCGATCAGGTCCAGCGTCCGGGCAATGCCCACGCCGGTCAGGGCGGAGCAGGCCACGACGGGAACGATGCTGCCGTCCTTCATACCCTTCACAAAACCGGCCATAACGTCTTCATGGGACAGTTCGCCGTTTTCGAAATACTTCTCCATCAGCTCTTCGTCCGCGGAAGCCGCCTGCTCGGTCAGGTTTTCATAAGCTTCGTTCACTTCACCTTCCAGGTCGGCGGGCATGGGCACTTCGGTGCTCTTCTTGTAGGAACCTTCATAGGCCTTCTTTTCGAGCACGTTCACGACGCCCTTGAAGTTGGCGCCCTGTCCCAGGGGCAGCAGGATCGGCACGACGCTGGGGCCGTACTTATCGCGCAGCTGGGCAACGACCTTTTCGAAGTTGGCGTGTTCACGGTCCATCTGGTTCACGATGAACATCCGGCCCAGGCCGGCTTTGCCGGCGTTGTCCCAGGCCTTTTCGGCACCGACGCTCAGGCCGTTCACCGCGCCGACCACGATCACCGCGGTCTCGATCACGCGCAGGGGTCCCATCTGCTCGCCGATGAAGTCAAAATATCCGGGAACGTCGATCACATTGATCACTTTTCCCGCCCAGGGGATCGGAGCGTAGGAAGCGCTGATGGAAAAACCGCGCTTTTTCTCCTCCGGATCAAAGTCGGAAACGGTGGTGCCGTCTTCCACCTTGCCCTGACGGTCAGTCATGCCGGCAGCGAAGAGCATCGCCTCGGTCAGCGTGGTTTTGCCCTCGCTGCCATGCCCCATGAGGGCAATATTACGAATGTTTCCGGTTGCGAATTCAGCCATGGTTGTCATTCCTCCTCATTTTTCTTCATAACGAAGATCATCCCGCTTTCCGAATTCGCGAAACGCGGGAATCAAAAGCTAAATGAGATTATACCATATTGAAAGGCAAATGAAAAGCAAAAAAAATGACAATGTGGGCGAATATCAGCCATATTGCCCACATTGTTATCCTGTAACAAGCGAAACAGAATCAAAGGTTCTGATCATTATGAATTGTGAATTATGAATTATGAATTCGAAAGCAGTTTCCGCATCAGTTCGATATCCTTTTCGCTGCCGCTGGTTTCCAGTTCCACGCCGCCGGGGCCCTCCTCATTCAGCAGGCCCTCCCTTTCCAGCACCCGCCGCAGCTGCCGCGCGGTCCCCGCGTTGCCGTCCGTAATCGCGATGCGGTCCGGCAGCAGGTCCCGGATCATATCCTTCAGGAATACATAATGGGTGCAGCCCAGTACCACCGCGTCCACTTTGTCCACGGGATACCGGGTGAACAGATCCTGCAGGTAGCGCAGCGCGCCGGCGCCGTCGTCCTGCTCGACCAGTTCCATGAGACCGGGGCACGGTACCTTAACCGCCCCCTGGCCGTACAGTTTCATGAGGTTTTCAAACTTTTCCTGGTGCAGGGTCAGCGGAGTGGCCAGCACCAGCACGCTGCCGCTTTTCCGGATCTTGGATGCCGGCTTCAGGGCCGGCTCCATCCCGACCACCGGAATGCTCAGTTCCTTCCGCAGGGTAGCAGCCGCAGCGCCGGTGGCGGTATTGCAGGCAATCACCAGCGCCTTGATCCGCTTTTCCAGCAGCTTGTCCACAACGCCGCGAACGCAGGCGATCACTTCTTCTGTTTCCTTGGTGCCGTAGGGCGCATTGGCAGTATCACCAAAATAAATAAAACGCTCATCCGGCAGCTCACGGATCATTTCCCGCAGGGTGCTGATACCGCCTATCCCGCTGTCAAAAACCCCGACCGGATCGCGTTTCTGATTCATTGCTTTTCCTCTTCCATACTGCTTTGCTGTACGGTATTGTACCAAATATTGCCTTCCCTGTAAACTTCATTGATTTTTCCCTCTTCTTGAACTATCATTAGTTCGTGGAATCCGCCATATATAATTATGAATCCTGAATTATGAATTATGAATTGATCAGAGGTTCTTATGGTCGAACAGATTCTTGTCGGCGACGTGGTCACCACGCGCAAACCTCATCCCTGCGGTTCCAGTGAATGGACCGTCATCCGCACCGGCGCGGATATCAAGATACGCTGCAGCGGCTGCGGCCGAATCGTGATGCTGGACCGGGAAAGTTTCCTGCGCCGCCGAAAGGCGGTCGTTTCCCATGGCCCGGCGCCTGCTGAACCTTGCCAATAAATCCCGTTTTATGATATAATTTTATTTGGCATTTTTGTGTTTTACCCGGTCAATCAATCATTCTGAGAAAGACGGTGAATCCCGTGCGGAAATCGTTGCTGCTGATCCTGGTTCTGCTGCTGACGGCTCTGTGCGCCTGCGCGGCGGCTGGTTCAGAATATCCCCTGGAATCCATTTCCGGCAGAGTGTCTGTTAACGAGGACAGGTATATTGTGCTGACGCCCGGCAATCTGGCTGAGCATCCGGATCTGCTTTCCTCCATCGGCAAGACGGCGGAAGAGCTGCAGGCGGATTGGACGGAGCGCGGCGTTCAGCTTCAGGCCTGGCAGAAAGACATGAAGGTCTGCATTGAGGTTTCCGTTGTCCAGGATGAGGATTCCGCCCGGTATTTCGATCTGAAGGCTCAGGATAACAGCACCCGGGGAACCTACTACAAAGAGCAGAAAACCAAGGTCGCGGAACAGGGCTATATCATCAACGAGTCCGACCACAAGCTGTATTCCAAGAGCGGATACTATTTTGTCTTTGAATACCTGCTCCGGGATGACGCCGGCCAGTACCGCGGCATTATGCGCAAGAACATCCGCAACGGTTATACGCTGATCGTTGATTACCGGAAGATGGACGGCACCAAACTTACAAAGACTGATATAAGCAGAAGCAACATCTTCATGAACGGCATCGTGATCGACGATCTCGCTCCCGCCCCCGCCGCAGGCACCGTCACCGGCCAGGAAACGGACTCCGGGGCGGATACGCCCGCGGTGCCCGCAAGCGTGGCCGGCACCCTGTCCGTAACCGTTCTCCCGCCCGAAGAAACGAACGACGGCGTCTTTACGGTGGAAGGAACCGCCTACCCCGGATCCGAAGTGATCGTGATCGGCATGCGCTGGGCCGGCGCTTCGCATCGGTTCACCACCACCGCCACCAAAGCCGGCAGGTTCAAGGTAAATGTGGCTTTGCCGGAAGAAGGCCTGTACCAGTTCACCATCAACATGTGCCTGAACGGCAACGAGCAGCCTGTGGCTGACGCCGTGCTGAACACGACATCCTATTTAAAATCACTCCTGCCGCTCAGCCTGGACGCTGAGATTCCGGAAGTGCTTACCTCGGACGAACTGGTCATCTCCGGCACCACCGTCAAGAACGTCACAATCCAGTGCATCGTCTCCAACGGAACGATGACCTTTGACAAGACGGTCAAGACCAACGGCACCGGCAAGTTCAAGTTCAAGATTCCCACCGCGCAGGAAGGCGAATACAGCATCATCCTGGCTCTCGCGAAAAAGGGCCTGGATTCCAAGCGCCTTTCCCGGACTGCCACCCGCTCGCTGACTGCCGAGGATAACCGTTCCCGGACTATCAGCAGCGCCCGGAAGGTTTCCTACGCGAACCTGACCAAGAAGCTGGATACCTACATCGGCAGCACCCTGGTCTATGAGGCTCACATTGTTGACGTCAAGGAAGTCGGCGACGAATGGATCATCACCGCCGCCCTGAAACTGAACAAGGGCACGTATTCCGATTTCCTGATTTACATGGCAGGTGAAAATCCCGGCCTGGCGCCCGGCGCCAAAGTAAAACTCTACGGCACCTGCATCGGCGCCTACCAGGAGCAGTCCGAGGAAGACGGCGTCAACTACCCCGGTTTCGATTATCTTTACTTCGAATAATCCCCGAAAATCATCAGGGCGTCCGGTCATCCGGACGCCCTTTCTTTATGCGTTATCCGTTCTTTTTGGCGTACGGGCACAGGTCCCGTAGCGCACATTCCCCGCACAGCGGCCGCTGCGCCTTGCACAGCCGGCGCCCGTGCCAGATCAGCCAGTGATGGGCGTTTCCCCACTTTTCCCGGGGAATCAGGCGTGTCATCTGCCTCTCCGTTTCCTCAACGGTATCGGCTTTGCAAAGACCCAGCCGGTTGCTGACGCGGAACACGTGGGTATCCACCGCAAAGGCAGGAATCCCGAAGGCGTTGGACAAAACCACATTGGCCGTTTTCCGCCCGACGCCGGGCAGCGCGGTCAGTTCTTCCATGGTATCCGGCACCTGCCCGCCGTGCCGTTCTTTAATGATCCGGCAGGCCAGGATGATATTTCCGGCCTTGCTTTTAAAGCCGCAGCTCTTCACCAGCGGGAACAGTTCTTCCACTTCGGCTTCCGCCATGGAGTCCGGATCCGGCCAGCGGCTGAACACCGCCGGCGTCACCTTGTTAACCTGCTTATCGGTGCACTGGGCGGACAGCATGGTCGCCACCAGCATCTGGTACGGGTTGTAAAACACCAGCTCCGCTTTCGCGTCCGGATACATCTCTTCCAGTTTCGCCAGGATGGCGAGTTTTTGTTCTTTCTTCATCAGAATGTCCTCAGCTCCGAGGGAATCCTTTTCAGCGCCTTCCAGACGGCAAACAGGATCACCCCGTTCACGGGGAACTGGACCGCGTTCTTGATGACCCGGGTCCACATCATCGGCCAGAAACTGTCGTTCCCCGGTCCGACCATTGCGCCGATCTGGATCAGGAACACCGTGTTCATCAGCACATTGCAGATCACAGCGATCGTCAGCGTACAGAGCAGGCTGCGGATAATGTTCTCTTTCTGCTTATACAGGAACAGGCCGTAAATCAGGCCTCCCGCTATGGCAACCAGCGTAAACCCGAAATAGAACGTGCCCTCCGGGAACAACAGTGCGCCGAGGACGTCGCAGACCGCCGCCATCAGCATCGTCCAGACCGGCCCGCACAGGATGCCGCAGACAGCGATCGGAATAAATCCGAAGCTGATCTTCAGGTAACTGCCGACGTTGATGGCCGCGATCCTGCCCAGCACAATCTGCATCGCGATCAGCACCGCGATGACGCATAGCCGTTTGGTCATGTTTTTCTGCATGAAAAAAGCCTCCTTCCGATTCACAGAACGTTTCTTCTTGTGATTCGCAGAGGCTTCTTGCTGTAATAGCAGCGGGATGCGCATCCTCCACCGCACGGCCTGCGCCGTTTCGTTTCATGACAACTCCCCGTTCATGAACACTTTACGCGGAAAACGCTACTCTGCCAATACGAATCATTTTCAATTCACGATTCATAATTCACAATTCACAATTGTTACCTGCTGAACTCCTTCTGCCGCACAATAATCGCCGTCAGAAACCGAAGCGACAGATTTGGTATCCATTGGGCCTCAGTAGAGATAATTATGAATTATGAATTCTTAATTATGAATTATTTGGCAACAATATATCCTTTCCTGCACAACAGTTCCGCCGTCAGGATGCCGCCGCCGGCGGCGCCGCGGATGGTATTATGGCTCAGGCACACAAAGCGCCAGTCAAAGATCTTGTCCTCCCGGAGCCGGCCGATGCTTACGCCGAAACCGTTCTGGAAATCCCGGTCCAGGCGGGTCTGGGGACGGGACGGATCCTCAAAATACTGCAGGAAGGGCTTGGGCGCGCTCGGCAGCTCCAGCCGCTGGGCTTCGGTCTCATAGTTGGCCCAGCGTTCCAGGATCTGTTCTTTCGTAACCTTCTTGCGGAAGTTCACGGACACCGCAGCCATATGGCCGTCGCTGCAGGCAACGCGCAGGCACTGGGCGCTGATCACGGGTTCCGCCGCGTTCACGATGACCGGGCCATTGCCCTTATCTTCCAGGCGGCCCCACAGCTTCAGGGGCTCGTTTTCGCTCTTCTCATCCTCGCCGCCGATATAGGGGATGACGTTGTCCACCATCTCCGGCCAGGACTTGAAGGTCTTACCGGCGCCGCTGATCGCCTGATAGGTGCAGACGCTGACCTGGGTGGGCTCAAAGTCCAGCAGGGGCGTCAGCGCGGGCACATAGCTCTGAATGGAGCAGTTGGGCTTGACGGCGATGAAACCGTACTTGCTGCCCAGCCGTTTCCGCTGGGTATCAATCACGCCCAGATGGGCGGCGTTGATCTCCGGCACGACCATGGGCACGTCCTCGATGCCGCGACAGGCACTGTTGTTGCTCACGATCGGGATCTCATGCTTCGCGTAGTTCTCTTCCAGCGCGCGAATCTCGTCCTTTTTCATGTCCACGGCGCAGAAGCAGAAATCGACCTTCGCGCCGACGGCTTCGATATCGGAAGCGTCCACGATGGTCATATCCGCGGCGTAATCCGGGATCGGCCAGTCAAAGGCCCAGCGATCGCCCACCGCTTCGCGGTAAGTCTTTCCGGCGCTGCGGGCGGATGCCGCCAGGCACGTCACCTTGAACCAGGGATGATCCTTCAGCAGGGAGATGAAACGCTGCCCTACCATACCTGTTGCTCCGATGATTCCGACGCGATACTGATTCATTGCGGTACCCTCCATGTAGCAAAAAACCGGGCGCTGCCCGTGATTACAAAGCATATTACCATGTGAGCCCATCCGTGTCAACCGTTTCAAAGGAAGGAACAGCTGAAGAACAAGGCAGGAAAAAGGGGCCCGGATGTGGAAATATACAGAAATGACAATCCGGAGGAAATGAATATGAAACTGTTTAAAAGCAAAGCGCCTCAGCCTGAAGCGCCGAAGCCCGAAATGCCGCAGCCCGTTCCGTCCGACGGTGAAAACGTCTCTGAAAAAAACCGGTTCGGACGGCCGATGCTGTTTCCCATCTTCTTCTGCCTGATCAGCGGGCTGCTGCTTATCATACTGGAAAGCCTGACCATGCGGATCACCGGCTATGTGCTGGCCGCCGCGCTGATCATCTCCGGCGTCTGGCTGATCATCTGTTATTTCCGTTCCGAACCGCTGGTCCGGATCATCGAGGCAAAGCTGGCCATCGGCCTGATCGCGCTGGTCACCGGCACCATGCTGGCCTTCAGCCCCGAAACGCTTAAGGATCTGCTCCCCTACGTCTGGGGCCTGTCGCTGCTGTTCGGCGGTTTCCTGAAGATCCAGTACGCGTTTGACCGGAAATCCCTCGGATCCGAAAAGTGGTGGATCCTGCTGATTATGGCGGCTTTCTCGCTGGTCATCGGCACCATCTCGCTGCTGAACCCCGCCTTCCTCGGCGATAAGCGGGAAATGGTGATCGGCATCCTGCTGACGATCGAAGCTGTGCTGGATATTACGGTTTACCTGCTGCTCAGGCGGACCATTCAGAAAAAGATCGCCGCGGAAGTTCCGCCTGTAGCCGTTCCCGAAGCCGGCCCCGCCCCGGCAGCGCCGGAAGAGCCCAAAGTCCCGGAAGCCCCGGTGGCGCCGGAAGCACCGAAAGCCCCTGAGGCACCGGAAGCACCGGAAGCGCCCGAACCTCCCGCCGAACCCGAAGCATAAGGAGCTGATATTGTGGCTTACAAAGAACTGCAGCGTATGGTTGACGAAAGCAAACGCATCGTTTTTTTCGGCGGCGCCGGCGTCTCCACGGAAAGCGGCATTCCGGATTTCCGCAGCGTGGACGGCCTGTATAACCAGAAATACGACTGGCCGCCGGAAACCATCCTTTCTCACACTTTCTTCATGAAAAAACCGGAAGCGTTCTTCCGGTTCTACCGGGACAAAATGCTGCCCCTGGACGCGAAACCCAACAAGGCCCACCTGAAGCTGGCGGAATGGGAAAAAGCCGGCAAACTGCTGGCCGTGGTCACCCAGAATATCGACGGGCTGCACCAGGCAGCCGGCAGCAAAAAGGTCTATGAGCTTCATGGCAGCGTCCATCGGAACTACTGCATGAAGTGCGGCAAATTCTATCCGCCGGAATATATCCGGGACAGCAGGGACGAAGTCCCGGTCTGTTCCTGCGGCGGCCGGATCAAACCGGACGTAGTGCTCTATGAGGAGGGCCTGGATAACGACGTAATCTCCGGCGCGGTGAACGCCATTGCCAACGCGGATATGCTGATCATCGCCGGCACGAGCCTGACCGTCTATCCGGCGGCCGGGCTCGTCCGTTACTTCCACGGAAACCGCCTGGTCCTGATCAACCGGGACGTCACGCCCATGGACAGCCAGTGCGACCTGGTGATCCACGACAAGGTCGGCGAAGTCCTTTCCTCCCTCACCTGACTATATCATTCATCTCCCGTCTGAAAAAAACGGAAAGCAGGTTGGCTTCATGAAAAAGCAGGCCGAAGGTATCCCCGCTGGCGGACTGAAAGCTGTCTGGTACGATCTGAACCAGTCGATCTATGTCGGCGACCGGTTGAAGGAAAACCTGTCGGCCATGACCTTTGTCAGCCTTTTCTGTGCCTTCCTGGGTCTGGTGCTGATCATCTCCAACGTGTTTATCCGCCATCGTCCCCTGGCTTCGACGCCGGTCCTGATGTCCTTTGTCACCTTTGCGGCCGGCGCGGGCTGCGCTTTCTGCTGCCGCGTGCTGAAACGGCGGGAAATTGCCATCATCATCCCCACGATGTTCTGTATCGTGGTATTCACTATCTACGCTTTTACCGGTTATCTGTAGGGCACCGGAATCCTCTGGTCCCTGATGCTGCCCATCGGCATGTGCTATTTCATTTCCGTGAAGATGGGCATCCTGCTTTCCCTCTACTATTCCCTGCTGTATTTTGTCCTGTTCTTCTCCCCGCTGGGCGCCAATATCGCGCAGTATTATACCCAGGCCTTTATGTTCCGTTTCCCGCTGGCATACTTCAGCCTGTCGGTCTTCACGGCCATCGCCATGATCCAGTATCACCGCTATGTGCTGCTGGAGATTAAATACACCGACCGCCTCCATGCGGAGGTAGCCCGCCAGACCGCCGTAGCCGAGGAGCGGGCGCAAAAAATCGAACAGATGTCCTTCCAGACGATCCAGACGCTGGCAAACGCCATCGACGCCAAGGATCCCTATACCAAAGGCCATTCCACCCGCGTCAGCCAGTATTCCGTCCTGATCGCGGAAGAACTCGGCTGGAACCCGGAGCGGATCAGCGACCTGCGCTACGCGGCGCTGCTCCACGACATCGGCAAGATCGGCGTGCCCGATTCCATCCTGAACAATCCCAAACGGCTGACGGAAGTGGAGTATAACATCATCAAATCCCATACCACCATGGGCAGCGACATCCTGCGCGACAGAACCATGATCCGTTCCGCGGAAGACGTAGCCCGCAGCCACCACGAGCGCTATGACGGCAAGGGATATCCGGCAGGACTGAAAGGAACGGATATTTCGGAGGAGGCTCGGATCGTCGCGATCGCGGACGCTTTTGACGCCATGAGTTCCAACCGGATCTACCGGAAGGCCTGCGAACCGGACTATATCCGGCGTGAGCTGGAAAAAGGCTGCGGCACCCAGTTCGACCCGGAATACGCGGAACTGTTCCTGAAACTGCTGGATGAAAGCCGTCTGGACACGATCCTGCAGAAGGACGCTTCCGCCGGCCCGGGCGGCGCGGAATCCTCTTCCGCCCTGCTGCAGGAAGTGGTGGAGGCTTTCGCCGCCCAGAGCGCGGCCGATTCCATCGACATCGCCACAGGCATTATGTCCAGGTCCGCCGGAGAAGGCGCCATCGCCAAGCGGATGCAGCAGGATGCCGGATGCTTCATCTTTGTGGATATGGATAACCTGAAAAAAATCAACGACACCCTGGGCCACGAAGCCGGAGACAAGGCCCTCCGCCTGGTGGGCGAAACGCTCCAGGCCTGCGTCGGAGACGGCCTGTGCTGCCGGCTGGGCGGAGACGAGTTCCTGCTGTTCCTGCCGGGCGTTGACCGTGAGGCTGCGGAAAAAGAGATCCGGAAGCTCATCGCCACTTTCAATGAAAAGAAGACGGAGGACAATGCCGTCTCCATCGCCACGCTTTCCGCGGGCCTGGTTATGTGCACCCCCGCCGACACGTATCTGACTGCCTACAACCGGGCCGATAAAGCGCTTTACCACGTCAAGCAGAACGGTAAAAACGGCTACAGCTTCTACAGTGACGATAATCAGCCGGATACGGCGGACGTGAACCGCCTGGTGCCGGGCATCCGTACCGCCGGCAGCTACAGCGGAGGGCTGAACGTGGAATACCGTCATTTCGCGCGGCTGTACGATTTCATTGAGAATCTGGAAAAACGCTTCTCCCAGCCCTTCAAGCTGGTACTGATCACCCTGACCCCCGCCGATGCCCGCGACGCGCATATCGAAGAGCAGGAAAAGGCGATGTACTACATGGAGCAGGCGATCCGCCAGACGATCCGGGGTGTGGATGTGCTGACGCGGTACAGCAGCCGGCAGTATCTGGTGATCCTCGTGGGCGCCAAGTCGGAAGGCGTCCAGGGCGCCGTGGACCGGATCTTCCGCAGCTATTACAAGATGAACGGCAGCGGCGCTTTCACACCGTCCTATACGGCCGCCGACCCGGAGGAAGCGAAACAGCGCGGTACGTTGTAACAGAACCGGCGTTACCGGCCGGCTTCCCTTCCGAATGAATATACTGCAACCTTCACGTCCCGGCTTTCCGGGGCGTTTTTTCAGGCGCCGGAACGACACTTGTTAATCAATCGTTTCATTATTGTGTCCGTTATGATATAATCATTTTATTCATTCCAAGGAGGCGAATGCGTTGCCTGATCTGTCGAAAGTAACAGCGATCCTGCCGAACATCGCTGATTATGTAGTATACGGGGCCATCGCGGTTGTTACGCTGATCGGCCTGTTCAAGTGCCTGATTCCGTTGTGGCGGACCACCGCCGCCCTGCGCCGGGCCATCGTCCGCCTCCAGCAGAACGCCGGCAAGCAGCTTGAAAAGCCCGTCTGGCAGGAAGCCCGGTTCGTCGGCAAGCGCCTGAAAGGCAGCTGGCTCCGCTTCCTGCAGAACGCGGAGCAGCTGGACCGCCGCGGCCTGCCCACCAATGTGGAAGACTATATTAACGACGATACCGTGACCCACGGCCCGGGCAACGCGGGGCTCGCGGAGCTGATTCCGAGCCTGCTGACCTCCCTGGGCATCCTGGGCACTTTCATGGGCCTTTCCCGCGGCCTTTCCTCCCTGAATTTCGCGGATTCCACCCAGTTGATCCAGGGCATTCCGGATCTGCTGAGCGGCATGCGTTTCGCCTTCGGCACCTCCGTCGCCGGTATCAGCTGCAGCCTGGTCTTCAATATGCTTAACCGCATTTCCCAGGGCTCCAGCTACCGGGCCATCGATGACTTCGTGACTTCCTTCACCCAGCTGGCCATGTCCCGCCCGCTGGACAACGACGTCCAGATGATCATCCAGAACCAGGACCGCAACTTTATGCTCCAGGGCATCAACGAAACGCTGGTGGACCGCCTGGCGGACAGCGTCAGCCGTTCGATCTCCATGACGATGAATCCCGTAGCCGAATCCATGGACCGTTTCATCGTCGGTACGACCCGCAACCAGATTGAGGGTGTGAACCATATCGTCAGCCGGTTCCTGTCCGAAATGGACCGGAGTTTGGGCGGGCAGTTCTCTTCCCTTGCCCAGACCATGAGCAATCTGGAGCAGAGCCAGATCCGGGCCTCCCAGGCCACCGGGGAAAACCTGACCGCCGCCGAAGGGATCGTTCGCAACGCCCGCTCCCTGCAGGAAGTGACTTCCCATGCCCTGGATCAGTTTGACAGCTATATGACCCGGATCGACAAGGTGTCCGGCCGGGATGAAAAGTTCGAACAGAACGCCGCCGAACTGCTGCGGGAGATGCGGCAGGAAAGCAAGGATATGTCCGCCCTGATCAGCGGGCTGACCGAAAAGATGCAGGGGCTTTCCGCCCCGGCCGACGCCCCGGCGGATCAGACGCTGGAAGATATCCGCAACCTGATGACCTCGCTGGACGGACGCGTCAAAACCGTTTCCGAAACCCTCACCCGGCTGTCGGAGGAGGCTTGATCATGGCGCGCCAACGCATCCATAACCGGCGGGCCGGCCGGGGTTCCTCCGGGACCGGCGCCAGCTGGATCAGCTATTCGGATATGATGGCCGCCCTGCTGCTCATCTTTGTCCTGATCCTGACTTACAGCCTCTACCAGTATTTCACGATGCTGGAGACCAAGACAAAGGAACTGAATGACCAGCAGGCCATCCTGGACCAGCAGGCCATCGACCTGCGTCTCGCCCGGGATGAACTGGACGACAAGGAAGCGACGCTGGTCATCATCCAGGGTAACCTGGACGACCTGAAGGTTAAGCTGGACGATCAGGAGAAAACCCTGGCCGATCTGCAGATTGTGCTGGCCGCGAAGGAAGCGGACCTGGAGACCGCCACGCTGCAGCTGCAGGAACAGCAGGATCTGCTGAACGCACAGGCCCTGCGGATCGACAACCTGATCGGTATCCGCACCACGATGATCAAGGACCTGTCCGCCTCGCTGGCCGCGGCGAACCTGAAGGCCGCTGTGGATCCCACCACCGGCGACATCATGCTGGACAGCGCGGTGTTCTTTGAGACCGGCAAGGCGGAAATCCGCCAGGAAGGCAAAGAGCTGCTGGACCGCTTTATCCCGGTTTACCTCGAGGTCCTCATGCGGGAAGAATACGCTGGCTATCTCGGTGAAATCATCATCGAGGGGCACACGGACTCCAAGGGCTCTTATGAGTCCAACCTGAAGCTGAGCCAGGACCGCGCGCTGCAGGTAGCGCTGTACTGTCTGCGGATGCCTTCCCTTTCCGCCGCGCAGAAACAGCAGCTGCAGAAGATCCTGACCGCAAAGGGCCGCAGCTATGCTGACCTGATCTATGTGAACGGCGTGGAAGATCCGGAAGCCTCCCGCCGCGTGGAATTCAAATTCAGCCTGAAGGATTCGGAAATGATCGAGGAAATGAACCGGATCCTGTCCGGAGGAGATTAGTCCCCCAACAAGCCAATTGGCCGAAGGTCCAGGGCGACCGGAAAGCCCTGGTCGCTTCCGCAGAAGCGAAATCTATTAAACCTGATTGATTCATTGAGGTAAATGAATGAAACCCTTAGGCATCATCCTGATTATCCTGGTCCTCGTCGCGGTCGTGGCGGTGGGATACCTGTATCTGAACGCGAAGCTGGACATCCGCTTTGACACCTGCATCGCCACCGACGGCATGACGCAGGCGGATTACTTCAACACGCTGCGGTCCAAAGTCGCCGCGTCCACCTTCGTCGGTACCCGTTTCACAAACGACGACCTGGACACAGCGGACCATTACCAGTTCCTGACCTATACCATCAAGCTGGACAACCACTCCTTCCTGAAAGCGGAAGTAATTGAGATCCGCATCACCCCCATGCAGGGCGACGTGCTCCAGATCGGCGAGGAAACCGTCCACGATCTTGCCTCCGGGCAGCAGATGGACCTGTCCGCGACGATTCTGACGGAGCGCGGCATGCATTCCGTGCGGGAAGCCACCGTAACGTACTACTTCTGGGGCATCCCCTTCTCTGCCAAACTGACGCTGGGAAAATAATCCCCGGCCGCACAGAAGATACCGGAGAAAGACAGAATCACGGCAGGAAAACGGAAAGCCGTGAAGAATAAAATGTGTTGCCCGTGACGGCCCGCGCCGGACGGAGACGCGTAAAGGACAGGAAGCAGCCCGAAGAATCCATTCTCCGGTGCTGCGAACGGACATGGAAAAAGAATACAAACTGCTGATTATCAATCCCGGTTCCACTTCCACGAAGATCAGTCTTTTCATTAATGAAAAAGAACAATACGAAAGAAGCCAGTTCCACGACGCGCCGGTGCTGCTTCAGTTTCCCCATGTCAACGGCCAGGTTCCTTTCCGGTACCAGGTCATCCTGGATATGCTGAAGGCGGAAGGCACGGATCCGGCGGAGATCGACGTGTTTGTAGGCCGCGGCGGCAGCGCGTGCACGCAGCCCAGCGGCGTGACCATCATCGACCAGAAACTGTATGACGATACCGAAGCGGCCGTCGGCGGAAGCGAGCACGCCGCGAAACTGGGCGTCATGCTGGCCTGGAAGTTTGCCCAGAACTACCACAAGCCCGCCTATACCCTGAATCCCACCAATGTGGACGAATATAACGACTACGCGCGCCTCACCGGCATCCGAGGCCTGTACCGTACGCCCCATTCCCATGTGCTGAACCCCAAGGCGGTCGCGGAAGCCCATGCCGAATCCCTGGGCAAGCGCTATGAGGACTGCAATTTCATTGTGGGCCACATCGACGGCGGCGTGACTGTCAGCGCGCATGACCATGGCCGCATGACCGACGGCACCATGGGCGCCGACGGGGACGGTCCTTTCGCCCCGACGCGGATCGGCAGCGTCCCGGTGTTGGAGCTGCTGGACTATCTGGAGACCCATTCCATGGACGACGTGCGGCGGATGTGCTCCCGGTCCGGCGGCTTTGTCAGCCTCTTCGGCACCTCCAATTCCGACACTGTCCACACGCTGGTGGACCAGGGAGACAAAAAAGCGGTGCTGGTCTGGAACACGATGATCTACCAAATCTGCAAGAGCATCGGCGCCATGAGCGCCGTGCTCCGCGGCAAGGTGGACGCCATCCTGCTCACCGGCGGCCTGATGCGCTTCGATGATATCACCGAAGGGATCCGGGAACGCTGCGGCTGGATCGCTCCCATCGTTGTATACCCGGGCGAAATGGAGCAGGAAGCCATGGCCTTCCCGGTGCTGAAGGTCCTGCGGGGCCAGGCCGAAGCCATAACCTACAGCGGGAAAAACGTCTGGCAGGGGTTTGAGGGCATTACCTTCTGAGCACCAGCTTTAAAACCACGGATCATCCCGATCCGTGGTTTTGATATGCAATTCCATACTGACAGAAATGTTGGCGTTTATTCGCGTTCCTGCGCCCGCCGGTCGTGGCCGCCGTATTCCACAGAATGGGTGCGGCGTTTTACCACGTACAGGGCTTTGTCCGCCTTGGAGATCAGGTCAAACAGTTCCTCATAGCTGGCGGGGCTGGCCTGGGCGCTGCCGATGGACAGAGTGGCGCGGATGCCGTATTTTGACTCGGTAAAATCATAGGTGCAGCTGCCATAATTATCACTGGCGGGCTTGTGAGTAAGCACCAGGAATTCATCCCCGCCGTAGCGGTAGTAATGACCGCCGGGAAAAATCTGTTTCAGCCGTTCTGTGGTTTCGCGCAGCAGTTCATCCCCCGCCAGATGGCCGTAGCGGTCGTTGATTTCCTTGAAATAGTTGATGTCGATCATGTAGGCGGTCAAAGGCCGTCCATCCATTTTCTGCGCGTCGCGTTCCAGCGCCAGCCGGTTCCAGATGCCGGTCAGGACATCAGTACGGTTTTCTTCCCTCAGCGCCTGATTCCGATCATACAGGGCATCCTGCCTGGAAAACAGGAAAATCTGGTTATGAAACAGGATAGTGTTGGCCAGAGCGGATACCACGGCCAGCACCAGAAAATTCAACGGTTCCAGGCTGGCCGCCCCGTCAAAGGATTTTGCAGCCAGATAGAGCACCAGGTGAGCCCCGGCAATCAGCAGGCTTCCGATCCAGGGCTTGAAATGCACAAAACAGATCATCATCAGGCTGACGGTGAAAAAGGTCAGCATCTGGGTGTCCTGCCGGTAGTGACGAAAGTCCACATCAATGGCCCAGGCGACAAAGGCGATAAAAAAGAAGATCCTTATTGCGACAAAGGCTTTGTGCCCGAGTTTCTTTTTCTGCAGAGACCAGGCGGAAAGCCGTGACGCCACGAAGCACATCACCACGCAGGTGCCTACACTGATCAGGCTGGTGACCACAGATGAGGTAATTGAACCAAGATTGCTCAGAAGCGCATACAGAAACAGCAGCGCTTCCACGATCAAAACAGCAACGGAGGCATACCAGATGCTCCGCATGGAGTAACGGTCTATATGACGCTGTACCTCCGGGTCAACCTCCGGGTTGATATATCGATATAAACGGTGAAATATTTTCATGAATTTCCTCGTTGAATGACTGATATTCTGTGCGCATGCACACACATAATTTTAATATATACCTGTAAATAATTGCAAGTTTTTATGCGGTTTTCCGTCCTTTATAATGCGAAGCAGACTGACAGGAATCCGCCGCCGGACGCCGAATTATATAACAATATTCGCCATTTCCAAATGGAGGATGGGAGCAGTATGAAAACAGTTATTAAGTCAGAAATCGCAACCGCTTTGCGGACTGTCGGTCTACAAAGAGGAGATGCTGTGATGGTGCATACCTCGCTTGGGAAGATCGGGTATGTATGCGGCGGTGCCCAGGCGGTCATAGAGGCCCTGATTGAGACCGTCGGAGAAGAAGGCACCGTCATGATGCCCACGCAGTCATGGAAAAACCTGGACCCTGAAACGGGTGTTCACTGGGACGCTGATGAAGCGGACTGGAACAGAATCAGGGAGAACTGGCCGGCCTATGATAAAAACATTACGCCGACCAATACGATGGGCGCTGTCGCGGAGATGTTCCGTTCCTGGCCGGGAACGGTCAGGAGTGACCATCCGGCCAGATCGGTTGCCGCGTGGGGCCGGCATGCGGAGTATCTGACGAAAGGCCATGACCTTTCCGATATTTTCGGAGACGCCTCCCCCATCGGGAAGCTTTACGGCCTTAACGGCAAGGTGCTGTTAATCGGTGTGGATTATGACAAGAACACTTCCCTTCATCTGGCGGATGTCCGTGCCGGGTATCCGGGAAAGCATACCTGCGTTGAACACAGCGCGGTCATGGAGAACGGACAGCGGGTCTGGAAGGCGTATGAAACGTTATATGTGGACGGCGAAGATTTCAGAGAAATCGGAACCGCTTTCGAAGCTGAACATCCTGTTTCAAGTGCAAAGCTTGGAGACGCTGAGTTGAAAATCATGCAGCAGCGCGAGTTAGTGGATTTCGCCGTTGAGTGGATCGAAAAAAACAGAAAACAGTAAATGTGATAAAAGAGATAATCGGATTGAGATTACGGAGTAAATGATGAAGCAGATAAGGATAGCCATTCCGACAAACAGGCCGCAGGCTGTTGTCAACTATCTGAACGCGCTGACGGAGCTTGGTTCCCGGGGAGAAGCCGGAAGAAACTTTGACCCTTCGGAATATGACGGCCTGCTGCTGCCGGGAGGCTGCGATGTCAATCCGGCCCGTTACGGTAAAGACAGGGGCCCCCAGGAAACGGTGGATGACGACCTGGATGCGCTCCAGTTCGAAGTGCTGGAGCGGTTTCTGGCAGCAGGCCGGCCTGTGTTTGGCATCTGCAGGGGCCATCAGTTGCTGAATATTGCTTTCGGCGGGACCTTGATTCAGCATCTGCCCTGTGCCGAAAACCATATGGGCCTCCCCACGGGAGAAGACAACCTGCACCGGGCGCAGGTCGAACCGGACTCTTTTCTGTACCGGATCTACGGCGCTGAATGTACCGTCAATTCCACCCACCATCAGGGTGTTGAAATTCCGGGAAAAGGCCTCAGGACAGTCATGCATTCAGAGGACGGCGTGATTGAGGCGCTGGAACATGAATCGCTCCCCGTCTGGAGCGTTCAATGGCATCCCGAAAGAATGTGCTTCAGCCACAAAAGAAACGACACGGCGGACGGAAGCCTCGTCTTTCGTTTTTTCCTGGATCAGTGTCAGAAACAGAAATAATGGTTCCGTATCTTATGAATACGGAATGTACGGAAGAGAGATATGAAATACAGAAATGTGATTCCGGCTTCGTTTATCGACCGGCCCAACCGGTTTATCGCCCATGTGGAAATCGACGGCCGCCTGGAAACAGTCCATGTGAAGAACACGGGACGATGCAGGGAACTGCTGCTTCCCGGTGCGGAAGTCTTCCTGGCCGGATCGGAGAACCCGGAAAGAAAAACAGCCTGGGATCTGATTGCAGTCCGAAAAAGCAACGGCCTGCTGGTCAACATCGACAGCCAGGCTCCCAACGCCGTGGCCCGGGAGTGGCTGGAAACGCAGGGCTTTGATGTGATCCGGCCTGAATACGTATACGGACAGTCCCGGCTGGATTTTATGATGGGACGGGGCAGCGAACGGTTCCTGATGGAGGTCAAAGGCTGTACCCTGGAGCGAGACGGGATCGGATACTTTCCGGACGCGCCTACTGAACGGGGCGCAAAGCATCTGCGTGAACTGGCAAACGCGTTGGAATACACCCCCATCCTGTTGTTTGTCATCCAGATGGACGGGATCATGGAAGTGCGGGGAAACCGGGAAACCGATCCGGCCTTCTGCGACGCGCTGGAAGGCGCAAAAAAGGCAGGAGTAAAGATCCTGTTTCTGCCCTGTCATATAGAACCTGACGAAATCGTTTATCTGGACAACCAAAAGGAAGATATACAGAGAAGAATAAACAGATAAGGATCAGATATGAGAGTATATATCATTAACGGCCCGATGGAGGTCGGAAAAACGGCAACAGGAAAGCTGATCGCTGAAAAAAATCCCGGAACCGCCTTTATTGACGGCGATTGGTGCATGGACATCCATCCTTTTGTCGGAAACCGGGAAACAAAAGCCATGGCGGTCAACAATATTCTGCATATGATCGGCAACTATCAGAAATGCAGTGAATGCAAAATGGTCGTGCTGGTGTGGCTGATGGATGATGAGTCTGTGCTCCGGAGCATCATGAACGGGCTCGCCGCCCTGCGGGCAGAAGTAAAGAGCGTCACTTTGTTCTGTGACAGGGATACGCTGATCAGGCGCTGGAAGAATGACCGCAATTGCGAATGGAGAACAGATCAGTGGCTCGAGGTCAGTCTGGCTTCGTTGCCGCGCTTCGCGTCCATGAAGGACGCCATCGATACCAGCGGCCTGTCCGTCGATCAGACCGCAGACATGATTATGGGAGATCAATCGCAATCATGAATCCGGTTTCTGCAATTGAAAAGGACTGTGATGCTTCACAGTCCTTTTTGCGAACCCCAGGGAGCCGATGCCCTCGTTTTTTCACCCGCTCTGTAAAGCAGGCTGGTGCCCTGCCGAACGCCTCTGCCGTCCCCTGGCGTATAAAACGGGGGCATGGCATATCGTTCACTGGACCCGGGCTCCATTTTGTGAAATGTGGGGAAAACCGAAAAGCTGTCGCGAACCCCAGGATGTCTGTCATTATTATACAATTGGCTGTATCATACGTCAAGATTCACCGTCTGTATACATTTCCCCTTCCGGCTGCGGTCAGTCTGTATAACTGAACCGTCCCAGCAGGTCCTCCGCGAACGGAACCAGGTCGAGGTATTCTGCGCGTTTCGGTTTTGTCACAGTCAGAATCACCTCAATCCGCCTTCCCTTATGGAAGGTAAAATACGCAAACCGGCACTGGAAGGAGGAAGCGTCGTACAGATAAGCGTATGTCTTTGAGCCGATCGTCCGGAAACCCTTCTCCGAGACAGTACGGGCGCAGTTGGCGCTCGCCTTCGTTTCCCGGTCCAGGAGCGGCTTCAGCGTCTTTTCCTCTGCCGCCTGTTTTTCCGAAAACTCCCCTTCCGGTCCGACGTTGATCTTCAGGTTCCAGTCAACCGCTCCTTCGGGGGCGATCAGCGCGACGGTTTCAGGGGAAATGCCCAGGCAGGAGCCGTCCTCAAAGGAGCGCTTCAGCGCCATCAGGGCGCAAAAAGCGATCCGGATATTCTCTGCGCGTTTCGCATTCACCGCATCTGTCAGACTGCTGTTGGAGGGGCCTGACACTTTGCTTTCCTGCGTCGTGTCTGGTTCCGGCAGATTCTTCGCCGTTTCCAGGCGGAAGTTATACAGCCGCATGTCCATCACATGTTCCCATGCCTCGTCCGGGGAATCCGCCATCAGGAGGTGAACTCCGGAAGGACAGGCAAAGGTAAATCCGTATTCGGTCACGTCACACTGCTGCACGCCCTGCTCATCGGTCGCAACAGCAGCAGAAACCGTCCTGCGAAGCGGATTGGAGATCTGGGGAGCGGATTCGTACCCGTCGGTATACTGCACGGGTCCCTTCATTGTGTCAAAGCGAATCCGGATTCCTTTCCAGGTCAGGCTGTTCAGGCAGCTATCCATCCCTGCCCGGGCCTCTTCCTCCGAGTAGGCGGAAGAGGCAATGAGAAAATACTGCCCGTCAATCCGGAGCGCCGCGTAGGTGCTGCACCAGGTTGTTCCCTTGACCTGCCGGGTGATCATCACGTCCGTTCCATCGGGCGTTCCCTGCAGCCGGGAGACCAGGTCCTTGTCGTACTCTTTCTTTGTGAACTGGGCTTCAATCACTGCAGTGAGCGCTTTGTCATAATTCTTTTTCTTTTCATGCTGCTGCAACGCCTTGCCGGTTTTGGAGTCCGGCGATACCAGCTCGATTTTGATGGAATGAGCATAAACACCGACTTCGTCATAGGCGACGGTGGAGGCCAGCACGTTTTTCGCCGTACCCCTCACCTCATAGTGTCCGGGAATGCGGATTACAAGATCTCCGAAATGCCATTCCCAGATCCTGTTTACCTCATCATATGGCGTTTCGGTCCAGCCCGGTTCGGTTTCCTCCGCGGCGGCAAAAACGAGCAGAAGCGCAGAAACAGCCAGCAGGATAACAAGCAGTTTTCTCTTCATGTCACTTCACCTCCTCAACGGGGCAGTACCGGATTCCATGACAGACCGGGCATACATCGTCCGGGCAGGAATAACACGGGATACTCACGTCTTCCCAGCCGGTTTCCGGATTGTATTTCGCGCATTTGATAGTGATCGTCCCGGTGCCGTAGCAGTCTGTGCAGCTGTCTCTGGGCGCAAGGGCAATGCCGGTTCCGCCGCAGTTTTTGCACAGGTAGGGCTCCAGCATTTTCTTCGCCTTTTCGTCGTGTTCCAGGATCAGCAGCCCGTCTTCCTTGATCCTGAGCACACCGTTCAGGGAGCCGATTGTTTCGTACAGCACCACCGGAATCATTCCCTCCGTCACGTCCATGGGGAATATATCCTGGGACGAACGATAGACAATGAACCTGCGGAAATCGTCCTGTTCCTTTTCAGTCAGTTCACTCCAGCCTTCCACGTTCAGGGGGCAGGGATCGTCGCCGTATTTTGAGACTGTACGCATATCCTCGATCCACGGCGCAATGTACTGGCGGTAGATCCGTTCCGCCCTTGTTTCCTGTACGGGCGGCAGGCTTCGCCGGATCAGCGGATTCACGTATGACCCGAAAAGCACGATCAATATCGTGATAAACAGCCAGCGAAGGATCCAATGTTGTTTTTTCATGAGTTCATCTCCTGTCCGATGCGCCCTCAACAGTATTGTATCCGGTCTTTTCGGTATGGTCAACGAAAAAAACGGCGTGTCTCCACGCCGTTTCAGGTCAGTATTTACGCTTCCAGCCGTTTCCGGATCGCCGCCAGAAATTCCCGGCTGTTTACGGCCTTTGCCTCTCCCTCATAGAGGAGCGCCAGGTCCTTGGTCATGACGCCGCCGTTGATCGTGTCCAGCGTCGCCTGTTCCAGTTTGTCGGCAAACGCCTGCAGATCCGGCAGGTTGTCCATCTCGCCGCGCTTGCGCAGCGCGCCGCTCCAGGCGAAGATGGTCGCCACCGGGTTGGTGCTGGTCTCCTCGCCCTTCAGGTAACGGTAGTAGTGGCGGGTCACGGTGCCGTGGGCCGCCTCGTACTCAAACTGCCCGTTCGGACTGACCAGGACGGAGGTCATCATCGCCAGGGAGCCGAATGCCGTGGCCAGCATATCGCTCATCACGTCGCCGTCGTAGTTTTTGCAGGCCCAGATGAATCCGCCCTCGGAGCGGACCACCCGCGCAACGGCGTCGTCGATCAGGGTGTAGAAATATGTGATGCCGGCCTTTTCGAAGGCTTCCTTATACTGCGTCTCATAGATCTCCGCGAAGATATCTTTAAAGCGGTGGTCATAGGTCTTGCTGATCGTGTCCTTGGTGGAGAACCACAGGTCCTGCTTCACGCTCAGAGCGTACTGGAAGCAGCTGTGGGCAAAGGACGTGATGGAGGCGTCCAGGTTATGGATCCCCTGGATGATCCCGGGGCCTTTGAAATCAAAGACCGTCTGGCGGATTTCCTTCCCGTCCGCGCCCGTGAACACCAGTTCCGCCTTCCCGGCGCCGGGGACGCGGATCTCCGAGTTCTTGTATACGTCGCCGTAGGCATGGCGGGCGATGGTGATGGGCTTTTTCCAGGTCCGCACGGTGGGATGCACCCCGTTCACCTGGATCGGCGCGCGGAAGACCGTCCCGTCCAGGATCGCGCGGATCGTGCCGTTCGGGCTCTTCCACATTTCCTTCAGGTTGTATTCCTCCACCCGCTGGGCGTTGGGCGTAATCGTCGCGCACTTGACTGCGACGCCGTATTTCTTCGTCGCGTTCGCGCTGTCCACAGTTACCTGGTCGTCCGTCTCATCCCGGTGCTTCAGCCCCAGATCATAATACTCGGTTTTCAGGTCCACAAAGGGTTCCAGTAGTTCCTTTTTAATCTCAGCCCAGAGAATCCGGGTCATCTCGTCCCCGTCCATCTCCACCAGCGGCGTTTTCATCTGAATCTTGCTCATGGTTGTCTCCTCATCAAAAAAACTCTCTGTCCAGGAAATTTTATTCCTTCGGGCAGAGAGAAACAAGCAAGCCGGTAGAAAAACAACACAGAAACAACTATTTGTAGAAATCGTCGTATTCGGCCGCCGCAGAATCCGGTTCCGGCGTAGCCGTCGTAAAGATCCTCAGGTGCTCATAGTCGTCTGTGGAATAATAACCGTCATATTCCGCATCCTGGTCGCTGTCGCGGTCCGGCGTCTTCGGTTCAGATTCGTTGTCGGTAATCCCCGTCTCTTCGTTCCAGTATCCCTTGATCGGAAAGATGATCATCAACTGCATCCAGTTGACGCCGTCATAATACTGGTTCGGGAAATAGGCGTAGAATTCCCGGAAGTTCGTCCCGTTCAGCTTCTCTTCCTCCACTTCGTCCTCAAAGGAGTCCGTGGGGGCCTCAATGGCTTTCTTCGCCCGCTGAGCCGGAACCTTGAGCGCTTCCTCCGTCGACATGGTCTGGGGGTTCAGCGCCTGACGGAAGGCCCCCGCAATGTTGGCGAAACGGGCCGGGTCATCCACCCGGAGCAGGATATAATTGATGGTGTCATAATACAGGTAGACCGTCAGGGTCACATGTTCCGGCGCGAACGCGTCGTCCGCCACCGTAACCCCCAGTTCCACAACCGTATTCTGTTCGTCAAAGACGCGGTTAAGCACTTCCTCCCCGTTATCTGACAGGAAGCCGTTCGCATTCTGAATATAGGTTTTCAGCGCCTTCTGCGCCGGGGTTGTATCTCTCAGTTTCAGGTCAGCGAGGCAGCACCCGGGCAGCAGAAGCAGCGCCAGGAGCAGCGCGCATATCCGTTTTACCATTCTTTTTCTTCTTTCTCCGCTTTATTCTGTTTGATCTCCACGCACCTGCAGATCAAGTCCACGCAGCCTTCGATGCCCAGGGTGCCGGTATCCACGCAGAGATCGTAATTGCTCACGTCGCCCCAGGTACCCGTGGCGTAATAGTTGTAATAGGATGCGCGCTGCTTGTCCGCCTTGCGCATGATTTCCTCCGCCTTGACCGGATCGGCGCCGTTGTATTTGATGATGCGCTGGATCCTGTCCTCATCCTTCGCCTTGATAAATACGTTGATCACATTTTCATGATCCCGAAGCACATAGTCCGCGCAGCGCCCCACGATGACGCAGGGGCCTTCATCGGCAATCCGGCGGATCGTATCGAACTGGGCCAGGAAGATCTTATGGTTAAGCGGCATATCCAGATACATGGAGCCCGTCTCACCCCGGGTCTGCGCGCCGCTGATCAGGGAAAAGAGCAGGTTCTTCCCCTGTTTTTCATCGTAGCTTTCCAGCAGTTCCTGGCAGATGCCGCTGTCCCGTGACGCTTCCGCCAGCAGCTCCTTGTCATAGAAAGGAATCCCCAGCTTTTCCGCCAGCAGCCTGGCCACATAGCGGCCGCCGGAACCGTACTGTCTCCCTACGGTGATGATCGGCTGATACTTCATGAAAACTTCCTTCCTTTCTGTTATACTCGCTGTCGTCAGGAATGCTGTCTGTTTCTGATTAAGTATTCTCTCTCCATTCCTGTTTTTCCTGCTTGTTTCCTGCTTCCAATCCATGGTTTCCGTATGAGGATCCAGTTGAAAGGAATCCGGGAACCACACGGCGAATTCCAGTATGCGGAACGATACCCAAAGGAGGAGAAACTGCTTTATGCAGATCAGAGCATACACCCGGGCAGATCTGGCACAAATGATCCCGATCTGGAATGAAATCGTTGAGGAAGGGATTGCCTTCCCGCAGGAAGACTGCCTGGACAGAGAAAGCGGCAGCGCTTTTTTTGCGTCCCAGAGTTATACAGGCGTAGCAGACACGGACGGAAAGATCGTCGGGCTGTATATCCTGCATCCGAACAACGTTGGGCGCTGCGGGCATATCTGTAACGCGAGCTATGCGGTTTCCTCCTCTGTGCGCGGGCAGCATATCGGCGAAAAGCTGGTGCTGGATTGCCTGAAGAAGGCAAAAGAGCTTGGTTTCCGGGTGTTGCAGTTCAATGCGGTAGTGGAGAGCAACACTCACGCCCGGCATCTGTATGAACGGCTTGGCTTTGTGCAGCTTGGTACCATCCCCGGCGGATTCCGGATGAAAGACGGGCATTTTGAAAACATCTGTCCGTATTACCGTACTCTGGATGGTTGAATTTCAATTTGCTGAACGATCGACAAATCAGGGCTTTCAGAGGTGTATTATGATTGTGGCGGTTGACAAAACAAGTCTTTCAGAAGCAGCTGCGATACATTCCATATCCTGGAAAGAATCCCATCGTTCCTTTTGTTCAACTGACTTCATAGAACAACACACACCGGAACGACAGCGTGAATATCTGGAAAGAAAAATCAATTCCGGCAGCAAACTGTTTATGCTGATCGAGGAAATGTCGCTGGGAATAGTATCAGTTACCGGCAGTTTAATTGAAGACCTTTATATCCTTCCAGACAAACAGAATATGGGTTATGGAACAAAGCTTTTGAAATTTGCAATAAACCAATGTTCAGAAACGCCAACGCTGTGGATTCTGGAGAATAACGCTGATGCCGAAAGGCTTTATCTGCGAATGGGTTTTGAAAAAACAGGAAGAAAAAACACGATAAGAGATGGACTTGATGAAATTGAATTTGCATTGGCAAAATCACAAGTTTATCAGGCAGATACAGATCAGGAAATCCGGAATTAATAAGGTCAATTGGAATGTGCTGAAATCAAAGCAGCGAGGGAAGAACGAACATGAAATTCAAAGCTGTCTTTTTTGACAGAGACAATACGCTGACGTATTACAACCCGGAAAAGGTGGATTGGCAGAACGAAATCATCTCATCCTGGAGCGGAAAACCGCTGGAACTTCCATATGACAAGACGATGGCGCTGTTTAACCTGGCAGCAGAAGGAAGAAAACCCTGGTATAAAAACCTTGAGGATGAAAAAGCGTTTTTTCGCCGCTACTATCAGTACCTGCTCATCGGGGAAGGCGTGGAAGACAGGATTGAGGAAAGGGCAAATCTGCTTTTCACGGAATTGTGGTGCAACAATGACCGGCTTCTTTTCCCTGAAAGCGTTGAGGTGTTGGATTACTTCCGCGGACGTGGCTTAAAGATGGGCGTGATCAGCGATACCTCCCCTTCCCTGGAGTATACTTTGCAGCAGCTTGGCATAGCGGGATACTTTTCTTCCTTTATCACCAGCTCCCTGGTCGGAGCTGGCAAACCGTCTCCCCGCATCTTCAATGCCGCGCTTGATTCTCTTGGGGTCACCGCGAAAGAAAGCATCTATATTGACGATTATCCGCCGGAGGCTGACGGCGCGAGAGCGCTGGGATTCACCTCCTTCCTGATAGACAGAAAAGCTGAAAAGCCAGGGGAATGGATCATTACAAGCCTGCTGGACCTGATCGGTTTTGTCGAAAAAGCCGAAAAACAAGACCTGCAAAATTTCCAAACACCTGTCTGAGCGGATGAAAGCGCTCTATTTTCAATCATGGAGAGATGATCATGGATCTGAAGTACAGGAAAGCGACGGCTGAGGATATTGACCTTCTGACAAAGACAAGGATCGAAGTACTCCGCGCCGCCAACGGGTTATCCGACGATACCGACATGACAGAGGTTGAACGTCAGTCATATGCGTATTACCGGAAGGCGCTTCGGGACGGGACGCATACCGCCTTCCTGGCCTTTGACGGCGACCGGTTCGCGGGCGCGGGCGGAATCAGTTACTATCAGGTCATGCCCACATACCATAATCCGAGTGGAAACAAGGCTTATATTATGAATATGTACACCCGGCCGGAATACAGAAGGCAGGGAATTGCCCGGCGAATGCTTGATCTCCTGATCAGCGACGCGAAAGCAAGGGGTATCAGCTTTATCACCCTGGAAGCCACCTCAATGGGCAGGCCCCTGTATGAATCCGCCGGATTTGTGTCCATGAAGGACGAGATGATCCTGCCGGAATAATCATACATCGTTTTCCGGTCCCGGGCATCTTGACGTCAGGGACAGTTTTCTGCACAATAGTATTTGCAGCTTTTCAAAGAGGACTGCGATATAACTGCGAAGGATAATGAAACACCTTCCGGAGGGAAAACATGAAAACACCTCTCACTTCCGCCAGGCTGAAACAGCATCTGACCTACAACTGGTGGAAATACCTGCTGGCCGCGGTGCTCGCCGTCGGCCTGGTGGATATGCTCTATACGCTGACGGCCTATCATCCCCCGCGGGAAAAGACCATCGGCTTCTATGTTTACGGCCTGATGGATGAGCCGACGCTGACCGAATACATGGATCACGTACGCGAAACAGAAATGTCCGACATGGAGGAAATGAAACCCATCCTGCTGATGACCGATGACAGTTACGGCCCGATGCAGGTGATGACCTACATGGCCGCAGGTGAAGGCGACGTATATCTGCTGGCCCGGGAGGAATTCCTGAATTACGCGGCCAGCGGCTCCCTGATCCCGCTGGAAGACGATGCGGAACTGCTTGCCCTGTTTGACAGCGCCGGCGTCAACCTGCAAAGCGGCTGGCGCAGGGAAACGGAAACCGGGGAAACCCATCTTTACGGAATCCCGCAGGACAAGCTCCCCGGCCTCGGAAAATACGCCTGGGCGAAAGACGGATATCTCTGCATGATCATTACCGGCAAAAACCCGGATAACGCGCAGAAATTCCTCCGAATCCTCTGCCGGGACACCATTACCGCCCCGGAGCCTGCAGAAGATCCGGAACCGCAGCCCACGCAAAATGAGCAGCCATAAAGACTGCTCTTTTCAATTACTTTATTCCTGAATTCTGTCTCCTGAATCCATAATTATGAATTATGAATTCTGAATTATGAATTGTATTTACTCGCCCCGGAGTCCCTTGGTCAGTTTCTCCGCCAGTTCCTTTTCCTGTTCGCTGAAGCGGCGGGTAGGATCGTAGCTGACCGGAGCCGCCACCTTGAACAGGTGCTTTTTGTAGTCCACATGGACGGGATACATCTTCAGGGCCCTGCCGCTGGCCTTGTACCACAGCTGTCCAAGCCGCAGCCACCCGGTGTTGATCCGGCTGCGGCTGTTTTTGCCGGGCGCCGGAATTTCCGGGAACAGCAGCAGGTAGTGATCCTTCTGCAGGATGCGGATACTCTGGCGGAACGTCAGCATGATCCGCTGGTCGCGGTACACCGGGATATACGGGGTGCTGCGCAGGAAGGGCGGCATCAGCGCCGCGGCGACGTAAGGCATCGTTACCTTCTTCAGCGGGGCGAAGAAGGTATCCGGCTTCCACCAGTAGCTTTTCCGGACGTATTCGGGTACTTCCTTCGCGGACAGCATTTCGCTGTTGACCCAGGGATGGATCTTTTCCCGCAGCGGGAATTTGGCGCACATATCCACCGGCCCGCTGGACCCGGCATGGTTCACGACGAAAACGCAGGGACCATCCTCAAATGGCACTTCCCATTCCGTTTTCATCCGGGGGCTGAAGAGCCTGACCGTGGCTCCCGCCAGCTTGTAAAATCTTTTACCCATCGTTCATTCTCCTAATTCAATCATAATAAATGATGAATTACGAATTGATCAGTTGCTCCGAGAATAGTTCGGCGCTTCCTTGGTGATGGAGATATCATGCGGATGGCTCTCCGCCAGGCCTGCGCCGGTGATCCGGACGAACTCGCTGTTCTTCCGCAGGTCGTCGATGTTCTTCGCGCCGCAGTAACCCATGCCGGCGCGCAGGCCGCCCACCATCTGGAAGACGGTATCCGCCAGCGTTCCCTTGTAGGGTACGCGTCCTTCGACGCCTTCGGGAACCAGTTTCTTCTGGCCTTCCTGGAAATAGCGGTCCTTGGAGCCCACGCTCATGGCCGCCAGGCTGCCCATGCCGCGGTATACCTTGAAGGAACGGCCCTGATAGATTTCCATCGCGCCAGGGCTCTCCTCGGTGCCGGCCAGCAGGCTGCCCAGCATGACGCAGCTTCCGCCCGCCGCCAGGGCCTTGGTGATATCGCCGGAGTACTTGATGCCGCCGTCCGCGATGACCCGGACGCCGTACTTGTCAGCTTCCTCCGCACAGTCGGAGATCGCGGTGATCTGCGGTACGCCGATACCGGCCACCACACGGGTGGTACAGATGGAACCGGGGCCGATGCCGACCTTCACGGCGTCCACGCCGGCGGAAATCAGGTCGTGGGTGGCCGCCGCCGTCGCTACGTTGCCGGCAAACAGCGTGATATCCGGATATTTGCTGCGGATCTTCTCCACCTGCCGGAGCACGCCCAGGCTGTGGCCGTGGGCCGTGTCAATATTGATTACATCAACCTTGGCGGCCAGCAGCGCGTCAATCCGCTCAAACACGTCGTTCGTGACGCCCACCGCGGCGCCGCACAGCAGCCGGCCGTTCGCGTCCTTGGCGCTGTTGGGATACTTGCTTGTCTTTTCAATATCCTTGATCGTGATCAGGCCGCGGAGGTATCCGTCCTTATCCACGATCGGGAGTTTCTCAATCCGGTGGCCGGCCAGGATCTTCTTGGCCTCCTCCAGGGTGGTGCCTTCCGGCGCGGTGATCAGGTTTTCACTGGTCATGACCTCGCCGATGGGGCGGCTGTAATCTGTTTCAAACCGGAGGTCCCGGTTGGTCAGGATGCCGACAAGCTTCCCTTCCCGGGTGATCGGCACGCCGCTGATGCGGTAGCGGCTCATCAGTTCTTCCGCGTCGGAGATCAGGTTCTCCGGGCTCAGGAAGAAGGGATCGGTGATGACGCCATGCTCGCTGCGCTTGACCTTGTCAACCTGCGCGGCCTGCTCCTCAATCGTCATGTTTTTATGAATAATGCCCAGTCCGCCTTCACGGGCCATGGCGATCGCCATCCGGCTGTCCGTCACTGTGTCCATTGCGGCGCTGAGCATAGGAATATTCAGTTTAATGTTCTTTGCCAGCTGGATTGAAAGGTCCACGTCCCGCGGCAGCACCTCGCTCTTGGCCGGTACCAGCAGCACGTCGTCAAAAGTAAGCCCTTCCCTGATTCTGTCCTGCAGCATCCCTGATATCCTCCCTCCGTATAATTAAAGTATATTTTATCAAAACAGGTTCTTTTCTGTCAATTGTTCGCGATCCGTTTTTTCATGGAAACGGATCCTGTTTTGTGATATTCTTTCCCTGTCAACAGAACGGAAAGAGGTACTGTCATGGAAAAGAAGCCCCATGCCCATAACGAGCCGCCGAAGCGCTCCCTGATGGAAGAGATCGGCAACGCCGTCACCCACGGCATCGGCGCTTTGTTTGCCGTGGCCGGGCTGGTGCTGCTGATCCTGAAAGCCCATACGCCCACAGGCCTTTTCTGCGCGATCGTCTACGGCGTCTGCCTGCTGATGATGTTCCTGATGTCCTGTCTGTACCACTCCTTCCGCTGGGGCACAAAGGTCAAACGTCTCTGGCGGCGGTTTGACTATATTTCCATCTACCTGCTGATCGGCGGCACCTTCACACCCATGTGGCTGCTTTTCTGGCGCGGGCAGACCGGAACGACGCTCTGCATTGTCCAGTGGGCGCTGATCCTGCTGGGCGTCACCTTTGTCGCGATCTTCGGCCCCGGCCGTCCCCGGGTCCTGCATCCTGTACTATTCGTCGTGCTGGGCTGGGTCGGGCTGATCTTCCTGCCCCGTATGGTCCGGGAAAACCTTCCCCTCTTCATCTTCACACTGGCCGGCGGCGTCATCTATACCGTGGGCATTATCCCCTTTGCGCTGAAGCGGAAAGGCGCTCATTTCCTCTGGCATTTCTTCGTTTTCTTCGGCGCGGTCATCCATTGGTTCGGCATCTACTTTTTCCTGTATTAATATTTGCACAATTATTTTGTGCTTTTGTATTGTATTTCCTCATGTGTTGTGCTACAATTCTTTCATGGATAAAGTAATAATTCTGAATTATGAATTCTGAATTATGAATTAATAAAGGGGGGCTCTTCATGCCGGACCGGGTTTACGTCCAGGTCTCGTCCGATTTTGACGCCACCGGCTATATGCTGCCCCGGGCCATCACCTGGCCGGACGGGCGTGTTTTCCGGATTGAGGATGTCCGTGCCCTCCGCCCCTCTTGCAAAAACCGCCTGCTGGACTGCTATACCGTCCTGATCTGCGGAAAGGAACGCAGCCTCTTTTTCGAGCGCAGCAGCGTTCCCTCCTCCTGTTCCCTCGGCCGCTGGTTTGTGGAGTCGTCCAAATCTTTGATTTAGGAAACGGCCTCTCATTCTTAATTATGAATTATGAATTGTGAATTATGAATTCTCAAAAGACCTACATCGCCATCGATCTGAAAAGCTTCTACGCGTCCGTGGAATGTTCCGTCCGGAGCCTGGACGCGCTGACCACCAACCTGATCGTGGCGGACTCCACCCGGACGGAAAAGACCATCTGTCTTGCCGTCACTCCCAGCCTGAAGGCATACGGCATTCCCGGCCGTGTGCGGCTTTTTGATGTCATCCGGCGGGTGAAAGAGATCAACGCGGACCGGCTGCGCAATGCCGTCCGGCTGGGAAAAGCCTCCCGCGGTGAGGACGGGCAGCCCTGTTTCTCCGGCGTCTCCACGGACGCGCGGGAGCTGGCAGCGAATCCCTCCCTGGAACTGGGCTACATCGTTGCCCCGCCGCAGATGAAACTGTATGAGCAGATCAGCACGAAGATCTTTTCAATCTACATGAAATATATCAGCGACGAGGATATCCACGTCTATTCCATTGACGAATGCTTTATGGACGTCACCGGCTACCTCAAAACCTACGGCATGACCGCCCGGGAACTGGCGATGACCATGATCCGGGACGTGCTCTACAACACCGGCATCACCGCCACCGCCGGGATCGGCACCAATATGTACCTGGCGAAGGTGGCCATGGACATCGTGGCCAAGCACGTCCCGGCGGACCGGGACGGCGTCCGCATCGCGGAACTGGACGAGATTCGTTACCGGGAGCTGCTCTGGTGCCATAAGCCGCTGACGGATTTCTGGCGCGTCGGCCACGGCATCGCCCGGCGGCTGGAAAAGCTCAGCTGCTATACGATGGGCGACATCGCCCGGCTGAGCCTGAAGAACGAGGACCTGTTCTACAAGGCCTTCGGAATCAACGCAGAACTGCTGATCGACCACGCCTGGGGCTGGGAGCCAACCACCATATCGGAAATCAAGTCCTACCGGCCGGAATCCAACAGTCTCAGCAGCGGCCAGGTCCTTTCCGAAGCCTGCAGCTTCGATACAGGCCGCCTGATCGTCCGGGAAATGACCGATCTGCTGACCCTGGACCTGGTCAGAAAGAAGCTGGTCACCCGGAAGCTGGAGCTGACCGTGTGCTATGACCGGGAAAGCCTGAAGCTGAAGCATGAGGGCCGGACCGTAAAGGATTCCGTCTATCAGGTTGCTTCCACCGGGGCAGTTTATACCGGGGACCTGGCGGTGGACTTCTACGGCCGGGTCGTCCCGAAGCATGCCCACAGCACCGCCAACCTGGACCGCTGGACCAGCAGCACCCGGCGCATATCGGACGCAATGGCGGACCTGTACAACCGGATCGTCTCCCCGGACCTGCTGATCCGCCGCTTTTACGTGGTTGCCGCCGGGCTGATCCGGGAAAAGGATATTCCGGAAGAAGCGCCGCTGCAGCTGGACCTGTTCACGGACTACGAGGAGCTGGCCCGGCGGAAGGAGGCGGAAGCCGCCGCGGACGCCCGGGAAAAGCGCCTGCAGGAAGCCGCCCTGGAAATCCAGGAACGTTTCGGAAAAAACGCCATGCTCAAGGGCATGAACCTGGAGGAAGGCGGCACCACCATCCAGCGCAACGGCCAGGTCGGCGGCCACCGCGCATGAATTGTTTTGATTGCTTCCATTTGTTACTGTTTACTTCGATTGAATATCATTATGAATTGTGAATTATGAATTCTGAATTACACCCTGATCCCCGTCAGGTTTACGCGGATATCATTGATCTCCCCCATCATCAGTCTGAAAAGCTCCGGCACATGAGCCTGCATGACCGGGCAGCCCAGTTCGCGCCCTTCGCGGCGCTGGTGGGCTATGACGAGATGGTCGGAGAGGAAGCCCGGCTGACAGACCGTCAGATTGCCCCGGGCGAATCGGACCTGGACCGGCTGGACCGGATCTTCCGTCTTCTTGCGTCCCGTCTGGCCGCCGGGGAGCGGCCGGAGGTTTCCGTGCTGGTCTTCGTTCCGGATCAGCGCAAAGCCGGCGGCCGCTATGAAACCGTATCCGGCCGGGCAAAGCGCCTGGATACTGTCGAAAAGAAACTGATCCTCCTCGGGGACGGCACCCCGCCCCGTGAGACCATCCTGAGTCTGGACCGGATTCTTGATTTAGAAGGAATCATACAGGACGACCCCAACTGATATTATTCAGCCGGGGTCGTTTGTAATAATTCTGAATTATGAATTGTGAATCATGAATTAATGGTTAATCTCTTCGTTCGCTGCTTGCCTGTTTTTCCTCATACATCGCCTGGTCGGCTGCCCGGAGGAACTTTTCGGCTTCACTCTGGATGGACGCCGTGCCGTCCGGGTTCGGAACGTCCCGGCAGCAGCCGATGCTGACCGTGAACTGGTAATGTTTCCCTGCCCTGCGCAGCGCCTGGGCAATATGTTCCCGGACCTGGCTCATATATCTTGCCTCCCGGGACTGGTTATAGTTCTTTGCCAGCACAACGAATTCGTCGCCGCCGGTGCGGATGCAGATTTCATCGTTGAGGGCGCTCTTCTTCATCGCCTCGGCAATCGTGCACAGGCAGAAATCGCCTTCGCCGTGGCCGTAACGGTCGTTGATTTTCTTCATGCCGTTCATATCGATCAGGAAGACCGCCAGCTCCGTCCCGGATGCCCGGCATTCCTCATAATAGCTTTCAAAGAACCGGTAATACCCGCGGCGGTTGTACAGGCCGGTCAGCATATCCGTCTGGTACAGTACTTCCAGCTCAGCCACCGTATCCGTCAGCCGGTTGCGGAAATACCAGTTTATCAGGACCGTGCTGATGGACACCAGCCAGGATTTGATATGGAGCTGTTCCATTCCCTGCAGTTCCGGATTGACGATAAAGTATCCCAGGAAGTACTGCAGATGATGAACCGGGAAAATGTAGTAAGGTTTGTCGTCGTCCATCATCTCGTCCGGAAGCAGCTGTCCCTTGCGCAGCCTCTGCCGCTTGACGGGTTTCCCCTGCCAGGTGCCGCAAACAACGTTGAAGGTCTCTTCCTTCAGCGAATAACGGTGCTGGATTTCTTTTTGCTGCTCCCAGCCGTCAATCAGGCAGAGCACAGCGTCCCTGAATCCGGTTTCCCGCAGGCAGCCTTCCTCAATCTCGTTATAGATATCCTCCGCCGTATCACCCACGGCGCCGCCCAGGATCAGGTTGGTATTGGAAAGCGCCAGGCTTTCCAGGTTGGTCACCGTCCGGATATATTTATCCCGGATCATATCTTTCCGGTAAACGTTGAACGGTTCGCAGCCGCAGGACTGGCGGCGGCAGAGGATGCCCGGCACGGCAGTCACCGGCTCGACAGCTTCGCCCCGGAAGATCTTCAGCATCGTATCCATGCCGGTATATCCGACCTTGAAGAAGGGTTGAGCGGACGTGGTGATGGACGGTTCATTGAACTGTGCCCGGAGGATATCGTCATATCCGGTCACAATCACGTCGTCTGGTACCTTGAATCCCCGGTTTTCCAGTGCCTGGATCACACCGATGGCGGTATAGTCATTGACGCAGACAATGGCGTCCGGCAGTTTTTTGTCTTCCCTGTCCGCATAGTCCGCCAGGATCTGCGGCACTACTTCCTCGCCGCATTCCGGCCGGAGGGTCCCGTAATAGATCCGGTCGTCCCCGCAGGGAAGGTTTCGGGCCGTCATGACATTCCGGAAAATATTGATCCGCTCCATACAAAAAGAGCGTTCCCGCGGTCCGCCGATATGGATGATATCCCGGCAGCCGTGGACGTCAATCAGATGCTCGATCACTTCGCCGAAGGAACGCTCCTGGTCGTTAACGATACTGCAGGTGCCTTCTTTCACGGTACCCAGCGTAACCACCGGGCAGGACACCGCCTTCTTCAGCCGGTCGATCGGTTCAATAAAGGAGCCCGTCATATAGGTGTCAAAAGAGATCAGCGCGTCATAATCCTTCATGTCCGGCAGCAGGTACACGACAAAATCACCGGTGTCGTAATCCTGATACCGGTCATAGTTCTGGCTTGTATGATTGTCCGCAAAACTGGTAAAGAAAACAATCTTGACGTTTTCTTTGCCCGCGGCCTCCAGCAGGCCTTCAACGGTCTCGCGGACCATGCCCTCATACAGCGCCGAAATGAACACTGCAATCTTTTTCCGTTCCATGAGACACCTTTGTCTTTTTGTTTTTTCGTCTTATCTTACCACAAACACCCTAGTATAATCAATGCTTCTTCCCTACTCTTTTCATTCCTCACATAATTATGAATTATGAATTTTGAATTATGAATTGTCTTTCACATCATCCCCGAATTGGCACGGAACTGCAGCTGGTACAGGTCGTAATAGGTTCCCTGTTTCGCCATCAGCTCCTCATGCGTACCCAGTTCGGTAATCCGGCCGTCAGATACCACAGCGATTTCATCCGCGTTCTTGATCGTGCTCAGCCTGTGGGCCACCACCAGGGTGGTCCGGCCGCGGCATAGCTCATCCAGAGCCTGCTGAATCAGAATCTCCGTGGTATTGTCCAGGGCGCTGGTCGCCTCGTCCAGGATCAGGATCGGCGGATTCTTCAGGAAAACGCGGGCAATGGACAGCCGCTGTTTCTGGCCGCCGGAAAGCCGCACGCCCCGCTCGCCGATGTTCGTGTCATATCCGTTCGGCAGGGACATGATATAGTCGTGGATATTGGCCCGCTTGGCCGCCAGGATAATCTCCTCATCCGTAGCATCTAGTTTCCCGTAGCGGATATTTTCCTTCATGCTGTCGTTGAACAGGTAGATATCCTGCTGCACGATGCCGATGTTCCGCCGCACGCCTTCCAGCGTCAGGCTGTGGATCTCCTTGCCGTCCAACAGGATTTCCCCGCTCTCCACGTCGTAGAAATGCGGGATCAGATGGCAGATCGTCGTTTTTCCGCCGCCGGACGGGCCCACCAGCGCGAAGGTCTTTCCCTTTTCAATGTTCAGATTCACGTGCCGCAGCACGTTCTTGTCCTCGTCATAGGCGTAGCTGACGTCCCTGAACTCAATATGGCCTTCCAGCTGGCCGGCGTCCTGCGCGTCCGGAGCGTCCGTTTCCGGCTTCTCGTCCATGATCTCACAGAAGCGTTCAAAACCGGTCACGCCGTTTTCAAACTGCTCCATGAAATTGATCAGCGTCATCACCGGGCCGATAAACATATTCACCGACACGATGAAAGCGGAATAATCGCCGAACTGAATCTGCCCGTTATACAGGAACAGGCCGCCGGCGATCAGCACCACCACGTTGAACACGTCCGTCACAAAGGTATTGCCGCTGTGGAATCTTCCCATGGCGCTGTAGGCGGCTTTCCGGGCTTTCTGAAACTTGCCGTTTCCAACCTCGAACTTCTCTTTTTCCTTGTCCGCGTTGGTAAAGGCCTTCGTCACCCGGATGCCGGAGATGGAGCTTTCCATGCTGGCGTTGATCTCCGCCAGGGCGGTGCGGGAATCCCGGAACGCCTGGCGCATCTTTTTCCGCAGGCTGTAGGAAATCACCAGCAGGAACGGGACGCAGGCAAAAATGATCAGCGTCAGCCAGATATTGATTGTGCTCAGGTAGGTAAAGGAAATGACGATGCTCAGCACCGAGATGATGAGATTCTCCGGCCCGTGGTGGGCCAGCTCGACCACTTCGAACAGGTCGTTCGTCATCCGGGTCATGATCTTGCCGGTTTCATGATGGTCGAAAAAGCTGTACGGCAGGGTTTCCAGGTGGGCGAACAGGTCCGTGCGCATCCGCGCCTGCATGTAAACACCCATCATATGGCCTTCGTACTGGATGAAGTAATTCAGCATCATCTTGATGAAATACATCACCAGCAGCGTCAGGCCGAAGATCACGATCATCCGGTAGTTCCGGTCCGGAATCAGGGTGTTCAGCATGGTGCGCGTGATCATCGGATAAACCACGCCGATCAGCGACACAAGCAGCGCCGCGGTCATGTCCATGGCGAACAGCTTTTTATGCGGTTTGTAGTATGAAATGAACCGTTTCAGCAGGCCGGCGGTTTCCTTCCGGCTCCGCCTTGCACCTTCTGATTCCGACATTTTTCCGTCCTCCCACCCGTTCACAATCTTCTGCCCGTCATCCCGACTGAAGCCGAAGGCGAAGCGGAGGGATCTCCTCCGCAGCAAATCATTATGAATGATGAATCGGGAATTATGAATTGTTTTTCTGCGTCAGCAGAAACTTCATCAGATAACTCCCGGCAGCGTTCCCGACTGCGGCCAGCGGGATCACCCACCAGGCGATTCCCTGCGCGATGGCGGCGTAGCCGGCCAGTGCGATGGAGTGAGCGTAGGAGGACAGGATGAACAGCGCCACCCCGTAAACCACGAACGGCAGCCGGCCGATATCCTTGTTCTTCGGCGGTGTGGTGGCCAGATACATGCAGATACCGCACATTACGCTCTGCCAGATGACCTTCAGCGGGTCCTGGTAGGCGGCGGCGATCTTCTGCGCGGCGTCTTTGATATCCGGCAGGCAAATAGATGCCAGGATGCCGCATACACCGGCGCCAACCACATTCATCGCAAGCATAATCAGTTTCTGCAGCGGATCGTAGTCCGGCCGGGTGACCCGCCCGGTAAACAGTTCCGCGTCAAAGTTCACCACGAACCAGAGCCCGGCGCTGAACAGCACTGCGCCGGGAATGCCGCCGCCAACCTTCAGGTTGACGATGCAGCCCATGCAGATCAGGATACCCGCGGCAGCGGAACGCGTCAGTGAACTTTTCATTCGTTTGTCCTCCTCGAATCAATTGGGATTATTCTTCGTTGTCAGCGCTGTACGCCTCAAACTGCAGGTCTTTCGCTTTGGCGTACTTCTCAGTATAGCTTCCCGGAACGCCGACCAGGGTCAGCCGCTCGTTTGACTCGAACGCTTTGATATGGATATCGATGGTATCCGACGGAATGACCACCCGCGTCAGGCGGGCGCAGGTCTGGAAGGTGTCCTCGCCCAGGGTGCGGACGCCTGGTGAAAGGACCGCTTTTGTCAGTTTGCTGCAGGCGCAGAAGCAGCCGTAACCGAGTTTTTTGACGGACTCCGGCAGTTTGACCTCGATCAGGCCGGTATGCGCAAACACCCAGCCCCCGATCTCATACAGGCCATCATTGAGCTCCAGCTCCCGCATGTTTGAGCAGCCGTAAAACGCCTCGTAATCAATAGTCCTCATGCTGTCCGGCAGCACGACCTTCAGAATCTCGGTATGGTTTTTGAAGCATTCGTCCTTGATCCGTTTCACCGGCAGACCGTCGATCTCCGCCGGGATCATGACCACGTCGGCGCTGCCCATATACTTTTCGAGCACAATGCCGCCCGATCCCTGGCTGTAAAGATAATCGTCCGCCGAAGTGGAATAAGTCGGCTCCCTCGTCGGTTCCGGTGTCGGCGTCTCTTTGGGCTCTTCCGTTGGCGTGGGTGTGGGAATGACCGTCGGTGTGGGCGTCGACGACGGTGTCGGCGTAGGAGTCGGCGCCTCGGTCGGTGTGGCGGTCGGCTCCTCGGTCGGTGTAGCCGTCGGTTCTTCTGTCGGCGCTTCGGTGAGTGCTTCGGTTATTTCCTCCGTGGGAGCTTCCGACGGTTCATCCGTCGGTTCCGCGGTCTCTTCTTCTGTAATAATGGGAACCGGTGTCGCGGTTACCTCCGGCGGGGTTCCGCCGCCAAAGGCACCTGCAAGCCAGAGGATCAGTGCGGCCAGGGCCAACGCCCCGGCACTGATGCCCGCAATCAGCGGAAGGCGGCTCTTCTTGGGCGTCGGAACCGGCGGAGGCGGCGGAGAAATCACTTTCCCGGTGTCTCCCTCGGTTTCTTTGTTCAGGATGGTCCGCACCAGGTCGCTCAGTTCCGTGATCCGTTTCTCCTGCGGCCCGTCCATGGCGTCCAGCCAGTGCACCGTGGAAAGATAATACTGCATGCCCCGGTTCGGCGGATTGGCGGTCAGCTTGTACGGAACCAGCACCACGCCGGCTGCCACTGCGTTATTGATCTCCCGGAGCACCTGCTGCGACGCGTTGGAGGAATCCGTAAAAACCAGCACCATGACCTTGGAGGCTTCGATCGCGTCGATAATCGAGGCAGCCCAGTCCGCGCCTGCGCGAATATCCCGCGGGGCATACCAACATCTGCTTCCGTCCTGCTCCAGTCTCGCGCAGATCGCGTCAGCTATCGCTTTATCCTTATGGGAATAGCTGATAAAAACATCATGGGCCATGTATGCGTCGCCTCCGGCTTCCGGGATCTGTTCCGAATCAGTCTACCAATTTCCGTTCATTGACGGAATAGTGGAATTCGTATGCTTCGCCGTGCCAGGTGAAAGTGATGGTGATAATGGTGTCCCCGTCCTTTTGTTCCGTCTTCACATGGGTATCTTCCGCGTCGTAGTTATATCCTGGCAGCGTTTTGTAAGCGGCGTGTATCGCTTCCCACATGAGGTCTTCCTCATTGTCCGCGCTGGCAGGCTGTTTCACGTCGGCTGAATCATATTCCGGCTCAGTCTTTTCCAGGCATTCGCCGGTCATCGGATCGATTTTGTATACGAAATCGCCGTATTTCTCCGTCGGCAGAACGACATTGACGGTATTGTCGCTGTTATGGACAATCCTTGTCGTCCCCCGCAGGGAATCCTGCAGCGGGAAAAGATCGATTGCGATATCCATGCACTGCGGAGCGGACAGCGGTTCTTTCACGCCCGCTTCCTGTGCCGCGGCAATATCCGGTTCGCTTTTATCGACCAGTACGCGGTCTGCGTTGAAGTGATAAATGCAGTCGCCGTAAATGGTCGTATAGGTCACGATCCAGCCGCCTTCATTGTCACTGGAACACAGACGCTTCGAAATCCCGGTGCTTTCCACCGGGCAGATTTCTGAGGCCAGATCCATCGCTTCATCTTCCGTCATCGGCTCCACAAAGCCCTCCTGGGCACGGGCCGCGTCAACGTCCGGCTCTTCCCGCTCCACGATCTTGCCTGACGCGATCTCGATGGTGTAGCTGTAATTGCCGTAAGCCGAATCAAAGGTGACGATAAAGCAGGTTTTGTCGCCGTTTTTGCTCACTTTGGGATTGGAATACTGCCCGCCCTGCAGGCCGCTGGCGTCCCGGGCAATATCGAGCGCCTGTCCCGAAGTGATGGGTTCCGCGAAGCCCTCCTGGGCCCGGATTGCTTCCACGTCCGGTTCCGATTTTTCCACCACTTCACCGGTAAACCGGTTGATCACGTAAATGAATGTGCCGTATACCGTCTCATAGGTATATTCCCTTGTCTCGTCGTCTCTCTTTGCGGATTTGACGTTGGTGGCGATGGAGCTGTCAATGGGCAGCTGCGCGTCCGCGATCGTGCGGAGCTCCTCCGCGTTCAGCGGATCCCTGAACCCTTCCTGCGCCCGGACGGCGTCCAGGTCCGGCTCGTCCTTCTCGATCACTTTGCCGGTAATGATATCCACCACATACCGGAAGGGACCGTAATCCGTGTTGTATGTGACGACGGCGTTGCCGTCCGGCATCCGGTAGCGAATCGAGGTGCTCAGCCGCTGGGTGTAGTCCGCCGCGCACATCTGCTCCGGCTCCGCTGTCAGGTTATCGCTGGAAACCGTGGTGTTCGGGATGTCATCCGGCTGTTCCTTAATCTCCCCGGAGGAGTACCACATCACAAACACCAGCTGCCGGTCCTCTCCGGCCTGGAAAGTCATCCGGCAGACGTCTTCCGAAAGCGCGAACACATACTGTCCGTACTGCTCGTTTTCGAGCACAACATTCTTCTTGTCTTCCGTAATGCCCCAGGAAAATTCAGGTGTTTCCTCTGTTTCCCGGTACAAGTTGGTGAACCGGGCGCCGCCGCCCTCCTTGTCCAGATCCACGTAAAACTTGTTGATGTCCTTAGCCCAGTAGACCTCGTCTCCCTGGATGACCCGTTCCAGCTGCCAGGTGAAGGCGTCCTTTTCTTCTTCCGCCCGGCCGACTGTAACCAGGCCCATGGCCAGCGCCAGCACCATTACGATTGCAATCAGTTTTTTCATGATATGACCCTCCGTTCAGTTGTTTTTGTTTGTTCTATCTTTCCCCTCCGGGGTTCATTCACCGTCTGTTCCCGTTCCCTCGGCGCCGTATGCCTCAAACTGCAGGCCTTTCGCCTTGGCATACTTCTCGGTGTAGCTTCCCGGAACGCCGACCAGGGTAATCTTTTTATTGGATTCAAAGGCCTCGATGTTGATCGTGATGTCCTCTGCGGGAATGGTGACGCGTTTCAGCGTAGCGCAGTTATGGAACGTGTTCTCGCCCAGCATCCAGATAGAGGGCGACAGAACGACCTCCTTCAGGTGCGAGCAGCCGTAGAAGGCGCCGTATCCCAGTTTTTTGACGGAATCGGGCAGCTTCACCTCGGTCAGGGCGGTATGGGCAAACGCCCAGCCCCCGATCTCATACAGGCCGTCGTTAATCTCAAGCTCACGCATATGGGAGCAGCCCTGGAAGGCTTTATAGTCAATGGTCCGCATGCTGTCCGGCAGCACAACCTTCAGGATTTCGGTATGATTCTCGAAGCACGCGTCCTTGATCCGCTTCACCGCTTCGCCGTCGATCTCCGCCGGGATCATGACCACATCGGCGTCGCCCATATATTTCTGCAGCACAATGCCGCCGGATCCCTTTTCGTAGAGATAATCGTCCGCCGAGGTGGAATAGGTCGGTTCCCTCGTCGGTTCCGGCGTTGGCGTATCGATAGGTTCTTCCGTCGGCGTGGGCGTCGGGATCTCTGTCGGTGTGGGCGTGGGAGACGGCGTCGGCGTATGCGTCGGCGCCTCGGTCGGTTCCTCTGTCGGCGCTTCCGTCGGCGTTGCGGTCGGTTCCTCCGTCGGCGCTTCGGTCGGCGTTGCGGTCGGTTCCTCCGTGGGCGCTTCCGTCGGCTCCTCAGAAGGCGTTGCGGTCGGTTCTTCCGTTACCGGAGGAACCGGTGTCGCGGTTACCTCCGGCGGAGTTCCCCCGCCAAAGACGCCGGTAAGCCAGAGAATCACGGCAGCCAGGACCAGCACCCCGGCGCAGATGCCCGCGATCAGGGGCAGCTTGCTCTTCGTAGGCGTCGGAACCGGCGGGGGCGGCGGTGAAATCACTTTCCCGGCATCGCCCGCGGTTTCCTGGTTAAGGATCGTACGCACCAGCTCGCTCAGTTCCGTGATCCGCTTCTCCTGCGGCCCGTCCATGGCGTCCAGCCAGTGAACCGTGGACAGGTAATACTGCATGCCCCGGTTCGGCGGATTGGCAGTCAGCTTGAACGGAACCAGCACCACGCCCGCGGCCACCGCGTTATTGATCTCCCGGAGCACCTGCTGTGAAGCGTTGGATGCGTCCGTGAAGACCAGCACCATGACCTTCGCCGCCTCAATCGCGTCGATGATGGAAGCAGCCCAGTCCGCGCCCGGGCGGATATCCCGCGGGGCGTACCAGCACCTGGCGCCGTCCTGCTCCAGTCTCGCGCAGATCGCGTCAGCTACAGCCTTATCCTTGTGGGAATAGCTGATAAATACATCATGTGCCATACAGGTTCCTCCCTGTGAAAGCGGTATTCAGGATCAGTCGATCAGTTTCCGCTCGTTAGCTGAATAATGGTACTCATACTGCTGGCCGTTCCAGTTGATCGTGACCGTAACGATCGTATCCCCGCCCGTGGCAGCTTCAGACACCCCGATTTCGCCACTATAGTCAAAGCCCGGGATCGCCGCCACCGCGGCATCGATCGCTTCGCCGTAGATATCCCTGCTTTCTTCCGGGGCCACGTAGTCTTCCGGAACGTCCTGGTCAACGATCTCGCCCGTAAGCGTATTGATCGTATAGACAAAGACATAATCTCCGGAAGTCAATATGATTGAAAACTCATTTTCTCCGGCCTCTGCCACTTCGCGCCCGTCGATCAGATGGAAGGGAACTGGGCAGGCCGCTTCCGCGATTGTGAACATCTGGTCGATATTGAGCGGTGCTCCGTCGCCCGCCTGCCTGGCAGCGTCAATGTCCGGCTCCTGGAGTACCGTCACCGCCCGGGTGATGGGATCGACCTGATAAATGCAGTCGCCGTAGTTCGTGTTCAGCGTAACAATGTACAGGCCGTTTTCGTCCGTCTCCACCTTGCGGTCTATGATCTCTGTAAAGTCCACGGGACAGACAGCTTCCGCAATCTGCTGCGCTTCATCCACCGTAATCGGATCCTTAAATCCTTCCTGTGAACGGGCCTCATCCTTGTCCGGCTCCACCCGGTCGATAATCTTTCCGGTATTGGCGTCAATCGTATAAGCGAAAGGGCCGTAAGGAGAATTGAACGAATATTCGAAGACATCTCCCGTCTTGTGAATTTTCCGGTCTGTGATTGCGAGAATGTCCACGCCGCTGGCTGCTTCGGCAATTCGCTGCGCTTCCTCCATGTCAATACCTTCCGTAAAGTCTTCTTCCTGCCGCACCGCATCAATGTCCGGCTCGCGCTTATCGACCAGCTCGCCAGTGATGCTGTCCATCACATACAGGAAGTCACCGTATTTCGTTGTAAAGGTAATTACGCAGTTCGCGTTCTTGGCCAGGTAATGAATCTTGACGTCATCCCATTCGGCAAGGTCGACCGGGCAGAAACCGTACGCCTTGACCATCAGGTCGGAGGAATCGATGGTGGTATTGGGAATGTCCTCCGGCTGTTTATCTTCGTCCTGGGAGGATCCGCGCAGAATGAACACCAGCTGCCTGTCATTCTCCCCCTGGTAAACCAGCCGGCAGCTGTCGTCGCTCATGGTGTATTGATAGTCCTTCCCTTCCGGCGCATGCACGATGATATGCTGTTCCTCTCCGTCCTTCGCGGCGCTCCATGTGCACTCCGGTTCTGTATCCCCTTCATCATAAACGCCGGTAAACCGGGCGCTGTAGCCTTCATCCGAACCCAGCGTGATCCAGATTCCGGTAATCCCCCTCGCCCAGTAAACCTCTCCGCCCTGGATCACTTTTTCCAGTTCAAAAAGGAATCCGTCGTCGTCCGCCTGTCCGGCCGGGATCATCCCGATGGCCAGCGTCAGGATCATCAGTATCGCGATCAGTTTTTTCATGATTTGTCCCTCCGTTCGGTATGTCATGAGATGGGCCTGCGCCTGCAGGTCAGAAGTTGCTGCCGTTCCATCCCCAGTCCTTTACGGGGTGGTAGGTCACATACACGGCGTTTCCCGGAATGTTCAGCTGCTCCGCCATCAGATCGCAGACCTGCCGCGTCATCTTTTCATAGCATTCCTTCGGGGCGTCCCCCAGCAGGCTGACGGCCACATAGGCACCTTTGTCCAGCTTCTTTCCGCCGAACCACAGGTCATACCCGTCCTCAATCCCGACCATCAGGTAGGTTTCGGTCTTGTTCAGCGCGGCAATGCGCCTGCCCATTTCCTGTTTGATGATTTCCTTTTTCTCCGGTGAAACCTTCACGGTCACCTTTGTGTCGATAAACGGCATACCCGTCTCTCCTTTATGAACATTGTATTTTTCTATAGGGTTTCGCTCTGATTTATTATTTTACCATGTGTAACAGAACCGCGTCAAGGAGTGCCGGCCCGTTTCCCTTCCGGGTTGTCCGTCCCGTACCTGTATGGTATAATTCGCTAAGTAAGGGAAACAATGAAACATCACCGATCAACATTCTGTTCCGGGAGGAGGCTGACAAGTCATGAAAAAGCGTTCAAAGATCCTGCCCCTGTTCCTTTCCCTGCTGCTGGCAGTCTGCCTGTTTGCGTCCGCCGCGGCCGACGCGCCTTATGCCGAGATTACTGCTTCAGGAAAAACCTATCAGCTGACCGTAACCGACTGTGTGATGAAAACCCGGAATATGTACATTGTAACCGTACAGGGTTACAACATGGCAGAGGACAGCGACGGCGGCGGCTTTACCGTAGATGAGGAGCATCTCCCGTTCTTCATCGCCATCGGCAGCGATCCGGAGCATACAATCTCCTGGGGCGGTATTCAGATGTCCGGGGATGGCTCCACGCCTTTCTGTTTCTTCCTGGAACCCGATACGGAAGAACCAGCTGTCGTCATCATCCGGAACAAGGACGACAGCTGGGAAAACGGCTGGATTTATGATATTGCTGCTCAAAGGCTGCTGACCGCGCAGGAGTGGAGCTCCGGCGAAACGGAGCCGGTCGCCGCCGAGCCCGCTGAAGAGGCTGCGCCGCAATCCGAACCCGAAGAGGGCCTTCGTTCCCGCATCCCGGCGGATGTGAACGCAGGCGATATCGTCACCTTTGGCTACTATCCGCATACCGCCGAAGGCAGCGACTTAACCCCTATCGAATGGATTGTGCTGGAAAAAGAAGACGTCAAGGCGCTTCTGCTCAGCCGGTACATCATCGACCGGATGCCGTACAACGAGGAGAACGAAAACGTAAGATGGCAGACCTGCTCACTGCGCGCTGCGCTGAACGACCAGTTCCTCCACACGGCGTTCACTGAAGCGGAAGCAGCGGCGATCCTTCCGATAGCGGTCGCCAATACGCAGGATCAGTGCGACCCCACTTACCGTACCGACGGCGGTGAGGATACGGTGGATCAGGTGTTCTGCCTCAGTTACGCGGAGGCAACCCGCCATTTCAAGAAGGATGCGGACCGGCAGTGCACCGGCACCGATTACGCCCTGTCGAAGAACCTGTTCGTCTTCGAAGGCGGTTCCTCCTGGTGGCTGAGGACGCCGGGCAGCAGCGGAAAGTATGCGGGGCTTGTGAACATGACAGGCCGCTGTACCGGCAACGACGTAAACTCCGCCACCGGCGTCCGGCCGGCCATCTGGGTTGATCTCAGCGTCTTTGCCGCTGACTGACGCAATACCGTCCTGTTTTCACTGCGCGGCACCTTATTCTCATCTTTTCCCGGAGGACTTCGTCTTGATGTTCCAGCAATTCATCGGTTTCTTCAGGCGCCTGTTCCGGAGCAAAGGCTTCCGCATCGGAACCCGGATCTTTCTGTGTGTATTCGGCGCGTATTTGATCTACAATACTATCCTGTTTTTGATTGCGGTCATGAATACCGGCGCGTCGCTCGGGGATGCGCTTAAGTTCTTTTTCCGGCTACCGCTGGCGGACGGCGGGCGTCTCCATGCCACATCCACGGGCCTCTTTATCGGAATTGCCATCGGGCTGATCTGGTTCTTTACCCGGAGAAGCAAAAAGAATGATTCGGAAGATGCTGAAGAATCACAAAAAGCAGAAAACAAACCCGACGAAAAGCCTGAGGCCCAGCAGGAAGAGGAAGAAATCATCGAGTCGAAGCATTATACATTTCACTGACTCCCCGGATCCGGAAGCCGCGTATTCCTTGTCGGATAAGTTTCCGGATCCATTTTTTTGCCTTTTTTCACATTTTACTGCCGCCTTCCCTTTCGGCTGCGTATATACAGGTGTCAGTGATGAAGCACCGCTGACGGAGAAGAAAGAAACAGCTGCTCACTGAGCGCTGAAAGGGAGGTAGCCCCATGAAGAAACTGATTAGTATCGCTGTGATCCTGGTAACTGTTTTCGCCCTGATGATTCCCGCCTTCGCCTCTGCCGATCAGTTCGGCGGATACGACATGTGGGTCAACTGCGCCGACGGTAAAACCCTGAACGTCCGTGAAGCGCCCAGCACGAGCGCCCGCCGCATCACCCGCCTGGAATGCGGCACAAAAGTCCACGTGGATTACGACGCCGGCAACGGCTGGGTCGCCATCAGCGATTATCACTATTCCGGATATGTGCAGAAGAAGTTCCTGGTTGCCCAGAAGCCCGGCAAGTTTGAGATCACCGAACGTGACGACAACTTCGTGGCCGTGACTCCCTACATGGTCAGCGCGAAAGCCCTGAACGGGAAAACCGACCGCAGCGTCGGCCTCCGCGTCAAGCCCAACAAGACCTCCGGCGCCATCCGCCGCCTGAATGCCGGCGACACGCTGCAAGTGATTGCCCGCGGCAAGACCTGGAGCAAGGTCATGGACCTGCAGACCGGCCGGACCGGCTACGTCGCCAACGATTACATCCAGAAGATCTGATAAACTTCCATCTTCCCTCTTAAACAGCAATCCCCGGTTTCAGGAATGAAACCGGGGATTGGTTTGTTTATATCTCTTATCAGGCCCAGACAACGAATACATACTGCATGTACTGGATTTCGTTCGCGTCGTTCAGCTCAATCTTCGTCGTTACAAACCAGAAGTCAGATGTCCCCATTTCCTGTTCTTCCGGCGTCTGGTCACAGCTGAACACCAGTTCGTGTCCATCATAATTTTCACGGCCGATATAGGAATCCACATACCACTCGTACAGGTCTGTAACCTTCACGAACTCGTCAATATCACTCATATTGGCGACCATATCAGCGCTGAAGTCCGCCGCCAGCGGATAAGTCACTTCCGAGTCGGGCGCCGTATCCGATTCATCTTCTCCTTCTTCTCCAATAATAGCCCGTTCAAAATGTCCGGTAACGGAAACCACTTTATGATCCTCGCCGTAGTTCAGCTTCGTGATCACAAACAGGTTATAAACCGTACCGTCAGGTCCTTCAAAAGTCAGGAAATTGTGTTTCTGTCCTTCGGTCTCGGCATAGGCCAGGGAGGAAACCACAATCAGCATAAGCGCCAACAGGATAAGAATCGCCTTTTTCATGTATAACAGCTCCTTTATATGGTTTTTTCAAGCTTACCCATATTATATCCGTTCTTCATTATTTATTCAAGTGATTGGCAGGCGTGGCCCGGTCGGCAGGTTTGATACAGATTCTGCTCGAGCACTGTTCCGGAGCATCTTACCTGTGAAAAATGCATCTCACCTGCCGTTTTGTTGTATTTCGGTTTTGCGGTGCCGTATCCTTTACCCGAAGAAACGAACGGAGGTTGGCACCATGAAGAAACTGTATGAGAAGAACGAACTGTCTTTCGCCCTGGTATGGATCGCGATCTATGTCGTCGGCACGTGCCTGGTGGAAATGCTGGGCGAAACCGTTGGAACATATAAACTGGTTTCAGCTGTTTTCCATGTTGTGATGGCCCTTTGCCTGTTCCTGTGGGTGAAACGGAACGGCCTGGCTGAAAAATACGGATTGTTCCTGCCGCGGTACCGGCTGGCTGACGCCTGGTTTTTTCTGCCGCTGGCTCTGGTTTGCCTTTACAAGGTGGTCTTCAGCCCGGTCCTTCGCTTTTCCCCGATGGAAAGCGCATGCTATGTAATCAGCATGCTGGGCGTCGGATTCCTGGAAGAACTGATTTTCCGCGGATTCCTGTTCAGAGCCATTGAAAAGGAAAACCTGTCCCGGGCAGTCATCATTTCTTCCGTTACCTTCGGCGTCGGACATATCGTAAACCTGTTCAACGGCCAGAACATCCTGGACACCGTCGGCCAGATCATCTTCGCCGTCTTTGTCGGCTTCGCGCTGGTCGTCCTTTTCCATAAGGGAAAGAGTCTGGTTCCCTGCATCGTTTTCCACGGCATTTTCAACGCCCTTTCCATCGTCGCCAATGACGACGCGCTGAACAGCACGCTCGGTGGACCGGTCCTGGCCATGGTCATCATGATTGTTGCCAGCGCCGTTGTGCTGGGCGGCTATTCCCTTTGGAACTGGAAACACCTGAAAGGCTGACGCCCGCATTGCGGTTCCCGGCCTGCTCTGCTATACTGACTGCATGCAAACTGAAAGCAGCGGTATAAAGGAGCAGGCCGATGAAACTGGAAATCCGGAAAATCCCGGAGAATGAGCCGGAGATGGTGGAAATTCGGTATCACTGGATTACAGATGAAATCCAGGAGATCGTTTCCTTTGTCAAATCCCGCCAGGGTCAACTCAGCGCCACACGGGACGGACAGCGTTTTGAAGTGCCCGTTATGGATCTGTTTTACGCCGAGTCAGTGGACGAACGGGTCTTCCTGTATACCGCGTCAGACAGCTATGAGATCCGGATGAAACTGTACGAACTGGAAGATCTGCTGAAAAGCAAAAGCTTCCTGCGTATATCAAAAAGCATGATCGTGAACCTGATGAAGATCTCCTCTGTCCGTCCTGCCCTGAACGGCCGGTTTTCCGCCGTTCTCAAAAATGGAGAAGAGATTATCATTTCCCGGAAATATGTACCGGAACTGAAACGGATTCTGAAAGGCAGTGAATCCTGATGGTTAAAAAGAAATGGAAAGAGTTGTTGATTCAGGCGCTCCGCCTTTATACGCTGCTGGTCACGCTGATCACCGTGCTGATGATCATTCTGGGAAACCTGCTGGATCGGGACCGCGTTTTCGGTTATGACGCCTTTTTCTCTCCCCTGCTTTACGCCCTGATCGGCACGGCAGCCGCCATGGTCACCCGTTCCGATAAGGAGCCCCGCGTTCGGGGCCTGGTCATCCGGAAAATCATCAGCCTGCTGCTGATCGAAGGAGCGATCATCCTGATCGCGCTGAACGCGGATACCATCCCCACCGATCAAAACTGGGTTCTGCCCGGCCTTATCCTGGGCGTATTCGTTGTTTTTGTCCTGACGCATATCATTCTGTATCTGGCTGATCAGAAGGAAGCAAAAAAAATCAGTGCGGACCTTGTCCGGTATCAGGAAAAGCAGGAGGCGGTAATCAGATGAAAATCGGTGTCCTCTCCGATACCCACGATCTGCTCCGGCCTGAAGTGATTGATGCGCTTCAGGGATGCGACCACCTGCTTCACGCGGGCGATATCAGCAGCCGGGAAATCCTGGACCGGCTGAACGAAATCGCCCCTGTCAGGGCTGTGCGTGGCAACAACGATAAAGACTGGGCTGAAGGCCTGCCGTTATTCCTGGACTTCGAGCTTTGCGGCCTCCGGATCTGCATGGCCCACAAAAAGAAAGACCTGCCGAAGGACCTGTCCGGATATGACCTGGCGGTCTGTGGGCACTCCCATCAATATGCCGAAACCTGGCTGGACACCGCTGAAAACTGGCGAACCTTACTGCTCAATCCGGGCAGCTGCGGTCCGCGCAGGTTTGTTCAGCCGATCACCCTGGCAATCCTGAACGTCAGGGAAGACGGCTGGTCCGTCTTGCAGATCGTGATCCCGCACACACCAAAAGAAAAAGCGCCCGCAATTGACAGCGGAAACATATACCGGCAGATCGAAATTGTTATGAAGGAAACAGCAAAAGGCCTTTCGTATGATGCCATTGCAAGGAAACATCACCTGGATCCGGCCCTGACAGAGCAGATTGTCCGGCTGTATGTGACCCATCCCGGCGTCACGGCGGACGGTATCATGACGAAGCTGGGCTTGCTGGGGAAACTGTAAACGCTGAACGAATACGAATTCCCTGCCTGGTAACATACAAAACGGGGCTGTCTCCGGATGATCTGAAAAATCATAAGAGACAGCCCTGTTGTTATTCCCAGTTCTCCGTGTGTCCGATGCCGATCAGCGAGGTCACGGTCCGGTAGAAGGTCCTGTTTTTCCAGGTCGCCTTCCGGTTCAGTATATTTCCGTGGAACACAATCGCCAGCGTATTGCCGCCGTCCAGGTTCAGCGCCTGGGTTACGCCCTTGTTCTTCATCATTTCAGCGACGCGCTGAAGCATCGTGCCCTTGCTGCTCGAGCTTCTGCCCAGCACCGAAAGCAGCAGGTAGTGGTTCGGTTCAATCATGCCCAGCGCCTGCCTCGGTTCCGTGCTCCGGTAGTAGGTGTACAGCAGTTCGTTGATCTCCCCGTCCCGGATCAGGATCGGGCCGAAACTGAACACATTGATGGCGCCCTTGTCCAGCAGCTCCTGCGCGGAATATTCATCGCACAGGTATACTTCCAGCCGGCCGTCGGGATACTGGGCCATCATGTCCAGGTTGGGAAGCGAGTGCAGATGCTTGGAAAACGTTTTGTCGTAGAGAATCTGCCCTTCCCGGATAATATTCCCCACAGTCTGTTTCGCGGTCACCCGGTCAGCGTAGAAATCGTCTGAAAAACCGAGCACGAATTTCGCGTCCTTCGCGATGTCATAGGGATAGCGGAATTGGGAACTGGGCCGGTCCGGGTTGGACATTACAGTCTGGAAGCGCTCATCGTTCCTGGTGAAGATTTCCGTCTCAAACCATTCCAGCGGCACGGAACTGTCCCTGTATTTCCGCACATAGATCTGTAGATCCCGGCTCAGGTAGTACCAGCGGCCTTCTTTCTCATTCTCATAGAAGAACTCGCCATCCCCCGTCAGGTACCCGTCCTCATCGGTATCAGGCATTTCCGGTTCCTGCGGCGGCTCCGGTGTGCTGAGCGGTACCAGCGTGGGCCAGGGTGCGGGCAGCGCCGCATCCGAAAACAAAACCTCCCAGGTCTTCGGATCAACTTCTCCGGTTTCCGGCAGCCCGTTCAGCCGCTGGAACGCCGCCACAGCCTCCGCTGTCTTATCGGTATACTGCTTCTTGGCGTTCCCCTTTTTCATATAGCGCAGGGTCTGCAGCCGTTTATTGATCTCCTGCACCTGCTTGCCCTTGGAGCCCTCCGCATAGGTCGTTGCTTCCTCGCCGCAGGCAAACATCGGAACCAGTATCGCCAGGGCCAGTATCAGACAGGCCGCCCGGATTAACCGATGGAAGCCTCTTTCCTTCTTCATGGTTTCGCTTCCTCCTTCCGGAGTATGATTCTGCTCGTGATCTATATTTGATTATATCATAACCGTCATTTTTTTCTCAACATTCCCCGTTGGTCTGCCTCAACCATTGTTCGCCGACATGACAATTCGCACAGAAAATATTCTCTGGAATACTGCCATTCCCGGTTGCTCCTGCGTATATACAGGTGACCAGAGCAACCGATCCTCCACTCCTTTTTCAGCCCGGGACCAGAGCCCCCGGGCTGTTTTCATGTTACAGACTAAACACAGGTCCGGATTCATCATAATCTTCGCAGCCCGCATCCGATAAAAAGCCTTTCTTTTCTGTTGGCAATGTGGTAGGATGCTTGTGAATTCAGGATAATTGTGGGAATGGAATATGCAGATACATGAATTCGGAAATCCGGACGCTTCCGTCGTTCTGATCGAGCCGATCCACACCGTGGAAAGCATGGATAATGAAGCTGAGATCCTCCGGGAACTGTCCGGCGATCACTTCCTGCTCCGCGCGGTCAAAGTTGACTGGTACCGGGATCTCTCTCCCTGGAACGCCCCTCCGGTATTCGGAGACACGGCGTTTGGAGACGGCGCGCGGCATACACTGGAGGAGATCCTGAAACTGACCGTCGATCCGGAAAAGCAGTACATCCTCGGCGGATATTCTCTAGGCGGCCTGTTTGCCCTGTGGGCAGCTTATCAGACCGATGTGTTCAGCGGTATCGCCGCTGTCTCCCCTTCCGTCTGGTTTCCCGGATTCGCGGAATACACCAGGTCGCACAGCCTGCTGGCCCGTCGTGTGTATCTGAGCCTGGGCGACCGGGAGGAAAAAGCTAAAAATCCGGTCATGGCCACAGTGGGCAGCCGGATCAGAGAACTGCACGAACAAATACAGGCGCAGGGTATCCCCTGCTGCCTGGAATGCAATGAAGGAAATCATTTCATGGACCCGGATCGGAGAACCGCCAAAGGCTTTGCCTGGGTCCTGAAAGGACTGAACACATGATCCGCAGGCGCATTATCTTCTCCGGCCAGGTCCAGGGTGTCGGATTCAGATGGCGTGCCAAACAGGCAGCAACCATGTACAACTGTACCGGTTGGTGCCGGAATGACTGGAACGGGTCCGTCACCATGGAGATCCAGGGGGAAGAGGAAGCAATCGACAAAGTGATCCAGTCCATCGAAGCAGGACGGTATGTATGGATCCGGAACATGAATGTGACGCCCCTTTATCCGGAACCGGACGAGCGGGGTTTCCATGTCGAATAAAACATTTTTCTTCAAAGGACTGCCATCCCCGGTTGCTGCTGCATATATACAGATGACCAGAGCAACCAATCCTCCACTCCTTTTTCAGCCCGGGACCAGAGCCCCCGGGCTGTTTTCATGTTACAGACTAAACACAGGTCAGGATCGGTACAGGAAGATGCCGGCCCTTCCGCCATCTGACACTCTCCTATTGACCAGCAGATAAATCTGTGATTATCTTATCTGGAGAAAACCACAGATATGAGGCGATCCAAACGAGCAATAAAGGCCCTATAGATTATCAGGCTGCTCTGGACCAGTTCAGAAAAGAAGAGCATAAACCGGACAACCCTGTCCGCAGCAGCCGCAAGACCCATAACCCGCCCATGATTGACGGCTATGTGGATTATCAGGCGGCTGCTAAATCATGGGATAAAGACCAGGCCGGCAAATATGTCGTCTATACCGAAGAGCATGAAAATGAGGGCAGACTATGAAGCAGCATTTTGACAGGGAAAATGCGATCCGTACAGATCGGATTGCTCATTATGAAGAAATCATGGACCGGATTATCCGGATCACAAAACTTGACGGAATCACTCCCGGAGTATATGCCAGCGTCCTTCCCGAATTGAAAGAACTGGAAGACTACTACACCAGTCCTGAATGGCAGGAAGATTATGCTGCAGATGAGGCCGGCCTGCTTCCTGAAGGCCTCAAGCGCGGCGTCCTCTCCCAGGATGGTATCAATGACCTTTTGGATCGCTTCAGGGATCTTAAAATTCATCCTACGCACGCTGAGCAACTGGTACAGCTGTACTTCGACCAGAAGCAGACGCTGGATCTGTTCCTGGAGCGCGGAGCAATCTCCCAGGAGCAGTATGACAAATCTCTCGGTGAACTGACTGCGAGACTGGGAATGGATAAACCGGATTAATCTTCGAAAAAAATACCAGATCTCTCATCCGATTCATTTTCTCTTTATCTGAAATTGAATAATCAAACATTTCACGTCAATCAAGCTCAAATAACGCCCAAAGAGCCGTAAATCCAAAATACCAGATATGACAAAAAAGACCATAAAAATTTGACCAGTTTGGATCACCCAAACTGGTCAAATCATTGTCTGTCAAGCCGCCTGTGTCTTTTTGCATCAAATTTGCATCAAACCACCATTTTTGGTCACTCACCGTCGGCTGCAGCCGTTGATTCTCCTACGTTTTTCGTCTCAACAGGCTTCATCGTCGGGAACAGCAGGACGTCGCGGATGGTGGAGGAATCGGTCAGCAGCATGATCAGCCGGTCCAGGCCGAAGCCCAGGCCGCCGGTGGGCGGCATGCCGTATTCCAGCGCGTTGACAAAGTCCTCGTCCACTTCTGCGTGGATACCCTGGGCGGCGCGGACGGCCACCTGTTCCTCAAAGCGGCGGCGCTGGTCGATGGGATCGTTCAGCTCGCTGAAGGCGTTGCCCATCTCGTGGCCGGTGATGAAGAACTCAAAGCGTTCGGTCAGCGCGGGATTCTCGGGCTTGCGCTTTGCCAGCGGGGAAATCTCCACCGGATAGTCAATGATGAAGGTGGGCTGGACCAGCGTTGCCTCGACATACTCGTCGAACAGGGCAGCCAGGCAGTCGCCCTTCGTGGCGTCCTTCTCCACATGCACATCGCGCTTGTCGCAGATTGCGCGGGCTTCCTCGTCGCTCTGCCAGGCGTTGTAATCCTCGCCGCAGGCTTCCTTCACGGCGTCCGCCATGGTGATACGCTTCCAGGGTGCCTTCAGGTGGATCACCTGGCCCTGGTAGTTCACGTCCGTGGAGCCGAGGGCTTTCATGGCGACAAACTCATACAGCTGCTCGACCATTTCCATGACCTCTTTGTAATCCACATAGGCCTGGTAGGTCTCCACAGAGGTGAATTCCGGGTTATGGGTGGCGTCCATGCCTTCGTTGCGGAAGATCCGGCCCACTTCATAGACCTTCTCAAAGCCGCCGACGATCAGGCGCTTCAGGTACAGCTCCGTCTCGATCCGCAGGAACATATCCAGGTCCAGCGCGTTGTGGTGCGTCCGGAAAGGCCGGGCGCTGGCGCCGATCTCCAGGGTATGGAGCACGGGCGTGTCCACCTCGATGAATCCCCGGGAATCCAGGAACTCACGCACGGCGGCGATGATCCGGCTGCGCTTGCGGAAGGTATCCCGCACTTCGGGATTGACGATCATATCGACATAGCGCTGGCGGTAGCGCAGATCGGTGTCCACGAGGCCGTGGAACTTCTCCGGCAGCACCTTCAGGCTCTTGCAGAGCAGTTTGACTTGCGTGGCGTGGACGGAGATCTCTCCCGTCTGGGTCCTGAAAACCGTTCCCTTTATGCCCAGGATATCGCCGATATCGTCCTGCTTGAACGCCATGTAGGGCTCTTCCCCCACGTCGTCCCGGCGGACGTAGATCTGGATATCGCCTTCGCCGTCCAGCAGATGGGCAAAGGAAGCTTTCCCCATGATCCGGCGGCTTGTCATACGGCCGGCGATGGACACTTCCTTCCCTTCCAGCTCGTCAAAGCCGGCCAGAATCTGGCTGCTGCGGTACGTCACGTCCCAGCGCGTGATCTCATAGGGATTCTGGTCCGCGTCCAGCAGCTTCTGCAGCTTCTGGCGGCGGATGATCTCCTGCTCGGTCAGCGGCGGGGTGAGCGGCGTTACGGGATAGTCTGCCATAGCGGTAATCTTCCTTCTCTGTATCGTTCGGGGGTGTCAGTTCTTCTTGATGGACAGGATCTTGTAGCGGATGGTACCCGCGGGGATCAGAATGGTCGCGGTCTGGTTCTTCTTCATGCCGATCAGGCCTGCGCCGACAGGACTCTCATTGGAGATCTTGTTCTCCATGGGATCCGCTTCGTTCGCGCCGACGATGGAATACTCATAGGTCTCTCCGTCATCCAGGTCCTTGACCTTGACGGTGGTGCCAATGGACACCTTTTCCGTGGTGATCTCGTCATCTGCGACAATGGTGGCGGTGCGGATGGTCTGCTGCAGGCGGGTGATCTGCTCTTCCACCTTGGCCTGTTCCTTCTTCGCCTCGTCGTATTCGGCGTTCTCACTCAGGTCACCGAAGCCGCGGGCAACAGCGATCTGCTCGCTGATCTCGTTGCGGCGGACGGATACGAGATAATCCAGTTCCTCTTCCAGTTTCTTCAGGCCGCTCTCGGTCAAAATCGTTCCTTCAGCCATGATGGGACTCCTTTCATACATAAGAAACACCCTGCTTCCGCTCCCGGGCACAAGGTGTTTCAGGATCTTCTGAAGATGAATGGCATTATACCTTGTTCACAGTGGATTGTCAATTCTTATTGCTTTTTCAGAAGGTTCAGGGCCGTCTTCAGCAGATCGCCGACGGTGTTGGCCCGTTTGACTTCCAGCTTGATCGCTTCCTTCGCGATGAAGTTCAGTTTGTCGTCCTTGTGCTCGCTGAACCAGTCCAGCAGCAGTTTCAGATCCTGTTCGTCCATTTTCTTCTCTCCTTTTATCTTTCAGGCACCAGGTTCAGGATGATCAGCTCACAGGGATTGTTGATCCGCGGAAACCGCGGTTTGGCGGCGTTGGTCATGCCGCGGGAGAGCAGCATCTTTCCACCGCCGTGCAGCCCGTGGGTCAGTTTCGGAAACAAGCCCTGGCCAGGTGCGTACAGGCCCCGCCCGAAGAACTGGATCTGCCCGCCGTGGGCGTGCCCGCACAGGGTCAGATCGATATCCCGGCCGTCCACATAATCCCGCCAGACCTCCGGGTGATGGCACAGCAGCAGGCGGTACCCGTCTTCTTTTTCAAAGCGGTCCAGAAAAGTCAGGTCCGGCTTCTCCCAGGCGCTGGACAGTCCGCCGATGCGGATGCCGCGAAAGTCCGTGCTTTCATTATCCAGCAGAATGATTTTGCTCTCCGCAACCTTCCGCATATAGGCTTCCCGGTGTTTGTATTTCCGCTCGTGGTTGCCGACGGAATAGAATACCGGCACAATCTCCGGCACAACCTCCAGGAAGCGGTACGCGTTCTCATTGTCCCGGCGGTGGCGGTCCACCAGGTCACCCGGGATCAGCACCGCGTCGCAGCGGCTGAATGCCTCCAGCACGTCGTCAAACGAATCACTGTGCAGATCGGAGGCGACAGCAAGCCTCAGCGGCTGCCTGATCCGTTCTGACCGGAAGGTGTATTCTGTCGTAATCCGTTTCATGCTTCTTTCCTGCTCTTCCCACCGGCGGCAAGGCACAGGACGCAGCCGGCGGCCAAGGCCGCGGTCAGGATTCCGCCGCGGATCAGCACGCCGGATTCAATGCTCTGATACTGAACCGCCAGCGATGCCGAGGCTTCCCGAATCATCGGCTGAATACCAGCGCACAGATACAGAATGATCAGGGCGATCAGCACCAGCGCCGCCGCGCCCATCGCGGATCCGATATATTGAATGGCGCCGTCAAACTTTCGGCTCCCCAGCAGGACAATCAGGCCGGCCAGCAGCGCGCTCAGGGCAAGCGCCGCCCAGGGCGTGCCCATAAAGAAGGCGATCAGGTTCAGGATATCAATTCGCTTATCGGCTTCCTGCATGCCCAGAAAAATGATTTTCTGCCGCATGGGAAGCACCAGCCGGATTACGCTTTTCCGGATATCCTCAACCGCTGAGACCCTGAGGTATTCCGCCCTGTCCTTGTCCTCCATCTGGTTCAGGATGGCGTCGGATTCCAGAACTTCTTCCAGCTCAGTGGTATTCCATTCCAGTTCCTCGCCGGTTTTCCCGTCCTTCAGGAGCGAGCTCCACCAGCGGGACGCCTGCTGATTCAGTTCACGCAGGGTATCCTCGTTTATTACGCTGATAACCGGTTCCGCCTCAAAGTGATACAGTTCCGCCATGGCTGTGATCCGTTCCCGGACCAGCCGCTGTTCCTCCCGGATCAGGCTGTCGCTGACCGGAGCAGCCTCTTCCCCCATGGCGGGCAGAAGCACCTGCCTGCCGACAAAGGTCACGCAGAAGAGCACCAGGGAGCCGGTCAGCAGAAACGCCAGCAGAATAGCGATGGCCTTTTTCATTGGACCACCGCCCCCTTGATCGCGACGTTGATCATCTCCAGCAGCCGGGGACCCAAACGAAGCGCGGCAAAAACGATCGCGGCAAGGAACGGCAGGGCCAGCAGCAACGGCATCAGCCATCTGCTTCCTCCGCGGGTCTTTTTCTCAGTGTTCACTCTTCCTTGTTCTCTCCCTTCGCCTGTGCCGGCGGTTCTGGGCGTCGTCCTTCATTGGCGCCTCACCCCGCAGTTCCAGCAGCCTGTCACGCAGCTTCGCGGCACGTTCGAACTCCAGTTCCTTCGCGGCGCTGAGCATTTCGTCCTCGATCTGGCGCATCAGCGCGGCACGCTCTTCTTCATTCAACGCGGCAGGCGCGGTTTCCTCCACCCGGCGCGTAATTTCCAGTACGCTGCGGATTGCGTTGCGAACGCTTTCCGGCGTGATCCCGTTCACCCGGTTATACTCTTCCTGCAGCGCGCGGCGGCGGTTGGTTTCCGACATGGCCTTTGCCATGCTTTCCGTCAGCTGGTCGCCGTAGAGGATCACGCGGCCGTCCACGTTCCGCGCCGCGCGGCCGATGGTCTGCACCAGTGAGGTTTCGCTCCGCAGGAAGCCCTCTTTGTCCGCATCCAGAATGGCGACCAGCGCCACCTCCGGCAGGTCCAGTCCCTCCCGCAGCAGGTTGATGCCGACCAGCACGTCAAACTCGCCCAGGCGCAGGTCCCGCAGCAGCTCCATCCGCTCGATCGTCTGGATATCGCTGTGCAGGTACCTGACTTTAATATCCAGCTCCTTCAGATAATCGGTCAGGCTTTCGGCCATCCGCTTGGTCAGCGTGGTAACCAGCACCCGTTCGCCCTTTTCCGTCACTTTCCGGATTTCCCCGACCAGGTCGTCAATCTGCCCGGTGGCCGGCCGCAGGATCACCTCCGGGTCCAGCAGGCCCGTAGGCCGGATAATCTGTTCCACGATCTGCTGGGCGCGCTCCCGCTCATACGGCCCGGGCGTCGCAGAAACAAAGATGGTCTGGCCGATGCGTTTCTCAAACTCCTCAAAAAGCAGCGGACGGTTGTCATATGCCGACGGCAGGCGGAATCCGTATTCCACCAGCGTGTTTTTCCGGGCCCGGTCCCCGTTGTACATCGCCCGGATCTGGGGCACGGTAACGTGGCTTTCGTCGATCATCACCAGGAAATCCCCGGTGAAATAATCCAGCAGTGTATAGGGCGCGTCGCCGGGCTTCCGGCCGTCAAAATACCGGGAATAGTTCTCAATTCCCTGGCAGTAGCCGATCTCCCGCATCATCTCGATGTCGTACCGGGTGCGCTGGGCGATCCGCTGGGCCTCCAGCAGTTTGCCGGCCTCCTCAAATTCCGCGATCCGTTTTTTCAGGTCCTGCTCGATCTCGCCGATATGCTCTTCCATATGGGCCGGATCGGTGGCGTAATGCGTCGCGGGAAAGAGCGCCGCGTGCTCCAGGGTCGCCAGGGCATGTCCGCTGACCGCTTCGATCACGGAAATGCGCTCAATTTCATCCCCGAACAGTTCCACCCGGATCGCCTTTTCATGCTCGCCGGCGGGAATAATCTCGATCGTATCGCCCCGGACGCGGAAGGTGCCCCGGTCAAAGTCAATGTCGTTGCGCTCATACTGGATGTCAACCAGGTCCCGGATCAGCTTCGTCCGGCTGTAAGTCATGCCCGGCCGGAGCGACAGCATTTGGCCCTCGTATTCGCTCGGGTCGCCCATGGAATAAATACAGCTGACGGAAGCGACAATGATGACATCCCGGCGTTCCCGGAGCGCCGCCGTGGCAGAATGGCGCAGACGATCAATCTCATCGTTGATGGAGGCGTCCTTTTCGATATAGGTATCCGAGGAAGCGATATAGGCTTCCGGCTGATAGTAATCGTAATAACTGACGAAGTATTCCACCCGGCTGTCCGGGAAAAATGCTTTCAGCTCGCTGCACAGCTGCGCAGCGAGCGTTTTGTTATGGGCGATGACCAGGGTGGGCTTCTGCACCTTCTCGATCACAGAAGCCATAGTGAAGGTCTTTCCGCTGCCGGTCACGCCAAGCAGGATCTGGTCCTTCAATCCCTGCTTCACGCCGGCCGCCAGCGCCTCGATTGCCTGGGGTTGGTCACCGGAAGGCGCATACGGCGCCTTCAGCACAAACTGATCCATGCTTTTTCCTCTTTTTCCGGATAACGCATCGTAACGGTTCCGCCGTCAGTGGCGGCCCAGGTTCGCTCGAAGATCGACCGGGCCGTCGGCAGATACTCCTCCGGGTCTTCCATGCTCGTGCTGAAATGCGTCAGCATCAGGCCGCCGGCTTCCGCTTTCCGGGCGATCTCCGCCGCTTCCGCAAAGAGCATATGGTGGTTCTTCAGCGCCTGGGGCATCTTCTCTTCCGTCCCGTACATTCCTTCCAGGATCAGCAGGTCCGCGTCAGCGCAGTTTTTCTCCAACGTTTCGCAGGGGCGGGTATCTGTGGAGAATACCAGCGTGATTCCCTTCCGTTCCGCGCCGGTCACGTCCTCCGGGCGGATCTTTCGCGGTCCCACCCGGACCGTTTCTCCCTGCTGGAGGCGCTTCCAGTCCTGCAGCGGTACGCCCAGAATCCTTGCCTTATCCGGATCAAAGGCCGCGCTCCGTTCCAGCGTCATCCGGTAGCCGAGGCACGGAATGCCGCCGTGATCCACCGGAAAGGCGCGGATTTTCAGGCCGATCAGTTCCAGCTCCCCGCCCTCGGGCGGCAGCTCGTGCAACATGACGGCAAAGGAAAGGGGCGGTACGATCACGCACAGCCCTTCCACCACGCGCTTGAGGCCCTTCGGTCCCCAAATATGGAACGGTTCGTCCCGTCCCGCTTTTTCCAGGCTCAGCAGGAGTCCTGCCAGCCCGGTGCAGTGATCCCCGTGATAATGGGTCAGGAGCATGCCGTCCATGCACCGGAACCCCCAGCCGAGGCGACGGATGCCCACCTGCGTGCCTTCGCCGCAGTCGATCAGCAGGCTCCGGCCGTTCACGCGAACATAGAGGGAAGACAGCGCCCGCTCCGGGATCGGCAGCGTTCCGCCTGTCCCGAGCGTACAGAGCTCAAGCACCTGTCTCCCCTCCCTGTCTCTGTGTCATTCTGTACACATCGAATAAACTTTTAATTCTGAATTATGAATTCTGAATTATGAATTAACCCTTGATCAGTTCATCATACAGCGCCAGATACTTCTTCGCGCTGGCGTCCCAGGATACGTCCTTCAGGGCGTTCCGCTTCACCATCTCATCCCACGCCCAGCGTTCGGTGAAATACACGGTTTTGGCGTTGTTGACGGCGTCCAGCAGCAGGCTCGCGTCATACTTGTCAAATGTAAACCCGTTCCCGTCGTTCAGATCACGGCGGAACGGCGCCACGGTATCCTTCAGGCCGCCGGTCTCCCGGACGATCGGAACCGTGCCGTAGCGCATCGCAATCAGCTGGGTCAGGCCGCAGGGCTCAAACAGGCTCGGAACCAGGAAAGCGTCCGCGCCGGCGTAGATCAGGTGCGCCAGGGTCTCGTTATAGCTGATATAGGCGCATACGCTGCCCTTGTACTCGCCTTCGAAATAGCGGAAAGCGTTTTCATACCGCGGATCGCCGGTGCCGAGAACCACGACCTGCGTATTGCCGTCGATCAGTTTCGGGAAGATCGCGTCCACCAGGTCCAGGCCCTTCTGGTCCGTCAGGCGGGAAACCAGGCCGATGACCATCTTATGCTCATCCGGATCCAGGCCGAGTTTTTCCTGCAGGGCTGCCTTGTTGAGTTTCTTCTGTTCAACAGCGTTGTCCGCGGAATACTGCGCGGCCAGCAGCTTGTCCGCCGCCGGATCCCACTGCTCCACGTCAATGCCGTTGACGATGCCGTGCAGCCGCGGGCTGTGATACCGCAGATGCGCGTCCAGCCCTTCCCCGAAGGCACCGGTCTGGATTTCCTGGGCATAGGTTTCGCTGACCGTGGTAATCATATCCGCGAAGGCAAGGCCGCCCTTGAACATGTTGGCCTCATCCTCGTTCCATTTCAGCACCGGATAGTCAAACAGATCGTCCCGCAGGCCGGACCAGTATTTCAGGTGCTGGATGCCGCAGATGCCCTGGAACCGGAGATTGTGAATCGTGAGCACGGTCTTCGCCTTGCCGACGGGCGTGTCCCAGAACTTGGTCCGCTTGTACAGCGGAACCAGCGAAGCCTGCCAGTCGTGGCAGTGGATCACGTCCGGCGTCCACTTGAGATAGTTCAGGATCGCCAGCGCCGCCTTGGAGAAGTAGCAGTACTTCGGGATATCCTCCCACAGGCCCGTATAGGGATTGCCCCAGTCAAAGAACTCCCGGTTCTCAACAAAGTCGTAGGTCACGCCGTCCATTTCCAGTTCCATGATGCCCACAAAGAAGGTCCGGCCTTCCTGGGTCTGGTCCATCATGAAAGAGCCCTTGTATTCCAGCTGATCCTTATATTTCTGGGGAATGCAGGCGTACAGCGGCAGAATGACCCGAACCTCGCATCCCTCGCTGACCAGCGCCCGGGGCAGCGCGTACATCACGTCGCCCAGGCCGCCTGTTTTCACGAACGGATAGCATTCCGATCCGACGAAGGCTATTTTGCGCTTTGATTTTTTCGCCATGTTTGGTTCCTCCCGTTTCCTTGTTTTGCTCTTTTGCCCGGGCGTCTCACCGGTCCGGGCCCTTTATGTCAGTATACCAGATTCCGCCGGTAATGGAAAGACCCGGAGCACTTCCCGGAGGAATGAAAAACAACTGATTATTCTTATTGTATTTTTATCTTCCTATCTATTGAATGTTTTCCTGTTTGGTGTATGATGTAAATTGCATTTTTATGACGACTCGGATGCAAGGAGAGAAAACGTATGCGCAAGCTGATCGAATTCAGGAACATCGTCAAGAACTTTGACGGTCAGATCGTACTCAAGGGTGTCAATCTGAATATCTATGAAAATGAATTTGTGACGCTGCTGGGTCCTTCCGGCTGCGGCAAAACGACGCTCCTGCGCATCCTCGGCGGCTTCCTGGAGCAGGATGAGGGCACCGTCATCTTTGACGGCCAGTGCATTGACAACGTCCCCGCTTACAAACGGGAGATCAACACCGTGTTCCAGCGGTATGCCCTTTTCCCCCATCTGAATGTGTTTGAGAACATTGCCTTCGGCCTGCGCATTAAAAAGCTGGGCAACGATATCATCTCTCAGAAGGTCAACCGTATGCTTTCCCTGGTGAACCTGGAAGGCTACGAAAAGCGCAACGTGACCAAGCTCTCCGGCGGCCAGCAGCAGCGCGTTGCCATCGCCCGCGCCCTGGTGAACGAGCCCAACGTCCTGCTTCTGGACGAGCCCCTCGGCGCCCTGGACCTGAAGCTGCGCAAGGAGATGCAGCGGGAGCTCAAGCGTATCCAGCAGGAGGTTGGCATTACCTTTATCTTCGTCACCCACGACCAGGAGGAAGCCCTGACCATGAGCGACAAGATCGTGGTCATGAACGCCGGCGAGATCCAGCAGATCGGCACTCCCATGGAGATCTACAATGAGCCGGCAAACGAATTTGTGGCCCGCTTTATCGGCGAGAGCAATATCGTCTCCGGCACCATGCCCGACGACTACAAGGTCCGCGTCGACGACAGAGTGTACGAGTGCCGCGACTTCGGCTTCAAGAAGGACGAGCCGGTGGACGTGCTGATCCGCCCGGAGGACCTGAAGATCGTGAGTCCCGAGGAGGGAGTCCTCCGGGGCGAGGTGAAGAGCGTTCTTTTCAAGGGCGTCCACTACGAACTCATGGTGGAGACGCGCACCGGCGTCACGAAGACCGTAAAAATGCACGTCATCACCGAGCACGACCTGATAAA
>JBGUHQ010000052.1:0-5795 GCA_045112195.1 Christensenellales bacterium | reverse complement strand
ATCCGCGGTTGTGCCGTCGATGGTCATGCTGTCGCAGCTTTCGGCATTTTGCAGAGCATTCAGATGCTCTTGAAAGGCATAATGTAAACGGTAAATAACCCGTCCCCTATCGCACGACGACCAAATCTGGGATAATGTTGCGGGGAGTGTCAGCAAGTATCGCCACATGGCGAGAAATGGTGCCACTTTTCGCAACAATCAGGAAAGGTCGTGGAAGGGTGAACGCAAATCAGATGAAGCACGCTGCGAGACTGGAGGATTGGAAGCAGCGGATCATGGAATGCCGCAGCAGCGGACTTCCGGTGAAGACGTGGTGCGCGCAGAACGAGTGCAATACGTCAACATACTACCGTTGGGAACGGGAGCTGTTCGGGCGGATCAGGAAGCCAGCATGTGAAGCAACGGAACTCGTGGTTCGTAGTGAGTCTATGCCCGTTGGAGCAAAACAGGAACTGGTTGAGGTACCTGTTGCCGAAGAAGCAATATCGGCAACCGCGGGATCAACGTTCCGTCCGGTGGCCATAGTCCGCACAGACAGGCTAGAACTGTCGCTGACTAACGGAGTATCGCCAAAGCTGATGAGGCAGTTGAAGGAACTGCTGCTCTATGCTGAATGACGCGAAAGGCTTCCGCCGGATCATCATCGCCTGCGGGAAGACGGATTTGCGGCGAGGGATAGATGGCTTGGTGGCCGTCATACAGGAGCAGTTTCAGATGGACCCCGGGGAAAAGGATGTGCTGTTCCTGTTCTGTGGGACGAAGTCAGACCGGATCAAGGGGATCGTCTTCGAGGGAGACGGGTATCTGCTGTTATATAAGCGACTCACAGGCGGGCGCTTCCGCTGGCCGAGGAACAAGCAGGAGGCCATGAGTATAACCCAGGAGCAGTTTGACTGGTTGATGAAGGGTATGACCATTGTCTCCACGATCCGGGAGACCAAGCCCAGTCGCCTATGCTGATATAGGCAAAACAGAGAAATTTTGAATGGCTTATATTGCCTGGCGGTGCCGTGAGGAGTGCTGTTTTCCGAAAATGTGGAAAGCGGTGCTCCTCCGTTCGTTCCGAATGAACAAATACCGGAACCCGCTGCGCTGAACGCGCAAAAACAGCGCAGATTGTTGGTTATCTCGTGGTAATCGTTCCGGCTTTTCCACAGTCAAATTGCCGAAGGGCCTTTTCAGAAAAAGTGGCGGGTATACCGCGATTGTGGTATAATGGAGCCATCCTGAAACGAGGTTCTTTCCATGAAACAGTACACCGCAGAAGAACTGAACAAGCTGAGTAAAGACGAAGTTGTAGCGCTGCTCTTACAGACGCAAAAGCAGAACGCGCTGTTCATGGAGCAGATTGCCACGATGCAGTCCCAGCGCTTTGGCCGGAAGACGGAACGGATGGAATGCCTCGGACAGGAAAGCATGGATGACTACTTCAACGAGGCGGAAGCGGAAGCCGAGAAGGACACGGACGAGCCAGAAACGGAAGAAATCAGCTATACCCGGACTAAGCGGAAGCCTGGGAAGCTGGACGAGATGCTGAAAGGTCTTCCCACCCGCACGGAGAACCACGAGCTCTCCGACGAAGAACTGACCAATATCTTCGGCGAAAACGGCTGGAAGCGTCTGCCGGACGATGTATACAGGAAGCTGGAGTATCATCCGGCGACCAAGGAAGTCGTGGAACACCATGTCGCGGTGTATGCTGCCCGGAACGAAGATAAGATCGTTCGGGCGCCGCGTCCCGCGGAGCTGCTGGTACACAGCGTGGCCACGCCGTCCATCGTGGCGGCGGTCATGAACGCCAAATACACGAACGCTATGCCGCTGTACCGCATTGCGCAGGAGATGGAGCGGTACGATGTGAAGATCCCTGTACCGACCATGGCAAACTGGGTGATACGGTGTACAGAACGGTATCTGTATCCCGTATGGGACAGGCTGCACACGGAGTTCCGCAAGCTGCCGGTAGTCCAGGCAGATGAGACGGTCTGCAAGGTGAGCAAGGATGGCCGTCCGGCGAACGCGGAATCCCGGATGTTCGTCTACCGCAGCGGGGAGTTTGAACGAGACCGGGTCATGATCCTGTATGATTACCAGAAGACCCGCAAAGCTGAGCACATAGCCGATTTTCTGGGAGACTTCTCCGGCATGCTCGTTTCGGACGCCTACAGCGGGTATCACTCTCTGGACCGACAAAGAGAAGATATCCAAGTGGCTAATTGCTGGGCTCATGCCCGACGTAGTTTTGCGGACGCCGTAAAGCTATTGAAAAAGAAAGGCGGTCCATCCAAACAGGCGGTGAAGAAGTCCATAGCCTACCAGGCGTTGGAGAGGATATCCTCCCTGTATGCGCTGGAGGAAGAATGGAAGGATCTGTCCCCCGAGGAACGCTATACCCGCCGCCGGGAGCATTCAAAGCCTCTGGTGGAGGCTTATTTCGCGTGGGTAAAATCGATTGACCCGGATACGGTCGTTTCCGAAAATACCAAGAAGGGTCTGCAATACAGCATAAACCAGGAGAAGTATCTGAATGTGTTCCTGGAGAACGGTGCCGTACCGATTGACAACTCCGCCTGTGAACGAGCTATACGTCCATTCTGTGTCGGCCGCGCCAACTGGCACATCATTGACACCATCCATGGCGCTCGGGCCAGCGCTGTCGTCTACAGTCTGGTTGAGACCGCCAAGGCCAATCATCTGAAGCCTTACGAGTATCTGAAGCACTTGCTCACCGAGATGCCAAAGCACATGAACGATACTGACTTCTCCTTCCTGAACGATCTGCTCCCATGGAGCGAAGTCCTACCGGACGTCTGCAGAAAACCGATCCCATGATCCTCTCGCCGGCAGTTCACATCTGCCGGCGGTTTTTTGACCGTACGGGTTATTTACCGTTTACGTGTAAACGGTAAATAAGTCGTCCCATTTACAGGGCCAGGGCGTTATGCCATAATCGGAGTTGCAGAAAGTGGCGAGAATTATCGCCAAGTGTTACCAATTGGCACCGCTTTCCGCAATACGGTTTTGGAGGGCTCCGAATGAATGTGAATGACGCCAAGCATCAGGCGCGGCTTGCCGAATGGAGAATGCTGATTGCGCAATGCCGTTCCAGCGGTCTACCGGTAAAACGATGGTGCGCAGAAAACGGACGTGATCCATCAACGTATTACCGCTGGGAACGCGAGATTTTTGGCAGGATCAAGAACGGTTCCGACAAGAAGATGGAGGCACTGTCTCCTGCAGTGTGTCCGGAACCCCCGGCGGCGCAGCAGCCCGTATTGGCTGAACTTGCTGTGGCGAAGCCAACGTTCGCCGCTTCAGCAATCCAGCCTGAGCCGGAAAGGTTTCACGCAACGGCGGTGATCCGCGTCGGCAGACTTGAAATGGAACTGTCAAACGCTGTCTCGCCAAAGCTGATGCAACAACTGAAAGAGCTGGTGTCCAATGCTTAACGACGCCAAGGGGTTTAGGCGGATCGTCATAGCGTGCGGACAGACAGACCTTCGCAGAGGCATTGACGGCCTTGTCGCCATTGTACAGGAGCAATTCAACATGAGCTCCTGCGAGAAAGACGTGCTTTTCCTGTTCTGCGGTACAAAGTCCGACCGCATCAAGGGACTCGTTTTTGAAGGAGACGGATATCTGCTGCTCTATAAACGGCTCGGCGCCGGACGGTTTCGTTGGCCAAGGAACAAGCAAGAAGCAATGGAAATCACGCAGGAGCAGTTTGACTGGCTGATGCAGGGCATGACAATCGTATCAACCATAAGGCAAACTAACCCCAAGCAACTGTGTTGATATAGGCAAACCGCAGAATTTTTCATACGACATAACAGCGGTACGAAGCGCTGCTTTCACGATTGTGGAAAGCGGCGCTTTCTTTGCGCCGATGATATCCACAATACGCAGCCCAGCTGCCTTCCCGTGCCTATAAATGAGCTCGTCTGTGAAAATGTATCCTGCCGGAGCGTTGATATTTCCACAGTCAATATGACGAACGCCGTGAAAAGAAAATTGGCATTTTTCTGGGATTTATAGTATAATTGGGGCAACTTGAAGCGGAGTTGACGGGCGATGAAGCAGTACACGATTGAAGAACTGAATAGTCTGCAAAAAGAGGAAGTCGTCGCCTTGATGGTGCAGCTTCAAAAGCAGAATGATATCCTGACGGAGCAGCTTGCCGTCATGCAGGCAAGCCGTTTCGGACGCAGCACGGAGCGGCTGGATTGCCTGGGGCAAACGAATTTTTTCAATGAAGTTGAGGATGTATGCGACGAAACCAAGCCGGAACCCGAAATAGAGGATGTCGCTGTTGTTGCCAAGAAGGCCAAGCGCCCCAGCGGAAAGCTGGACAAGGATCTTGAGGGGCTGCCTTGCCGCGAAGAATTGCATGAACTGAGCGATGACGAGCTCAAGCGCATATTTGGCACAGACGGTTGGAAACGCCTCCCTGATGAGATTTACAGGAAGCTGGAGTACCATCCGGCCACCAAGGAAGTGGTGGAGCACCACATCGCCGTCTATGCCTCAAAGAAGGGACCGGAAATTGCGCGCGCTCCTCATCCCGTGGAGCTTTTCAACCACAGCATCGCTACGCCGTCCCTCGTCGCGGCTATCATGAACGCCAAGTATACGAACGCGATGCCGCTGTATCGTATCGGGCAGGAATTTCAGCGCAACGGCGTTAATCTTTCGGAACCCACCATGGCGAACTGGGTGAACCAGAGCGCTGGCCGTTACCTTTCCGAATTTCGTGACAGGCTGCGCAGCGAACTGCTTCAGTTCCCTGTGATCCAAGCAGACGAAACGACTTGCCCTGTGAACAAGGACGGGCGCGAGGGGCACAGCAAATCATGGATGTTTGTCTACCGCAGCGGAGAGCTGTATCAGGACAAGGCAGTTATTATCTACGACTACCAGAAGACGCGCGGGTCTGAGCACTTTGATGCATTCCTGCAAGGGTATTCCGGTATCCTTGTTTCGGACGCCTACAGCGGCTACCATGCTCTTGACCGACGACGGGACGACATCCAAATAGCGCATTGCTGGGCGCACGCGCGCAGAGACTTTGCGGACGCCGTAAAAGCTCTGAAGCAGAAGGGCGGTCCCAGCAAGCAGCGCATTAAAAAGACAATAGCATACCAGGCGCTGGAACGCATCGCCTCCATATATGCACTGGAGGAGGATTGGAAAAATCTTTCTGCTGAGGAGCGCCGGAGCCGCCGCCAAGAGCACTCAAAGCCGCTGGTGGAGGCGTACTTTGCGTGGGCAAAAGAGATTGACCAGGATTCTGTCATAAGCCAGAAAACCAAAGATGGTCTTAATTACAGCATCCACCAGGAACGGTATCTGAAAGCGTTCCTTGACAACGGTGAGATCCCCATCGACAACTCGGCGAGTGAGCGCGCGATCCGCCCGTTCTGCGTCGGACGCTCCAACTGGCACATGATTGACACCGTGAAAGGCGCGGAAGCCAGTGCTATTGTTTATAGCATAGTTGAAACGGCGAAGGCCAACAATCTCAAGCCCTATGAGTATCTCAAATACCTTCTCACAGAGATCCCCAAGCATATAGAGGACAAGGATGCTCGCAAGGCTTACCTCGATGATTTGCTGCCGTGGTCTGAGAACCTGCCCAACATCTGCAAAAAGCCAACCTGATATCTTCGCCGGCGGAGTTGTCCGCCGGCATTTTTTGCCGGGACGACTTATTTACCGTTTACAAAATTTCTATGGGTGGTTCTTCTTTATTTCATGTTTAGGTTATGCAGATAACCTTTGACTTATCTGCGTAAAAT
>JBGUHQ010000051.1:0-44659 GCA_045112195.1 Christensenellales bacterium | reverse complement strand
CCGGACAGGGGCCGATTCGTTTCAGCGCTTCAATGTGCTCCTTCGTGCCGTATCCCTTATTGCGCGCAAACCCGTATTCCGGATACTGCCTGTCCAGTTCTATCATCTGCCTGTCACGGGTGACTTTCGCGACAATGCTGGCAGCGGCGATCGCATATGACGTGGCGTCCCCTTTGATAATCGGAACTTCCCTGCCGTTCAGACCGAGGCCGGTCACCGCGTCAATCAGGAAGACGTCAGCCGGTACGGAAGCGGCTGCGCACCGCATGGCTTTCCGCGTCGCTTCCAGAATATTGATCTCGTCGATCTCAGCGGGCGAAACCTCACCGATGCCGACATAAAGCGCGTTTTGCATGATCTCTTCAAACACTTTTTCGCGGCGTGCCTCGCTGAGCTTTTTGCTGTCGTCAATCCAGATCAAAAGCGGCTCCTCCGGCATCACGACGCAGGCTGTCACCACGCTGCCGGCCAGCGGTCCGCGGCCGACCTCATCCATGCCGGCAACCACCAGCCCGCCTGCTTTGTATGCCCGGTCGTAATGCATCAGCTCCGTCGCATGCTGTTCCCGGTTGATCATGGGAGATCCTCTCCTTCCCGTATGGCCGTTTCCGGTTTTTCCATGGTGATTCTGCCCAGTTTCCCGGCGCGGAATTCATCCAGCACGACGCTGCAGCAGCGGTCATAATCATACTGGGCGCCTTTCAAAAGCCATCCCCTTCCGGCGCACACGGCGTCCAGCAGCTCAACGCCTTTCAGATTCACGTCCTGGATATGGAACCGTTCCTTAACTCTTTCCGGAACAGAGGCGCAAAGATCCTCAAGCAAATGAATGGTCAGATCGGCCAGATCCACAACGTCATCCTTAATGCATCCGATATAACAAAGCCTGCGCGCGGCGTCCTGATCATCCAGCCTGGGCCAGAGCAGCCCGGGTGTGTCGAGAAGTTCGAGATAAGGCGAAACTTTGACCCACTGATTGCTCTTTGTTACTCCGGGCCGGTCGCCAATCTGAGCAACGGATCTTCCGTAAAGCCTGTTGATCAGGGTGCTTTTCCCGACGTTCGGAATTCCGACAACCATCGCCCTGACCGTTTTCCGGACGCCTTTGGCAAGCGCTTTGTCCACAAGCTCTTTCGTGGCGCGGTCAATGATGCCGATGGTGTCTTTTCCCTTCATTTTCAGCGCGTCCGTCAGATACGCTTCCGTCCCCAGGCAGCGGAAATACTGCAGCCAGGCCTGGTTCAGCGAAGGATCGGCAAGATCCGATTTGTTCAGGAAAAGAATACGCCGTTTTTGAGCGGTCATCCGGTCAAGATCCGGGTTCCTGCTGGAATACGGCACCCTGGCGTCGCAGATTTCAATGACCAGGTCAATCCGTTTGATCTGGTCCTGAAGAAGACGCTTCGTCTTCGCCATATGTCCGGGATACCAGTTAATCAGGTTCTTCTGATCGCTCATAGTACATCCTTCAAAAAAAATTTCTTCATTATATTAGACAAAAAAAAGAGATCAGTCAAGGCGAACAAAGACTGGATCCGGAATCAGAAAAGCGGCCGGTTATTCAGCCGCTTCTTCATTCTGCATCCGGATGACAAATTCATAATGGCGTTCGCCTGATCCCTCAAGCCATTGACATACCGTTTCGTTGAAAGCCTTTTCCGCGTCCAGCCTGATCCTGTCGGAATGAGCCTGATCCGTCAGATACTGTTCCCGGCATTTCTGCCGCTGTTCCGACATCAGCGTCTCCACGCTTTTCTCAATCGCCTTTGAGAAAAGGTTGTGTCTGTTGATCTCCAGTGCCTCGATTCCGTCGTTGATGATTTCGGGATCAGGCAGGGTGAAGAGAATCCTGTCGGATTCAGCGATCATGACGACTTTGCTCAGATCGATTCCGATACTGGCCGTATACCGGTAGCGGATGGTCGTGGTTCCGACCGTGCCGAAAATAATCACATTCGTCTCGGATTGAAGAACCCCTTCTTCATCCACCGAGGTGACTTCCAGCCGCTGGCTGGATTCCAGCTTCTGCTCGATAATCCGGCTCTGCGTCCTGATCTCGCCCATCACATCCGGCCTGATCAGCCTCCAGAGATCCTTGGCATAAGGCAGAAGCAGGATTACCAAGATAACCACAAGCGCTTTGGAAACAACGGAAAGCGCCCATTTCCCCGTTTTTTTCATTTTATTCCCCTTCATGACGGCGTCAGCATGGCGAGAAGCGGCATCAGGGCATAAGTAATCAGGAAATACAGCACGGTGATCAGTCCGATCCCCATCAGAATCATACCGATCACCGGAATGCGGCGTCTTTCATCTCCGTGATGTTCATGGTGGCTGAACGGTCTTCTCATGGTTTTATCATCCGGCTTCCTGTATCGTAATCCCGGTCCCGGACCGGATTTCATTCCTGAAGGTCATCGGCAATGCCTCTGAGCAGCCGGTACATCGGTGCCAGGGCGATGAAATCCTTCCTGATTTCCTTCAGAACGCGTTCGCTGAACGCCCATCGGCGCGGCGGATCATATTTGCCGATATACATTTCCTTTGCTGTATACCAGCGCTTCAGCCGCTCCGGAATCTCATCGGGAATCTCCATTCTTTTAAAGGCGGATCCGCCCAGAAACAGTTTTCGGCCCGGCATATCCATATCATCTATCAGGGCCATTGTGCCGTCCGGGTTCGCCCGCATACGTTTCCGGAACAGGTCCATCAGTTCCCTGTTTTCGCCCCAGATGCCCATTCCCCAGTCCAGGCGGTCAGGCCCGAACTCAAAGAAATAAAAGAGGCTTTTCTCACGCGGTTCCGCCGCACGCCTGAACAGAAACCAGTGATGATCACGGTACGGACTCTTGTCCCTGGAGAACCGGGTGTCCCGGTGAATCCGTGACAGGCATTTATAGGGCCTGACTTCCATCAGGGGATCAATCTTCAGCATATCTCCGGCCAGGTCTTCAATCATCTCGTAAAAGGGCGTCTGTACTGTTTCAACATAACGGTCATGCTGCTCGTGAAAGAAAGCAGTATTGTTATGAAATTTCAGATCCATCAGGAACTGAACGGTATCGTCTGTGAATCCGGTAAACAAACTGGTCCTCCCTGCCGGAATCTGTATCTTTACTCAACTGTAAAAACAGACTTCGGTTTATTTTTTGATTTCTACAGGCTTTGCGCCGGCCAGTGAAACGCTCTGTTCATCTGGCTGGCTGAGCCCCGCGTAAAGGGTGTAGTGCTGGACTTTTTCAAATGTACCTGCATCTGTAACCACCGTATCGGTCAGCGGATCCAGGGGAACACTGACGGCCTTCCGCTCGCCGGGTTCAAGGCTGACACGTTTAAACCCGCACAGTCTCGGATGGAGCGGCGCCCAGGGGCTATCGCACCGGACATAAATCTGCGCCAGCGCTTCGCCGACGGTTTTGCCGGTATTGACGACTACCACGCTGACCGATCCTTCTTCCGGCACCGCTGAAACCACCTCAAAGGAAGTATAGCTCAGGCCGTGCCCGAAAGGATACAGCGGCTTTCCGGTGAAGTACCGGTAGGTCCTGTTTTCCATGCTGTAATCCTCAAAGGGAGGAAGATCTTTCACGTCCTGATAGAAGGTCAGGGGCAGATGACCGCTGAAGTTTTTCTCTCCGAACAGGAGATTCGCCAGCGCAGTGCCGCCGGCCTGGCCCGGATACCAGGCAAATACCTTCGCGTTTCCCTGCGGAACGTTCAGGCTGGAACCCGCGGCAATGACCGTAATCAGTTTCCTGGCGGACTTTTCAAGGACACCGAGCAGTTTCCGCTGGGATTCGGGAATCTGCAGATCCGTTTTGTCCCCGCTGAAATATTCGTTTCCGGTGTCTCCTTCTTCCCCTTCCAGGCCGGCGTCAAGGCCGACGCACGCGATCGTGACGTCAGCGGCTTCCGCGTACATGGCGGCTTCGGCAAGCCGGTCGTCAGCCTGGGCAAGCCCGGAAGTCCTGTCTTTAAACAGATGGCAGCCAAGGCTGTACAGGACGCGGATGCCGTGGTTCTCACAATAACGGCGCAGACCCGCAAGGAAAGTGACGTACCGGCTGCTGGTGCCGTTATAGTTGCCTTCCAGTGCAGGGATACTATCCGCGTTCGGGCCGATGACCGCAACCGTTTTGATTTTCGCCGGATCCAGTGGAAGCGTCCCGTCGTTTTCCAGCAGTACCATGCTCTTTTCGGCCGCTTCCAGCGCCAGCGCGGCGTGTTCATCCGTATCCGTATCCGTCACTGGAATGCGGTCGTATTCACAGTCATCGGCAAACAGTCCGAGCATAAACCGGGTGGTAAACAGCCTTTCACAGGCAGTTGTAATCTCTTCTTCGGTCACAAGCCCTTCCTGAAGCGCTTCGAGGATATGCAGGTAGGTGTGACCGCAGTTCAGATCGCATCCGTTCTTCAATGCCAGCGCGGCGCTTTCCGGGGCGGTGGCGGTCACTTTGTGGTTGACATGGAAATCATTAATGGCCCAGCAGTCGCTGACCACATGCCCGCGGAACCCCCATTCCCCGCGGAGCGTGTCCTTCAGAAGGGTTTTGCTGCCGCAGGCCGGTTCACCGTTCACACGGTTATACGCACCCATAACAGATTCGACTTCGCCTTCCTGCACCGTCGTTTTAAACGCGGGAAGATAGGTTTCATTCAGGTCCTTCGGGCATGCTTTGGCGTCAAACTCGTGCCGGAGGGCTTCCGGCCCGGAATGAACGGCAAAATGTTTGCTGCACGCGGCTACCTGAAGATATTTTCCTTTCCCCTGAAGGCCCTGGATAAAGCGGACGCCGAGGCGGCCCGTCAGGTACGGATCCTCCCCGTATGTTTCATGGCCCCGGCCCCATCTGGGATCGCGGAAAATGTTGATGTTGGGGCTCCAGACAGTCAGTCCCTTATAAATATCCCGGTCACCGTGCCGGCTCTGGCCGTTGTATTTTGCGCGCGCCTCCCAGCCGATCACGCCGGCGATCTTTTCCTGAAAATCCTCATCAAAGATGGCAGCCAGACCGATGGCCTGGGGAAAGACGGTCGCGGTGCCCGCCCGTGCTACTCCGTGAAGAACTTCGTTCCACCAGTTGTATTCCGGAATGCCGAGCCGCTCGATTGCAGGTGCGTTGTATTTAAGCTGGGACGCTTTTTCCTCAAGCGTCATCCTGCCGACGAGTTCCTTTGCCTTTTCAATTGCTTCGGTTCTGTCTCTCATCTTCTTTTTCTCCTTTGGAAGAACGTAGGGTATATCATTATATATTTCAACAGGCTGTCTTTTTTTTCCTTCCGGAGCGTTTTGAATAAAAAAAGACCGCTGCCTGAAGCAGCAGTCTTTTCTGTGCACAAATCACACGCGTTTGACTTCCTTGATCTTGGCCGCTTTGCCCTGACGTTCACGCAGATAGTACAGCTTCGCGCGGCGGACCTTACCGCGGCGGATCATGTCAACATGGTCCACACGGGGAGAATTGATCGGGAAAGTACGTTCAACGCCAATGCCGTAGGACACGCGGCGAACGGTAAACGTTTCGCGAATGCCGCCGTTGCGCTTGGCGATAACAGTGCCTTCGAAAGCCTGCAGACGTTCGCGGTTGCCTTCAACAACCTTGACCCATACGCGTACGGTGTCGCCGACGTTGAACTGAGGCAGATCGCTGCGGATCTGTTTCGCTTCGATGGAACGGATAATCTCGTTCATGGTTTGTGCCTCCTTCCCTCATAGACGTTCGTGACCCGGTGGTTCACCCGAACGGATGAATCTTTGCTTCCGGACAGAGGACCGTCCGCATAACAAAAAATAATTTATCACAAATGTATGAAGGATGCAAGTAAAAATTTACAGCTTACAGGTCAATAAATTTCTCAAACTCCGGAAGAATACCGATTCCGTCGGGATAATGGGCAGCAAACTGCGGGATCGCGTGGGACGGAAAACTGTTTCCCTCGATGAAGGTGGGACCGTTCTCCGTAATTGCGACATCCCAGGCGATAAACCGCATCTGCGGAATCTTCATCGCGGCTTCCATGCACATCTTTTTCGCTTCTTCCCAGTACGGAATCTGGAATCCGATAATGCTGGTATTGGTCATCGGGTGCTTGATAAAGGTGTTCCCCTGTTTATCCGCTCCGACAGTCTGCAGTTTCCCTGTCTCCAGGTTGATGCGGGAAGCCATGCCGCCGCAGTCCACATTGTCCATCACTTTTCCGTTGCCGATCCGCAGGAATGCGTATACGATCCCCTGCTGTTTATCACCCAGCAGTGTGGCAATCCGGCAGGTATTGACGGACGTCGGGCAAAGGGAGGCCATCTTCGGATGCTGGACAACAATTTCCTCGAGAATGCCGATTCCGTCTTTCCGGAGCCTGTCCAGGAACGCTTCCGGCCCATCCTTCCAGTCTTCTTCCGTGTATTTCTGAATACCTACGCCGCTGGATCCCTCGAGCGGTTTGCCGATCAACTGTTTAAAGTTTCGGCAGAGCGCGTAAACATCTTCCGCCGTCGTACTTTCGTTGATCCGGATCCATTTGCGCGGGATCCATTCTTTAAAGAATTCATTGAATTCCGCTTTGTCGTCAAACGTATGCCAGTATTCCTTCGGATTCATCCGCCGGACGATCTCGTTGGAAATGCCGCGGGTAATGACCGTTTTCCGCTGTGCGTCGTTCAGCCGGTACATCTGGGCAATTTTATAATCGATATATCCCGCGTTGTAGCGGACGCCGCACTTGAGCATATCCGCCATCAGCCACGCCCTTCCCTTTCCGCTGCGTTTCTTCAGCAGGCCGGTGGTTTTCCACATGGCTTTCCAGTCCATCTTCATCAGGCGTTTCCGGAAATACTGCATTCTGGACATTTCGTTTCTTCCCTTTCTTATACGTTGAAACGGAACAGGGTGATGTCCCCGTCCTTCATCACATAATCCTTCCCTTCACTGCGGACCAGGCCCTTTTCCTTGCAAGCCGCCATGCTGCCCAGCTCGGCAAGCGTTTCGAAGGGAACGATCTCAGCCCGGATAAAGCCCTTTTCGAAATCCGTGTGGATTTTGCCCGCCGCCTGAGGCGCTTTTGTGCCCTTTACAATGGTCCAGGCGCGGCATTCATCCTCGCCCGCTGTCAGGAATGAAATCAGGCCAAGCAGCTGATAGCTGGCGGTAATCAACCGGTCCAGACCGCTCTGGCCGATACCGAGTTCCTCCAGAAACTCTTTTTTCTCATCGGGTGACATGGAAGCGATGTCCTGTTCGATAGCCGCTGAGATAACAATCACGCCGGCATCTTCAGCGGAGGCGATCTTTTTCACTTGCTGAACATAAGGAATTTCATCCTCATTTTTGCCCAGATCGTCCTCGGCAATGTTGGCAGCATAGATAACCGGCTTTGTCGTCAGCAGGAACCAGCTCTGCATGATCTGTTTTTCGTCGTCAGAGCAGTCCAGCGTCCGCGCAGGCTTTCCGCTTTCCAGATGGGTGTACAGCCTGCCGGCCAGTTCCACTTCCTCGCCGGCTTTTTTATCTCCGCCGCGGAAGCTTTTTTCCGCTTTATCGCGGCGTTTCTGAACCGTTTCCATATCAGCGAAGATCAGTTCCAGGTTGATGGTTTCAATGTCGCGGGCAGGATCAACGCTGCCGTCCACATGGATAATATTGTCATCGTTAAAGCAGCGGACCACATGAACAATGGCGTCCACTTCCCGGATATGGGACAGGAATTTGTTGCCAAGTCCCTCACCTCGGCTGGCGCCTTTCACCAGCCCGGCGATATCCACGAACTCAATGGTTGTCGGCGTAACTTTTTTCGGATGATACATATCCGCCAGCACGTCAAGCCGACAGTCCGGAACGAGGACAACGCCGGTGTTCGGTTCAATGGTGCAGAACGGATAGTTTTCCGCCTGCGCGCCCGCGTTGGTAATCGCGTTGAACAAAGTACTTTTCCCCACATTCGGAAGGCCAACCACGCCAAGTTTCATAGCAGAGACGCACTCCTTATAAACGGAAGAATCCGTCTTATTTCCAGGTGAAAATTATATCCGCTGGTCAGGGAAGAGTCAAGCTTTCCAAATGCATGCCGATATGTTAAAATACAGTGATTAAACGACGGGAGGCCGGTTTATGTCTATCCTTCAGAGCGCATTTCTGGGACTGATTCAGGGGCTCGGTGAGTTTCTTCCTATTTCTTCCAGCGGACACCTGCTGCTTGCCCGCCTTTTTCTCGGTATTCAGACAGATACGCCTGCCTTGAAAATGCTTGATATCCTGCTTCATGTCGGAACGTTGATTCCGATCCTCATCGTTTTCTGGAAAGACTGGATCGATATGATCCTGCATCCTGTCCGCAACAAGACGCTTCTGCTGCTGATCGTCGCATCCGTCCCGACGCTGGCGGTTTACCTGGGCGCGAAGAAGCTTTTCCCAGCCGTGAACGGGTTTGCCGTTTTTGATACCGGATGGTTCCTCGGCTCTTCTTTTCTGATCACCGCGCTGTTTCTGCTGCTGTGCGACAGGATATCATTCCGTAAATCCGGCAGCGGCAGCGGAAAGGTCGGTATCCTCCAGGCTGTCGTTATGGGCCTTTTCCAGGGTATCGGCATGATCCCTGGCGTATCCAGAAGCGGATCCACAATCCTGGGCGGCGTTTCCACCGGGCTGAACCGGACCACTGCCGCCAAATTTTCCTTTATGATGAGCGCGCCGGCCATTGTCGGTTCACTGCTGATGGAAGGCAAAGACGCGATAAACGCCGGATATATCAGTGAAATCGCGCTTGTCCCCTCGCTGATCGGCATCATCGTCGCCGCCGTCGTCGGTTATCTGGCGATCCGGTTTATGCTGAAAATCATCGCAAAAGTTCCGCTTTCCTGGTTTGCGCTTTACCTGGCCGTGATCGGCATTATTTTCCTGGTACTTCAGCTGACCGGCAATGCAGCCGTTCCCGCTTTCGCGATTCCCGCGTCCGCAGGCTGAGCCTGTCGGACAGCATACTGAAACGAGGTGATCCGGATGAAAAAGCTTGCCGCTTTGATGCTCGCTTTTTTCTGTCTGCTCACCTTTTCAACGCCTGCTTATGCAGCCAAAAACAACGATGATCCCGCCCCTACTGCTGAACCCATTCCGGAGCCGACCCTGTCTCCTGACGCTGCGGATTATGATCCGGAGCATCCCGAGGATCTGAGTCCCGATCAGCTCTACGCCCTGTCCGCTGTCCTGATGACGCAGGACAAGGGAGAAGTGATTTTTGAAAAAGATCCGGATACGATCCGTTATCCCGCTTCCATGACGAAGATCCTGACCGTTCTACTGGGGCTGATGTTTGTTGAGGACCTGGACCAGATGGTTACCGTATCGGAAACTGCCGTCGCCGTTCCGGAGGATTCCTCCACCATGTATCTGAAGCCGGACGAGGAAGTCCGCTTCATCGATATTCTGTACGGAACAATGCTGCTTTCCGCAAATGACGGCGCGAACGTCATCGCCGAAACGGTTTCCGGCGATATTCCCCATTTTGTTGAACTGATGAACGAAACAGCCGCCGCTTTCGGCTGTACTAATACCCATTTCGTCAACGCCCACGGATACCATGACGACAACCACTACTCAACTGCCCGGGATATCGCGATCATCGCCCGGGAAGCAATGAAAAACGAAACCTTCCGCGAGATTGCCGGAACAGTGACCTATCAGATTCCCCGTTCCAACAAACAGCGTGCGCGGACGATTACTACCAAAACAGAATATATGCTGACCGGCACCGAGGAAAAACCCAATAAGTATTTCTACGAATACGCCACCGGTCTGAAAACGGGTTCCCACTCTCATTCCGGATACTGTTTCTGCGGATCCGCTTCCAAAAACGGCGTGGATCTGATTTCTGTGGTCATGTTCACAGGAAAGCGCGCCCGCTGGGCTGATACAATCAAACTGATGAATTACGGGTTCAGCCAGTATATGAGCGTCACGCCGGTTGAACTGTACAACATGAATCCAATCACGATTGAAACCAGCAACTATTCCACTTCCGATACTAACCGCGGAAAGATCCAGCTGATCTGTAAACCGGCGGAAGGAACCGGTACGGTTTATATCGTTTCCACCCAGTCCGATATCCGCAGGATGGCCGACAATCTGAAGGACACCGTCCTAATACAATATACCAGGGAGGATTTTCAGGCTCCGGTTACCGCAGGCGAGCAGTTCGGGACAATGACCTATTTCCCTGACAAGGGAGATCCGGCCATCTATATCCTGACCGCCTCCAGAGGCGTTGACCAGCGTGAAAACGTACCGAAGACCCTGGATCAGATCATTGCGGAAACCTATGCCGATCCGAATCCTTTCCCGCCGTTCAGTTTTGAACTGGGGCTGATCCTCATCGGACCGCCGCTTCTCATCATCGGCCTTGTGGTTTTCCTGATTATCAGGCATAAAAGAAAGGGAGCACATAAGTTCCGTGCTCCCAAGCCAGTCAACAGATATGTGAAATAAATACGCCTTATTCCCCGACGGGCAGCAGGACGGAAAACACCGTTCCGCTGCCCGGTTTTGATCTGACCCTTATTTTACCGTTGTGTGCGACGACAATGATCCGGGCGATGCTCAGACCCAGGCCGTGTCCGCCCGTTTCCGATTTGCGCGCTTTATCGCTACGGTAGAACCGGTCAAAGATCTTCGGCAGATCCTCCTGCGAAATACCCTGGCCCTGATCCTTCACGGACAAGCAGCAGAAACCGTTGCCTTCATTTACACAGGACAGGGTGACCGGTGTCCCCTTTTCCGAATATTTGACCGCGTTGTCGCAAAGGATTCGCAGCACCTGTTTCATCATGTTCCGGTCTGCTTTGAGGCGCATGGATTCAGCTTGTGAAACATCGAAAATATAATCGGAATGCACCATGGCTTCTTCCTTCTGCACTTCAGTAATCAGTTCAGAGGGGTCAAACTCCGATATTTCCATCATCAGCGTTTTTTTGTCATGCCGCGCCAGGAAAAGCAGGCTTTCAACCAGATCCTTCATGCCTTCCGTTTCCTGGGAAATCGCAGTGATTCCCTCATCCAGGACCTCCGGATCGTCTTTTCCCCAGCGTTTGAGCATATCGGTATAGCCCCGGATCACGGAGATCGGCGTGCGCAGCTCGTGGCTCGCGTCGGAAACAAACTGCTTCTGGCTGTTATAGCTTCGTTCGATCCGGTCCAGCATCCGGTTGATCACGGTGGCCAGATCCTTCAGTTCATTCTGCGTCCCTGCGATATTGATCCGGTTGGACAGATTGCTTTCGGAAAGCGTGTCCGCCATGGACGCGATATCCTGGATCGGCGCAAGCACGCGTTTGTTCAGCCGCTGGTCATGGCGGAAGAAGTAAATCATGCGGAACAGGTCGCACAGGATCACGCCGCCCATCAGCATCAGCCAGAAAATCCACAGATCGTGAATATTCAGCCGGATAAGCCAGTTGTTTTCACCTGACGAATAATAAAAACTGACCTGTTCGCTGCAGAAAACCCGTGTGAACAGGACGGAAAACTGCTGTCCGATTCTCGGGAAAAAGTCTTTTTCCGCTGCGGTTTCCGTCATATTTGCCGTGAGATATCCGTTTGTGATTTCCGTCTGCCCCGCTTCCGGCACGGACGGAATCATCTGTTTCAGCTCACGTGAAACCGGAAAGGAAATAAATACGCACAGCAGAATCGTCAGAATCAGCGCAACGGGAATAAAACTGCGGAAAAGCTGAATACAGTAATGCAGTGCGATCCGGAACGCCAGGGAAAGCCTGATCCGGCTCAGTCCCCCATGCACCTTCCCGCTGACCCTGTTCGCGATGACCAGGTCCCGTGTGCCATTCGCGGCGGGTACTTTCTGTTTTTTTTCCTTATGCTTGTTCTTCTTCATAGTCAAACAGATAACCGACGGACCGAATGGTATGGATCGTCTTGATCCCGTACTGGTCGTCGATCTTATGTCTCAGATAACGGATATAAACGTCAACAATGTTGGAATCGCCGATGTAGTCGTATCCCCAGACTTCGTTCATCAGCTGGTCCCTGGTCACGGCTGCGCCGCGGTGTTCCATCAGATACCTCAGGGTATCGAATTCTTTCCTGGTAAGGGGAACCGTTTCCCCTTTCACGCGGACCTGCCAGGAAGCCGTATCGATGCTCACGCATCCGACTGTCATGAGATGATCCTGCGTTTCCTGCTGCCGTGCGTCCCTGGCACGGCGTTTTTTCAGCGCTACACGGATCCGGGCAAGCAGTTCCTCAATCGCAAAAGGTTTGGTCACATAATCATCCGCGCCCATGTCCAGACCCATCACTTTGTCCGACACATCATCCTTGGCGGTGAGCATGATGATCGGAAGATCGCTGGTGTGCCGGAGCCTTCTGCATACCTCTATTCCGCTGAGTTCAGGCAGCATCAGGTCAAGGATCAGCAAATCCGGATCCTTTTCAAGAGCAGTATCCAGTCCGCTCCTTCCGTCAAAAGCAGTCAGGACATCGTATCCTTCATGCTTCAGTTCCAGTTCAAGAAACCGGGCAATCTTCTTTTCATCTTCAACAATGAGAATAGTGGCCATGTGATCCTTCCTTTTTTGATTTATTCGACAGTGCCGCAAAAACGGTATCCCGAACGAATACCGTTTTTCGCGCTGTTATCCGATGGTCACGGAAGAATAGCCGTCCTGGTCGTCTTCTGTCGTAACTTCACCGTCGCGGGTTTCTGCCTGGACCGGAACCTGGATGGTGGGCACGCTGGAAGCCGCCGCTGAATAAGCGCTGTGAAAACCGGTCGCGGCCGGATTGCTGTCGAAGAACGAATCCATCGTTTCCTCCAGTTCCTTAGCCTGATTTTTCAGATCCTGTACCTGATCACCGAAGAGGTCTTTGTTTTCTTTCTTTTCCTCAGCCGGTTGTTCAGTCTTATCTGTATTGATATTCATCTCAGGCTTCGTATTTCCCTTCTTCTGGTGTTCTTTCGTTTCATTTGAGATGGACTGCACAACGCTTGAAACAGAAGATTTTGCGTTCTGCGCGGCATTTTTCACCATCTTTTCCAGGTTCTCGGTTTCAAAGTCCGGATCCATTTTGCTGAAAGAAAACTGATATCCGAGAATCATGGATAAGATCACACCGGCGATTGTCATATGCGGAGCAAGTATCAGGCACAGACCGGCAAACAGAACAGAAACATTGAAAATGTTCGTATCTCCTTTGCGGATCTTCACTCTGCAGCGATACAGCTTCTGCAGAAGATTCAGCGCTTTCTCCTTGGTTTCACCTTTTTTTGCGGTTCCTTCCATATGCTTTGTTCCTTCTTTCTGTTCAATATCCGTATTCTTCAGTCTTCCATGTTTTTCAAGGTCAATCAGAGCCCGGGCAACGCTTCCGTTATGATAATCCAGCATCGCGACCGCTTCCTGATAACTCAGTCCGCTCTTCTGCCTGAGCAGTTCAATATCTTCGATCGTGTAAGGTTCCATCTGTTGATCTCCTTTCCTGCCGTTTCATCCGGCAGGGTCATCTTATCATACTGCCGTGCCGTTTGTTCTGAAAAGCGGGCAAGAACTTCATGAGAATCAGATTAAAAGTTCATTTTGCTTTGATTTTTCGTATTGATCGGAAGAGAATCTTCATCTTTACAGAAAAAATGCATTGTGATACGATTCTTACTATAATATGGATATAATTTACAGGGGGACGGAATCATATGAATATTGATGAGATCAGGAACGGTACGGCAATCCTTGGAATTGAATTCGGTTCAACAAGAATCAAGAGTGTACTGATCAACCGCGATCATCAGGTGATTGCCAGCGGAAGTCATGAATGGGAAAACGATTATGTCAACGGCGTCTGGACTTACAGCGAGGACGCGATTATCTCCGGTCTGCAGGCCAGCTACGCCGATCTGAAAGCCGACGTTAAATCGCAGTACAATGTAACGCTTTCCGCCCTCGGCGGCCTCGGAATCAGCGCGATGATGCACGGTTATCTTCCTTTTGATTCCGGCATGAAACTCCTTGTCCCCTTCCGCACCTGGCGCAACACCATTACGGGCCCCGCGTCCGAAAAGCTGACTGATCTGTTCTCCTTCAACATGCCTCAGCGCTGGAGCCTGAGCCATCTTTACCAGGCGATTCTGAACAATGAGCCTCATGTAAAGGATATCGCTTTCCTGACGACGCTTGCCGGCTGGATCCATTATCTGCTGACCGGCCGCAAAGTGCTCGGCGTCGGAGACGCAAGCGGTATGATGCCGATTGATTCCGCCACCTGTTCCTATGACGCCGCCATGGTCAGCAAGTTTGACGCGCTCATTGCGGACAAACATTACCCCTGGAATCTTTCCGATATTCTGCCGACTGTCCTTTGCGCCGGTGAAAACGCAGGTACGCTTACGGAAAGCGGAGCGGCGCTCCTTGATCCGTACGGCGACCTTCAGCCGGGATGCGCGCTCTGTCCTCCTGAAGGCGACGCGGGAACCGGCATGACCGCCACAAACAGCGTCCGGGCCCGCACCGGTAATGTCAGCGCCGGCACTTCCATCTTCAGTATGATCGTTCTGGAAAAACCCATGAGCAAGGTCTATCCGGAAATCGATATTGTTACCACACCTACCGGAAAACAGGTCGGAATGGTGCACTGCAACAGCTGTACGAGCGATATCAACGCTTGGGTAGGCCTTTTCAGGGAATTTGCAGAGCTGATGGGTATGAAGACAGAAGCCGGGGATGTATTTACAAAGCTGTTCAAAAAGTCCCTTGAAGGCGACCGTGACTGCGGCGGCCTGGTCAATTTCAACTATCTCGCCGGCGAACCTGTAACCGGATTAAGCGAAGGCCGGCCGATGTTTGTCCGTCTTCCCGACGCTTCCATGAACCTGGCCAATTTCATGCGCGCGCAGATTTACGCCAGCATGGAAACGCTTAAATACGGTATGGAAATCATGAAACGTGAAAATGTAGCGATCGACTGCGTATACGGACACGGCGGCTTATTCAAGACCGAGGGCGTCGGCCAGAACTATCTGGCGGCCGCAATCCATGCGCCGGTTACCGTCATGGAGACCGCCGGCGAAGGCGGCGCCTGGGGCATCGCGCTGCTGGCTGATTATATGATGAACCGTGACGGCGGCGAAACACTGGAAGATTATCTCCAGAACCGCGTATTTACTGGCATGAAGCAGCTGACCGTATCACCCGATCCAAAGGACGAAGAAGGCTTTAACCGCTATATGGACCGTTTTGTCAGCTGCATCCCCGCGCAGAAAGCGGCTGCCGATCATTTCAGGAACTAACGGGGGTCTGCTTTTTGAACGCTGTTGTTTTTGATCTGGACGATACCCTGCTGCGTGACGATCTCACGATTTCCGATTTTTCGGTCCGTGTTTTTCACGCACTGCACGAAAAAGGTTTCCATATCATTGCAGCCAGCGGCCGCTCCCAGTTCAGCATGAAACCCTATGTGCTTCAGATCGGCTGCGTATCCGCTTATATATCCTGTAACGGCGCCGAAATCTGGGATGGTCCTTCTCACCGTCTGATCCGACAGGAACGGTTCTCCACGAATTTATCCATTGAGATTGCCCGCTTTGCAGAAGCACATAACTGCTACGCGCAGGCATATGAGGGAAGCTGTTTCTATTTCAGCCAATACGGGCCATGGGCCGATCGGTACGCGGCCTCAACGAAGCTGACCGGCGTCTATGTCGGCAAGCTCAGCGAATACATCCGCGAACCCAGAAACAAGATCCTGCTGATTGACCGTGAGGACCGGATCGCTGCGATGTACTCCGAAGCATCCGCCCAGTTCGCAGGCAGAGCTTCCGTAACCTGTTCCAAGCCGATCTATCTTGAATTCAATCCGTTGAACGCGGCCAAGGGAACAGCGCTGATCCGCGTATGCGAATACCTGGGAATCCGGCCTGAAGATACCGTCGCCTTCGGAGACAGCCTGAACGATGTATCCATGATGCAGACAGCCGGGCTCGGCGTGATGGTCTCCAACGGATGGAAAGAAGTCAGGCCGTATTGCGGAGATATATGCGGGAGCAATAACGAGGACGGACCGGCCCGGTTCCTCAATGATCATTTTCTGAACGGAGAGGTGGTTTCATGATATCAGCAAAGGATTTTGAGGCCGCGCTCCGTCTGGAATGCCTTGTACCGTCCTCCCGGAAGGAATGGGATATCCGGACACCCGACCTGAACCGGCCCGGCATTCAGTTCTGCGGTTTTTATGAGTTTTTCGCCTTCGAACGTCCGCAGCTGATTGGCAAAGCCGAAATGGCTTATCTGGAAGAGCAGCCCGCTGAGAAACGGAAAGAAATCCTGGACAAGTATTTCAGTTATCCGGTTCCGTGCGTGATTATCTGCCGCAGCCTGACTCCGCCGCCTGAATTGCTCGAAGCGGCAGCGGCAAACAATGTTCCGGTTTATTCCAGCCCGATGGTCACCAGTAAGTTTACCGCGCTGGCCATCAATTATCTTAACAGATGCCTTGCGCCGCATATCACAAAGCACGGTGTACTGGTCGATGTTTATGGCGTCGGTGTTTTTCTTTCGGGAAAGAGCGGTGTCGGCAAGAGTGAAGCCGCCATTGAACTGATCAAGCGCGGACATCAGCTCGTTGCGGACGATGTTGTTGATATTTGCCGTATTTCCGACGACCGGCTGATCGGCACATGTCCGGAGAAAATCCGTTACCTGATGGAAATCCGTGGCATCGGTGTGATTGATATCAAAGCGATGTTTGGTATCGGCGCGGTCGCCAAAAGCAAATCCATCGATCTGATTATTGAGCTTGAAACCTGGGACGAAAATAAGGCCTATGACCGTATCGGGATCCAGGACGACGAAATCGAGATCATGGGCGTTCGGGTTCCGCACCAGCTGATGCCGATCAAACCCGGACGAAACCTGGCTATTATCGTTGAGGTAGCCGCACGGAATCTCAGCCTGAAACGTACAGGATATAACGCCGCGCGCGAATTATCATCCCTTTTCCAGGATGACGCGAACGATTAAGGAGGATATTGTTTCATGATCAGAATTGGTGTTGACGTGGGCGGAACCGGCATACAGATCGGTGTGGTTGACAAGGAATACCACATCATTCAGGAAAGTTCCATTCCGACGCGAACGGATATCCCTTTCGAGGAGCAGGTAAAGCACATTACCGACTGCATTGTTTCAACAGTGCAGGCAGCCGGATTAAATGAAGATGACATTGAATCAGTCGGTATTGGCATTCCCGGTATCGCATCCGCGAAAACCGGTGAAATCATCAAATGCACCAATATGGGCTGGTACCATGTTCCCTTCCGGGATGTGTTTAACCGCTACCTGAACAAACCGGTCCATATTGATAACGACGCCAACGTGGCTGCCCTGGCCGAAAGTGTCGCCGGCATCAGCGCCGGGACGTCCTCCAGCGTATTCATCACCATCGGAACAGGAATTGGCAGCGGAATCATCATCAACGGAAGGATCTGGAGCGGCGCTCATCATATCGGCGCAGAACTTGGTCATGTGATCTTTGATCTGGACGGCGTTCCCTGCACCTGCGGCAATCATGGCTGCCTGGAACGTTACTGCTCCGCCACAGCGCTGATTCGCATGGCCCGGGAAGCCGTTGCTGAACAACCTGATTCATTGATTCTTCGTTCAGTGAATATGGATCCTTCAAGGATTGAGGCGAAAACCGTGTTTGACGCCGCCCGGCAGGGTGACACGCTTGCCGTTTCTGTATACAACCGTTATACCGACTATCTGGCCCAGGCTATTGCAAGTGTTGTTAACCTGCTTGACCCTGAAGTTATCGTGCTCGGCGGTGGCGTCAGCAAGGCCGGTCATTTCCTGCTTGATCCTCTGACTCAGAAATATAAACAGTATATCGTCTTTAACGATCAGCCGCTTCCCCCGGTCAAAATTGCGGTTCTCGGCCCTGAAGCCGGAATTATCGGAGCGGCAATGCTTTCTTAATTGTGTCGCATTAACACAATCCTGAAAGGCGGAATAAACTGATGTCAGATTTTGTTTTCAGCAAAAGACGTGACGGAAGCCTCCAGGTTGAAGGATATGACGGTTCTTCCGCCGTCCTGTCCATACCCCGTGAGGAAGACGGACGTCCGGTTACCGCAATCGCGGATAACGCGTTCTCATGGTTTGACCGGATCAGGAAAGTTGAAATACCGGATTCCGTTACACAAATCGGTGAAGCGGCTTTTTCCTGGTGTGAATCGCTCCAGGAAGTCGTTATTCCCGATTCCGTCCGGACCATCGGAGAATGGGCGTTTATCGGATGCATGTCCCTGAAGGAGATTCGTCTGCCTGAAGGCCTGAAAAAAATCAACTATTCCACTTTTCAATCCTGCTCTTCCCTCATCTCCGTTCAGATTCCCGATACCGTTAAAATGATCGGACCTGAAGCGTTTTCCGAATGCCGGAACCTGAGATCCGTTTCGCTTTCCAAATCCCTTACATCCATTGGCGACAATGCTTTTTCTTCCTGCGAGTCTCTTGAATCCATCTCGCTTCCGGATCAACTGGCTGAAATGGGAAACAATGTTTTTTCCGGCTGTGTATCTTTGACCTACTTCAGTATTTCCCCATCCAGCTCCGTATTTCAGAATGTGAACGGACTGTTGATCAACAAAAAGGAAAAGCGCCTGCTTTTCTATCCTTTCGATAAAAAGGAAAAGGACATACAGGTTCCCGAAGGTGTGGAAATCATAGCTGAAGAAGCTTTTTCAGGCAAGAACCATATTGAAACCGTAACGCTTCCTGAATCCGTGAAGATTATCGAGCCCCGCGCATTCTACAGCTGCCGCGGCCTGAAGAAGATCAACCTGCCCGAACGGATCACCAGAATCGGAAGCAGCGCCTTCCACAGCTGTTCTTCCCTGCAGTCTGTTTCCCTTCCGCCGGAGCTGACAGTTGTTGATTATTCCGTTTTTTACGCCTGCAGCGCGCTTGAATCGGTTACATTACCGGATAACCTCCGGATCATCGCTCCCTGCGCCTTCAGCGGCTGCGGTTCGCTCACGGAGATCATTCTGCCTGATAAACTGATTGAAATCGGCGATTCGGCTTTTGAAGGATGCCGCTCAATCGAAACGCTGAACCTGCCTGACTCACTGGAAACGCTCGGCGCTCACGCTTTCGGTTCCTGCGTTATGCTGGATTCCGCGACAGTGAACAGCAAGCTTAGAATCATTCCCGCCCAGGCGTTTTCCCGCTGCGAAAACCTGAACAGCGTGACCCTTCCGGAAGGAATTGAGGAAATCAGGGCAGAGGCCTTTGACAGCTGCGAAAATCTGCTTACGCTTCAGCTTCCTCTCTCCGTTACTGAAATTGATCCCTCTGCCTTCTCGAACTGCAGGCATATCATGCTCTTTGTTTATCCTGATTCTTATGCGCTGAATTACGCGATAGATACCGGAATTATCTATTCAGAACTGTAATCTGACAGCATAAAAAGGAACTGCATGACTGCAGTTCCTTTTTGATTTGGATTTTCTTACTGTTTGGCACCGCATTCCGGGCAGAACTTGGTACCGGCAGGAATTTCCTTGCCGCAGCTGGTGCAGAAACTGCCGCTGCTCTGTTTGGCGCCGCATTCCGGACAGAATTTAGAACCCGCGGGAATCTGTGCGCCGCAGGCAGCGCATACTGCGCCGACAGCGGCGGCAGGCGCCTGAGGGGCGGAAGGATTCATGCTCTGGGCAAACATCTGACCCATGGCAGCGCCGGCACCCATACCGACTCCCATACCAGCAACGCCGTTCTGGTTGTTGGCAGCGTCACGCATCGCTTCCGCAGCCTGGTATTTGGCATACTGATCCAGATTGCCGAGCACGCCCATGGAAGTCCGTTTGTCAATGCTCTTTTCCACTTCTTCGGGAAGGGAAATGTTCTCAATCACGAAGCTGCAGAGCGTCAGGCCCAGATCAGCCAGCTTGGGATTGATCGCCTGCAAAGCATAGTTGGACAGTTCTTCATAGTTGGCGGCAAGATCCAGCGCCGGAATCTTGCTTTCCGCGATCGCGTCGCTCAGGCCGCTGACCAGCGTCCGCTTGATCTGACCTTCAACGCCTTCCACGGTAAACAGCGCAGCTGTACCGAAAACTTCTTTCAGGAACTTCGCGGGATCGGAAACGCGGAAGCTGTAGATGCCGAAAGCGCGGACGCGGATCATGCCGAATTCGGTGTCACGCATCATAACAGGATTGCTTGTTCCCCATTTCATGTCGAGGAACTGTTTGGTATTGACGAAATAGACGTCGGATTTGAAGGGGCTGTTAAAGCCGTATTTCCAGCTCTTCAGCGCTGTAAGAATCGGCATATTGCTGGTTTTCAGCTCATATCTTCCGGGTTCGAACACGTCAGCCAGTTCGCCTTCATTGACAAAGATTGCCACCTGGCTCTCACGAACGGTAAGCTGAGCTCCCATCATGATCTCTTTTCCGTTCATGTCATATTTGTGAACCATGGTCTTGCCGGAATTGTCGGACCACTCGATCACATCGATCAGTTGCCCTTTGATTGCGTTCAGAATACCCATTTTCTTTCCTCCTTGTTTTTATGCTTCATCCGTATTTTCGCACAGAGCAGTCAGTGCCGGAAATACGCGGATTCCGGAGATATGAAGTTCCAGTCCGAAAAACTCTTTCATATGTTCGATACTGTCGGCTGTATAATTGGTCAGCATAGCCGTCATCGTATCAACCGTCATGTTTGTGTCAACGCCGTGAAGCGGACAGGCAAGCACCAGGATTCTTCCGTCTGAATGAATGGTCGGCAGGATATGGATGCCGTTCAGATCGCCCGCAAACGAGGTACGGAGCGCGATCTCAAGCCTTTCTTTGCCGTAATGCCATCTGCCTTCAAGCTTGTCAAAAGGTGCGGATTGATCCAGTTCAATCAGCAGGCACGGACGGTCCGCGTCCATACGGCTCCGGAGCAGGCGCATATTCCGGTGTAAATCGGCGCTGTTTTTAATCTTGCCGTTAATGACTTTGCGGAAAAACTCATGTCTGCACATCTGCAGCACATCCCGCTCGTTGGAACGCTCGTTGTAGAAATCCGCATGAATACGGTTCAGAAGAATCTTCAGCTCGCTCAGGTATCTGAGCACTTCTTCTTTATCGTGCCCGGCCTCAAAAATGGAAACATTGGGGAAATACTGCTGAAGATAGGCCAGAATCAGTTCTTCCTCATCATGTTTCACAGCAATACAGATACCGTCGGCATGATGTTTTGCGAGACTGTCTTTTGTTCCCTCAAAATCGTGACGGATATGCGGCTGTTTAAAGCCGATCAGTTCCCAGTTTTCAATCTGGGAAAAAGCATTCAGCACATCCTCCTGATCTGACACCAGCAAAAGCTTGTACATCCAATGACCTCCGGGACGTTATTGGAACATCATACTTTGGTATTATATCCTACTTATTTGCTTATTGCAAATGAATTCAGCTTATTGAAGGCTTTCCTTCATGACCTCAACAGCCTTGATCAGCTGAATATCTTTTTCGGTATCCGCAAAATTATACATACCGTTGTCCCCTTCGGGCAGTTTGACCTCATAGTCAGGCGCAATGCCTACCTTATGTACGGCGCTTCCATTAGGCGTGAAATACTGTGCCACGGTTAACTGGAATCCGGCGCCGTTCTCTCCAATGTTGTTGACAGCCTGTATGATTCCTTTCCCGAAGCTATTGACGCCTACTGTAACAGCACCGGCACAGTCACGCAGGGCGCCGGTCAGGATTTCGGAGGAACTGGCTGTATTCTCGTTGATCAGGATCACAAGCTTAACGTCCGCTTTACCGTCATATGTCTGGTATTCAGGTGAATCATGATCGTCGGAATCCCTGTATTTCAGATAGCAGATTTCTCCTTTGTCCATAAACAGATCAGCAATATACCGTGCCTGCTCAACCCATCCGCCGGTATTGTCCCGCAGATCAATAATAATGCCTTTTGCCCCCTGGGCCAGGAGTTGATTCAGATCGTTCTCAAATTCTTTTTCGCATTGGCCGGCAAACTGATAAAGCGCGATATAGCCGATCGAATCCTCAATCATTTTGCTTTCCACCTGATTGACGCTGACCGCCCGCCTGGTAATCGTGTAAGTAATTTCCTCTTCGCCGCGCAGGAATGTGACGCTGACGTCCGTGTTCGGTTCGCCGCGCATAATATCAACGGCGTCCTGCAGATTGTTGGCGTTCACATACAAATCTTCCCCGACCTTATACAGGATATCTCCGCGCTGTACGCCCGCTTCTTCCGCCGGTCCGCCTTTAAAGACCCTGATGATGGTACAGATCTGCGTTTCCATATTGGACTGGATCATCACGCCGATTCCGACGTAATTCCCCTCGTCGTCTTCCCACAGCTCAGCAAACTCCTCCGGATTATAGTAGAAGGAATACGGATCGTCCAGGCCGAGCATCAGGCCTCTGGTAGCATATTCGACCAGCTGTTTCGGATCGGTTTCCTGATAGAAGTTCTTGTTTGCGTAATCAAAAATGTCATACATTTCTGAAAACATCTGATATTTTTCATATTCTTCCTTGCTGATGGTTACGGTATCATTTCCCTGTACCGTAGAAGTGTAAGGCTCGCCGCTGGTAACCGTCGTATCGTTTTCAGGGCGGAACATCGCTTCCAACGATGTGGACGGCAGCATGGAGCAGGAGGAAAGCAGCAGTACGGCGGCCGTCAGCATCGCCAGCAACATGATTCTTTTTTTCATATTTTACAAACTCCTTTCAGGACTCTTGTTGTATCATTTTCAGGATTCGTCGGTCATTTCGGATATGATTCTGAATACCACCGCATCGTTGAATGTGCGAAGGTCCAGTCCGAACTCTTTCTTGATCTTGTCCAGGCGATAGTTCAGTGTATTTCGGTGGATAAACAGCTGTTTTGAAGCGGCAGTCAGATTCAGGTCGTTGCGGAAGAAGACGCGTACGGTTTCAAGCATTTCATCCGACATGGCCGTTTCGGGGCTGTTCCCGTAAAAAGCGCTTCGGATCTCTTTTTTCCTGTCTGCCGGAATGGTATCGATAATCCGTTCCAGCATCTGCCGTGCGTAGACATAAATCCTGTCCTGCATATGATATCGCATGCCGAGGGAAAGCGCCTTCCTGCCTTCGGAAAAGCTGTCACGGAGATCGTCAAGCTTATGGCTCTCTCCGCCGATCCCTGCCCGGATATCAAGGATGCCTTCTGTTTCCAGCGTACCGATTACAGCCTCCGTAAATTCAGCCATATCGTCGGTTGTCTGCCCTTCCAGATCCTTGATATAGGCAGCGGTCTGATCATCAAGTAGAATGACAGCGTCCTCTTTTTCAACCGGAGCCATGGACAGGATAGCAGTACGCAAATCCGTGTCAAGCGGCGAGCATGCGCGGAATACGGCGACGCAGCGTTTCCTGTCCGGCCGGATTCCGTATTGTCTGATGACGGACGGCAGCGGCTGGTAATGACTGTCTGTCAGGATTCGGTGATAAATATCCGCCGCGCTGGCCGGTTGCTGAGAAACCGCAGCCTGCCGGGCTTCAACGGCGCCGGCAACCGTTCTGCCATCTTCGTCATCCGGAAAGCTGTATACTTTACCGCTGATCAGCGTGATGAGCCTGTCCGCATATGGAAACACGGTGCCGGGTGATGATTCCAGCTTGTTCCGGATATCCTCGGGAAGGTCCTGTATACGGCAGATTTCAGCCACCAGGTTTCCTCTGTCCATCCGGTTTCACCCCCGTTTTCCATGATATTTTATTATATCACAAAACACGGCTGAGTAAAACCAATACATATACTGTTCACGAAAGAATCATCGTCCCTTGAAACAAATCTTTCGTACGGATATAATACTTCACGAATACAAACCGACCGGAGGAATCAGGTATGAAGCGAATGCAGCGATTGATCACCCTGTTGCTGCTTTGCGTTATGCTTTTTATTTCCGGCGCTTCAGCGGATTTCAGCTTTTCGGACGACCGCTTCCGCGATTCGCTGACAACAGAAAACCTGGACGCGATCATTGATGAATATGAACTGTATGACGGCTGGTACTGGTCAACAGAAGCAGATGTTCCCCAGGATTTTCACGGTCATGCCGAACAGCCCGGCTGGACCACCTCAACGGAAAAAGCCAAGGGAAAAGCATGCCTGAAAGACTGGTACGGCTGCCGCTGGCCGATTGATCACGTCCGGAAAGCAGCTCCGGATGAAGGAGGATACGCGGAATGTTTCGCTTTCGCACAGTTTATCGGTTATCTGCTTTCCGGGGAGATCAATCCGCAGCATAACTGGACATACTATTATTCCGTTCGCGAATCAGGACCGCTCCGCGTCGGCGATATCGTCCGGGTGGAATACCGCATGAACGGGCATGAATACCGTCACAGCGCTGTCGTATACGCGGTTAACGGGGAGGAAATCCTTTTTCTTCAGGTATCAGGCAGCAACTATAACAAAATATCCGTGGGCCGCGGTTTTTCGGACGGACGGGTGGAAAACGCGACATCGCTTGAAGAAATAGCGGCTATTCCCGGCCTGAAAATTTCCAGATATACTCCTGAGCAATAAAATGCGGCTGTCCCGGACGGGACAGCCGCTCTTGTTTGTACCGTATTGAGATTCTTACTTGCTCAGGATGGTCTTTTCCGTCTCTTTGTCGAAGAAATGGAGGTGGTTGGTGTCCAGAGCGATCTTGATCTTCTGGCCGGCTTTGCTGGAGGTGCGGGGATCAACGCGGGCGATGATGTTGCCCTCTTTGCCGGTGGTGCTCAGATACAGGTAAGTTTCAGAGCCCATCAGTTCGGTCACTTCAACGTCCACATCGATCGTGGCGGAAGCATACTCGGCGAGCTTCTGCTCATCGTCATGGATATTCTCGGGACGGATGCCCATGATCACGTCTTTGCCGATGTAGCTTTCATCGATAAACTTGGCAACTTTCTTTTCCGGAACAACAATCTTGTTGTCGCCGAAGGTGGCAACGACATCCTGTCCTTCGCGGTCCAGCTTGACGTTGAAGAAGTTCATCTGGGGGCTTCCGATGAAGCCGGCAACGAACTCATTCGCCGGATAGTCGTACAGGTTCTGGGGCGTATCCACCTGCTGCACAACGCCGTCCTTCATAACGACGATGCGGCTGGCCATGGTCATAGCTTCGGTCTGGTCGTGGGTAACGTAGATAAAGGTTGTCTGCAGCCTCTGGTGAAGCTTGGTAATCTCGGTACGCATGGCGACACGCAGCTTGGCGTCCAGGTTGGACAGCGGTTCGTCAAACAGGAAGACCTTCGGCTCACGGACGATAGCACGGCCGAGGGCAACACGCTGGCGCTGACCGCCGGACAGGGCCTTGGGCTTACGGGTAAGCAGGTGGGCGATATCCAGGATTTTGGCGGCTTCTTCCACGCGGCGCTTGATCTCATCCTTGGGAGTCTTGCGCAGCTTAAGGCCGAACGCCATGTTGTCATACACGGTCATGTGGGGATACAGCGCGTAGTTCTGGAAAACCATGGCGATGTCGCGATCCTTGGGAGCGACGTCGTTAACCAGCTTGTCGCCGATATACAGTTCGCCGTCGGAGATTTCTTCCAGACCGGCGACCATGCGCAGCGTGGTGGATTTTCCGCAGCCGGAAGGGCCGACCAGAACGATGAATTCTTTGTCTTCAATGTCAAGGCAGAAATCGCTGACTGCCGTCACATTGCCGGAATAGACTTTGTAGATGTGCTGAAGGGATACACTTGCCATTTCTTTGTCCTCCTCTGAATTTCAGGCTTATGCCATTTACATGTATTATATTCATATACATCAAAAAAAGGAATTGCCTGTTTGTACAAGAATTCCTTTTCTTTTTGTGCACTTTTGACAATGCGGCGCAGATCAGCGATGATTCCGGATCTCATTCCGTTCGAGCCGGATGTTGTTGATCAGCTCACTGAGTTTCCTGTCGGTCTCAGCCAGCAAAGAATCCATATAATCCAGGGTGTTTTTATGAAGCTCGGCAGCTTCCTGCCTGGCGCTCTCCCTGAGCTCGTCACTCTCGACGCGGGCCCTTCGGACGATGCTTTCTTCTTCGACCAGCTGCTGCGCTTTCTTTTCAGCGTCGCTCATCATGCGCGACGTCTCAGCGTTGACCGCTTCCATTCTGGCAGTAACTTCCTGCGTGGCACGGTCCATCAGGGCGTTCGCTTCCCGGTTGGCCTGTTCCATGATCTGCTGGGCGTTCTGAGTCGCTTCGTTGACCATGTTCTGCGCCTGTGTCGAAGCGCTTTCGAGGATCTCCTTTTTCTTCATCTCGGTTTCATTCCGGATGGTTTCTTCTTCCTCCACAATCGCCGCTGCCTTTTTGACGGTATCGGGAAGATTGTCCCGCAGATATTCCAGCTGGGCCTGCATCAGATTGCGGTTTACAATGCACCCTTCGCTGCTCATGAGGCTTCTTTTGGCGTTTTTCAGTTCTTCAAAAAGAATATTGACTGCTTTAAGGCACTCCCCTGAGCTTTTAATATCGTTTGCCATGTTATTGTTCTCCTTTGCCGCCGTTATTTCACTTTCATTATTCAGATTTTATTTTTTTCGACAGAAGGGCTGTAATTTCCTCTGTCAGTTCCTCGGGAACAAATTCCCGGATGCTTCCGCCGAACGCGGCAATTTCCCTGACGGCCGATGAGGAAACGCCCGTCAGGAGCGGATCGGATGGAAGGAACAGGGTTTCAAATCCCGCATGCAACAATTTGTTTGCAGTACAGGACTGATATTCCTGATCCATTTCACTCATGCTCCTGACTCCGCGGATCAGGATCGTTTCCTTTTTCTGTTTCATATAATCTGCCAGCAGACCGTCCCAGCTGTCAATCTTAACATTCGGATACGGGCGGCATGCCTTTTTCAGCAATTCAATCCTTTTTTCGACCGGAATGGCCCCGCTTTTGTGGATGTTGATCATCACGGTTACCGTAACCCGATCGAAAAGCGCGGATGTCCTGGAAATCAGGTTGATATGCCCCCTGGTCACAGGATCAAATGAACCGGGAAATACACAGGATACCATTTTTATTCTCCTTCCGTCTTTATTCTGTATAACGTTACGGCGCAAAAACCCCATGCCCTGCTTTTGATCTCCGTAAAAGCGCCGGATACGGCAGGTTCCTTCCCTGCCTCATGTTCAAGTATGATCAGTGATTCGGGGCCCGTCAGCGGAATGAGGGATTCGAAAACATTCCGCAAATCAAGCATTGCATACGGCGGATCCAGAAAGACGAGATCAAAGATCCTTTCATCATGACTCAGTTTGCTTACCGCTGCCTGCCAGTCGCATTGAAATTGTTCTGTTCTGTCTTCATAATGCAGAAGCTGAATGTTCTTTTTCTGAACGGAACAGGCGTTTCGGTCTGAATCCACGAGGGCAGCGGAAACCGCTCCGCGGCTGAGCGCCTCAAGGCTCAGCGCTCCGCTCCCCGCGAAGAGATCAAGTACCCGGCTTCCGGGAACATCGTTTTGAATCATATTAAACAGGTTTTCCCGGACCCGGTCAAGCGTAGGCCTGGTGTGTGTTCCGGAAGGAGCATCGATCACCCGTCCCCGGGCTTCTCCGGCAATGATTCTCATCTTTTTTCTCCAACCGTTTGATATCAGTTCAGCTGTTCCGGTTCATCTCTGCGGCCGCCGCCGTTGCGCGCGGCGCGCCGCCTGTTCTCCCTGCGGATCCGTTTCCGGTCGTTCGTCGAGATCGCGGTATGTACCTGCGTCCGGATATTGCGTCCGGTCAGATACCCGGTACCGTACGATGCTGCCGGAAGAAGCAGAATCAGCGGGCTCAGCCTTTCAATCAGCAGGATGCCGGCTTTGTTGCCCGCGCCGGCGATATTCACAAAAGGCATCACCATAATCCGTACCAGCGCGCGGATATAATCCAGCAGTTTCATCCCTTCAGGCTGAAGGTAACTTACAAGCGCGTTCCCGATATCACTTCTCTTTGTATAGGCCTGCATCCAGGAAGGCAGCGTGCCGGCGCCGGTCATTTGTATCGATGTATTCAGGGCCAGGTATACAGCGAGAATCAGAAACGGAAGCGTTCCGATCAGCGCAGTCAGGTAACCTTTCATCGGATGAAAGCAGATCCTGCGTTCGGATTCCGTGAATTCCTGGCCTTTTTCTTTTTTCTGATACAGGATTTCTCCCCGCGTAACGTCGTCTGTGCCCCGCTTCGATCCGTTATTGAAGAAAATGAAAAGCGCAAGGATAATAACCGCCGCATTAAACAGCAGCCTGAGAATGACGTTTCCAAACGACGCTGTCGCGCAGGCGATAAAAGCGATAAAGAATACAATAATCAGCGATCCGAAAAAGAACAGGCAGTTCTTCAGCGTTCTTTCATCGAAAACCGATCCGGTGAGAAACGGTTTATGCACTTCCTGGTTGTTTTTATTTCCGGATTGCCTGCGATTTGTCATAGTGTATCACTCCTATGCTTTCAATCAGCGGAAAACCCGTTCAACGCGGCTTCCGACACTGAGCAGTATTTCATAGCTGATTGTTCCGGCCCATGCGGCAAGATCTTCAGCGGTAATCTGTTCGTTTCCGTCCCGGCCGATCAGGACGGCTTCGTCTCCTGCTGAAACATCTTCAATATCCGTAACGTCAGCCATCATTTGATCCATACAGACTCTTCCGATGATTTTGGCACGCCTGCCATGAATCAGAACATACCCGTCTTTTCCCGCAGCGCGGAAATACCCGTCGCCGTATCCGCAGGTAATGGTTGCCGCTCGAATCGGCCGGTCAGCGCGGTACGTACGGCCGTAACTGACAAAAGCGCCTGTTTCAAGTTCTTTTACATAACTGACCCTGGCGATCCAGGACATGGCGGGCTGTAACGGAATGTCAGTCGGAATCGGCGGATAACCGTAAAGGCTGATTCCGGCGCGGACCATATCCATCGACATCTCAGGAAACCTGTGAATCGCAGCGGAATTGCAGCAATGGCACAGGATGCCTTCCGGCATTTTGTCCGTCAGCTTTATAAAACGTTCGAACTGCCCGTGAGTATATTCTATACCGGATGCATTTCCGTCGGCATCCGAAAAATGCGTGAAAGCGCCGGTAAGTCTGACATGCGGGCACTGCTGCAGCGTTTCCAGCACAGCGTTTCTTTCCTGTTCGTTTCTGATACCGATCCGTCCCATACCGGTGTCAATCTTAATATGGACTTCGGTCTGTTTATCCAATGCTTCAGCAGCATTTTCGCAAAGCCTGACCATTGCAGGACTGCATACGGTCTGAATCAGGCCGTACCGGACGCCTTCCGAGACGTCGCCGTCTGTCACTGCGCCAAGCACAAGAACAGGGACATCAATTCCTTTTTCTCTCAGCTGTTTTCCTTCGCCGACTGAGGCAACTGCGAGCATGTCCGCGCCGCCTTTTATAGCGGCACGCGCCGTCTGCTCCGCCCCATGCCCGTATCCGTCCGCCTTTACGACGGCCATCAGCCTGGCTGAAGACGGTACAGATGAACGGATCTTCGCCATATTCTCCTCTATCGCCGAAAGATCAATGATTCTCAGATTCCTCGGTGTCATGGTTTTACAGATCCTTTCCTTCCTGCTCAAGGTAATGCCGGTGGATCTGATCGTTCAGCAGGTTGATATCTCCGCAGCCCATTGTGATTACCAGATCACCTGGTTTCCAGTGCTGTTTCAGGTAGGTTTCCGTATCGTCAAAGGAAGGCGTCCAGACAGCGTTGATTCCATGCTCTTTCATGCCGCTGACAAGCATCCCGCTGTTGAGGTCGCCGGGATCTTTCTCACGGGCAGCGCAGATATCGGTCACCAGGGTTATGTCCGCTTCCTCTGTACAGGAAAGATACTGATCAAAGAGGGTCCGCACCCTACTGAAGGTATGCGGCTGCATCACAGCCCACAGTCTGCCTTTGCAGCGTTTTCTGGCAATGGAAAGCGCGTTCCTCATCTCAGCCGGGTTATGGCCGTAATCATGGAAAATCTCAACGCCGTCGATTGTGTCCGTCAGCTCAAAACGTCTGTGAGCGCCCGTGAATCTGGCGAGTGTTTCCGCCGCTTTCTCCGGTGAAACTCCGAGATGGACAGCTGTCGCCAGGGCGGCCATGGCATTCATGACATTGAACATTCCCGGAACACCCATGCGGACAGAAGCGGCTTTCTCTCCGTTATGGAAAAGGTCAAACGAAGCATATCCCCGCCCGTCTTCCTTCAGGTTTTCCGGATGCCATTCCAGCTCTTTCCCGAAACCGAACAGGATTTTTCTGCGGTTCAGGCGGCTGAATTGCCTCATGATCCGTTCGTCGTCCCCGTTGCCGATCGCCGTACCGTTCTCCGGCAGCAGCGCCAGGTATTGTCCGAAAGTCTGTTCGATCTCGTCAATATCGCGGTAACAGTCAAGATGATCCGCGTCAATATTCAACACAACTGCCACAGTGGGCGAAAGATGCAGGAAACTGCGGTTATACTCACAGGCTTCCGCAACAAAGATCGGACTGTGACCGACGCGGGTGCTTCCGCCGACGGCATCCAGTCTCCCTCCGATATGAATGCTCGGATCCATTCCGTTTTCAAGCAGGATCTGGCTGAGCATGGAAGTAACCGTCGTTTTACCGTGAGCGCCGCAAATACCGACTGCCTGCGAAAATCCTTCCATCAGCTGGCCGAGCAGCTCCGCTCTTTCAACAGAAGGAATCCCTAGCTTTGCCGCCTCAACCCTCTCCGGGTTGTCCTTCGCGATGGCGGCGGAATAAACAACCAGATCGGCTCCATGCACGTTCTCGGCTTTGTGTCCGATAAAAACCTGAGCGTTCTTTTCCCGGACAAAATGTACCAGGTAAGTTTCGTCCCGGTCACTCCCCGTAACCGTATAGCCCTGATCAATCAGCATTTCAGCCAGTCCGCTCATACTGCTGCCGCCGATTCCGATCATATGGATCTTTCCGCCGGGGATATCCCTGATATGGGCCGTTTTCATGGATCTCACTCCTGTTATCCTTCGATCGTGATCCGCGGATTCTCGCGGCTGGGGCGGTACATCACAAAGCGGCGTCCGATAAACTGAATCGGTTCTGCGCCGGTTTTTTCGCACAGTTCACTCAGCGCGCTTTTCGCGTCAAGCGGAGCGCCCTGCTGAACGCATCCCTTAATAAGTTCCCTTGCCTCCAGGGCGTCGTATACTTCCTTTACGACGCGTTCGGTAATCCCTTCCTTACCGATATAAATAATAGTATCAAGCGGATTCGCCATTTTGCGAAGCGCAGCCCTTTGTTTCCCGGTCATCTGTATTCCTCCGTTCCGGTTTATTCTACAAAATCAAATTCCATATTCGCGATCCTGACGGCGGATCCTTCCTTCGCCCCGGCCTCACGCAGCGCGTCGATCACGCCGATCCGGCGGAGGGTTCGGTGGAACCAGTTGAGGCTTTCCACGTCATCAAAATTGACGCTGTCAATAAGCCGCTCCATGCCGGGTCCGGAGACAACAAACACGCCCTGCTCCCTTGTTACCTCAAAGGAGTCCGGATCATTCTTTTCTTCAGGGATCTCTTCCTCCTGATAATGCAGGATCGGCGGCAGGTTCTCCAGCTGACGGGCTGTTTCGTCGAGCAGTTCCTCAAAACCCTGATGAGTAGCGGCGCTGACCGCGAAAACAGGGCAGCCCATGCCTTCCGCAAGCACCCGGATCCGTTTCAGGTTGTCTTCCGTTCCCGGAAGATCCATCTTGTTGCAGACGATAATCTGCGGCCGGTCACCCAGATCGCCGTAACGTGCCAGCTCGGAATTGATCTGGTCCAGATCGTCCACCGGATCCCGTCCCTCGCTTCCGGATACGTCTACCACATGCAGAAGCAGGCGCGTTCTTTCCACATGCCGCAGAAAATCATGGCCGAGACCCGCGCCGTCCGCAGCCCCTTCAATCAGTCCGGGAATGTCGGCCAGGACAATATCCTTTCCGAAGCGCCGGACAATGCCCAGGTTCGGAGTCAGCGTCGTAAAATGATAATTACCCACCTTCGGGCGCGCACTGGTTACAACGCTCAGAATAGAGCTTTTCCCGACGTTTGGATACCCAATAAGTCCGACATCCGCAATGGTTTTCAGTTCGAGTCGGAGCGTCCTGATTTCCGTTTTTACACCGGGTTTGGCGAAATTCGGTGCCTGACGCGTCGGGGTGGCAAAATGCTGATTTCCCCAGCCTCCTTTTCCGCCCTTCAGCAGCAGCCTGGTTTCTCCGGCCTGGTCCATGTCGGCCATGACCCGATCGGTCAGATCATCCAGGATAACGGTCCCCACGGGAACCTTGATCAGCAGGTCGTTCCCTTTTCTCCCCGTACACCGGTTTGCTTTGCCGTCTTCCCCGTTCTCAGCCGTATACTTACTTTTGAACCGGAAATCAAGCAGCGTATGCATATTGGCGTCAGCATAGATCAGAATATCCCCACCGTTTCCGCCGTCGCCGCCATCCGGTCCGCCGTTGATGACAAACTTTTCGCGGTGAAAGGATGTTGACCCGTTTCCGCCGTTTCCGGCCTTGGCTGTAATCCGGACATGATCGACAAAATTGCCCATTGTATCTCCTCTTCTGATACTCAGTTTCTCATTGAATGCACCGGTGCAGGAATTCTGCCGCCCCTGGCAATGAATGCTGCATTGCTGAACGGATTGACCGACATAACCGGCGCATGGCCCAGCAATCCGCCGAATTCAACCGTGTCGCCGGCTTTCTTTCCGACAGCGGGAACAACCCGCACCGCTGTGGTCTTATTGTTAATCATGCCGATTGCGGCTTCATCGGCGATAATGCCGCTGATTGTTTCCGCGGAAGTATCTCCGGGGATGGCAATCATATCCAGGCCCACAGAACAGACGCATGTCATGGCTTCCAGTTTTTCAAGCGACAGCGCTCCTGCGGAAGCGGCTTCTATCATGCCGATATCCTCACTTACCGGGATAAAGGCGCCGCTGAGGCCACCTACATGGTTGCTGGCCATAATTCCGCCCTTTTTCACAGCGTCGTTGAGAAGAGCCAGGGCGGCTGTTGTTCCGGGCGCACCGGCATACTCAAGACCCATTTCTGTCAGAATATGGGCAACTGAATCACCTCTTGCCGGTGTCGGGGCAAGGCTCAGGTCAACAATACCGAACGGTATGTTCAGCCGGCGGCTTGCTTCCCGGGCGACCAGCTGGCCCACCCTGGTAATCTTGAACGCTGTCCGTTTGATTGTTTCCGCCACCACGTCGAAGGGTTTCCCCCTGACACTTTCAAGCGCCACCTTGACAACGCCGGGGCCGGAAACACCAACGTTAATTACGCATTCCGGTTCACCGACTCCGCAGAAAGCGCCGGCCATAAACGGATTGTCCTCAACAGCATTTGCGAAAACAACCAGTTTTGCGCAGCCCAGGCCGTCCGAAGAAGCGGTCAGTTCGGCGGTCTTTTTGATAATCTGTCCCATCTCGCGTACGGCGTTCATGTTGATACCGGCACGGGTAGAAGCGACATTGACGCTGGAGCAGAGCAATTCCGTTTCGCTGAGCACTTCTGGAATGGACGCGAGCAATCTTTCATCCGCGTTAGTAGCGCCTTTCTGCATCAGCGCAGAGTATCCGCCGAGGAAATTCACGCCGACTTCCTTTGCGGCCCGGTCAAGAGCCCGGGCAATCGGTACAGGATCGCTTTGCGCGATCATGCTGACCGGCGTAACGCTGATGCGTTTGTTCACGATCGGGATACCGAATTCTTTTTCGATTTCTTCGCCCGCATGCACCAGGTTCCTGGCCGTATAGCAAATCTTGTCATAAACGCGGTCAGCGCATCGGTCGGCTTCTTTCTCAGAACAGTCCAGCAGGTTGATACCGAGCGTGATTGTCCGGATATCAAAGTTTTCTTCCTGGATCATCCGCATCGTTTGAAGGATTTCACCGGTTTCAATCATATTGATTCCTCCTCAGATCCGATGCATCGCGTCAAAAATATCCATCCGCTGCATATGAATGGTCATTTTTAATTCATCCCTTACGGGCTGAAGTTCTTTATCTATCTCTTCGAACCGAAGATGAGCGCCGTCAAGATCAACGACCATCATCATGGTGAAATAACCGTCAAGGATAGTCTGGCTGATGTCAAGAATGTTGATGTTCATCTCGCTGAGCTTGGTTGCAACCCTGGCGATAATGCCTGTGGAATCAAGGCCTGTAACGGAAATCAGTGCTTTCGTCATAAGAGTCTGGACCTCCGGTAAGTTTATCGCTTCATTATAATGACGGCGTTGCTTGTTTGTCAATTTTACTTTTTTTTCACTGTTTCTTATGATATACTTGTTTGGTTAGGAACGTCCGGAAAGGAGGATCTGGTTGGACGGATTAATTTTGGCGTCACGCTCACCCCGTCGCTGCGAACTGCTGTCCCGTCTGGGCCTTTCTTTTGAGACAGACGCTCCTGACGTGGATGAAAGCTGCAGCCTTCCCGCTCCGGAAGCGGTTTGTACACTGTCGCTCCGGAAGGCTTCCGCAGCTGCTTCTGCGCATCCGGGCTGCTACATTCTCGGCGCCGATACACTGGTTTCCATTCAGGACTCGTCTCTCGGAAAACCGGCGGACGAATCCGATGCTGTCCGTATGCTGAAGTGCCTGTCCGGCCGTACGCATCAGGTCTATACCGGCGTTACGGTCATCTCTCCTTCCGGAGAGTCATACACAGAGCATGACCGAACCGACGTTACCTTTGACAAGCTTTCAGACGAGGAAATCCTTTCCTATGTTCGTTCAGGCGAACCAATGGACAAAGCCGGAGCCTACGCGCTTCAGGGGATGGCCGGAGCCTGGGTCACCCGTCTCGAAGGATCCGACACCTCCGTCATCGGACTTCCGCTTTATCTTGTACGCAGGCTGCTGATTCGTTCCGGATACCCGCTTCACGGTATTCCGGATCAGAACAAAACAAACTGAAGGAAGATTTGAATTATGCCTTTTCTGGCCCCCGATATCGGCATTGACCTTGGTACTGAGAACATCAACGTATATGTTCGCGGCCGGGGTATTGTCATCTCTGAACCGTCCCTTGTCGTTCTTGACAGGGAAAACAAGCATACTGTCCGCGCGGTCGGAGATGAAGCCCGTTTCCTCTACGGACGTTCTCCGGATCAGCTGATCGCCGTTTCCCCGATCCGTAACGGTCAGGTCGCCGATTTTGATATTGCTGAACTCATGTTCAAGTATTTCATCCGAAAGGCAATCGGCGTATCCTATCTGGGCAAGCCGCGAATCATCGTTTCCGTTCCGTGCGGCATGGACGACGTCAACCGCAAAGCGCTCTCAGAAGCGATTCGGATGGCTGGTTCCAAACATGTTTTCCTGATTGAAAAGCCTTTCGCTTCCGCAATTGGCACCGGCCTTCCGGTATATGATCCCATCGGCAATCTTGTCGTTGATATCGGTGCCGGTACAACCGATGTTGCCGTCATCTCCCTCGGGGGACTTGTCGTTTCACAAAGCGTTCAGGTCGGCGGTAATAAGTTTAATGAAGCAATCGCTGAATATCTCCGTCGTGAATGCAGCATCCTGATTGGTGAGCAGACAGCCGAAAACATAAAAAAAGATCTCGCCACCGCGCTTCCGCTGGATGAATCACGCACCGTTATGGTCCGCGGAGTCAATCAATTGAATACTGCTGCCGGAACCGTTCAGTTTTCGTCTGAGCAGGCGTATGAAGCTGTTAAAAACCCCTGTAAAGCGATTGTCAAAACAATTCGCTGGGTGCTGGAAAGAACGCCGCCCGAGCTTGCCGCCGATATCATGAAAAGCGGCATCCATCTGACCGGCGACGGTGCAAGACTTTTCGCTCTGGATCGTTATATATCTGAGAGCCTCGGTATGCCGGTGCTCCTTGCCCGTGATCCCGGCGATTGCTGTATCCTGGGAATCGGTTACCTGACAGAAAACATTCAGCTCGTAACACCACAGGACAAAAAATCCCGGCCCTCAATGAAATGATCATGATAGAACATATTACCGGAAGGAGGTGAAATCCTGCCTTGTCCGCCAGAAGAAGACTTGAACGGAAAACCGAAGACCGTCGCCCTGTAGTGGCTGACGATTTTATCTACGACGATCCGCTCACGCCCGGTCAAAACGAAACCGCCGATGAGCCGGTGTCGGACACACCTGAGGAAGCTGTCAGAAAACTCCGGAGAAAAAGACCCGAATCGCTCCCGGAGGATATTTCTTCGGAGGTCCCGTCCGGCGATTCCGATTCCGGGGATGGCGCATCTTCCGAACAGGGTAAAGTATATTCTTCCGGTATCATGCTGGATGAAAACCTTCAGCCGATACACGAGTCCGGCAAAAAAAACCGCAGGGCGCATCCCGTTATCAGGGGTTTTATCTTGGTCACGGTAACGCTTGCGCTTATCCTTGCCGTCGCGTCCTATGTTTTTCACAGGATTTCTCCCTCGACACCCGGTCTTGATCTTCCTGAAAACGCGATCGGCTCCGTGGTTACTCCTGTGCAGGATTTCTTTTCCGGCCTGACAGAAGCGGTATTCGGATACTTCAGATCCATGAAACTGAAAGCCAATATCGAAGCTGAATACAACGCGCTCCGCGCTGAAAATGAACAGCTTGTCTATAAAGCTATGCTGGCGGACGAGCTTCAGAACACGCTATCCCAGTATGAAGATCTGTCTGATGAAATCCGTGCCAACGCCGAAATGCGGCCAATTGTCTGTACAGTAATCGGCAAATCCGACTCCAATTATTTTTCCACAATGACAATCAACAAGGGCACAGAAGACGGCGTTGAGGATTATATGGCCGTAACCATAGACGGCGCTCTTGTCGGTTATACGGAAAAAACCCAGGCCCATATGGCTACCGTCCGCACGATTATAGACTCCGACGCGTCAATTGCAGCGCTGATCCAGTCTTCTCGCGACCAGGGCACCGTACGCGGTACACTCGGCGTGGACGGTACGCCTTTATGCAGAATGTATTATCTTCCCGACGATAATCTTCCGCGTCCGGGTGATCTTGTCGTCACGTCAGGCGTCGGTATGTCTTTCCCCAAAGGTATTCCGATCGGCGTTGTCCGTGAAAGTACACGCGGTACAGACGCGAACAAACAGTTTATCATCATTGAACCCCAGGTGGATTTCCAGCACCTCGAGTACGTAATCGTACTGCGTTATAAACCGATTCCTGAGCAGGTCGAGGGCCGGGAGAACGGCAGGACGAACGTTGAACTTGTTCCGCTGGAAAGTGCCAGACCTTCCCCGGTTGTTCCCGAGATTGCTTCCTCATTGTTCGAATCGCAGGATGATTCCACGCCTGATCCAAACGCGACAGAGACGCCTTCTCCGGAACCGACAGAAACCCCCACGCCAACACCGACGCCGACGCCCGCACCGACCCCGACGCCTGACGAAACGCCGCTGACATACAACATTATTGTCCTTCACGGCGATCCGACCCCGACGCCGACTCCCACTTCCGCGCCGACGAATACGCCTTATTTCACTCCCGACCCCGACGATATGACGTTCGAGGAGGAATAAAGGCATGCAAAAAAACCTCTCCAGGCAGTATCAGACCGGATTTGTCAGGCGTTATGTCGCATTGGTGCTGATCATTGTCCTCGGCTATCTGTGCGAGGTATGCATTATTCCCTATATCCGTCCGTTCGGTATTTCTCCGAATCTCCTGTATGTGATCATCGGCGTCATCACGGTCGCATACGGAAAACTGCGTGCATTCTGGGCCGGGCTGATATTCGGACTGTTGATGGAAATCATGCTTCCCTCCACGCCTTATCTGAACCTGGCGCTCTACCCGATCACAACGCTTTTCTGTTCCTTCGCCTTTGCGGACAAACCGCTGAAAACCATCGAATATGAAAGAGCCACCAACCGGAAAAGCAAGGAACTGCCTGCCTGGCTTCGCACTGTTCTCTGCACCGCGCTGAATATGCTGATCTATGAGACAGTCAACGTCACCTACATTTATCTCGGAGGTTCCGTGCTGACGTCTTCCCATTTCATTAAGGCCTTTGGCTCAGTGCTGCTGACTTCCCTGCTCTGCCTGATTCTGCTGTTCCCGCTCCGACGGATCATTCTCGGCAGAAAGACAGAAATCCGCGTCCTGAAAAGTGCCCCTGTGGTTTTTCGCAGAAGCTGACTGGCACAAACTGTGGGCGCTTATCCCGGAGAAAGGAGCTTAATCAATGGAAAAGAAAAAAAGAACGCCTGAATTCTGGCGGTACGCCGGATTCCTGGTTGTGCTTTTCGGTATTTTTATCTGGCTCGTTTCCGGTCTTGTCAGGCTTCAGCTTAAACAATCAGATGAATATGTAGAAAAAGCCTATGACACCCGAACAAAGACCATCGCGCTGCGCGGAAAACGCGGCAACATTTCCACCTCCGACTCCGTCATCATGGCGGAGGATGAGCTGATCTACAATGTGACTTTCCAAAAGGATGCCACAGCCAACACGAAGGAGCTTTATTCCCAGTTTTCCGCCTCCATCCTGGAAACAATCCGGATTGTTGAAAAAAACGGCGGTTCCATCGCTGTCTCTTTTGTGATTGAACGTGATCCGGAGGACGGAACATGGCGTTTTAATTTCGGAAGCGGCGTTTCCGATACGGTCCTTGAAACCCGCGAAAGCCAATGGCGTTCCAACAACTATCTGACGGACACTGACCGTTACGGCACCGCCCAGCAATGCATTGACAAGCTGAGAGACCGGTATCAGCTCACAAATGACATCAACGATGAAGACAAAAACAGAATCTACGTTTCGGAAGAAGACATGCTGAAAATCATGGCCATCTATTCCGAGATGCAGATGAATATCTTCAACTCCCAGCCGATCGTGATCGCGAAAGACGTTCGTTACGAAACAGTGATCGAAATCGAAACGCGCTCCATGATGCTCCCGGGCATGAGCATTGAAATCGGCACGAAGCGGGTCTATCCCAGATCCAACCTTGCATCACAGATTATCGGGTATACCGGCGCTATTCCTTCCCGTGCCATGTGGCTCACTCTGCAGGCTAAAGGATATTCCTACAATGATACAATCGGACGCGACGGCATCGAATCCTCCATGGAAGACTGGTTAACCCAGAATTCTTCTCTGCGAAAGGGTCAGCGCGTTGTGGAACGCGACCAGATGTCCCGTGTAATCCGTGATGTTGTTCCCGTCGTTCCGCCGCAGGACGGCAACAATGTCAAGTTGACGCTTAACGCCTCTTACCAGCAGGAAGCCGAAAGATGCATCCGGAATAATGTTATTTCTGTGCGGAACAATCAGGAAAAGAAACTGGCTTCAGAATCCTGGCTTGAAGCAAACAAAAGCGATATCCACAACCGGGACTGGGTCAAATACCCGCTTGAGCTGGCCGAGCACGGCTGTCTCATCGTTCTCGATATGCAGTGCCGCGTACTTGCGCTTGCCAATTATCCCACTTACGACCTGAACGCCCTGGTGGCCGGCGGAAAAGACGCCATGGCCATCCTGGGCGACGCCAGGAATCTGCTGCTGAACTATGGCATACACGCGCGCGGAACGCCCGGATCCATCTTCAAGATGGTTACCGGTATGGGCGCCCTGTCCGAAGGTGAGCTGACGCTCACTGAACGCATTTCCGACATGGGCTACTATACCAGGTACAACCAGGACTTAAGCACTGCCCCCAAATGCTGGATAAACAAAAATTATCGGTGGCAGCACGCCAATCAGACCATAGTGGAGGGATTGACCAACTCCTGTAATTACTTCTTCTATGAACTGTCTCACAGGTTGGGTGAGGAACGTCTTTACCGTTACGCTTCCCTCTTCGGGCTGACCTCCAAGACCGGCATTGACCTGCCCGGCGAGGTTCGTTCCGTTGTAGGATGCCAGAACACGCTGTACGATCCTTCAAAACCCGTTAACGAAGCCAACCAGGACACTTCCCTTCCCATCATCGTTTTCAACTCCATCAAGAAGCACCTGAGGAACTGCGGCGCTTCCCGGAACATTGAGTATGACGATGAACGTCTTTCCGTTTGTGCAAAGCGTCTGATGGACATGGCGGTCAACTACAATGAGAGCGAATGGCTCGAAAACATGCGTACGATCCTGATGGAAGAGCTGAACATGACCAAGGAAATGGTCTATCTTCAGTCGGTCATCGGAGACACATATAACTACATGAACGATATCAAGTGGGGCGGCGGCCAGACGATTCTGACGGGCATCGGCCAGTCTGTTACCGTTTTGACGCCGATTGCCGTAGCCCGCTACGTCTGTACAGTCGCAAATGACGGCTATCTCTACAATGTTTCCCTGATTGACTCCATTACTTCCCCTGAAGGCGAAATACTTTCCCAGCGCGAACCCACGCTGATTCATCGTCTTGAACATTCCGACGAGTATCTGTACAAGATCCGGGAAGGAATGAAAGGCGTTGTTGACGAATCCGGTACAGCTAAAAAGTATTTCCGCAACTGGCCTTACCAGGATCAAATCGCCGCAAAAACAGGAACGGCTCAGGTTACATCCATTGACCTGGAAAACAACGCCTGGTTCGTTTGTTTCGCGCCTTATGAAAACCCCGAAATCGCCATTGCCTGTTTTATTCCCAACGGCTATTCGGGCTCTGAATCTTCCATGGCGCCTCGTGACTTTATTGAATGGTACATGAAGCAGAAAACCCTGCGCGAAGTCGACATCATACTGCCCCAGGGCAATACGCTCGCGCCCTGAACCACGACCGGAGGTATATCATGTCTAAGTGTTTCGCATTCGCATCGGGAAAAGGCGGCGTCGGCAAATCCGTCATAACTGCTAATCTTGCAGCGGCTCTTGCTATAAATGGGACCCGCGTCGTCATCGTTGACGCCGATATCGGGCTTCGTTCTCAGGACGTACTGCTCTCGCTCGAAAACCGCGTTGTTTACGACCTGATCGATGTAGCAAACGGTGAATGCGATCTGCAGCAGGCAATCCTGCCCTGTGAATCCGTTCCGACGCTTCACCTTCTTCCTGCCGCGCAGTTTGAAAGAGCGAAATCACTCGATCCGAAAAAGCTGTCCAAAATCATCCGTTTTTTACGCACCAGATATGATTATATCCTGATTGATTGTCCGGCCGGAATTGAACGCGGCCTGCGCAATGTGCTCAATGCCGGAGTGGATGAAACGATCCTTGTCGTCACACCGGATGATATTTCTATACGTAGCGCGGAAAGGACCGCGCAGGTAATGGAATCCAAAAAAGCGCCCCATCCCTGGCTGATTGTCAACCGTCTTGACAGCACGCTGATCCGCAGCGGTGAAATGTTCTCCGCCAGAACTGTCTCACAGGTTCTCGACCTGGGATTGCTCGGAGCCGTTCCCGAAGACCCGGTCGTTTATCGCTCTCTTCTGAAGCACAATCTCTTTATTCATTATGACTGTGAGGCGCGGAACGCTGTTCTCCGGATTGCCGCCCGGATCCAGGGCAGGAATGTGCCTGTCGTATCTTACGGTGAAAAAAAGCAAAGCATCTTCAGCAAGCTTTTCTCCAGACCTCTGAAGGAGGTGGCTCCGATTGACGATCACTGAAAACCGGCATTCCCGCGCCCATGTAGACGGCGTACTGATTGCCATGGTATTCGGCATGTCGCTTTTCGGCATTATCGCGGTCTGTGTGGCCACCTATTCTCCCCAATCCACATCTGATACGTCATTCCTTAATCATATCTTTGAATCCTCTTACGCTGCGCGTCAATGCCTGTTCGTTCTGGTTGCTCCGCTGGTAATCGGCGTCATTATGGCCTTTCCTTATGACGTTCTGCGCCGCCGTGCTGAACTGTTCTACTGGGCAGCGTTTTTTCTGCTGGCTGTCACAACCATATTCAACCGTGCCACAGGCGTGAAAGCATGGCTTGATACATTATGGGGATATACGATTCAGCCTTCCGAATTTGCGAAACTGGCCATGATCCTTGTCCTTGCCAAGAACCTGTCCCGGCAGGACCGTCCCATGGCAGATATGAAATCATTTATTCATATTTTCCTGCTTGTCATCATTCCCGGCATGGTCATTCTGCTGCAGGGCGAAACCGGCTCCCTGCTGGTGATCATTTTCATGTTCGCCGTCATGATGTATTTCTCCAATGTCTCCATGAAAACACTGATTATCCTTGCATCCATCGCGATTCTGGGCGTCCTTGCCCTGTACGGATTCATGATTGCCACCGGTTCTACCGACTACCGCCTGGCCCGGATTGCAGGCTGGCTGAACCCGGAGATTTATTCTACTTCTGACGCCTATCAGCAAACAATGTCCAAAATGACAATCGGTTCCGGCGGTATGTACGGCAACGGCATGTTTGTTACCGGTGCCATTTCCCAGCTGAATTACGTCCCCGCGGACTGGACAGATTTTATCTATGCTACGATCGGTGAAACCTGGGGGTTTGTCGGCTGCGTTTCCGTGCTGATTGCCTACGTTCTCATTCTTCTCAGAATGCTTTATCTCGCGTGGTTTACCCGTGACAAATTCGGTCGGCTGGTCATCATCGGCGTTATGGGCATGCTGTTGTTCCATGTGCTGGAAAATATAGCCATGACGCTGGGGCTGATGCCAATCACCGGCATTCCGCTTCCCTTCCTCTCCTACGGAGGATCCAATATGATGACTAATATGGGCGGTGTCGGTCTGGTGCTGAATGTGACCCGAAACCGTTCCCTGAACGTCTCGGTCAACACGCCTCAGACTTTATATAATCCTTATCGCATTCACAAGCGGTTTAAAACCAAATCCTACTAATGATACAGCTTATCCGGGAGGAATCAGATTATGAGTGAACTCTTTAATGGGGATTATCTGGTTCAGGACGCTTCCTACTCAAAAGTCATGAATGAAACGGTCCTTCCCTGGCTTCAGGAGAAGGAACGCGCTTCTGTTGTATCCGGATTTGAAGGCCGTCCCCTTTACTGCGTTTCCTATTCGGCGGAGAAACCGGCTGCTACCGTTCTGATCGTACATGGTTTTACAGAAAACGCATTTAAGTACGCCGAACTGATTTGGTCGCTGCTTCATCTTGGTTTTTCTGTCATAGCCTACGACCAGCGCGGCCACGGACGATCCTGGCGGGCAGAAGGGCTGCCGACACCTTCTGTAACGCATGTGGATCGGTTTTCTGATTATGTCAGTGACCTGAAATGCGTCTGTGACACGTTTTTACCCCAGGCAACCGCTCCTTTCTTTCTTTTCGCTCACTCGATGGGAGGAGCTGTCGCATCGCTTTTCATGGAACATTATCCGGGCGTCTTTTCCGCCGCTGTGCTCTCCTCCCCTATGATTGCGCCATATATCGGAGCTGTTCCGGTTTTTGCCGCCTCCGCTCTCGGTCATTTTGCGCAATTCCTCGGAAAGCAGAAGAAAAACCCGTTTTTTATGAAACCTTACAGCGGACCGGAGGATTTCGATACCTCATGCGCAACGGACCCCGCACGCTTTGCGTGGTATGATGCAATCAAAGCTTCACGAACAGAGTTCCAGAATAATGTGCCTTCATATCAATGGTCTCTCGAAGCGCTTAAAGTAACCAAACAAATTCTGTCGCCGGGCGCCCCTGAAAAAATATCCTGTCCGGTCATTCTTTTCTCCGCTGACAAGGATTTCAGCGTACTTCCCGGACCGCAGAAAGAATTCATCAAGCGGGTCCCGAATGGTCATTATGAATTTGTCAGCGGTTCCCGTCATGAGATTTTCCGTTCTGTCAACTCCGTGCTTTTTCCTTGGTGGCATCGGATCATCAGCTTTTACAGCGATAACATTTCCCTGCTGAAACGTTAAGGAGGGTACCCGCCATGAAGCGAAAAACATTTTTCCCCGTCCTTTTTTCCCTGGTCATGCTGATATGCGTGCTGTTTATCGTCTGGTATCTTCCCTCTGTTGGCGGTCTGCGATTCCGTTTAGATGATGTACGTAAAAGTCTCGAAACCAGCCAGGGGCGCGAACGCAAACAACAGCATGAGTATGATGAAACAGTAGCCGCCATCCCTGAAACGGAGGCGGAACTTGAACAAATCCTTCCTCTGTGTGAAGAGGCCAAAGAAGAAGTAAAAGCACTGAAAGAAGAGCGGAAAACGCTTCGCAAAGAGAAAAAAGAACTTGAGTCATCAGAATCCTCCGGATCAGAGGAGGTGACGGATCATGAGTAAAGAACTAAAAATCATTCTTTGTCTCGTCATGGCCGCTGCCTTTGCGCTCATTTTCGTCTGCGGTCTGAACTACCTGAGCCTGACGAAAGAACTGCACAGCTGTGAACAGCAGCTTGCCGAAAGCCGGGAAACCTGGGAACAGATCGCGGCTGAAAAAGAAGCGCTTCAGGATGATCTCCGGGCAAAGCAGAAGGAACTGAAGGAGGCAAAGCTGACGCTTGATGAAACCACCGAAAGAGCGTCGGAACTGAAAGCCGAGAACGAACAGCTCCGGAAGGATATTGATCTTCTCAAAGAAAAGCAAAACAAGGACTCCAAATGAGATAATAAAACAGCCGGCTGAGCAGATGAACTGCATCCCGTCAAGTAGACAGTGAAACAAAAAAACGAATCAGACACAAGAAATCTCTGGTGACCGGCCAAGGTTACCAGAA
>JBGUHQ010000050.1:0-4545 GCA_045112195.1 Christensenellales bacterium | reverse complement strand
ATCCAGCTGATTCCCCTCCGCCTGCCCGACGGCATATCCCGCCCGGATCTCCGCCACAACATGCTGCAGGTCCGTTGCCTGCGAAAGAACCGCCTCCGCCAGGGCCATGAACCGCACCTTCTCCCTGGATGCACCCGGAAAAAGCGCCAGGTAATCTGTTAACTGAAGCGTATGTTGACCCCTCCATTTCTTACTGTCATGATCTTCTCGTTCCACGCGCAGGGCACCAGGTCCCGGACCGTGGAGGAAGCCCCCAGGGTGGAGACCTGGATGTCCGTGATGATATACGTGTTCGCGATGGTCGGGTCAGAGGCATAGGCAATTCCATACAATTGAGGAATATTCAGGTCCACCCCGATCCCCCGGCTATTCACAAACTCTACAATGGCCGGGATCACCGCCGCTCGGATCGCGTCCTGGCTGCCGCCCGGCAGCACCCGGACAAAGGGATAGATGAAGATCATCTTGTTGTCGCACTGGGTAAAGGAAACCGGCTGCACATTCCCTTCCCCGTCCCGGGCATTCGCCGTGGTGCTGCCCCAGGTCCCGATGCCCGGCGCTTTTGTATCCCAGATCGCCTGGGCGACCTGTCCGTCCACGCCGCCTTCCACCACCATGGCCAGGCTATGGGACGGGATGCCGTCAGAATCTGTAGCGTCTGTATCATTCACATACAGCCTGGCGTCCCAGACATAGTCGGTATTTAAAACCGCTGCCAGCAGGGCATCCGCCATACAGGTGCTCCGCCCGGAAAGGGAGCTGCGGATCCGCTCCCGGGCCTCCGCGTCCGTTTCTCCGTTCCGTCTCGTCAGCCCGTACTGGGGCAGGAGCAGGTCCAAAGCATAGCCGGAAGCGTACATCGGGTTCCGGGAATTAAAGTCCTGCACCACCAGGGCAGACGTATCGTCCAGCGCTTTGGCGAAGACAGACAACAACTGGTAATCCGGCACGGATGGTGACAGTTCCGCGTCAATGCCAAAAATGTTCCTGTAGGTCGTCACCAGATCTTCCAGCCGGTCCTCATATGTCGGCATGTGAATGCCAGTACCGTCAATATACGGCACAAAATATGACATAAACCCTCCAAAAAACATCGCTGCGGCGGGGAGATTCTTCGACTCCGCTGCGCTTCGCTCAGAATGACACAGGAAACATTACATGCTGTAGCGGATTATTGTTTCCCCGTATTCTGTATCGACGGTGCAGGAGAAGGAAAACTGTTTGCCGGACACGGAACCGACTGCATCCCGCACGTCAAGCACTCCGGATGTCCCCCGGATATACGAGGTCAGGTACAAAACCAGCGCCTGCGTATCCGCTCCCGTCAGTCGCGACTCCTGCAGCATGTTTATGATCCCATTTCCCCACGAGAGATTTTCCCACCAATCTCCAGCCAGCAGTTCCAGCCGGTCCTTCACCAGCTGTGCCACAGCCAGCACATCCCGGAGCAGATCCGCGGAAGACAGCACCGGCAGAATATCTCCATTATTATCAACCGGTCGTAAAATCACGAGCCCGCCTCCCTCCGCCTGAAGCCAACAAACGCAAAGGCGTCCGACAAGCTATGCATCCGCCCCGACACCGGCTCCCCGGCCTCCCCGGTTTCCAGCCAGGCGTCCACATCGCAGTCGGCAAACACTACCAGGCACAGGTCTCCAGTATTCACCTCGTTACACACAAACACCGGCACATCATGCAACACGGGCATACCGAACAGCGCCAGCCGCACAGAAGCAGTGCCGGAGGCGTCATCAAAAGACTCCACCATGCCCGGCAAAGCGCAGTGAAGCGAGGACAGAATATCCTTTTTCAATGCCAGCAGTTCCTGCGAGCTTAAAGAATCGTTCACAAAGCAAGCTCCCTTCCTTTTTATTCAGGAGTATGGTAGGATTCAGATGTGAGTTACAAAAACTTTGACGATGTCTTTGAACTCAAAGTAAAAAAAGATCCGTCCTGTCTGGTGAACGGAAAACAATCATGGAATTGGAGGAAAAGTAAATGAAAAAGATCATTGCCTTGGTTCTGACGTTAGTGATGCTAGGCGCAGCGTTCTGCGCTGTTGCGGAGGAAGGACAGGGGGCGCCCATGTACGCAACGGTCGGGGACGCGCTGGACGCTGCCCGGGCGGCAGCGGGAGAGGAAGGTCCCGTTATCTCGGGCGGCGTAAGCGGCGCGTATTACGCCGTGATTACGCAGGAAGCGGATGGAAAGTATTACCGCCATGTGGCTGAATATGATGAGAAGCTGAAAGAGCTGGAAGCCGCCCGGGATTCGCTGGACTATGAGGCGGAAGACTATTCTGATAAGTTCGAAGCCGCATGGGCCGAAATTGAGGCTTACACACGGACCCTGCCGATTGCCTTCAGCGAGCAGTTTACCGCTGAACCCCTGGCCCAGGCGGATCTGGACGCGCTGGTCGGGAAAACGCTTGCGGAACTGTTTAAGGCCGGCTACGAAACCGAGATGTCGGGCTTCAACGGGGAGGACACCGTGGTCTTTTCGCTGCGCAACGGCCTGTACAGCTACTTCTTCACGGTGGACGCGGACGCGGACTCGTACGAAAAGGCTATGCAGGACATGACCGAGGGAGAGTTTATTGTGAAGGACGCGAAGTTCGACGGCATATCAACCAGCGCGTATGACAGGCGCTTCCACGCTGACGGCACCGTCGAAGAGGAAGAGGCGACAGACTTCATGGCTGAAATATCGCCGGAGGCCGCCGCAATCATGGAAGCGATCGGGCAGATCGTTGAAGCAGCGCAAAACGGTGAGGAAGTCGATATCGACAAGCTGTTTGATGTGATCGAAGAACAGTTCCCGGACAAGAAAGAGGAGATCGAGTCCTACAGGGAAATGATCAAACAGATGATCGAAATGTATGGCGTGGAAAGCCTTGCGCAATATTTGGCTCCTGCTGAATAAAACCGGAATAACACCCGTATTATCGATGTTCTAAAACAGATACCGTATTAAGCGCTGTATGTGCGATGAAACGGAAAACCGGAAGCTTCCATTTATCCCATTCACCCTACCACCAACTCGCTTTCCCACTTCCCTTCCAGGTTGTCCGCATAGACCGCTCTTTCCAGGACGGGTCCCTCATGGGACCCGTCCTTCCATTTGACCGAAACCGTTTTCCCCAGGGGCCAGCCAACCGGCGGGGTTCGCAGGAGCAGGAGACCGTTTCCGGTAAAGGCCGGCTCGTCCAGCAGATCGCTTTCCGACAGGCTCATGCTTACCGGCAGCCCCTCCGCCGGCACCACGCACAGGCCGGCGTCTGTCAGATACGCCCTTGCCTTTGCGGCCGATAAAGCCTCCTCGACGCACTCCGCCGCCCGGCCGAAGAAGGCCTGGGGACGGGAGCGGACCGGATCTGCCCCGGGAAAGGACAGAAGGTTAACCCCCGTACCGCTTTCCGCCAGGATCCGCCGTACCGTGTCCGACACGGACACCCCGGCCTCCACACTCAGGCTCACCGGCGCCTCCCACAGGTTCAGCCCCGCGGCAAACACCGTCTCCGTCACCCGACCCTCCGGCACCGCCCGGCGGCAGACGTCCGAAACGGAACCGGACGCCAGCACGGAGTCCCCGCTCCGCACGGACAGCACCTTCGCCGAGCAGAGCAAAAGGTAATCCGCCTCCGCCAGGTTCCACAGCCGCAGCACAAACGGCATGGGGTACAGCCCCAGCGCGTCATGCCCGGTCAGGCGGGCCCGGCGGAAACCCGTAAGGACAGTGCCGTCTGCCTCAACAGTCAGACGGCGGTTCAATTCGTCATTCATAAAAGATCCTTCGTTTCACTCAGGATGACACCACGGGAGGAGATCCCTCGACTTCGCTCGGGATGACATCAGGAAGAATATGTATCAGACCAACATACTTGGAATTCTGTCAGGTTATTCGCTGCCGGGTCCACGCTGCTGGGTTCATCCATGCCTTTCAGGCAAAACAGGCTCCCGAGGCCCCTGCCGCCCCGCAGATGACGGAAGGGCAGCAGCAGATCATTCACCTGCCCGTAGGAACAGATCAGGGGAATCATGTTCACCAGCAGCTCGCTGCCGGAATGGTCCCAGATGCTCAGAACCCACTGATCCGGCGCCGGCAGGTACCGGATCTCCACCTGGGCGTGGAACTCCTCCCCGTCCAGAGTCACGTCCAGCGTCATGACCTGCCAGGGATCCAACGTCAGCGGCAACAAAAATCCTGTCATGCGGACTCACCCCCGTTTTGCAAATCGAAGGCACCGTAAAACGGGACCTGTGAGTCCCGTGCTGCAGCTGTCAAAGTTCTGAAAGAACTTTGTTAACAGCGATTGCATTAAAGCCTTCAAAAAATTTTCGTATTTTTCTGACAGGTCTCTTTTTCCGTGCGTATCTATTACCGTCAGCCGGAACACAGGCTGGCAGAAACACTGACTTCCCCGGCCTTTATAAGCCGAAGAACAATGATGTAACGGATTGAAAGCTTACAAATAAAAAGTCAAGCTATTTGCAAGAAAAAGATTGGAGGAAAGATGCATAAAGCAAATAGGCCACCACCCAGGGG
>JBGUHQ010000049.1:0-25642 GCA_045112195.1 Christensenellales bacterium | reverse complement strand
TCCTTGACTGACTGTCTTCTGATACCGGTGTGAAAATTGCGTGAAACCGGAGGGAATCAAAAATCCCGTGTCGAACAAATCAACGTTGAATTATAGAAAGGACGAATGATCCGACGATGAATAAACAGGAAAAAGAAAAGCATTTTGATGTTGGCGGCCAGGCTGTTATGGAAGGCGTCATGATGCGCTCTCCAACGGCAACCGCCGTCACGGTCAGGCGGCCCAACGGTACCATGGTCACAAAGCTGACGCCTTTTGTTCCGCTTAAACAGAAACATCCCTGGATGGGCAAACCGTTTATCCGCGGAATCATCAATATGGGCACCATGCTGTATTATGGCATGAATACGCTGGAAGACTCTACCAAGATGCTGGGTATGCTGGACGAGGAACCGACGAAATTCGAAAAATGGCTGGCCGATAAGCTTGGAAAAGGCGTGGATAAGATTGTAATGGGTTTTGCCATCATCCTCGCTGTTGTCCTGTCCGTTGCCCTGTTTATCGCCCTTCCGGCAGGTGTGGAAAGCCTTCTCCGGGGCGCCGGTATGTCAACGGTCGGTTATACACTGATCGGCGGGCTGGTCAAGATTATTCTGCTCATCGGATATATGATCTTCTGCGGTTTTGTGCCGGATGTCCGGAGAACTTTCCAGTACCACGGAGCGGAGCATAAATCTGTACATTGCCATGAGTCCTCACTCCCCCTGACACCGGAAAACGCCCGGACTTTCTCCCGTCTTCATCCCCGTTGCGGAACTGCTTTTCTTCTGATCGTTTTTCTGATCAGCATTTTCCTTTTCCTGGTTCTGAACGTACTGGTTCCCATCAGCAATTTTTTCCTTCGATTCCTCTTTCATCTGGCAATGCTTCCGATCATTGCCGGTATCAGCTATGAAGTACTTATGGGACTGGCTCATTCCGAAAGTAAAGCCGCCTGTATCCTTCGCTGGCCCGGCATGCAGATGCAGCGTCTCACCACACGCGAACCTGATGAGAAGATGCTTGAATGCGCCATTGTATCCGTAAATGTCGTCCTGAACGGAATCCCCGCTCATGCTCCGAAAACGCCTGAGGGCTGGGCAGTCTTCAGGGATTATCATGAGTCTGAACCCGGTTATACTCCCCCGGTGGAAGAAACAGCTGACCCTGATTCCGATCCGGATACAGATGAACCGCAGAACACATGACGTACCGTGAACTGATACGCTGCACAGCGAAACGTTTCCAGACCGCCGGCATTCCTGATCCGGAAAACGACGCAGCCTTACTGCTGTCCCACCTGACCGGAAAGCCCGCACTTGAGTTAAGGCTTGACGCAGTCACAGAACCGAATCCTCACATGCTTTCAGCTTATTGCGAGCTGGCTGAGAACAGGCTGAAGCACATACCGCTTCAGTATATTCTGGGAGAAGCTCCGTTTTACGGCCGCATGTTCAAGGTTGATGCGCGTGTGCTGATTCCCCGCCCGGAAACTGCTTTGCTTTGTGAATGGGCGCTCGACACGCTGAGAAATTCTTCTTCCCCGCGCGTACTGGATCTCTGCTGCGGAAGCGGATGCATCGGCCTTACGATCAAGGCGGAACGTCCGGATGCCGATGTTACGCTGTCCGATGTTTCTTCTGATGCGCTGAATGTGTCCGCTGTAAACGCTGTACGCCTCTCACTTGATGTCTCAGTCAAACAGTCGGATCTGTTTCAGGATCTTTCCGGAGCTTTGTTCGATCTGATCATCAGCAATCCTCCTTATATCCGTTCATCCGATTGTGATACATTGCAGCCCGAAGTGATGAAAGAACCGCGTCTTGCGCTGGACGGCGGAACGGACGGCTGCGATCTGTACCGAAGGATCATCCGGGAAGCCGGATCCGTTCTTGTTCCGGGCGGTATGCTTATGATGGAAATGGGAGTCCATGAATCGGACATCTTGTCTGATATGCTGTCCAATCATGGTTATACCGGAATACAGATTCGGAAAGATTACGCCGGGATCGATCGAATGATCCTTGCCACCCTGCCTTGACGGAGGATTTATGTTTGACAAGCTTGAAGCTCTGGCTGATCGCCATCACGAGCTCTCGGAAGCCATTGCACAGCCGGAAATCATCCAGGACTATCCTCGTTATCAGGCTTATCTGAAAGAGCTCTCCGCACTTGAGCCACTGGTTTTGAAATATGCTTCATATCTGCAAGTGGATAAACATATTTCCGAAGCCCGTGAACTGATGGCTTATCCCGACCTGAAAGCCGAAGCAGAAGCCGAACTTTCAACTTTAAATGATCAGAAACTGAAACTCATTGATGAACTGAAGCTGCTGCTTGTTCCGCCTGATCCGCTGGACAACAGAAATGTAATCATGGAGATCCGCGCCGGTGTCGGAGGTGAGGAAGCAGCGCTGTTCGCGGGAGATCTGCTGCGGATGTATCTGAAATACGCGGACAGAAATCAGCTGCAGGCTTCCATTCTTTCCCTCAGCGATACCGATCTCGGCGGGGTGAATGAAGCTCTCGTAATGATATCCGGACCTGAAGCGTTTGCCAGAATGAAGTTTGAAAGCGGCGTTCACTGTGTTAAACGAGTCCCGGTTACGGAAAGCGGCGGCCGGATTCACACATCCACCGTTACAGTCGCTGTGTTTCCGGAAGCAGAAGAAGTTGAATTGTCTGTAGATCCCTCTGATCTTCGGGTTGATGTTTTCCATGCTTCCGGACATGGCGGACAGGGAGTCAATACGACAGATAGCGCTGTCCGGATTACTCATCTCCCGACAGGCCTGGTTGTTACCTGCCAGGATGAGCGCAGTCAACTGGAAAACAAGGCCAAAGCGCTCCGTGTCCTCCGTTCCAGGCTGCTTGACCGCCTTCGTGAGAAACAGGAAGCTGCCCATGCGGAAGACCGTAAATCACAGATCAGATGGGGCGAACGAAGCGATCGGATCCGTACCTATTATTTCAACCATGATTATGTGGTAGACCATCGCCTGAATCTCACTGTCAACCGGACGGCCAATGTGATGAACGGTGATCTTTCACCGTTCATCGACGCGCTGCGCCTGGCCGAAAAAACGGAAAGAATGAATCTCAGAACCGGAAGTGATCGTCCTTGAATACCCAGTTGCTTACTCCCTCTGCGGAATCGCTTGCCCTGGCGGCTGATATCTTCAAAAACGGAGGTCTTGTAGCGTTTCCGACCGAAACTGTATACGGTCTCGGCGCCAATGCACTGGATCGTAACGCGGTATTATCCATTTTTGAAGCGAAAGGCCGTCCTGCTGATAATCCGTTGATAGTCCATATTTATGAACGTAATCAGCTTGATCCGCTGTGCCGGATTCCGGAACACGCAGAGTTGCTCATGGACGCTTTCTGGCCCGGTCCCTTGACTATACTCTGCCACAAAAAGCCAGCCGTCCCGGACGAAGTCACAGCGGGCCTTCCGACTGTAGCCATTCGTATGCCTTCTCATCCTGTTGCCCGCGAGATGCTGAAAGCATGCGGTCTCCCTATTGCCGCTCCTTCAGCAAACAGTTCCGGCCGTCCCAGTCCGACCACCGCATTGCACGTTCTGGAGGATATGAACGGTAAAATCCCGTTAATCATTGACGGAGGCATGTGCGATGTGGGTCTTGAGTCGACTGTCCTCGATCTCTGTCACGGTGATCCTGTGATCCTGCGTCCGGGAGGCATCACCCGGGAGATGATCAGCGGTGCCCTGAACTGTGATGTGGCGGTTGCCGGAAGCGTCCTGCGTCCACTCCGTGAAAATGAAACTGCGCTGTCTCCCGGAATGCGGTATCGTCATTACGCACCTCAGGCTATTGTTACACTCGTCCAGGGACCCGAGGAACGTGTAGTCCCGCTTCTTGAAAAACTCTGTATGGAACAGAGATCATCAGGAAAAAAAGCCTGTGTCCTGTGTTTCACTGAGCATGTATCGGCTTTGGCAGGCTGCTCGCCGCATGATATCGGATCGTCCTCCTCGCCTTCGCAGATCGCTCATCGACTGTTTGATACGCTGAGAAAACTCGATGAAGAAGGTATGGAAGCCGTTTTCAGCGAAGTCATCCCGCCCGAAGGTGTCGGGCTTGCGGTAATGAATCGTCTCGGCAGAGCCGCTTCTTTCCGTACAATCCAGGCATAATAAAACACGGTCCCGCAGATTCGGGACCGTGTATTGTTTTTTGTCAGATTTTCAGCAGATCGCTGAATTCTTTCAGGGCGCCGTCTGTTTCATGAGCCAGCACACGTTTGGCAAGCACCTTGCCGAGCTGTACGCCTTCCTGGTCAAAGCTGTTCAGGTTCCACAGGAATCCCTGGAACATGACCTTGTTCTCGAAATGGGACAGAAGCGCACCTAGCGCTTCCGGCGTCAGTTTGTCGCCAATGATGATGCTGGAAGGCCGGTTGCCGGCAAAATGTTTGTTCCGGTTGTCATCCTTTTTCCCGCAGGCAAATGCCATAATCTGCGCGGCCACATTGGCGCACAGTTTCTGCTGGCTGGTGCTTCCCTGAATGATGACGTCTGTTTCCGCCTGATTGTTGACAAAACCGATAAACTGGAGCGGAATAATATCTGTTCCCTGATGAAGCAGCTGATAGAATGAATGCTGCCCGTTTGTGCCGGGTTCGCCGAAAATAATCGGTCCGGTCGGATAGTTGACAGGTTCTCCCCTTCTGTTCACACTCTTGCCGTTAGATTCCATGTCCAGCTGCTGCAGATGGGCCGGAAAACGGCTAAGCGCCTGAGAATACGGCAGGACAGCCGTGGCAGGATATCCCAGGGCATTTCGTTCATATACGCCGATCAGTGCGTCCAGCATTGCGGGGTTTTTCATCGGATCATTGAGCGCGGAGAGTTTATCTTCTTCCGCCGCACCGTTAAGGAAACGGGCGAACACTTCAGGCCCGAAGGCAAGCGAAAGCACCGCGCCGCCGACGGATGAAGTGGAGGAATATCTTCCGCCGATATAGTCGTCCATAAAGAACGCGGCAAGATAATCGCTGTTACCGGCCAGCGGAGATGTTTCACTGGTCACCGCGATCATATGTTTCGAAGCGTCCAGGCCGGCTTTTTTCAGCGCATCTTTGACGAATGCTTCATTGGTCAGTGTTTCCAGCGTTGTGCCGGATTTGGAAACAAGAATAAAGATCGTCGTGGAAGGATCGATGGAATTCAGAACACCGGCTGCGTCGTCAGGATCCACGTTGCTGATGAATTTCGCTTCCATCCGGAAGCAGCCGTTCTTCTTTGCCCAGTTCTCCAGCGCAAGATACATGGCGCGGGGACCTAGATCGCTGCCGCCGATACCGATCTGGACAACAGTATTAAACCTCTCGCCTTTTTCATTCACGATCGCTCCGTCGTGTACCTGTTTCGCAAAGGCGGCGATTTTCTCCTGCTGTTCACTGTAGAATGCGCGTTTATCCTTTCCGTCCGCCAGAACCGGTTTCCCAAGCTGACCGCGGGTCAGGTGATGAAGGACCAGCCGCTTCTCACCTGTATTGATCACCGCGCCGTTGTACAGTTCTTCGAACTTGGACGCAAGCTGAGCTTCTTCAGCCAGTTTGCACAAAGCCGCGAGGATAGCGTCATTCACCTGCTTCGTCGCATAGGAATATGTAAGGCCGGCGGCCATCGGGACCTTGTACTTCTGTACCCTTTCGATTCCTTCCGTACCGTCCATAGCGGCTGTCAGATCCACATGATCCAGCTTTTCAACATTCTTCCAGGATGAAAGTTCATCCAGATTGGTCCATTGATTCATTTTCCGGAACCTCCGTACGTATTTGTATGACAGGAATATTATAACTTTTGAACAGCCTGCTTTCAAGAGAAAAAGAATCCCGGAAATCCTGAGATTTCCGGGATAATAAATTCGTTAACGTTTGCTGAACTGCGGAGCCCGGCGGGCAGCCTTCAGACCGTACTTCTTACGTTCCTTCATACGAGGATCGCGGGTCAGCAGGCCGGCTTTTTTCAGGGTGCCGCGCAGTTCGGGATCAGCTTTGCACAGCGCGCGGCTAATGCCGTGGCGGATCGCACCGGCCTGTCCGGTCAGACCGCCGCCGTTCACATTGACAACCACGTCAAAGTTTCCGGTATTGGTCAGGGTCAGGGGCTGGCGAACTGTCATCTTCAGGGTTTCCAGACCGAAATAATTGTCGATGTCACGCTTGTTGATCGTGATTTTTCCATCGCCGGCAACCAGGCGGACGCGGGCAACGGCTTTCTTGCGGCGACCAACTGCACTGTAATCAATCTTAGCCATTCTCTTTTACTCCTTTCCGCGTCACTTCAGATCCAGCACTTCAGGCTTCTGAGCAGCCTGCTCATGCTCGGCACCGGCATATACCTTAAGCTTCCGGGCCATCTGACGACCCAGCGGTCCCTTCGGCAGCATGCCGACGACAGCGCGGCGGACAGCAAACTCAGGCTTCTCGGCCATCAGCTTGCGATACTTGGTCTCCTTCAGACCGCCGGCGTATCCGCTGTGATGATAATAAATCTTCTGATCAAGCTTCTTGCCGGTCAATACGGCTTTGGAAGCATTGATGATAATGACGTAATCTCCGGTATCCATATTCGGGGTATAGATCGGCTTGTTCTTGCCGCGAAGGATGTTCGCAACCTGGCTCGCCAGACGGCCCAGTACCATCCCATCCGCGTCGACAACGTACCATTTGCGGTCGATGTCAGCAGCCTTAGGAATAAATGTCTTCAAAGTACTTCCTCCTTGGGTTGTTGGTTGAAGTTCTCCGTTCATGATGGTCGCATGTCCGGAATCGTGTCAATGGCTACCGGGGCTAGCGGAGCTATTGATTGCCAAACGCTATTTTACGTCAAACAGCAAATGAAGTCAAGCATTTTCTTTGCCTGACTTCATTGTTTTATAAGATATTCCAAGTTCAGAATACGATACCGAGACTCCTCAGTTTTCCCTCCAGTTCCCGGCTGGATCCATGGAATACAATTCCCTGCCAGCCGCAGTCCACAGCCCCGGCCGCATTGGCCGGCGAATCATCAATAAAGACGCATTCTTCCGGGCTCAGCGAAAACCTTTCTGTAAAGAGCTCATAGATCCTGTGACAGGGTTTGACTACTTTTACGTCGCAGGAAATCAGTTTGCCGTCAAACAGCCTGCTCACGGGAAAACGCGGCCAGTATTCATGCTGAGCTACGCTGGCATTGCTCAGCAGATAGATTCCGTATCCCGCGTCTTTGAGGCGTCGGATCAGATCCTCCATTCCCGGAATCATATCCCTCGGATAGGCCCAGCTGTACAGCAGTGTCCGGACCGTATCCTTCAGCCGGTCCGGTATGCGCTCCATAATCAGCGGCTCGGCTGTTTCTTCAGTCAGTGATCCGGCGTCCATTCGGGCCCATTCCACCGAACGGAACAGTTCATTCATGACCAGTCTCCGGTCATCCGGGTCCGTGATTCCAGCACGATCCAGAAAGAACGAAGGATCGAACCGGATCACAACGTTCCCCATGTCAAAAACGATATTCCTGATCATTCGCCTGCACCCTGTTCTCCTGTCGGAAGACCTTCAGCGGCCGCATGAGCCAATCCCAGTTTTCCTTTGATCTTCTGAATGCGTTTCCTGCGTTTCTCCCGGATTGCCAGGCGTTCGCCCAGATCCCTCGCGCCGACGCCGTATACAAGATACAGGATCAGTCCGGACACCAGCATAATAAAGACTGTTGAGGCACATCGGCGTCCGGAGGCGTTCATATTCATGCCATCCCGGCCTTCCTCGCTGCACATGCTCTGCATGACCATGGCATAGGTTGTGCCTTCCGAACTCTGGAAAGTGGCACCCATATCGTATTCTGTGAAAAGAGCATTGAAATTTAATGCGAATACAGCTAGTACGCTTGGCAAAACAATTGGTAGTTTGACCTTCAGGAAAGTAACCACCTGGCTGGCGCCCAGATTTCTGGCCGCGTCTTCCAATTCTTCATCAATAGCATAGAATGCGGCCTTCACCATTCGCAATGCAAATGGTAATTTGACCACCGTATATGCAATCACTATAAGGAAACGCACGTTTTCTTTATAATACATATTCTGTCCGAATACATACCAGATGTTATCGTTAAAGAAGATCCGGAAACTGTAGCAGATCAGAATAGTAGGCAGCAACCACGGAAACAGCAAACAGCCTTCAACCAACGCAGCTCTTTTTTTATTCTTGTTTTTAAATATATAATTCACTGCAACCACAACAATAATACACGCCAATGCTGCTGCGAGTGCTGAAAGAACAAAACTCAGCCTGATCCCGCCAACCGTCTTTTCATTGGCAAAAACGCCTGAAATTGCACCGTTTCGTGTAACGACCTTACCATTGCTTCTGGTATATGAATATGGTTCAACCCCGAAGAAGTTGGAAAGGGTAAAACCCGAAAAGTTCAGTGTCTTCGTACGGACAGATGACCAATTCTGGAAAGCGAACAAAACAATCATGACTACCGGGGTCATATAGATAATGAAAAGAACATAGGCGTAAATGTGCGCAAATACATTCGCGACTGGATTCTGAATCTTTTGCTTAACAAGTTTTGCTTTCGTTTTGCTTACAGAAAGATAATGGCCTTTCCGTTCATAATGATTCAGGAAAAGAAGCAGCACGATCGTAAACATCGCCAGGATAACGGACAGCAATGCAGCCCGCGCCTGCGGAAAAGCTTCATCTGCAACCGAAGACCCGGCCAGCCGAACGATCTCAGGATTGATAGAATTATAACCCAGCAGCGTAGGAGCAGACATCGCGCAAAGACCCGTAATAAAGGTCATGACAGTCAACGAGAACAACGTGGGCAGCAGTGTCGGCATAACGACTTTAAAAAGCACCTTAAATGGTTTGGCTCCCATATTGCGTGCTGCTTCTACTGTATTGTAATCAATTCCACGAATGGCATTGCGAAGGAACAATGCATGGTTGCTTGTACAGGCAAACGTCATAGTAAACAGAACTGCATTAAACCCGGAGAACCATGCCTTGTCCATTCCTGGAAACATTTCAGCAAGCCATTTGGTTATAATTCCGTTTCCGTCATACAGAAACTGATAACCTGTAACAAGTGCCACACCTGAGTAAATCAGGGTTGTCATATAACCCAGACGTAAAATCTTGGCTCCCTTGATATCAAAATACTCCGTCAGTAACACAATGGAAATGCCTACAACATTAACAGTGATAACAAGACATAACGCCAATTTCAGTGAATTCCACACAAAAGAGGGCATGGATCCTGCCAGAAAAAAACGGATCACAGCAAAAGGATCTGTGTTCCCTGCCCGATCTTTCGCAGTGAAAACAGATGTCAGTGTATTGATACAGGGAATAACCATGAAACCCAGAAAGAGGTAAATGAAAAGCACTCCGCCAAAGACTTTCCAGAGCTTTCCTACACTGTATTTCTGTTTTCCGATCGTCGGAGCCTGCATGGTCTCACCTCCTTCAGTAACTCATAATATCTACAGGATCGATATACAGGTTGACAGCGTCACCTGGTTCGAAGATGCTGAGACTGCCGTTCTTTTCCACAACTTTCAGGGTTTGTCCAGCAGCACGAATTGTATACTTGATAAACAGTCCGTAATACTCATGCGCTTCGACGACGCCGCTGAATAGTCCGCTCTTTCCGGCCTCGTCCTGCTGTGCAATTTTACTGTTCGCCAGACGAACGCCGATGCGTTCAAGACGGATATAATGCGCCTTTTCAGGGTCCAGTCCCATAGAAGAGACTATTTCGTCCTCCAGTTTATTGATATCACCGATAAAATTCGCAACGAACTCGGTGGCTGAATGATTGTAAATCTCATTCGGTGTGCCGATTTGTTCAATATATCCCTTGTTAAAAACAGCAATTCGGTCGGAGAGTGTCAATGCTTCTTCCTGGTCATGTGTTACGTAAATCGTTGTGATACCGAATTCCTTCTGCATTCTTTTCAGTTCGTTCCGCAGCTGGACACGCAGTTTCGCGTCAAGGTTGGAAAGGGGTTCGTCCATGCAAATGATGGTGGGTTCCGTGACCAGTGCACGGGCAATTGCGACACGCTGCTGCTGTCCTCCGCTCAATTGGGAAACAGCCTTTTTCAGCTGTTCATCGTTCAGGTCAACTTTGCGAGCAATCGCGTTAACTTTTTGCTCGATCTCATCCTTTTTCATCTTTTTGATTTTCAGTCCGAAAGCTATATTGTCATGCACAGTCATCGTCGGGAAAAGAGCATAGCTCTGAAAGACAATGCCTATATTCCGTTTTTCGATTGGAACATGAGTGATATCGTTTCCCTGCATGGCAACCGTACCGCTTACCGGTTCTATAAATCCGGTTATCGTTCTCAGAGTAGTTGTTTTCCCGCATCCGGACGGTCCAAGGAATGTAAAGAATTCTCCTTCTTTTACATGCACATTGATATTGTGCAATGCTTCAAAATCTCCGAATTTGACGACGATATCATTCAGTTTGATCATAAAGCGAACAGCTCCTTTTTATGTACTGAAAACAGGCCGTTTTCCTCCCGCGGATAAGGCCTGATATAAAAGGAGGCGAGCCCAAATCGGACTCGCCCTGGATCATTTGGGGATTATTCTGCAGCCTGGGTAAGCGTAGCCCAGTCAAGTGTATCCCATTCAGGTTCAGAAGGAGCCGCAGCATTATCAGCCCAGAAGAAACCGAGATTGGTCATAATGTTGGTCCACTCTTTGGAATGAGCAGCAACATACTCATAGTATTTCATATCACTGCCCTTAACAGGTTCCATCGCAAAGTTCTTGATGGAATAGATGGCAGGAACCTCGGTATAGCCTGCGCCTTCAACAGCAGCTGCATTGCAGGGATAACTGTCAAATTCTTCGGACCAGGCAGCCTGGGTTTCAGCAGATCCGAACCATTCAGCAAAAGCCTTGACAGTTTCTGTCTGCTCGTCTGTACGACCTTCTTTGTCAAGAATGCCGAGATACTCAGCAATATAATAAGTGCCGTCATCAATATCAACAAGCGCCCAGTTCTCAGGATTCAGCGTTCCCTTCAGCGGATTGGCATAATTGGGATCTTCAGCAGCAGAGTCGATGTTTCCGTACAGAGAAGAAGAATAGAAAGTGGAAACCTGTACATCGCCACGGATAATAGGATTCAAACCGTATTTTTCATCAGGGAACACAACGCCGTTTGCGCAGTACTTCCAAAGCGCTTTCCATCCGTCAATGGAGATTCCGCCTGCCGGAGATTCCGGATCGGTGAATGCATACAGAATAGCACTGTTTGTATTCATATTTGTTGTGCCGCCGATTTTGTTCTGCCGATACCATGTATATCCGCAATCAATCAGGTCTGCCCAATGTGCGAAATGAAGGGATTCACCTTTCGTTCCGAGATCATCGGTACGGTAGAGCATCAGCACGTTTTGGATCACCAGGCCGTATGCTTTGCCTTCGTATTTGAAATCACCAACCTGATCTGCCCAGGAGGGAGTCCAATCGATAATTTTCAGGTTCGCATATTCGCCGTTGATTAACTGTCCCCAACGGGTTTCGTTAAGGCCGAAAATGATGTCGCCATCCTTTTTCTCGTCAGCGGCCTGAATCGCCTGAGTATCACCGGAAATAACGGAGTTATCGTCGATGTCGATTTTGAAACCTGCTTCAGCAGCTTTTTCAACAAGCCACTGCACGCGTTCCGGAGAGTTGGAATTGCTGTAGATCTTGATGGTATAATCATCTGCGCTAGCAAAGCTGAGCAGGGACGCCATCATCATCACAGCCAAAAGAACAGTAAACAGTTTTTTCATTGGGATGCCTCCTGTTATTCATTTTCACACCTGTCGGTGCTTTGTTGAAATGATTATACATCGTTTCGGTAACGTTTTCAATCCTTTTTTGACCAATCTCCCAAACCTTTTTCAGGGATTAAGGCGAGTGCTGCGAAGACCTTTCGGATAGTGATTTTTGATCATTCCGTCGCTGCCTTTTCCCCATCCGATTGCCAGTCCCCGGTATCGCATCAGCGTCCATCCTTCAGCGTTACCGGAAATTGTTTCACCGGCTATAAACCTGACCGCCTCATCCGGAGAAAGATCTGTCTGCTGAACTTCCGGAACCTGAAAACAGAGCGCGGCAGCATGATCCGGTACAGCCGTTTTCCCCCGTATTTCACCGAGATGAAGGCCTGTTCGGATTACCTTAATGCCCTGCAGGTCAGGAAGCTCCGGCATATAAGCAAGCGTTTTCCCAAGTTTATGTGTCGGCTTCGGAAATGTAGGAAAAGCAACAGTAAGCGCCGTCAGTTCCTCTTTTGAAGGCTTCGGTAAAGGCCGATCAGCGGGAATACACCCTTTGCCTGTCCCTTCCCGCCTGAATAACGCCGCAAACTGTCCTTCTCCTCTCAGCCTGTGAGGGTAGCAGGTATAGACTCCGTCCGGTGCATCGATTCCGGGCAGCGTGAATGATTCCGTATGGAACGTTTTAAAATGGTCTGTGAACCATTGAGCATTCTCTTCGTTTTCCGAAGGATTATACGTGCATGTAGAATAAACGAGCCTTCCTCCGGGGCGGACGAGTCGGGCCGCCACTGCAAGAATATCGCGTTGCCTGGCAACACATCCCTCCGCCTTTTCGGGTGTCCATTCCTTACGGGTTTCCGGATCTCTTCGGAACATCCCCTCACCTGAACACGGAGCATCCACAAGCACCGCGTCGAATGCTTCCGGCCACCTGGTTGCAAGCCTGTCAGGCCATTCGCACGTAACAACTGCATTTGGAATACCCAGTCGTTCAATATTTCCGCTCAGAATCTGAGCGCGTTTCGGAACCGGTTCATTGCAGACAAGCGTTCCTCTACCCAGCATCGCACAGCCAATCTGAGTCGACTTTCCTCCCGGTGCGGCGCAAAGGTCCAGAATGATTTCACCGGGTTTGGCGTTCAGCACCGCGGCCGGAAGCATTGCGCCCGGTTCCTGAATGTAGAACGCTCCCGCAGCATGCAGGATACTTGCGCCTGCCCCGGAGTTTTCCGGCAGATAGAATCCGTCGTCTGCCCATGGTATTTTTTTATCGGAACAATATTGGAACGCCTCATCCGTCGGTTTCAGCGGGTTCAGGCGGATGCCTTTTACAGGCGGTTCTTCCAGCGCATGTAAAAATGCGGTCAGCTCGTTTCCAAGCTGCTGCCGCATTCTGATAACAAAAGCATCCGGAAGTATATCTGTCATCATTGTTCCATCCATTCCGGCGCCATATAGCGCGTAATTGTCAGGGTCGCAGTGTGTAGCCGGCAGTTTTTGAGAACTTCTTCTTTTCCGGCGGTAACAACCTCGGCAACACCGAGTTGCTTTGCACAGGCAAGCGTCACTTCTTCGCCTTTTTCGATCATTTCCGGTTCTGTTAAATCTGCCAGGTTGGTGTTGTTGATCAGCATGTCGAATTTCAGTCTGCCGCGGCTCTGAATTCGTTCTGCCAGATCAATAATTTCGTCCGTTTCGCGCGTCAGCGGTCTCATACAGTTAATCACAAACAATACTTTGGTCTGTTCTCTCCTGGCCATAAAGGAAGGATAGAAGCGCCCGAGTGCAGCAGCTCCTGTGTCGTCTCCTCCCACATCAAAAATCACTTTGTCTGAGGGCACTTCAAAAACACTCTGAATCTCTGCGGGAAGTGCGGGAATGTCCACCGTGGTCATAGCATAGGTAGGCATCAGCATTCTGATGCCGGCCCGGCGCATTTCCTCTGCCTTTTCTCCGCTGCGGAAATACGGATTCACAATGTCCAGATCCACAAGGGTTGTTTTGTACTCTTCTGAAAACTGCAAAGCCATGTTAAGCGCCAGTTCAGTCTTCCCACTGCCGTAATTACCTGTTAAAACGAAATATTGTGATTTTTCAAGGAGTTGATTCATTTTTCATCTTCCTCGTTTTTCTTCCATCCACGGGGATATACAGGAGCATGGTATGCTTTTCGGCTGTCAATCACATGCTGCGGAGCATCAAACTGCTGTAGTTCTTCTTCCGGATCACTGAACAGTTCGCTGACACTGATCCTCCTGCGCCTTCTTTGTGTGACCGGAACCGGCCCCTCCCTTTCTTCTCGGATTGAGGCAGTTCCTGTGTTTTCATATTCCGGAGGAAACGGATTCTCTTTAGGCATTTGATCCGCCGGCCTGCGGTACGGACTGTCTGCCGGAACAACATATCCCGCATTCGTGATCGTTGGCGGTTCTTTTACTTGCGGAACATGCTCGGGCTCAGGAAGTTCCTCTTCCGGTTCCCACTGTGAAAAATCCGGCTCAGATTCACGGTCTGCACGCTTTCTGAAAACCGGTTCATCATTTTCCCCCTGTTTCATGTGCACCGGTTCCTCCCGACGGAATACAGGGCGGACTGTTTTTGAGTCTGTATATTCAGGTTCGTTTTCCGAATCCTTTTTGTTGAAAAAGCTTCGCCATACCCTGAATGGTTTCCATCTGATAATATAAACAGAAAGATCCACGACAAGACCGATGATACAGAGAATCGCGGCGAGCACAATCCAATGCTGGCCGATCCATTTCAGCATAGAACTGCCGTTTTGACTTGTAAATGCAGACCATATAGCTGAAACTATCCCCTGGAGCCATCCCAGCAATAAAGTGAATAATGAGTTTGCGAAACTGCCCATCCTGCGCTCCTTACGGCTCTTCAGCTTCGATTTCGACAGTCACAGTGATGGTATCATTGGTAAGGATAGCATCGTCAGAAGGTTTCTGAACTTTCAGCTGAAACACGGTTGTCTCATTGAGATTATTGACATTAACGGTATTGCGTTCCAAAGTAAGGTCTGTCAGCTGATCCAACACTTCCTGCCTGGCGGCTACTCCTACTATTTCAGGGCTGACTTTGATGCTTTTAACAGTATAGCCCTTCGCAACCGTACCGGACGTCTGGATGAGATCGGCCGTACTGAAAGATTCACAGGGAAGGATATTCAGTTCGATCAGTACGCTGTCAATGGTCAGCGAAGAACTGGTCATTGTGAGCAGCGGGCTCTGAACAACCTGTCCGGCACGGTTATACAAAAGAATCTCAGAACTGGTGACAATCTGCCCTTCCGTCCATTCAATTTCATCCGTATTGATGTATGCGCGCGCACGGGAAATATCCTGGACCAACGACCTGGGGCCACTGACGGCAATCAGCGCGGGGTCAACCGAAGGCGTAGAAATATACCACCCTTCAGGAATGTCGATCTCATCATATCCTTTAACAGAAACAGGAATCCGCTGCCGGATAATATAGTCGTCAACTTCTACCGTCACATAGGAAGGACTGGTGGAAGTAACCTTGCCGAAAGTCGCGGAATTGGTACTCTGAAGCCTGATTTCCTGCGGACCGGTGCTTTTAATTCTGCTGAGATCGAGCCTGACGTTATATGCCGATGCCTCCGCCTTATCGTATTGTTTTTGTGGAACAGCGGCAACAATGCTGACGTCGTTGAGCATTTCATCCAGGTCAGATACGACGATAAACCCGTTATTCTTCATCGTTTCCGTACCAGTTACGGAAACACTTACATTCTGGAACGTTTTGTCCCGGGTAATGTTCTCATCCTGTGAGATCAGGCCGGCCCAGAGCACGACAGAAATCACGATAGCAATGAGCTTCAGCCATCCGTTATGGAGCAGCATGTGCTTAAGCCCGCGAATAGCTGTGTTCAGCCAGGACTTATAAGCAGGTTTCATTTTATTCTCACTCATGAATTGTTCTCGGCCGCTCCTTTCTTCCTGATATGGCGGAGGATGGAGGACAGGCCGTTTACATCGGATCTGTATAATCCTCTCAGGAATTTTTTCAGTTCGTCAACGGTGAACGGCCTTTTCAGCGTGCCGTCTGTAGCCAAGCTGACAATGCCGGTTTCTTCGGAAACGACAATAACCGCCGCGTCTGTGTTTTCAGTAATACCTACAGCCGCGCGGTGCCTGGTGCCCAGTTCACGGCTGACACCGCTGGCTTCTGCGAGAGGCAGTATGCACGCTGCGGCCACAATCTGCTCATTCCGGATCACGACAGCGCCGTCATGCAGTGGAGTATTCGGCTCAAAGATATTCTCAAGCAGCGGTGCGGAAATATCGGCATTCAGCTGCGTACCTGTTTCAACCACGTCCTGAAGACCTGTATTGCGTTCAAAAACGATCAGGGCGCCGACACGCCTGCGGCTCAGGTCAACAACTGTCTGTACGATTTCACTGATAATTAGCTCATTGTCGTCATCCAGAACCCATTTATTGCTTTTTGTAATGATTCTGCTGCGTCCCATTCGTTCCAGCATCTTACGAAGCTCGGGCTGAAAAAGAATCACCAATACAAGCGCGCCGTTTTGCAGAATCGCCATTAAAAGCCAGTTCAGGCTGGTCAGGCCGAGAATGTTGCTGAGAATCACGATTACAAGCAGCAGGAACAAGCCCTTGAGCAGGGCGCTTCCCCTTGTGTGCCTTGTCAGCAGTAGCAGTTCATAAATGATGACCGCGACGATCAGGATGTCAATGATGTCGATGATTCCGAGACGATGGGTCAGATTCCAGATCATATTGCGGATTGTAGACCAGATATCGTTCACAGAATCACCTCCATTCCCTTCTTTAGATTATACACGAGAGTAATAAAATTGAAAAGACAAAATATTACAAAATTATTGCATACAATCAAAGGGCTGCCATCGTGCAGCCCTTTGATTCATTAAATTCCGTTTATCTTGAACCCTTGTCGTACGGAATGCCTTCCGCTTTCGGAGCCCGGGATGCCTTGGACGTGAATGCCAGCACAATCAGGCAGACGATGTAAGGCATCATGTTATAAACATTTCCGGGCAGATTAAGCGAAACGAGGAACGGGAATCCAGTGTAGGTATTGGACAATGCCCGGAACAGGCCAAAAATCAAAGCGGCTATCGCGATTCGCGTGGGTTTCCATTGTCCGAATATCATAACAGCGAGCGCGAGGAAACCGAATCCTGCTACACCGTTTTCGAATTTCCAGATGGATACACCGGCTAAGATATAACACAAGCCTCCAAGTCCGCCCAGCACCCCCGAGATCAGCACGCCTGCCCATCTCATTTTATAGACGCTGATACCCACAGACGCCGCTGCCTGAGGATGTTCACCGCAGGCCATCAGACGAAGGCCAAAGCGATTCTTATACAGAACGAAATAAACAAGGATTACGGCAACAATGGCCAGAAGCATAAACCAGTTGAATTCAAAGCCACCGATATTCACGATAAACATTTTGCGAGCGGAGATGTATTCTATTTCTGAAGAATGGTTATCGGGATTGGCAGCAGTGTTCATAGCCTTAACGAATACGGTAGCGGCTGCGGTGGCCAGAAGATTCATTGCGATTCCGACCAGTGTCTGATCTGCCTTGAAGTGGATCGCGGCGACACCCAGCAGGCACGAGTACAACATACCCGAAAGGATTGCGACAAGCATCGCAACAAGCACCATTACAAAAGCGGAGGTAGTTCCAAGTGATTTCATCACCAGAGCGCCGCCCAGGGCACCTACTACCATGATGCCTTCAAGCCCCAGATTGATAACGCCGGAATGCTCTGAAATGCAACCTCCAAGCGCAACCAAAAGGAGTACGGAGGCGAAGATCAATGTATATTGAATGAGAAGCAACATTACTGTTTCGCCCCTTTCTTTTCATCTTTTGTTGACAGGATCTTTTTTATGCTCAGCTTAATGAAGAGCACGAAACCGCAAAGATAGATGATTACGGAAGAAATCACATCGGAAATCTGGGAAGAATAAAAATTAGTATTCACATACTGACCGCCATCAGTGATATGCTGAATAAAGAAAGAGGAGAAGACAGCACCAATAGGATGTAAACCGCCAAGAAAAGCTGCGGCGATTCCGTTGAATCCCATTGCGGGAACGGAAGACTGGGTGCATTCCCAGCGCATATATCCTGTCTGGTACAGCAGAGATGCGCCCAATCCGGCCAACGCGCCTGAGATGGCCAGAGTCAGGATTATGTTCCGATTCTGTGCCATGCCCGCATATTTTGCAGCGTTTTTGTTGTTTCCGGTTGCTTTCAGTTCATAACCCAACTTCGTTTTCCCGAGAATAATCCATACGATTATAGCTACTATTATTGTCAGAGGAATAGCAATCGTCACATTTTCATTGTTCCCAAACAGTTTATCCAGTCCGAGTGTCGGGAGCAGAGATGATTTGTTGACTTTATCAAGGTACAGGGTATATGGACTGGTCGATTCCTTGACGGTAGTCAACAAGGTGTTTGCGGTATACAACCCAATCCAGTTCAACATGATTCCGGAGATAACTTCATTTACATTGCAATATGCTTTCAAAAGCCCTGTGATTCCGCCGAGAATAGCCCCCGCAATAATCGCGAAGATCATGCATGGCAGCCATCCCCATCCCCAGGCCAATGCAGCGTAGAGACTGGCGCAGGCTCCGGCGACATACTGTCCGGCAGTTCCGATGTTGAACAGGCCGACTTTATAGGAGAACAGGATACTCAGAGAGCAGAGAATCAATGGCATGGTTTTTGCCAGCGTATTTCCCAGCTCCTTCATCTGCCTGGCTGGTTTTTTGTAGAAGAAATTTTTGATTACATTCAGAATGGATTCACCTGCACCGGCCGGATTAATGAACAGCAGGACTATATAGCCGATCAGAAGACCCAGCAGGATGCAGAAGACAGAAGCGATGAAGGCCTGTACGCCTTCGTTTTTCAGCGCTTTCTTCATTTATCCTTCACCTCGTCTCTCTTAGCGCCGGCCATATAAAGGCCGAGCTCTTCCTGGGTGGTCTGCTTCGGATCCAGTTCGCCAACGATTTCTCCTTCATACATCACCAGAATCCGGTCCGGTACGTCCATCACTTCATCCAGTTCCAGGGAAATAAGCAGCACCGCTTTCCCGGCGTCCCGCTGAGCGACCAGCTGTTTATGGATGTACTCGATCGCGCCTACGTCCAGGCCGCGGGTTGGCTGAACCGCAACAAGCACTTCCGGCTGTTTGTCGATTTCCCGGGCGATAATCGCCTTTTGCTGGTTGCCGCCGGACATGGCACGCGCCGGCGTCACGGATCCTTGGCCGGAGCGTACATCGTACTGTTCGATCAACCTGTCTGAATATTCCCGGATGTTTTTCCGACGAAGGAAGCCGATCCGGTCCGTAAACCTGGATTCAAAATAGGTCTGAAGGATCATATTGTATTCCAGGGAGTAGTCCAGCACCAACCCGTGCTTATGCCGGTCTTCCGGAATATGGCTCATTCCGGAGGTGGAGCGTTTCCGGATGGAAGCCTTGGTAATATCCTTCCCGTCCATCAGAATCCGACCGCTTGTCAGCGGTTCCAGACCGGTCAGCCCGTAAACCAGTTCCGACTGTCCGTTGCCGTCGATACCGGCGATACAAACGATCTCGCCCCGGCGAACCTTGAAAGAAACGTCCTTCACCGCATTGTTGTTGTGCACCTTGGAAGCGACGGTCATATGATCCACTTCCAGTACTGTCTCTCCGGGATGAGCCGGCTGCTTGTCCACATGGAAATTGACATTCCGTCCGACCATCATGGCGGATAGTTCTTCCATGGTGGTATTTTTTGTTTCCACCGTGCCGATGTATTTGCCTTTGCGCAGAACGCTGCAGCGATCCGCAACCGCCATAATCTCTGCCAGTTTATGGCTAATAAACAGGATGCTCTTGCCTTCCGCCGCCAGGTTCCGCATGATCTGCATCAATTCATCGATTTCCTGGGGTGTCAGTACGGCAGTTGGCTCGTCAAAGATCAGGATCTCGTTGTCCCGGTACAGCATTTTAAGGATCTCTGTTCGCTGCTGCATGCCGACCGTGATGTCTTCAATCTTCGCGTCCGGATCCACCTGCAGACCATATTTTTCTGAAAGCTCAATGACTTTTTCACGCGCCTGCTTTTTTTGCAGGAAACCCATAGTGCCAACCGGCTCCACGCCCATAATAATATTATCCAGCACAGTGAAGCATTCCACCAGTTTGAAATGCTGGTGAACCATACCAATCCCTAACGCGTTAGCGTCATTCGGATTGTTGATTTTAACCTCTTTGCCGTCTTTTTTAATGGTGCCTTCTTCCGCCTGGTACAGGCCGAAGAGAACGCTCATCAGTGTAGATTTCCCGGCGCCGTTTTCACCCAGCAGGGCATGGATTTCGCCATGGCGTAACTGGAGGGTAATATCATCATTGGCGATGATACCCGGAAAACGTTTGGTGATATGCAGCATCTCAATTGCATATTCACTTGCGTGCGATTCGCCCAATGCACAGCCCCCGCTTTCTTTATGTAAATACATTTATACCGCAGATTGCGAAACAGATGCTTCGCTTTCTGAAAGAAACCCCCGTTTCCGGGAGAAAACAGGGGCTCTTTTCAAAAACCGGGGATGCTGTGCGCATCCCCGGAAATCCGAAACAGATTATTTGATGTTGCCCAGGTATTCCACAGTGATCGCAGTCACAGCCGGTTCTGCATCGATAGCGTTGGACACGGTGATCTCGCCGGCAAACATTTTCGCAACCAGCGCCTTGTAATCGTCCTGAGTAAAGCCGTCCGCAAACTGAGTGGAAGGAGCAATCTGAACGAAGTTGGCTTCGGGATCCTCGCCAACGAGGCCAAGGTTTTCAACCTTTCCGCCTTCAAATTTGCCTTCCTTTACAGCGGTCAGTTCAGCGTTAACTGTTGCGCCCAGGCCCTTCATAGCGGAAGTCACAGTAATGCCCTCGCCGTATTTTCCGTTGATGGTGCCTGCCTGATCAACGTCAACACCGATAACCTTGGCGCCGACTTTAGCAGCTGCTTCACCGGCGGAGTCATAGATGCCGCCACCGCAGGCGAATACGATTTCAGTGCCGCCGGCATACCAGGTGTCCATGTACGCGGTAATGTCAGCATCACCATAGAACTGGTTGCCGTACACATACTTCATGCTTACGTCAGTCAGGCCAAGTTCGGCAGCCGCGGCATCCGCACCCTGTACGAAACCATAACCGTAACGAACAACAGCAGGAACAGCCATGCCGCCCAGGAAGCCCAGCTTCTTGTAGCCCAGCTTGACAGCGGCATAACCGGCCATATAGCCGCACAGTTCTTCCTGATATACCGCACTGTACAGGTTTGCCGGATATGCCCAGGAGAAGTCATCAGCAGTGCCGTTGGCGTCCTGCAGGTCATATTCAGAAACATCCAGAGCGATGAAGGTGGCTTCCGGATTGTCTTCAACGGTACCGACGATAGCTTTGGCAAAAGCATAGCCCGGCATGATAATGACGTTATAACCGTCGTCGATTGCATTCTCAATAGAAGAAATCCGGTCAGTATCAGAGTCGGAAGCGGGCTTATAATACTGGAAATCAAGTCCGTTGGCTTCGCAGAAGGCCTTCGCAGCTTCGTAGGTGGTCTGGTTGAAGGACTGGTCGGTAATGTCGCCGTAGTCCGTAATCATCGCCACGCGGATGTCGTCCGCAGATGCAAAGGACATCATGCCCAGCATCATCACTGCAGCCAGTAAAAGAGCAAACAGTTTTTTCATAGTAGGTTTCCCCTTTCTAATTGTCGGCAATATGCCGTTTCTTTTTTGAATTATATCAAAATCCGGTACACTTGGAAAGAGTGTACCGGGAATTTTTGATTCATTTTGTTTTCCGAAAAATTAATGTAATATATTCTTAACATTTATACCATTGATCAAAAGAAGATGTCGGAAGGCGTCGCGGGAGAGCCGCCGTCATAGATAAACTGCCGCATCATATATCCATAATATCCGTTGATACAGATATAATACCAGTCGATACCGCGTGTTATTATCGTCAGGGGCGTTCCGACCTTAAAGGATTTGATGATCTTGCTTGATGTGGTCGGAGCGGCCCTCAGGTTCACATTTCTTCCGTTCGCGCTGACAACATAAGCCCCGCCGGGAATGATCGGTCCGACCGGTTCGGTTTCTGTTAAAAACTGGGTCATCATATAGCCATACCGGTTGCCGACGCGGATATAGCTCCATGTGTTCCCTTTCGTGATCATTGTAGCCTCGGTTCCGACGCTGTAGAATCCGATGCTTGCATAACTTTTGGCGGGGCCCGACCTCAGATTGACGCCCTTGCCGTTCCTGCTTGTGACATAAACCTGGTATTCTCCTGACGGCTGCGGCGGCTGGGGCGTAGGCGTATATGGCGTATTTGTCAGATAACGGGTCATCATATATCCGATCAGGGACCCGATCTGGATCCGGCACCAGTTGTTGCCTGCGGACAGAATTGTACACTGTGTGCCTGGGGCATAGGATGCAAGAATTGAGTATCCTTTTCCGGGACCGCTTCTCAGCCGGACGTTCAATCCATTTGCGCTGGTTACATAGGCAGTAGTCTCCACCGGGAGGCTGCCGCCTCCTCCGTTGATCTGAAGATAGTCTCCCAGCATATAGCCCGTTAATCCGTCAGGCGCGATCACCGAATACCATGATCCGACCTGTCCGGTAATGGTTACAATCGTTCCGTTGGGATAGCTGGATTTGATCTTTCCGTTGAAGGACGGTTCGGAACGCAGGATCAGCCATCCCCCACGGACAACGCCTGTCTGGTCAGCCAGAGCTGTGCAGGGCAGAATCCCGGTCAGCAGCATAACCAGTGCTATCAGCAGAACAGCACCCTGTTTTTGTTTTCTCATACCTTTCATTCCTTCCGGTTTGTCCAGTCAGATCAGCCAAGATCCGATCCGTTCGTTTCCATTGTATTAATCATATATTCAATATAGGAAAAATATGCATCCTGCTCCTCAGCTGGATAACGCAGGGTAATGTGATGCAGGCTGTGTTCCGTCAGAAGGTATAGATCCGTCTGCTCAGTCTTTCCGCCGTCAATGATCCTGTCAACGCGCAGACAGCCGTTCTGCTCATTTTTTTGGATCACCGCATCCGGAGTCTCAAAACGGATTGCTTCTTCAAGCGTCTTTTCGTCAAGTCCGCTTTCATTTCCTGCCATATTGTCAATGGAAAGCATTGCCTTACCATCAGCCGTGAAGGCAACGGACCCTGCCTGTTCCTCGTCAAACTGGAATACGGAGGGATATTGCATACTGAAGCCTGTCGTGCTGTCCAGATACTCGCTCATGGCTGATTCCGTGAAAGCGTCTGTCATCTCTTCCAGGCTCATTCCTTCCGTGTTTTCCACATCGTTGATCTCAAGCAGCGGCTGCAGTTCGTCAACGCCCTGTTCTGTTTCTTCGGCAGGCGTTTCGGCCAGGGACGAAGCGGCGCACAGTATGAGAACCAGAGCGGCTGTAAGGCAGAAGTATCTTAAGTATCCTTTCATTGTTTCTTACACTTCCTCTCTTGCAAAGGGATTCATCCATACAGACGAACGGTACAGTTCTATTCTTCCCGAAAAACGGAAAAACCCCTTCCGTTACAGAGGAAGGGAGTTTATCACACGCGATATTCCGGCTTACTCGGCGGCAGCTTTGTTCAACTGCTTGGCCAGACGAGCCTTTTTCCGATTGGCGGCGTTCTTATGGATCACGCCCTTGGACGCGGCCTTATCGATCACAGCGGAAGTCGCGGAAAGCTGCTCATTGGCGTTCTTCGCGTCAGCGGCAACGGCGGCGTCAAACTTCCGGATGGAAGTACGCATTCCGCTCTTCACAATACGGTTGCGAAGATTCTTCTTCTCGCTGACCTTAACGCGCTTCTTTGCGGACTGGATGTTCGGCAACTCGGTTCACCTCCCCTTAGGATCCTTAAAAAACCATCGCATGAAATAATATCACGATGAAAATGAAAAAGCAAGCATTTCCTGAAATTTCTTTGGAAAACATCTTCCCTATCCTCTCTTTTTCGTTTATAATATTCCGGACAGCTTACAGGAGGATATTGTCTTTGGCAAAGCAGCGCATCGGTATTCTGGGCGGCACCTTTGACCCCATTCATTGCGGCCATATTCGCATGGGGTTGAGCGTGCTTGACGCAAGTTATGTCGACCGCCTGCTTGTAATTCCGTCCGGCAATCCGCCGCATAAATCCTGTATAGTATCAGCGGAAGACAGATGGAAAATGACGGTCGCCGCCTGCGCCTGTGACGACCGTTTGGTTCCTTCAAGGCTGGAACTGGACCGGTCCGGCCGGATCTACACATTCGATACATTAACCGCACTGAGACGGGAATACCCAAAAGCCGACTTGAGTTATATTATCGGAGCCGATACACTGACACAGCTTCGCAGCTGGTACCGCTCCGATGAGGTAATCCGCCTTTGCACTTTCCTGGTCTGTCCCCGGCCTGACGGATCTGAATCCGCGGACTATGCATCCGAAGCTGCCAGGCTTACTTCGGCAGGCGCTCGTTTTCTCCCTGTACGGATGCGGCCCGTTTCCGTATCGTCAACAGACATCCGCTCTGCGCTTTCCGCCGGACAGAAACCGGACGGATTGCCGCTTCCCGTTTTTGAGTATTGCAGATGCAAAGGCCTCTACGGCTGTCCCGGAAGAATAGACGCGATCGATTCCTGGATCGACCAACTGTTTAAAGCATTGAAGCCATCCCGATTTGCTCATTCGCTGAGCGTAGCCGATACGGCAAAAAAGCTTGCTGAAATCCATGGCGCTGATCCGCTTCGTGCGGAGCAGGCAGGCCTGCTCCATGACTGCGCAAAATATATACCCCTTGAAGAAATGCGCCGGATCGCGGCAAAGCATAATCTGACGGACGATCCAGCCATGCTGGATAACGCCGCCTTGCTTCATTCGATTGTCGGCGCCTGGTTGGCGCAGGATCAGTATGGCATGCCCGATCCTGAGGTGCTGGACGCAATCAGATACCACAACACGGGATTCCCGGGTATGTCTGTGCTGTCGATGTGCGTTTGTCTGGCCGACTCGATTGAGCCGCTTCGCAAAAGCTATCCCCTGCTGGATCAGGTACGCGCCTTGGCTGAGCAGTCCCTGGAGCGCGCGCTGCTTCTTTCCCTGGAGGGAACTGCCGAATATGTCAAATCCCTGGGCAGATACCTTCATCCGCGCACGCGCGAAACAATCCATTGGCTCAGGCGTCTGACGGGTACCGCAAAGTAAAAGCAGGGCTTTCAAGCCCATGAATATTATAATTGGAGGAAATCACATGCAGGAACAGGAAACCGTTCTCCGTCTGGCCCGTTTGCTCTATGACCGGAAAGCCAATGACATCGTTGTCCTGAACGTATCACAACTCACCGTTCTGTGCGATCATATGGTCATCGCATCAGGACGAACGGACAATCAGGTCTCATCCCTAGCAGACGCGGTGGATGAAATGATGGCGAAGGAGGGCGTTATCCTGCGCAGAAGCGAAGGCCGGCGCGAAGGGCGCTGGATCATTCTTGATTACGGTCATGTTATTGTTCATCTTTTCCACAGAGACGAACGGGCCTTTTACGGTCTTGACCGCCTCTGGAATGACGGAACAAACGCGCTGGTTCTCCCCTTTGACCAGACAGTACAGGACTGAACAACCAATACAAAACAACGCGGCAGCTGTTGTGAACCTGTCAAGCGAAAGTAGACAGGAAAAAATCAAAGAAAGCCCAGTTCGGTCTTGTACTGAATTGGGCTTTTGTAACCCAGCG
>JBGUHQ010000048.1:0-32439 GCA_045112195.1 Christensenellales bacterium | reverse complement strand
CTGCCCATCGGCGGCGGCAAGGGCGGCAGCGACTTCGACCCCAAGGGCAAGAGCGACCGTGAAGTTATGGCCTTCTGCCAGAGCTTCATGACCGAGCTGTGCAAATACATCGGCGCGGACACCGACGTGCCCGCCGGCGATATCGGCACCGGCGCCCGTGAAATCGGCTTCATGTTTGGACAGTATAAGCGGATCCGCGGCGTATACGAAGGCGTGCTGACCGGCAAGGGACTGAGCTACGGCGGCTCCCTGGCCCGGACGGAAGCGACCGGCTACGGCCTGCTTTACATCACCCAGGAAATGCTCAAGAGCAAGGGCGACAGCCTGAAGGGCAAGACCGTGATCGTCTCCGGCGCCGGCAACGTGGCGACCTACGCGATCCAGAAGGCCTGGCAGCTGGGCGGCAAGCCCGTGACCTGCTCCGATTCCACCGGCTGGGTCTATGATCCGGAAGGCATCGACGTCGAAGCCCTGAAAGAGATCAAGGAAGTCAAGCGTGCCCGCCTGACCGAGTACAAGAACTACCGTCCCAACGCCGAATACCATGAAGGCCGCGGCGTGTGGACCATCAAGGCTGACATCGCGCTGCCCTGCGCGACCCAGAACGAACTGAACCTGGACGACGCCAAGGCGCTGGTTGCCAACGGCGTGAAGGTTGTCGCCGAAGGCGCCAACATGCCCACCACCCAGGAAGCCACCGATTACCTGCAGGCCAACGGCGTGATCTTCCTGCCCGGCAAGGCTGCCAACGCCGGCGGCGTGGCCACCTCCGCACTGGAAATGTCCCAGAACAGCGAACGGCTGAGCTGGTCCTTCGAAGAAGTTGACCAGAAGCTGCAGGGCATCATGGCGAACATCTTCCACAACATCGACGACGCCGCGAAGCGCTACGGCTTCGAGGGCAATTACGTAGTCGGTGCGAACATCGCCGGTTTCGAAAAGGTCGTCAATGCGATGAACGCTCAGGGAATTGTGTAATTCATAATTAAGAATTCATAATTCATAATTATGAGAACGGTACGGCTGACAGGCTGTACCGTTCTTTTTGACTGTATGGGATATGACTGCGGGAGGAGATTCCTCCGCTCCGCCTCCGGTTCCGGTCGGAATGACAATATGAAAAACGCTCCGGCTCAATGAGCCGGAGCGTTTTTCGAAGGGCTTACTTCTCCTGCCAGGCCTTAACCTTGTTGGCCGCCAGGCGGGTGATGGTCTCTTCAGTGTAGGGAGACTCGCTGCCGCCGAAGCCGTACAGGAAGAACTTGCCGTCCTTGGTCTTGTACAGGGACTCTTCATAGCCCTTGGGATCGCCGAATACGCCGAAAACTTTCTTCTGGATCAGTTCGGAAGCATCGGTATCGTACTCGATCTTGCAGATAACCTTCTTCATGTTACTCTTCCTTTCGCGCATAACGCGCCTGATACTGGATGTTGCGGATTTCTCCGACGGGGCATACTATAGCACAAAAGGAAGAGAGCAACAATGGAAGGCAATGGGCGAAAGCAGACCAAAATCGCCAAATTTTGTGGATTTTAAACGTTTGCAGCGGGTTTGGCCCGGAAATACCGGAAAAATACAATCACAGTTTCAGGCTTTCGTCGGACAGGGTTGTGATGCCATTGGCGTTCAGCACTTCTTCGGCGGTCTTCACGTCGTTGACCCGGAACACCACATAGGCTTCCTCCGGGCCGGAACCGGTGAAGGCATACATATACTCGATGTTGATGTTCGCCTCATTCAGCACGACGAGGATCGGATAGAGGGCGCCGCTGCGGTCGTCCATTTTCGCGGCGACCACCTGGGTTTTCGAGAAGAGGTATTTGTCGCCCAACAGTTTGCAGACGGCGTCGCTGTCGGAAACGATGATCCGGAGGATACCGAAATCGTTGGCTTCGGCAATGCTCAGGGCACGGATATTGATGTTTTCGTCGGAGATGGCCTTGATGGCGTCCACCAGGGCGCCGGGCTGGTTCATCAGAAAGACGGACAGTTGCGTAATAGCCATGGGAACCTCCTATTCAATTCAGAATTCATAATTAATTATTGTCAAGCATGAACGATATGAAGCTGATTGAAGGAATGTGTCCTCGGGAGGAGATTCTTCACTTCGTTCAGAATGACATCGGGGGATTGCAGGTCTCAGGATACAGTTTATGTAAGTTTCATTATTGACATTATATCAGTGTAATTTGCGTTTGTCGATGACGCGGACGGCTTTGCCTTCGCTGCGGGTGATGGTCTTGGGCGCCACCAGGTGGACCTTCGGGCTGATGCCGAGCATGGTGCGCAGGGCGGCCTCCAGGCTCTTTTCCATCTTCTGGATCTGGCTCATCAGGTCGGAGAACTGATCCGGGGCGACCTCCACATAGACGTCGAAGGTATCGGTGTTGCGTTCGCGATCGAGAACGATCTGATAGTTGGGCGTGTAGCCTTCGTTGAGCAGCACGGTTTCGATCTGGCTCGGGAAGACGTTGACGCCGCGGATGATCAGCATATCGTCGCTGCGGCCCATGGGTTTGGCCATGCGGACATGGGTGCGGCCGCAGGAGCAGGGCGTGCGGCTGAGCACGCACAGATCGCGGGTGCGGTAGCGCAGGAGCGGGAAGGCTTCCTTGTCCAGGGAGGTGAAGACCAGCTCACCCACGGAGCCTTCCGGCAGGACTTCGCCCGTATCCGGGTCGATGATCTCGGCGTAGAAATGGTCCTCGTTAATATGCATGCCCTTCTGCTCTTCGCATTCATAGGCCACCCCGGGGCCGCTGGTTTCGGTCAGGCCGTAGATGTCGTAGGCTTTGATGCCCAGGCTCTTTTCAATCTCCTGGCGCATTTCCTCGGTCCAGGGTTCAGCGCCGAAGATGCCGGCTTTCAGCTTGTTATCCTCCGGTTTGAATCCCTGTTCCTTCAGCGCTTCGCCGATATAGGCGGCGTAGGAGGGAGTGCAGCAGAGGATGGTGGATTCCAGGTCCATCATGAACTGAATCTGGCGCTCGGTGTTGCCGGAGGACATGGGCAGGGTCAGGCAGCCCACCTTATGGGCGCCGTCATGGATGCCGGAACCGCCGGTGAACAGGCCGTAGCCGTAGCAGACCTGCACCACGTCCTCTTCGCTGCCGCCGGCCGCGACGATGGCGCGGGCCGTGCAGTCGGACCAGAGATCCAGGTCGTGCTGGGTGTAGAAAGCCACCACGCGCTTGCCGGTGGTGCCGGAGGTGGAATGGATGCGGACGCAGTCCTTCAGGTCCGTTCCCAGCATGCCGTAGGGGTAGGAATCCCGCAGGTCGGCCTTGCTGAGGAAGGGCAGCTTTTTGATGTCGTCCACGGACTTGATGTCATCCGGGGTGACGCCCTGCTTCTCCATCAGATGACGGTAATAGGGAACGTGATCCCATACGTGGCGGACCTGCTTGACGATCTTCTCGTTCTGGATCTCCAGGATCTTCTCCCGCGGAGCGGTTTCGATCTCCGGTTGGTAATACTTCTTCATGTGCTTTCTCTCCTGTTCTGTATAATTTACGTTCATGTTGAGAGATTTCTGATTTCGGTCAGCGACAGACAATTTCTTAAAGAAAAACCACCGCCTTTTCTCAACTCAAAAGGCGGTGGATTCAAAGCGTTGTACGCGTCTGATCAATCCATCGCTGACCTGCTAAAGAAGAAGGTGGTGGCGAATGATTTCATTGCTGAAATCTCCTTTCATCAGGCGGCAATCTCTGCCGTTGCGAAGACTATATGCTTTTTCGGGGCGCCTTGTCAACTGTTTTGTTTGTTTTCAGATTGTATTTCTCCGCAACGTTGACAGATAATGGCACGAATGATATATTCTCACTGTTGCCGGCTCGTCCGGCGGCACTGTTTGGCAGGAGGAAACAACATGGCTGATAATTATGTGCTGATCACAGATTCCGCGTGCGATATTCTCCCGGAGAAACTGGCGGAGTGGAACGTGGAACTGATTCCGATGGCGTTCCTGTTTACGGACATCGGCAAGGAACAGAAGGATCACGAGCAACCCATCAAAGAATTCTACCAGGCGATGCGCGACGGGCGGGTGGCTAAAACCTCCTGTGTGAATGAGGAAGACTTTACCGGTTATTTCACGCCGATTCTGGAGGCGGGGAAGGATCTGCTGTACCTGGCGTTTTCCAGCGGCCTGAGCGCGACCTGTGAGAACGGCAAAAAGGTGGCGGCCCGGCTGGCGGAAAAATATCCGGACCGGAAGATCCGGGTGGTCGACTCCCTGGCAGCCTCCGCGGGGCAGGGCCTGTTTGTGTACCTGGCCGCGAAGAACCGGGACGCCGGCATGACGCTGGATGAGAACGCAGAAGCCCTGGAAAAGGACGTGCTCCATATCTGCCACTGGTTCACGGTGGAAGACCTGGTTTACCTCAAGCGGGGCGGCCGGGTCAGCGCGGCCACGGCCCTGCTGGGTACGGCGCTGAACGTGAAGCCCGTGCTGCACGTGGACAACGAAGGCCACCTGATCAAGATGACCCAGGTGCACGGCCGGAAGAAGTCCATCCGCAAGATGGCGGAGAAACTGGGCGAAACAATCCTGCCGGATACCCCGGTGTTCATTTCCCACGGCGACTGCGCGGAGGATGCGGAAATGCTGCGGGATATCCTGAAGAATGAATACGGCAAAGAGGTTGACCTGATTACCTATATCGGATCGGTCATCGGCGCACACTCCGGTCCCGGAACGCTGGCGCTGTTCTTCCGCGGGAAGGAAAGATAAAAAAAGAAAAATAGAGCCCGGTAAATGGCGGAAAACGTCGTTTACCGGGCTTTTTCACTGTGTTACGCTTTCCTCACAGCCGGAAAGCAGTCCGGCTGGGAAAGGATGGGAAGAACCATGAAGAAGGGTATGATTATCGGAATCGCGGCCGTTGTGCTGGTGATCATCGCGGCGCTGACCTGCACCGCGACGGTGCAGACGGGATATACGGGCATTGTGACCACCTTTGGCCGCGTGGAGGACGTGACGCTGGAGGCCGGCCTGCACTTCAAGAGCCCGTTCCAGCGGATCATCTCCATGGACAACCGGGAGCAGAAGAGCTCCTTTACCACGGAGGCGTTTTCCAGCGACATCCAGCAGGTGGACATCACCGGCTCGATCAACTACGCGATCAACAAGAGCACGGCCATGAACCTGTTCAAGGAAGTCGGCACGGATTATTTCAACAAGCTGATTTATCCCCGGATGCTGGAGATCACCAAGGGCGTGTTCAGCAAATACACGGCTGAAAACCTGGTGGCCAACCGGCAGCGCCTGAGTGAAGCGATCCGCGAGGGCCTGCATGAGGAACTGGACCAGTACGGCATCAACGTGATCAGCGTGAGCATCGAGAATCTGGACTTCACCGACGCGTTCACCGACGCGGTTGAAGCGAAGCAGGTCGCCGCGCAGAAGAAACTGCAGGCGGAAATCGAGCAGGGCCAGATGACCATGGAAACCCAGCAGCAGGCGGAGCGGAAACGCATCAACGCCGAAGCGGAAGCCAACGTGGCCCGGATCAACGCGGACGCGGACGCTTACGCCCTGCAGGTACGCAGCGAGGCGGAGGCAGAAGCGAACAAGAAGATCGCTGAATCGCTGACGGAGAACCTGATCCGGTTCAACGAAGTGAAGGCCTGGGACGGCAAACTGCCCACCTACATGGCAGGCCAGGGAACGACCACCCTGCCGATCCTGAACCTGGGAGAGGCGGAAGAAGCCGCTGCACAGGAAAAATAAAATGACGGAGGAGCCGGATGGCTCCTCCGTTTTAGCAAGGGATCCCTCGACTACGCTCGGGATGACAGACAGGACGAGTCCTGCCTGTCATTTATCCAGTACTGAGAATCCGTCGCCGATGGCTTCGTGGGCCTCGACGATGATGACAAAGGCGTTCTCGTCCTCCTCCCGCAGGATGCGCTTGAAGGCGGTGATCTCGCTGCGGCTGATGACGCACAGCAGGGTCGGTCGCTCCGCGCCGGTATAGGCGCCGCGGGCGGTGAGCTGCGTTACGCCGCGGTCCATGTCCTTCATAATCCGCTGGGAGATCTCCTGCCAGCGGGAGGAGATGACGAAGCAGGCCTTGTTGGAGGAGAAGCCGATGATGACCATGTCCATCACCTTCGCGGTGAGGAAGATATTGATCAGCGCGTAGAGGGCCTCGGAGGTGCCAATCAGCAGGCCGGCGGCCAGCACTACCGCGAAATCGATCGCGAAGAGGAAGGCGCCGGTGGAGATGAAGGGGAAGCGCTTGTGCACCATGCGGGCAATCATGTCGGAACCGCCGGTGGTGGCGCCGCCGCGCATGATCAGGCCCAGGCCGATGCCCAGCAGGACGCCGCCGTACAGCGCGCCGAGCAGGGGATCGTTGGTCATGGGCTTCAGCGGCAGAATATCGATGAAAAGGGAGAAGGCGATGGTCGCCACCAGGCTCCGGAACGCGAAAATCTTGCCCATGGCCTTATAGCTGATCATAAACAGGGGCAGGTTGAGGACCAGGGAGACGGTACCGACCGGCCAGTGGAGCAGGTGATTCAGGATCGTGGCGACGCCCGTGATGCCGCCCGGGGCGATCCGGTTGGGCGTCATAAAGAGCGGGTAGGCGGCGCCGCCGATCAGGGCGCCCAGCAGGATCTGGGCATAGGAAAAGAAGCGCTCGGCGGCTGCCGGGTTCTTCCTGAAAGCGGAACGAAGAGACTGAAACATGAAAAAACACCCCTTCCGGGTTTCGGTGACAGACTAACTGTATCATATCCGGAAGGATGCTGGCAAGAACTTGTGCGGGGAGCCTGCGGAGGGTATAATGAATGACAGCAAATAGCGATGAAAAAGGAGACAGAGAACCGTCCCCTGTCTCTTTTTGGAGGAACGATATGGGCAGGGTCAGGATTGTCGGGGACCGCAGCGGCCGGGTGTGGCCGCTGGTGCTCTGCGCCGCACGGGAAAGCAGGGAGGCCGGACGCAGGCTGATCCTGTATGTGCCCGAGCAGATGACCCTGCAGGCGGAACGCGACCTGATCACGGGGCTGAACCTGCCGGGCCTGCTGGAAATCCAGGTCATCAGTCCCCGGAAACTCCGGATGCAGGTTCAGGAGTGGATGGGCGCCGGCGTGAAACGGCCGCTGAGCGAGATGGGCCGCGCGATGGCGGTTCACCGGGTGATGACGGAAAAGGCCGGGGAACTGCAGTATTACAGGAGCATTGCCGACCTGGCCGGCGCGGTGGCCCGCGTAGGCGAGGCGCTGGACGAGCTGCGGGAAAGCGAGATTACGCCGGAGGAACTGGAGACCTGCGCGGCCGGAGCGGCAACCGGCGCGGAACGGGCGAAGCTCGGCGACCTGCACCTGATCTGGAACGGATACAGGGAACTGATCACAGAACAGTTTGATGAGGAAAAAACGGTCTGGACCGATACGGTCACCCGCCTGGAACGCGGGGGACTGTGGGACGGGGCAGACCTGCTGGTATATGGTTTTGATACGGTACGGCCGGATTTACGGGAATTGCTTGCGCGCGTCTGCGGCCGGGTGAACAGCGCGTCCGTATTCCTGACCATGGACGCGGAGGACGCGCCGGACGGGCGGATCTTTATCCAGCAGCGGGAAAGCGCCGGCCGCCTGGCAGCCGCGCTGGCGGAAGCCGGTATCACCGCGGAGGAGATCCGGCCCCGCGGGGAACGCGCGGACTGCGCGGAACCGCTGAAATGGCTGGACCGGAACCTGTTCGCGCTGAATCCGCAGCCGTGGAACGGAACGGTAGGAGACGCGGTGACCCTGTACGCCGGGAGCACGCCCTGGGACGAGACGGAAAAGATCGCCGCGGCCCTGCGTACCTGGCATGCGGAAGGTATCCCGTGGAATCGCATGGCGATCGCGCTGCCCGCCGGCGCGGCGAATGAAGGCATGCTGCGGGCGGGATTGAAGATCAACGGCATTCCCTGCGTCTGGCAGGAGAAGGACAAAGCGGCGGAGCATCCCGTGTGCCGGATGCTGCTTTCCACGCTGTCCTGCCTGAGCGACGGATACCGGACCGAGCGGGTGATTACCCTGGCCCGGAGCGGATACTGCACGCTGACGGAAGATGAAGGCCTGCGGCTTGAGAATTATGCCAAGGCCCACGGCGTCGAAGGCCGGCGATGGCAAAACCCGTTCACGGCCGGGAAGGACGCGGAGGAGATGGAGGCGCTCCGGCAGAAGCTGCTGGATCCGCCGGAGGCCCTTCGCAAGGAACTGAAAAACGCCCGCAGCGCCGCGGCGTCCGTGGAGGCGGTGGTTCGTTTCCTGGAGGCGGAACAGGTATGGGAAAAGCTGCAGGAGGAGGAAGAAATCCTGCTGCGGCATGAGCTGTACCGGGAGGCGGTGGTCAACCGCCAGATCTGGAAACTGCTGACGGATCTGCTGGAACAGCTGTGGACGCTGCTGGGCTCCCGCCGGGCGGCGATCGGGGATCTGGAACATATGCTGGAGAGCGCGCTGACCCGGGCGGAGCTGGCGGCCCTGCCGGAACAGGAAAGCGGCGTGATCGTCGGCGAGATCGGCCATCTGCTGGCCGGCCGGATCGACGCGCTGATCCTGCCTCGGGCCCAGGACGGCCTGCTGACGGCGCCGGAGAGCGGTTGGCTGACGGATCCGGAAAGGCGGAGGCTGGAGGAAACCACCGGAAAGACGATCGGGATCAGCCGGGAAACAGGCTGCCTGATCCGCAAATATGATATGTATCGGACGCTGACCCTGCCGCTGAAAAAGCTCATGGTCACCCGGAGCCTGCGGGCGGAGGACGGCGGCGCGCTGCAGCCGGATGGCCTGATTGCCCGGCTGGAGGAGCTGTTCCCCGGCCTTGAGGAGCAGGGCGGCGTGCAGGGTGAAAACCGAAAACCGGAACCCGTGACGCCGCAGGCGGCGCTGGACAGCCTGGGAGAGTGGCTGCGGGATCTGAAGGCCGGCGAGGCCGGCGACGTGCCCGCCGCGTGGAAGACGGCGCTGATCAACCTTTTGTACAGTCGGCAGTACGGGGAGACGCTGCGCCGGATCCTGGACGGAACGCGGCCGGCGGAAGCGGAACGGAAACTGCGCGGGGAGACCGCACGGCGGCTCTTCATGACGGACCGGCTGTCCGTGAGCCGCCTGGAGCAGTTTGCCGCCTGCCCGTACCGGCATTTCATCGATTACGGCCTGCGGCCGGTGCGGCAGGAAAACTTTGAGTTTGAGAGCAGCGACGCGGGGACATTCTTCCACGCGGCGCTGGAGAGGTATATGAACCGGGCCGGCGCGGACGAAAACTGGCCGGATTTTACCGAGGAACAGGTGGACGGCTATATGGACGCCGTCTGCGCGGAGCTGACGCAGGAATGGGAGGACAGCCCGCTGCGGGACGACGCGGTGGGCGAGTGGACCGGCGAGGGATACCTGCGCCGGGTGCGCCGGGCGGCGCAGACGCTGACCCGTTTCGCCGCCAACAGCGATTTCCGGACCATCGCCACGGAACAGGCCTTCGGCGAGGCGGAGGGGCTGCCGCCCATCGTCATCACGCTGGCCGACGGCAGCCATGCAGCCATCCGGGGGAAAATTGACCGGATCGATACCTGGGAGAACGGGGAAGGCGTCTGGCTGCGCATTGTAGACAACAAGAGCCGGGAGAAAAAACCGGATCCGGCCCTTATGGACACCGGCGAGCAGCTGCAGCTGCTGATCTACCTGAAGGCGGCGGCGGACAGCAGGCCGGACGCGCGGCTGGCCGGCGCGATGTATTTCCCTGTGACGGACCGGGAAGTGGAAACCGCTGAGGACAACGAGGAACAGATTGAGGCGGACCGGCTGGGCAAGGTCCGCATGAAGGGCCTGGCCACCGCCCGGGAGGACGTGCTCCGGGCCATGGACCGGGACATCAGCCCCTTCTCGGTGGACAAGGTGTTCAACAAGGACGGGACCAAATCCAAATCGGCGTCCTGGGCCGTGGAAGAGGATACGCTGCGCCGCCTTACGGACGCGGCTGTGGAAAAGGCGGGCGAGCTGTGCGGCCGCATGCGCGGCGGCGAGGTCGAGGCTTCCCCGTATGAGGATTCCGCCGGTTCTGTGTGCCGGTACTGCGACTACCGCGCTGTCTGCCGCGCCGGAAAGCAGAAAGGCCGGAAGCGCAACGAGGAGATATCCTGGGATGAGATCGCGGGGAAAAACACGTTGCGCGAAAGCGAAAAACAGGATATAATATCCAAAGAGAAAACCCCATAAAAGGAGGCTGGTTCCCATGATACAGGTGATCGCAGGCAAAAAGGGCTCCGGTAAAACGAAGCGGCTGATTGACCTGACCAACACCACCGCCCGCGACGCGGTACACGACGTTATTTTCCTGGATGACGACAACCGTTACATGTTTGACGTTGATCACAAGGTTCGCTTTATCAACGCTGAAGATTATCATATTCACAACGCCGATATGTTCATCGGCTTCCTGTGCGGCATTCTTTCCTCCAATTTCGACGTCGGCACGATCTTCATTGACGCGTTCCTGAAGCTCTGCCGGACGGAACTGGCGGAAACCGAGCCGATCGTGAAGGTCCTGGCGGAGCTGGGCGCGAAACACGAGGTGGACTTCGTCCTGAGCCTGAGCGCCGATCCGGAGGAACTGCCGGTATTCTACAAACAGTACATGATCTGACAGGGAATACTGAAAAAGCGATAACCAGAGGCGGCGGCCAAACCCGGCGCCTCTTTTCTTCCAGGCGGACGCCTGATTCTGAAACCGGAGCGTGATTGATCCATGTCTTTCTTTTCCACCCGCGGTGAAAGCTGCGTTACAGCCAGCCAGGCGATCCTGCACGGCCTTGCACCGGACGGCGGCCTGTATGTGCCCGCCATGTTCCCGACGGTCCCCATGCAGCGGATTTCCTCCTTCTGTGAGTGGGATTATCCCACCCGCGCGGTTTCCATCCTGAAGCGTTACCTGGAAGACTTCTCCATTCCGGAGATCGAGGAAGCGGTCAAGGCCGCCTATTCGGCGGAACGCTTTGACACGCCGCAGATCGCCCCGGTGAAACAGATTGACGACGCCACCTGGGTGCTGGAACTATTCCACGGACCGACGCTGGCTTTCAAGGATATCGCGCTGCAGCTGCTGCCGCACCTGGTGAGCCTGTCCGCCCGGAAGAACGGGGAAAACCGGGAGATCAGCATCCTGGTCGCCACCAGCGGGGATACCGGCAAGGCGGCGCTGGAAGGCTTCAGGGACGTTCCCGGAACCAGCTGCACCGTGTTCTATCCGCTGGACGGAGTGAGCGACGTGCAAAAGCTGCAGATGGTGACCACCGGCGGAAGCAACACGCACGTGATCGCCGTGGAAGGCAACTTTGACGACGCCCAGACCGGCGTGAAGGAACTGTTTGCCTCGGAAAGGTTCATCGGGCAGATGAACGAGCGGGGAAAGATCCTGTCCTCGGCCAACTCGATCAACTTCGGCCGCCTGGTGCCGCAGATCGTTTATTACTTCACTGCCTACGCGGACCTGATTAACAACCACGCTATAGCACCCGGGGATCCGGTCAACTTCTGCGTGCCCACGGGCAACTTCGGCGATATCCTGGCCGGCTACTACGCCCGGAACATGGGCCTGCCGGTGAACAAGCTGATCTGCGCGAGCAACCGGAACAACGTGCTTTCCGATTTCTTCGCCACCGGTATCTATTCCACTCACCGCACCTTCTTCAAGACCATGAGCCCCAGCATGGACATCCTTGTGTCCTCCAACCTGGAGCGGCTGCTGTATGAAGCCTCCGACCGGGACGGCACGCTGGTGAAAACCTGGATGGAACAGCTGAAGGACAGCGGAAGCTATTCCGTGGGCGAGCAGCGCTGGAGCTGGCTGCTGGATACGTTCTGGGGCGACTGTGCGGACGACCGGGATACCCTGGCGGAGATCCGCAGACGCTTCCAGGAGGACCATTACCTGATGGATCCGCATACGGCGGTGGGCGGTCATGTACTGCGCCAGTACCGCCTGAAGACGAACGACGCCACACCCACGGTGCTGCTGGCCACGGCGAGCCCGTACAAGTTCTCCGCGGACGTGCTGCGCGGCGTTGCCGGTATGGACGCGGCGGAAGGCAAGGATGCTTTCGCCTGCAGCGAGGAACTGGAAAAGCTGACCGGCGTGCCGATGCCCGCACAGGTGCGCGCACTGAAGGACCTGCCCGTGCGGCATAAGGCCGTATGCAAGCGGGACGCTATGGGCGAAGCGGTGCTGAAGGAGTTTGATTTATAAGCAAGGGATCCTTCGACTTCGCTGTGCTTCGCTCAGGATGACAACGGGATGATGCAAAGTATCATCCCGTTGTCATTTTTATCTTTTCAAACGCTTTGGGATATGATAAAATAACCTTTGGATTTGTTTCGACAGGAACAGGATCCGGAAAGGCGTGATTCCTTTGACCGCAGCAGAGCGGCTGATCAGTCATCATCGCCTGGGGCCGACCGCGGCCGTGGCGATACATGACCCGTCCAACATGTTCTACCTGACCGAGGGCTATACCGGAGAAGGCATGGTCTATATCTCCGTGGAAAGCCGCGTGATCATCACGGACTTCCGCTACACGGAGCAGGCGGAACGGCAGGCTCCCGGCTTCCGGGTGGAAATGACCGAAAAGGGCCGGAGCCAGAACAAGATCCTGGCGGAACTGATCAAGGCGGAAGGCATTACCGAGCTGCGGGCCGAGACGAACTATCTTTCCGTGGACGACTTTGAGGCCATGCGCAGCGCGCTGGGGGAGGAAGTCTCCTGTGTTCCGCTGAACAAGGCGCCCCAGAAGCTGCGCGAGGTGAAGACCCCCGCGGAGGTCGTGGCGATCCGCAAGGCCTGCGACATTACGTCCGAAGCATTCAATGCGATCCTGCCGAAGATCGAGCCCGGCATGACCGAGAAGGAACTGCAGATCGAGCTGGACTTTACAATGCTCCGTCTGGGCGCGGACGAGTTCGCCTTCGATACGATCATCGCCTCCGGCGAGAATGGCAGCCTCTGCCACGCGATCCCCGGCGGCCGCACCCTGAAGATGGGCGATATGATCACCATGGACTTCGGGGCAAAGGTCGGCGGCTACTGCAGCGACATGACCCGCACGGTGGCCCTGGGGCAGCCGTCGGACGAGATGCGCAAGGTTTATGAAACCGTTCTCCGTGCGCAGACGATGTGCGAGGACGCGCTCATGGCCGGCAAAACCGGCGTGGAGATCGACAAGCTGGCCCGGGACTATATCGACGCCCGGGGATACGCCGGACGCTTCGGCCACGGGCTGGGACACTCGGTCGGCATTGACATCCATGAGGAGCCGCGCCTGAGCCCGAACTGTTCCGACGTCCTGAAGGCCGGGGTCGTGATTACCGTGGAACCCGGCATCTATCTGCCCGGCGTGGGCGGCGTACGGATCGAGAACACCTGCCTGGTAAAGGAAAACGGCTGCGTGCCGCTGACAACGGCGGACAAGCAGCTTATCATCCTGTAAATATATCAGTACCCCAGAAAGAACGAACGGAGGAATGACACAATGATTACCGCTGGCGATTTCAAAAAGGGCATTACGATTGAATGGGACGGAGGCGTCTGGAACATCGTTGACTTCCAGCACGTGAAGCCCGGCAAGGGCGCGGCCTTTGTCCGCACCAAGATCAAGAACGTCATGACCGGCGCGGTCGTGGAGCGCAGCTTCAACCCCACCGACAAGATGCCCAAGGCCATCATCGAGACCAAGGAAATGCAGTACGTCTACAACGACGGCGATCTGTACTACTTCATGGACGTGGAAACCTACGAGCAGCTGCCGCTGAGCAAGGACCAGGTTGAGGACGCCATCCCCTTCGTGAAGGAAGGCACCAACGTGACCGTCCGCTTCTTCAAGGGCAGCGCCTTCTCCGTGGAAGCGCCCAACTTCGTGGTGCTCGAGGTGACGGACACCGAACCCGGTTTCGCCGGCGATACCGCTTCCAACACCTACAAGCCCGCTACGCTGGAGACCGGCTTCAGCCTGCAGGTGCCGCTGTTCATCAACACCGGCGACAAGATCCAGATCGACACCCGCAGCGGCGAATACCTCAAGCGCGCTTAATCACAGGAGGATCGCATGAGCAGACTGACGGACAGGATCAGTTATCTCCAGGGTCTGGCGGAAGGCATGAAGCTGAACCCGGAAAAAGACTCCCACCGGCTGATTATCGGCATTCTCGAAGTGCTGGGCGAGGTCGGGGAATCCTTTGAGGCGCTTGCCGCGTCCCACGGGGAACTGAGCGATTACGTTGAGAGCATCGACGAGGATCTGGCCGATCTGGAAGCCGATCTCTATGACGACGAGGACGAGGAGCTGGCGGAGGACGACGAGGATCAGGCCTTTGAAGGCGTGATTGAGTACGAATGCCCCCATTGCGGCGCCACGGTCGAGATCGATCCGGACGAGGTGGACTTTGACGAGGACGCCCTCTGTCCGCAGTGCGGCAAGGAACTTTTCCCGGAACTGCCGGAGGAAGGCCTTGACGGAGAGCCGGAAGAAGACGAAGACGACGACGAATAACGCCGGCGGAATCACATCATCTATATATAGGCTGCTTTCGGGCAGCCTGTTTTCGTACCGGAGGGAAAAGATGGACAGGAACGAGATCAGGGTCGCGGTGATCTCCGACACCCACGGGATGCTCCGCCGCAGCGTGGTGCGGGAGGTGCAGGACTGCGCCTGCATCCTGCACGCGGGCGACATCATCCGGGAAAGCGACCTGGACGAGCTGGCGCTGTACGGCAGCATCTACGCCGTCCGCGGCAACAACGATATCTGGCAGCGGGGGCTGAAGGACCTGGCCGGTTTCCTGCGCTTTCAGATCGGCGGCGTATCCTTTTTCATGACGCATGACCCCTGGGACGTGCCCCATAACCTGGACGGCGTGGACGCGGTGATCTGCGGACATACCCACCGCTGGAGCAAGGAATGGATTGACGGGCGGCTCTGGCTGAATCCGGGCAGCTGCGGCTGGGCACGCTTTGGCGGCGGCGTGACCATGGCGAAGCTGACCATCCGCGGCGGAAAGATCGCGCGGGTGGAACGGATCGACCTGGAAGACGAAGACTGAGCCGCTGCCGGGAGATATTGATCCCCCGTGCCGGTATGGTGTATACTCTTTGCCGAAAGAAGGGAAGCAGATGACAAATCCGAAGACGGCCGCGCGGCCGAAGAAAAAACGCCGCGCCGTCAGCATCAGCCGGATCATAGCCCTCGCGTTTCTGGGGATCATTGTGTTCGGCGCGCTCCTGCTGACGCTGCCCGCCGCTTCCCGCAACGGCCGGAGCGCCGGCCCGGTTACAGCCCTGTTTACCGCCACTTCGGCCACCTGCGTGACGGGACTGGTGCTGGCGGATACCTGGACCCAGTGGAGCAATTTCGGCCAGGCGGTGATCCTGATTATGATCCAGGTGGGCGGCCTGGGCTTCATGTCTGCCGCCTCGCTGGCCTATTTCAGCCTGCGGCGGAAGATTACCATCCGGCAGCAGCTGGTGATGGCGGAAGCCATCGGGGCGGACATGGACGAGGTGGTCGACCACCAGAAGCACCTGCTGGCCCGCGCCTTCGCGATCGAGGGCATCGGTGCCCTGATCCTGACGATCCGCTTCCTGACGGAATATCCCTTCCTCCAGGCGGTCAAGCTGGGGGTATTCCACGCTGTTTCCGCGTTCTGCAACGCCGGGTTTGACGTGCTGGGGTTCAAACAGCCCGGGGCAAGCCTGATCGTCTACCAGACGGATCCAATCATCTGCCTGACGCTGAGCGCCCTGGTTATCCTCGGCGGTCTGGGCTTCCTGGTCTGGGATGAGCTGTGGAAGGAAAGAAAGACTCCGAAGACCTGGAGCGTCTACACAAAACTTGTACTGATTACTACCGGGGCGCTGCTCCTGAGCGGAACGGTCCTGACATGCATCCTGGAGTGGGGGAATCCCTCCACGCTGGGCCCGATGACCGTGCCTCAGAAGATCCTGGCGGCGTTTTTCCAGTCCATGACCCTGCGCACGGCGGGTTTCGCCGGCGTGGACCAGGGGCTGCTGACGCCCGCGGGCAAGGCGGTTTCCATTTTCCTGATGCTGATCGGCGGATCCTCCGGCTCCACGGCCGGCGGCCTGAAGACGGTCACCTTCGTGGTGCTGCTGATGTTCCTGTGGAACCGGATCCGCGGGAAGAGAACCGTAAGCGTCTTCCACCGCACGATTTCCGACGACCATGTGCTTAACGCCATTACGATCTTCATGCTGATGGTCCTGCTGGCCTTCAGCGGCGCGGCGTTCATCTGCGCGACCTCGCCGGTGGGCTTTGCCGACAGCTTGTTTGAGACGGTTTCCGCCATCGGCACGGTGGGCCTGACGGCCGGCGCCACTCCGCGGCTGAGCCTGGTGTCCAAATTTATGATCATGCTGTTCATGTACTTCGGAAGGGTGGGCCTGCTGACAATCAGCTTCGGCTTCCTGCGGAAAAAGCCTTCCGGGGAGAGATACAAATACGCGAATACCGATCTGCTGATCGGATAACAGGAGGGAGCATCCTATGAAGTCCTATGTTGTGATCGGCCTGGGCCGTTTCGGCGCTGAACTGGCGACCCGCCTCTATGCCTGCGGGGAGGAAGTTATGGTCATTGATATAGACGAGGGCCTGATCGACAAAATCGCCGACCGGGTGACCCGCGCCGTAGCGGCGGACGCCCGGGACGTGGACGTGCTGAGGAAGCTGGGCGTGGAGAATTTCGACCGCGCCATTGTCGCCGTGGGTTCCGACCTGGGCGCTTCCGCGCTGATCACCATGAACCTGAAGAGCCTGGGTGTGCCCTTTGTCCTGTGCAAGGCCCATGACGATACCTATAAGGATATCCTGGAAAAGCTGGGGGCGGACCGCGTCATCATCCCGGAGCGGGAGGTGGCGGACAAGCTGGCCCTGGGCCTGACCCACGCCGGCGTTATGGAATACATCGAGCTCAGCCAGGAATTCGGCATCGTGGAGATGGAGCCGATTCCGGCCTGGGTGGGGAAGACCATCCGGCAGCTGGAACTGCGCAATACCTACGGCGTCAACGTGATCGCCGTCCGCAGCCATGAGGACACGATCAAGATTCCGCCGGACATCGACACCCCGATTCCCGCGGACGTGGTCATGGTCATGCTGGGCAAATACGAGATGTTTGAGAACCTGAAGAAGAAATGACGGAGAGAACGAAAATGAGCGCAAAACCGATCCTGTGGATCGTGATTCCCTGCTATAACGAGGAGCAGGTGCTGCCCATTACCGCGCCGATGTTCCTGCAGAAGGTGCAGGACCTGGCCGCGCAGGGGCAGATCAGCGAAAACAGCCGGATCCTGTTCGTCAACGACGGGTCGGCGGACCGGACCTGGGAAATCATCCGGGAACTGGCGGCACAGGATGAGCACTTTATCGGCATCTGCCAGAGCCGGAACCGAGGTCACCAGAACGCCGTGCTGGCCGGCCTGATGGAAGCCAAGGACCGCTGTGACATTACGATATCCATCGACTGCGACGGCCAGGACGATATCGACGCCATGGATCGGATGATTGAGGAATACCTGAAGGGGGCGGAGGTCGTTTACGGCGTCCGCGCGAAGCGGGACACGGATTCCTTCTTCAAGCGCTTTACGGCCCAGGCGTTCTATAAGCTGCTGAAGGGCCTGGGCGCCGACGTGGTGTACAACCACGCGGATTACCGCCTGATCTCCGCGAAGGTGCTGCAGCATTTCGCCGACTTTGAGGAAGTGAACATCTTCCTGCGGGGCATGGTTCCGCTGGTCGGCTTTTCCAGCGCAACGGTTTCATATAACCGGGCGGAGCGCCTGGCCGGGAAAAGCAAATATCCGCTGCGGAAGATGCTGGCTCTGGCTTTCAACGGGATCACCAGCCTGTCCGTTAAACCGATTACCCTGATTACGTCCTTCGGGATCGGCTTCAGCCTGATCGGCCTGATCCTCATGATCTGGGCCGTGGTGGAGGCTATCCTCGGCAATACCGTGGCCGGCTGGGCCTCCACGGTCTGCATCATCTGCCTGCTGGGCGGCATCCAGCTCATCAGCCTGGGCATCCTGGGGCAGTACATCGGCAAGACCTACCTGGAGACAAAACGGCGTCCCCGCTATATTATCTCCGCCCGAACCTGGGAGACGGAGGAAAGACACTGGCTGGAGGACGTTTTATCCGATCGGACAGACAAAACTTGCAAACCCTGAACCCGTTGATTTTACTGGAATCGTTACCGAAAAACAGGAATCCAAAAAACAATATAAAAACAATTTTGGCCGGATACAGTCAAATACAGACTTTCCGGTCAGTTCTTTTCCATTCTGATAAAAAAAGTCTGTTTTCAGCTTGCTTTTTGGGCATTGTAGCCCTATAATTGTTTCTGTAGAAGTATACCCATACAGGAAAACTTTTCCAATTCTATGGGTATTGTTGCGTTTAACATTTTTCAGAAGAGACAAACCGAAGGGAAAATCAGAGGGGAGAAAGACTCATGAAAAAGCACCTTCAGACAATCCTGTCCCTGCTGTGTGTGCTGGCCCTGGTGTTCGGAACCTTTACCGCCCTGGCGGAAGGGAACGTTTCCAAGGTCATTACCGTCAAATGGTCCGACGGGGATAACTACGACCAGCTGCGTCCGGCACAGATCAAGGCGAACCTGGCCGGCCAGGAAGTGGTCCTGAACGAGGCGAACGGCTGGACCGGAGAGGTTTCCGTTCCTGAGGGCACGGACCCCAGCGAATGGGAGTACGACGATGTTAACGGATATGCCGCCAGCCTGACACCCGGCGATATTTCCGAACTGCTCCTGTCCCATGCCGTCGCGCCGCTGATTCCAGTAACCGGGAAGGTTGTTAAGTGGGAAGACAGCGATAACGTCGGTAAAATCCGTCCGGATGCTGTGACCCTGATCCTGCTGGCGGACGGAGCAACCTACGGTGAGCCGATAACCGTCAAGGCTCCGGCATGGACGGCCACCTGGCAGGATCTGCCCCAGTTCCTGCCCGGCTCTGATACGAGGATCGTATACTCCGTCAAGCCGCTGCAGGTGCCGGAAGGCTATACCTACTCTGTTTCCGATAACGGGCTGGAAGTGACCTTCAGCCTCCAGACTGCTGAGCTGTCGGTCAAGGCTGAGGTGTCCGGCTATCCGGAAGGAACCGACCTGAGCGCGCTGACCCTGACGGTGGACGGCCCCGATCCCTCCATGCCGAAGAGGCTGACCTGGGCGGACATCTCCGGCGGCACCTACAGCTTCGGCAAAGTGCTCCCGGGCGCCTACCTGGTCCGCGGAACCAACGCCGATACCCTGGTGGAAGGCTATACCATGGACGCGGCGAACACACAGGTTGCCGACGCGGTCTATGTCAAGGCCGGCGAATCCAAAACCCTTACCTATAAATATACATACAAGCTTCCCGAAGCGATTGAAGAAGTGGATACCGAGTATGATCCCATGGCCAACATTGGCAGCCTGTCGATCGAGATCCTCGGACCGGATGACCGGATGCCCATCAAGGTTACCTACGCTGAATTCACCGACGGGAAATACGAACTGGATAACCTCAAGCCCGGCACTTATACCGTGGTGGAGCGGAATGCCGAAGGCCTGGTGAAGTATTACACCCTGACCGGCGCCAGCGATACAGCCCTGAAGATGGAAGTCAATCCGGACGGAAGTTCCACCTGCAAGCTGTTCAACCAGTATGTACCCGCTCCGACGCCCGAACCCGACGCCGAGTTCGTGGATATCCCGGTCACCAAGACCTGGAACGACAGCGCCGACAAGGACGGCAACCGTCCCGAAAGCATTACCGTCCGGCTGTATGCCGATGGCGTGGAAGTGGACAGCCATGTGCTGACGGCTGCTGAGAACTGGAGCTACACCTTTGTGGACAAGCCCCGTTATCAGGAAGACAACAAGACCGAGATCGTCTACACAGTCAACGAGGACGACGTCCCCATGTACACCAAGGAGATCAATGGCTTCAACCTCGTGAACAGCTATCTCCCCGAAGTCACGAGCCAGACCGTTACCAAGGTATGGCAGGACAACGACAACAAGCAGAACCTCCGCCCGGTCAGCATCGCCATGACGCTGTCCGACGGGAAGAAGGTTGTGGCCACGGTGATCCTGAACAAGGATAACAACTGGACCGCTACCGTGGATAACCTGCCCACCGTCGTGGACGGCGAGAAGGTGACCTACACCTGGACGGAGCAGACCGTCCTGAGCTACACGCTGACCAACGTGGAAGTGACGGCCGGCGTCACAACCTTCACCAACAGGCTGTGGGAGCGGCCTGAGGAACCGACCCAGGGCAAGAAACCGAAGACCCCGGGCGCGACCGTTACGACCATCGAAGAATATGATACCCCGCTGGGCATTGAGGTCATCATCAACCACGTGGGTGACTGCTTCGATTAATCCGCCTGCGGAACGCGGATTTACGCACCGGAGCAGCCGGTGCTGAAGGATAGGATAGAATAACCGGTTGGAATATGAAGGAAGGATCTGATCAACGTGAACAAACTGCAAAAGCTCCTGTGCCTGCTTCTCTCTCTGCTGCTCCTGACCCAGGCGCCCCTGCTGGCCCTGGCTGAGGCTGAAGAGCCGGACGAAGCGGAAGAAACCGCCGCCATGGATGAAGCGGAAGAATATGTGGCGCCTGAAGAGCTGATTGTCGGGCATCCCACGGTTACCAAGGGCGACTTCTTTACCGAGATGTTCGGCAACGATACGGCCGACATCGACGTGCGCGCCTTGATCCATGGCTACAACCTGGTCAACTGGGACCAGAACCAGGGCGTTTACGTCATGGATCCCAGCGTCGTGACCGAATATCAGGTGACCATTGACGACCTGGGCAACAAAACCTACCGTATGCTGCTGGCGGACGACCTGTTCTATTCCGACGGCACGCCCATCACGGCATGGGACTACGCGTTCTCCATCCTGCTGATGATGAGCCCCGAAGTGGAAGAGATCGGCGGAAAGATCTACCGCGCGGAGCATCTGCTGGGCTATGACGAGTACATCGCCACCCGGAAAAAGATGATCGCCGGCGAACCGCTGGACGAGAACGAGGACGTGTTCTCCCTGGGCGGCGTGGAAGTCCACTCCGACCATGAGCTGTGGATCACGCTGGATCACGAGTTCCTGCCTTACTTCTTCGAAACCGGCCTGCTGATGACCGTTCCGTATCCGATCAGCGTGATCGCTCCCGGATGCAAGGTCTATGACGACGGCTTCGGCATCTACCTGGGCAATGAAGTCCAGGCCACCAGTTTCACCGAACCGAACTTCACCGCGGAGCTGCTGCAGAAGACGATCCTGGATCCGGAAACCGGTTACAATTCTCATCCATCCGTGGTCTCCGGCCCCTATACCATGGTTTCCTGGGACGAGGCGACCGGCGAAGGCCACTATGAGATCAACCCCTACTTCAAGGGCGCCTGGATGCAGAACAACTTGCCCGGTCCGGATTACTCCGGCCCCGTGCAGTATATCCAGGTCCTGGACGAGGAGGGCAACGTGAAGCTGGACGCCCAGGGTCAGGAGATCTGGCTGGTGAAGCCCACCATCGAGAAGATCAAGTTCGTCGTGGCGGACAACGATACCCTGATCAAGCAGCTGGCCGACGGCGAGCTGCACCTGGTTAACAAGGTCACCTACGGTCCCACCATTGAGGAAGGCAGACAGGGAGAAGACGCGATCGCCGCCGGAATCCGCGCGCAGGCCTATCCGCGTATCGGTATGTCCTTCCTGACCTTCACGTACGAATGGCCCACCGTCCATGACAAGGAAGTCCGCCAGGCCATCGCCTGGTGCATGGACCGCCAGATGATGGCGGATGAATACTGCGGCCGCGGAAACGGCGTGGTCATGAACGGCTATTTCGGTATGGAAACCTGGGAATACCTGCTGGTAACCGGACAGATGAGCTATCCGGTCAACTTCGTGAATCAGGTGATCCCGCCTGTCAGCGAGACGGCGACCGAAGAGGAAAAAGAAGCCTACGAGGAAAAAGTCAAGGAACTGCTCGGAAAGGGCAAAAACCTGTACGTGACCACTGAGGACGAATATGACGTAGCGGTTGCCGCCTGGCAGGCGCTGACCAACGAGTGGAAGGGCACCCTGACTGAATACACCGTGGACCTGGACAAGGCGAACGCCCTGCTGGACGACGCCGGCTGGACCTTCAACCGCGAGGGCGGTGCCTACCAGCCCGGCGTGGACGACGTCCGCTGCAAGAAGCAGGCTGACGGCTCCTTCCTGCCGCTGGACCTGAAGATGCTGTATCCGGAAGGCAACCACATGGCGGAGATCATGGCGGACGCCGGCAAGGACAAAAATCCCGTGGAAGACAAAGACTGGACCAGCAATTTCGTGGACAACCTGGCCCGCGTCGGCATCAAGCTGGAGATGGTTCCCGCTCCCATGACGGAACTGCTGCAGGCATACTACCGCCAGACGGAACGCACCACCGACATGATCTACCTGGCGACGAACTTCCACGTCATCGTGGACCCGTCCATCACCTATTCCACGGACAAGACCAAGAACCACCAGATCTGGAACAACACCTATTCGGATGACGAGGATCTGTGGTACCGCGCCAAGAACATGCGCGAAACCGAGCCCGGCGACGTGTTCGAATACGTATCCAAGTGGGTTTCCTTCCAGGACCGCTACAACGAAGTGCTGCCCACCATCCCGATCTATTCGAACCTGTACTATGACTTCTTCAACCAGTATCTCCAGAACTACTACATCACCGGCCAGGTGACCTGGTCCCAGGCGATCCTGCCCGCATACTTCGCTCTGGAAGATTACAACAAGGTCATCCTCGAAGAGGAAGAGACTGAAGAAGAAGGCATGGAATCCTTCGACGAGTAAACCGGATCCGATCCTGCCGGGCGCTGCAAAGCGCCCGGTTTTCATAAGGAGAGACCATGCACCGGATTCTTTGTTCCACCGGCGGCCTGATCGGCCGGCCGAACGGCAGGGACTACCGCCTGCTGAAATCGTTCTGTCCGCAGCTGCAGTGCGACGGGTTTGAGTTCATTCTCTACAGTACCTGGTACGACCAGATCGAAGCCCTGACGGCCTTCCTCCGGGACCTGAAACTGACCATCCCGGTTATGCACTGTGAAAAGACCCTGGCGGAACATATCACGCGCGGCGGGGAGGAGGAACTGCGGGAAGCCTTCCGCCTCTTTGAGATCAACTGTATCCTCGCCAATGAGATCGGCGCGGAAAAGATGGTCCTGCACCTGTGGAACGGCGTGATTTCCGATTCACACTTTGAGAACAACCTCAGAGCCTGGCCGGCCCTGAAGGAGGTGGCGGAGACGCACGGCCTCACGCTTCTGGCCGAAAACGTCGTCTGCCATCAGGATCCCATGACCCACTGGGTGGATCTTTACCGCGCCTATCCCGATATCAAATTTGTTTTCGATACCAAAATGGCGGATTTCCATGCCCAGCTGGATCTGCTCTATGCCCCGGAATACGCCTGGCTCTGGCAGGAAAACCATATTCTCCATTATCACGTGAACGATTACGGCGGAAGCTATATGGACTGGAACAACCTGAAGGTCCTGCAGCTGGGGAAGGGACATATCGACTTCGACCGTTTCTTCCGCTTTATCAAAGAGACGCACTACAGTGGCGATTTCACCCTGGAGGGCACCGGCTTTGACCAGACCGGCCAGGTTAACATCCGGAACCTGAACGACCAGTTTGCCCTCGCCCGTAGATACTTGTCAGAATAATTCCTTATAAGCCTCCCCTTGTCTAAGGGGAGGTGGCCCGAAGGGCCGGAGGGGATAGACACAATTTCAATGAAGGAGCCCCCTATGCGATTCGGAACCCTTGAAGCCGGCGGCACGAAGATGGTGCTTTCCGTCGGCAACGAGCAGAATGAACTGCTTGAGCAGGCTGTTATCCCCACGGAAACGCCGGAAAAGACAATTCCCGCCATGATCAGCTGGTTCCGGGAGAGGAATATCGTTTCCCTCGGCATCGGTACATTCGGCCCTGTGGACCTGAATCCCGACTCATCCACCTACGGCTGGATCACAAAGACGCCCAAACCGGGCTGGAGCGACATGCCGCTCCTGCCGCCCATGCGGGACGCGCTGGGTGTGCCCGCGCAGATCGATACCGATGTGAACGCCGCCGCGCTGGCGGAGTGGCAATTGGGCGCCGCAAAGGGCCTGAACAGTTGTATGTACGTTACGGTCGGCACCGGGATCGGAGCGGGCCTGGTGATCGAAGGAAAGCTGGTTCACGGGCTTGTTCACCCGGAACTGGGCCATATGTTCCTCCGGCAGGAACCGAACGACCGGACTCCGGCCGGTTTCTGTCCCTACCACCGGGGCTGCCTGGAAGGACTGGCCTCCGGGCCGGCGATGGAGAAGCGGTGGGGGATAAAAGCGCAGAATCTGCCCCCGGATCATGAAGCGTGGGATCTGGAAGCCGCCTACCTGGCCCAGATGTGCGTGAATGCTGTCTGCGCCTTTTCACCGGAAAGGATCATTCTCGGCGGCGGTGTAATGCAGCAAAAGCATCTGCTCCCCCGGATCCGCCGGAAAACACTGGAACTGCTCAACGGCTATATCCAGGCAAAAGAGATCTTGGATAACATTGACGGCTATATTGTCGAACCGGGACTGGGCACAAAAAGCGGCGCGGCCGGAGCATTGCTGCTGGCTCGAAAGGCATTTGAAGAAGATGAATAAAAAAGCTGTCAATACCTGAGCTGGAAACCAAAAAGCGTGAAAAACCCTTAAAAAACCTGATTGGATGCGGATTTACAAAAAATGTCCGCATCTTTTTAAGTTTTGTCTTTTACCTATATTTGAGATATGGCTTTTTTGGAAACGTATGCAACAGAAAAGACAAAAATTGTTGTTTTCGGCATCAAAATCGGCCCGAAAACGACCGGAACCGATACCAATTCAAGGTTTACAGGGATTAGAGCCGAATTGCCCCGGTTACAAAAGAGTGTTACATGGCCCAAAACAGTGAAATATGGCATATGACAATACCAGATTTTCAAGTTTTGGGCAAAAACGGAAATCAGACCCAGGAGGGTTTTTGGGTCAAAATAATGACAAAATGGTTACGCGCAGAAAAACAGCAAAAAATAAAAAGTAATATCATGTTAATAGGCTGAAGGACTTGAAATATAAGGATTTATGGGACAAAATAAGCGATTTCCCTTATTTTTCAAAAAAAATCCCGAAAAGGCTTGCAATCCTTTTTTTTATGTGGTAAGATTTCCGTGGATTCGTATACCCATTTAGAAGTCAGAATGAACTTCCGAAACACCCAAAATGTAACTTTCATGTAACGGGGAAGGGTAAAAAGAATCTGAAAACAGTTTTCACCAGGACGATGAAAAGAGGGGTAAAAATGACGAAGCAGCTCAGAAAGGTTTTCTCCATCCTGTGCGCTATTGCTCTGCTGGTTTCCGGCATGGCGACAGCGCTGGCCGAAGAAACTGCTCCTGCCGAAGAAGCCGCCGCTCAGGCCGTTGTTGAAGAAACCACGGTCGAAGCGCCTGTGGCTGAAGAACCTGCGGTTGCGGAACCCGCGGCTGAAGAACCTGCGGTTCAGGAACCCGCGGCGGAAGAACCCGCGGTTGTAGAGCCCGTGGTTGAAGAGCCCGCGGTTGAAGAACCTGCGGCCGTAGAACCCGCTGCGGAAGAACCCGCTGCGGAAGAACCCGCTGCGGAAGAACCTGCTGCCGAGGAACCCGCTGCGGAAGAACCCGCTGCCGAGGAACCCGCTGCCGAGGAACCCGCTGCCGAAGAACCCGCTGCGGAAGAACCTGCTGCGGAAGAACCTGCTGCCGAGGAACCCGCTGCGGAGGAACCCGCTGCGGAAGAACCCGCTGCGGAAGAACCCGCCGCTGAGGAGCCTGCTGCGGAAGAACCCGCTGCAGAAGAACCTGCTTCTATTTATAATGAAGAAACAGAAGAAGACGACGAAGAGGAAGATGGTCTGGTCGAACTCGACGATGACTGGGGCTACATTGACCAGGAAGTCATCGAAGAGAATACGCCCGAGATCACCGATGAGCTGAAGGGCATCCGCAGCGCCGAGCTGACGATCGGCCAGGTGTTGACCGATACGATCGACTTCGGCGAAGAGCTGGTGATCACCCTGAAGGACAGCGGTGCTTCCACCGTTGACCTGAAGCTCTACGTTCCCTCCGGCGCCTCCATCAATACGAAAGTGGACGGAAAAGCGGTTGGCTTCACCCCTGCCGAAAGCGATGTTCCCTCCATGGATCTGTACACCTACGAACTGGCCAATGCTGCCGGCCGGTCCCATGAAATCGTCCTGTCTTCCTATGATACCGTAACCTTCGCAATGTCCGCCACTGTAAAGCAGGCTGAAACAGCTGAAAATCCTGTGGTTGAGGAAAATACTCCTGCTGAAGAACCTGCCGGTGAAACCACCGATGACGAGACCCCGGCCGAGACACCCGCTCCCACCATCCAGGTTTCCGTGAAGACCTATGACGCCCTGAAGGTGGGTCACAGCATCAGCGACACCCTGATCGCCGGCCAGAAGGCGAAGATCCTGGTGAAGTGCGGCAAGAACGTCAACGTGGTTCTGACCCTGAACACCAACCCGGACGACGCGATCGTGACCATTGAAGGTTCCGACGCCCAGTTCGTTTCCGCCGGTAACGGCACCTACATCTGTGAACTGACTGACGTTCCCTTCCGCAAGTTCAACATCGTCATCTCCGCCAAGCAGGAACTGGACTTCACCCTGAGCGCTGCTGCTGGTGAGGCATCTGAGGAAGTTCCCGGAGAAGAAGATGAAGAAGATGAAGAAGAAGTAGAGGAAACGGAAGAAGAGAACGCTGAAGAAAATAATAATGAAGAAACAGCTGAAGAACCTTCTGAGGAAGTGACCGAAGAAACGGCTGAAGAAGAAGTCGCCGAAGAGGCAGAAACTTCCGAAGAAAATGAAGAAGGAGAAACAGCTGAGAACGAAGAAGATAATATAGAAGAAACAACCGAAGAACCTGACGAAGAGATCAACCCGGTGCTGCCGGAAGATCGCTCCGCGTCCTTTACAGTCTCGTTTGACGATGACGAGCCAATACACACCTTCGGTGACACTGCTCATCTCGATGTGGTGCTCGAAGGATATGACGGATTCATTTATACCCTGCAGTGGCAGATCAGTGAAGATGGAGAAAACTGGACTGACATTGAAGGTGCCAACGAAGCGCGGCTGGATGTGCTGATCAGTGAAGACAATTATCTGATGCAATGGCGCGTGGTAGTTTACCCTGACATTGAAGCGACAAAGGAACTGTGGGAAGAAGAAGCCGCAGAATCTGCTGAAGCCGCAGAGAATCCGGAAGCTGCTGAAGTTTCAGAGACTGTAGAAGCAGTTCCCGCCGAAGAGGAAACCGTACAGGAATAATACGCTTGCCGTGCCCCCTAAAAGAGGCACGGCTGAAGCTGCCTAATCAACCATTGCAACTGCATGTTACATGACCTCACCGAAAAGGAGTAACAAACATGAAGTACGGACTGAAAAAGCTGATTGCTTTCCTGATGGCACTGTTAATGGTGCTGAATATGGCGCCGATTTCCGCGCTGGCTGCGCCTGATGAGGGTAAACCGGGCGGCCTGGGCGAGGGAGTTGTACCTCGGGACGAAACGTTCCTGGAGACGAAGATATCATTCTTTGATTATGACAATGATAAAAAAGTAGCGATTCCTCCGCTCAGCGATGGAGAAAGCTATTACTTAATTGCGGCCATCAGCGATTCCGACTGGAATAATATTACCAATTGGAGCAATAATACGCTGTGGAACATAATCAAATTCTCTGCTTCAGAGCATCTTGAACCGGATGGAAAGGCTTTTAAATTCGAGATTGATTATTTTTCGAGCAACGACGGCTATTTCGATACACAGAACGGTACTGCGTTTACCAGCCTGACAGATGAACAGAAATCAAATATTAAAGTCAGGGTTATTCGCGCCAAGAACGGGCCGGAAACATTCAATTCACTGAAGGGTATGGCTCAGAGCAACCGGACTGCCTATGACGAGATGATGAACGGTGGCTTTACAGCAACTGTAGACGAAAAACCTGTTCATTATGAAGCCTGTGGTTCCTCCGGTGCACACGCGACCGAATTAAAAATCGAAACCAAACACGATGGACACAAAAAGTATAAATATGAAGTTAACTTCAAGCAAGCTAATACCAAAGAAGTAGACTTGGTGCTGCAGCTTCCGGAAGGACAGACGCTCGATCCGATTGCCGGCGGCAAGTATTACGCGTACTTTACAGCCACATCTGAAAACGGATCTAAGTATAACTATCTGAAGGAAATTAGTACCGAAGGCGGAGAGAATAAGGTTTATCTGCCCCTTGAAGGCAATTGGACAAACAACCAGCCTTATTCTGCAAATTGGACGATTGATGTCCAGATTATTGAGACTACCGGCAACGCGTTTGCTTCGACTGGTGCCGTTACGCTGAACGATTCGAATGCTTATCTCCGTGCTGCAAATATTTACGGATATACATACACCGGTCCGGTGGTAACTGCGGAGACGGACAATGAGAACCATGTTGACCGGACGGAATACGTCCTTTCACTGGCCAAACCCACGCTTGAATCGGCAAGACATCCGGTGAATACGCTTGGCACTGACGGAGTTGAATTCGGCGTTATCGCGAACAAGTACGACCAGTATGGCCATTCTGAAAGCAACTTTGCCGTCAAGCAGTTGGGTATTTATAACGGCGGTAATATTGACATTGATGGCAGCGGCGACAATCCCATGCCATTCTATGCCGGTGATATTTATAACGACCGCCTGTGGCTGTCGGACGGAACACAGTGCCCGATCGACCTGTTTGTAACCCCGGAAGACATTGCGAACGGCAAAGTGCATATTACTGCGTCGGACGTGAATGTGATCCCCACATCGCAAACAACTATCAATAGTCATGTGGAGGCCATGCTGACAACGGCACGGAACAGTTCCTCCACGTTGGCGGGCAAGACGGCGACAATCAAGCCGGTCATGACCCAGAATCACAAAGAAATTGACATCACAGATTTCCCGGACAACACAACTATTTACATTGACGCTACGGACTGCCGCCTGGATCTGACGGGCTGGAAGATTTATAAGAAGCCCGGACAGAGCGTTGTATTCAACATTCCCGGAAAGGGAACCGAAGCAAATCCGATTAAGGTCAGTAAGTATTATGTCTATGTCCAGCAGGAAGACGGAACTTTCAAAGAGGTTGAGGCGCATACCGATGCGCTGAATGGTAATCCCGCGCAGAACAATCTGGTTGATCAGGTTGTCATGGAACGCTTCACCTTCAACTTCACTGAAGCTGAATATGTGAAACTGGACAGCGGTACCGTCGGTCTCTTCCTGGCCATGCATGCCACAAAGGTGACTCAGAGCGGTTCTTGCGCGGGCTGGCTCGCGACGGATGGCTGGTTTGATTCACACGACGAGTGGCATTTCTATCGTCATGATCGCCATTATAAGTCCAACTCTGATTCGACGGGTATTGTGCTGACAAAGAAGCTGACCGATAAGGACGGCAACCCGATTCCTTATACGGACAAGAAGTTCCAGTTCAGCATGTATACGGTTACCCAGACCAACAGTTCCTGGGAGGAAGTGGAAGGAACCAGAACGACTGCGACTGCGAATTCCGAAGGCAAGGTTCGGTTCCCTGAATTCTCCTATACAAATGAAGATCTGGATCATGCTCCGGATTGGACGGAACAGAATCCCAAGTATGTGAGGACCCACTTCTACTATACAATCGAAGAAGATCATCCGGAAGGCGCACCCCAGACTGCAAACCGGATCTACTTCGACGACGGCGTTCTGTATACTGCCGGCCCGGTGCGGCTGCATGTTACTGCGGAGGACGTGCAGGATTCTGATACGGAAGGCCATATTGAGACGCATGTCTATGTCGTCTATACTGATCAGAACGGACAAGAGCAGGAACGTGAGATTACTCAAGTCAACAACAAGTTTGAAATCGGCGACTTTGAAAACGAAGGCGCTACCGGCTCTGCCGATATCAATGGCGGTAAGATCATCAAAGACGGTGAGGACACCAAGGCACTGACGGACGAGGATGTAGCCGCGTTTGACTTCACGCTGACCGCTGTGACCGAAGGCGCACCGATGCCACAGACCACGACGGTGAAACTGACCTCCAAGGATGATCCGACCTTCACCTTCGGACCGATCAATTTCACGCTGGCGGATCTGGACATTGACGAAGAGACAAACCTGACTGTTCCGACCACATTCGAATACAAGATTACCGAATCCGGCGAGCGGATCAATGCCGGCATCTATAATGATCTGCACGAACATACTGTCAAGATCACCGTATCCACCAAGCCTTCGGATGAAGTGGACAAGACGAACGATCATGACGCGACAGAGCTCGTCATTGAGACGAAGTACTATCTGGACGGCGTTGAAGTTGTGGCAGAGGAAGAAGGCGCGGATGTTTCCGCTCTCTTCGAGAACGAATACCGCAATACTGAAATCGAAGTCAACAAGAAATGGCAGAAGGCTGTTGACAATGACGGCACAATTACTTATGAAGACACCACCGGCGAACACAAAGTCGGCAGTGCTGAAGTTAAGCTGATTGCTGTCCGGAAGGTTGCTGAAGACCAGGATCCTAACCATCTGATCCAGGATGAAAATTCCGGTGATGAAAACGGTAACGAAAACGGCAACGAAAACGGTAACGAAAACGGCAACGAAAACGGCAACGAAAACGGCAACGAAAACGGTAACGAAAACGGTAACGAAAACGGTGAACAGACCGGAGCGATCTGCAATGTTACGATCAATGCATCTTACAATCGTAGCAGGACCATTCAGTTAACACAGAATCATACATATACATTTACGGTTACGCTGCCTCAGCAAAATATGCCTATAACAATTAGTTATAACGACAAAAGCGAAGATAAGCCGGAAGGTTCAAATGCGGAAAGTATTATATTTACTTATACTGCACCTCAGGCTGATACTGATGTGATTTCAATAATTGAACTTTGGAACTCACTGAATCTTAATGATCATATCAGATATGAGGAGAATGGTTCGTCCGGAAAATTAGGAGGACGCTTAATTGCTCATTCCATCACGATCAGCGATGTCAGCTTCAGTAATAGGACCGAGATCGGTGATATTCAGGATGGCCTGAAGTCTATTAGTAAAGCGACTGGCGAAACCATCGCTGAAGGCGATTATACTGTCGTCTCCACCTGGACGCTGAGTTATGATGAGGAAGCTCCCGATAACGGATGGAGTCATAAGTGGACAGATCTGCCTGTTCAGTATAGAGATGACGAAGGCGTTCTTTACGATCTGACCTACTACGTCATCGAGACTTCTGCGACAGGAACGATCGAAAACGCTTATTCTCTCAGTGATACCGGCACTATCATCATTAAGAATACCGAGAAACGCGGCGGTATCGAAGTAACGAAGAACGTCACATTGAACGGCGAAGATATCGCTGAAGATGCCGATGATGAGATTAAGGGCCTAGCGGACGGCGACTATTACTTCCATATTTATAAAGGCGTTGTAACTGCAGATACTTCCGCTGAAGACAAGGCTGAAGCCGAAGTTGAAGGCAGCCCGATCATTGTCACTATCGATGGCGGAGAATCCAACACTGCTACGATGAATGATCTTCCGCTTGGTACTTACACCGTATTTGAGGAGGAAAGCACAAACGGAACGACGCTGTCGAGCGATAACTACCAGACGGTGACAATTACTGAAGATAACTATAAAACGCTTCAGACAGCCGAGTTTACGAATGACAAGGAAACAACCGGTGGCATTGAAGTAACGAAGATTGTTAAGGTGAATGGTGCTGCGACAACTGGCACCTTAGCAGACGATACGTATACTTTCCATATTTATAAAGGCATTGTAACAAAGGATACTGCTCTCGAAGATAAGATTGAAGTAGAAGGCAGTCCGATCCATGTAACAATTACAAATGGTAAAGCAAATACTGCGACGCTTAAAGGCTTGCCTTTCGATACATATACTGTATATGAAGAGCCGAGTACAAAGAGCATAAAACTGATCAGTGATAATTATCAGACTGTAACAATCAATAAAGATAATTATAAAACTCTACAGACGGCTTCCTTTACAAATGAGTATGTTACAGAAGGTTCTATCACCTTCAGCGGCACGAAGACCCTGGCCAACCGCACGCTGACGGAAGGCGAGTTCAGCTTCGAACTGTATGACAGTGAAGGCACTCTGCTGGAGACTGTGAGCAACGCGGCGGACGGCAGCTACAGCTTCAAGACGCTCAAGTAC